>BGOK01000015.1 GCA_003569205.1 Verrucomicrobiota bacterium | reverse complement strand
GCACCCTTGCCAGCCGACCTAAAAGCGGCTTTCTTAAGTGCCATGCCGAAACACCGGAAAATAGATCCTTTGGCTCCCGCCTCGGCCCAACTTCCTGACTGGGATGTTCCTCGTCCCTGCCGCTCGGCCTTGACGCTTTACATCATCTCCATCCTGATTGGCCTGATTGCCGCCCCCGTGGAGTCGGTCTTCCAAGCCGTCTTCCCGCTATTCTTTCCGAACAAAGCAGACGTGCCGGATTTCAAGGACCGGCCTTAATCACGCCTTACTCGTCCTGGGCGTCGGCCCTCGTCATGGCCGCCATCCTGTCCGGCCTTGGTTTCCTCTCCAAGCGGCTCTTCGGCAAAGTCCTCCAACGTTGGTTCGCCAGCCTCCTCGAGCGGATGCCTGGCTTGGGCGCCCTTTATAATTCTATCCGCCAGAGGGTTTGATGCCCTCAGCGACGCAACAAGGACACCTTCCGCCGCGTAGTCATGATCGAGTTCCCCCGGCCCGGGATGTGGACCATCGCCTTCGTGACCACGAGCAGCCCAACGGTCTTTAGCCAAGCCATTGGTAAGCCCGTCGTCAACGTCTTCGTCCCCCGCGGCGCCGGCGCCGACCACGGGGGTCATCCTCCACCTCTCGCCGGAAGAAGTGCGGGAAACTAAACTCACCGTCGGCGAGGCCCTCGGCCTGCTCATGAGCTTCGGCTCCGTTATCCCAAGCCCGCGACAAGTCCTAGGCCGTAATGTCGTCGGCACTCCCTCCGCTGCTTGGTCCTCGGGCGCGACCCTTCCGGAGAGTCGCACCTGTTGCTCACGCTGCTCGAGCCCGAACAAGGCTTGGAACGTTGCCTCATTCGCCACTCTCACGCCAAGGGTGCGACGCCACCCGACTTATTTGACGAATGCGAAGTGACGTTGGAAACGGGCAAGGACGGGGGCACGCGGTTTCGCTCGCGACTACCGACTACTCACCCGCCGCAGGGCATCGCCCGCAGCCATCGTACATGGAGCGGGCCTTGCCGTTCGCGTCGATGATCCGCCGTAATCCGCCGCCACCGGAGTCAGCCCAAGTCTGCTACCGCATCGCCCACGAACTTTTCGCCGCCATGGCCGAACGCCCGCGCGCAGACTGCGCCTACTTAAAGGCCTGTGGCTGATGATTAAGGACGGCGGTTGGCCCGTGTCCGAACAGTGGCTCGCCCAACTCGGTGGCCGTCGGGAAGCCGCGGCCGCCATCCTCACGCAAACCGCTCGATGCCCAAACGAATGATGAAGAAACGGTCGCAAGCTGGCCACAGACTTAGAACACTGGGCGGCGGGTGGAAATTCATTCGTCCTGCCTGATGCGCATCGATGGTCAAAGCCCGGCGCATCGAAGTGAGTGCGCAGGAGTTCGCTACCTTCCGACCTTGGCCCTGGCGCTGGTGCGGGCGGTTCGCCGTGGCGCGCCGAGGCGGGCCGGCAATGGCATGAGACGATGCGCAAGCAGGCCGAAGCGGAAGGGGCGGACTGGACCTTCGAACAGCCCATCACCTGCGAGATTGTCGTGCTCGCGGACCGTCGTCATCACCGGGCGGACGGACCAGTGGCGCGAAGCCGGGCCAAGATTCATATCCGTGAAATCAAGACCGTCCTCGATCTCGCTCCCTCGCCGGCCGGAATTCCTCCACGTGCGGTACCCACACCATTTTCTACAACTCGGCGTCTACTGCCATGCGGCCCGCCCTCCGCCCTGGCGCCGGCCGGATCATCGGGGAACTTGTCTCGTTGACCCCGACCGATGGCTCAAACAGACGATGGCTTTGCCGGATACGGCCGAGGCCGACCTCCTGCAACAGGCCGAAACGCTTGCGGCCCATGCCGAGAACCGCCGCTGCCAGTCACGCCCGGCCTACTCAATCTACCCGACCGTATTCCCTTCAAGGAGCCCCGCCCAGAATGGCTCCAGTCCTTGCGCGGACCTCGACCAAGCAACGATGGAGTCGCCCATTCGCCTCATGGTCGCTCCCACGGGTTTTCGGAAAAACCCTCCGCCGCTTTACGCCACGGGCCTTCCCTCCTCCGCAGCGGACGGGCGGGCCGCCTCCTCTACCTCACGGGCAAAGTGACCGGGCAAATCCAGGTCCTCGCGGAAACTTCCGCCGCTTTAGCCAAGCCCGGCGAACTCCGCGCGCTCGTGCTCCGTCCGCGTTCCGAACACGAGATTGATTGGACTCTCCGACGACCCCGAAGAGATTCGCCGCAACTGGGCCCGCGCGGCCATCGACCCGCAAGCGCTTCTCGCTGACGGCGCCGAGCTCCGCCGCATTCCGTGAACTCGGCCGCATCGCCGGCGTCCCGCCATGGTACATCACCAAAGCGATGCTCGGACACGCAGAGGTGGTAATCTTGCGACTACATACTACGTATTCTCCCCGCGGACCGTTCAGCCCTCGAAACCGTACCCGGCTGGAACGATAGCGACACGGTCCTCATCGTGGACGAAGCCCACAACCTACCCGAACGCGCCGCCGAATGCCTTTCGATTCGAGATGAAGCGCAGACTGCGGCCGATTTCGCGTTCACGCTTTCGGCCTGCAAAGCGCCCGCACCATGGTGTACGACCATGCAAGCTTGGGCCGACTTCCTGCATCCGCCTGCCAAGGGCCGACGCCCCTCTCGCCCGACGATCGCGTCGAGGCCATGGCCCTCGCTGAAAAGATGTCCTTTACTGGGCACGGCCTTCCCCATCGATACAGATACACTACCCGAGGAAGCCCGCTTCGGGCGTCTGGAATTCTTGCCCTGTGGTCACAACGGCTCGAAGCAGCCGACCTGGGTTGGCTACTCTGGTCCCTAAGCCCCGGCCTGCTTAACTTGGATTGTCTCTCCGCCGCTAAGGCCACCGGGGAACGGTCTCGGTGCTTTCGCGCATGCCTTACTGATGACGGCCACACCGGGCCCCGGGTGTGCTTTGGCGACGGAATTCGGCCTCGACCCGGACACGCTCACGCGGTGGATGCACTCGCCCCGTGGCGACAGGAAGCCTACACGGTCGCAATCGACGGGCGCGTCGACACGCGCTTAAAGACTCGTGACTCGCATGCCAACCGCACGGCGAACTCACTCCTTAAGCTTTCCGAAGAAGGGGCCGTGCGTCGTTCTTCCGTCCCTAACCGTTACGCCGAAAGTATCGTCACGGAAATCCAACGCCTGAAGCCAACACGCTCCCGTCGCCCTACAACCACGTGGCCTCGGCCCCGAAGGTACCGCGCGTTTCGTCGAGGAAGCACTGGATCGAAAACACCATTCTCTGCCTCATCCTAGGTGGCATCGCTCGGTGAAGGCGTCGACATGCTGGGCGGACCGCATCCGCTTCGCCGTCGTCGTCGGACCCGCCCTCCCCGAGTTCAATGCCCTACAAGAGCCCGTCGCAAGATGCACGTGCAGGATGGCGCCGAAGGACGCCTTCGCATTGGCGTACGTCCGCCCCGGCATGCGTAAGGTTCAACCAAGCGTTGGGTCGACTTGTCCGCTGCGCCTGGCCACACGGCGCGCGTTGCTCCTGCACTGGCCGACGCTTTGCGGACGAGACTTATAAGGCCCTCCTCTCAACGGAATACTGGCGACCCCGAGGTCCTGACGGATGACGAGGACTTCCAGCGGTGGTACGGCCCGGAGCTAAAGTGGCTTAGACCTTTGCGATGACGTGTGCGGCCGGGTAACGAATCTTCTTCATGCTCGCGTACTTATCTTGGGACGAACGATAGCCGGCCGACGCAGGCCACCCACAGTCTGGTAGCCCGTGCCAGCAAGGCCGAGGATTTCGTCATATTGAGGCGGCATCGAGGCCTTCGATGGCACACGTGTCGACGCCGAGGACAGCGGCCGAGGTCAATAAACTGACCCAGGCGATATCGCACTGGCGGGCCGCCCACTCGCGCTGACCAGCGGCATCCTTCCCCTTCACGACGCCACCGATCATCATCTGACGATAGGGCTCAAGGACCGTGGCATTAGCCTGACGCTCCGAGACCATTTGATTGAAGAAAGCATTAACATCGTCTTCGGTGATTTCGGTCCGACGGGCGATGACCACGAGGTGCGAGGCGTCGGTGATTTGCGACTGATTCCAGGAAACGGGACGGAGCTTGGCACGGACGGCGGGGTCGGTGATGACGAAGAACTTCCAAGGCTGCAGGCCGTAGGAGGACGGTGCGAGACGGAGGGATTCCTGTAAGGCTTCCCAAAGCGGAACTGGCAAAGCCATCGTATCAAAGGCCTTGGTGGCATAGCGCCAGTTGAGGGCATTCAAGAGTTGGTCGGGCTGAGTCGCAGGAGTCATGGTCTCCCGACTCAAGCCACTCCGCCCCCGGTGTCAAATCAGGCTGGTGAAAGCACGCCGTTCGACAGCACCCATTGGCGGTCCGTCCGCGCTGCGAACTCCCGGCTATGCGTCACCAGCACCAAGGCTGTGCCACTTTCGGCCACAACCTGTAACAACAGCCGCATCACTTCTACGCCGGTGGCTTCATCGAGATTGCCGGTCGGCTCATCGGCCAGCAAGACACTGGGGCGATTGATGAGTGCGCGGGCAATAGCCACGCGCTGACATTCGCCACCGGATAGTTGGGAGGGTAAATGGCGGACACGACCACCCAAGCCGACCGACTCGAGTAAGGCATAGGCGTCGGCACCCCTAGCGGGGCGACCGGCAACCTGCGCGGCTAAGCGCACGTTCTCCAGGGCATTCAGTTCCGGCATCAACTGATAATTCTGGAATACGAAGCCCACGCCTTTACCTAAATTCATGTGAGCCGGAACGAGGCCACGACCAGGCAGCAGGAAGTTCGCTTCGCCGGCGTCAGCGACGTCGAGCCCGCCCAGGAGCTGTAAAAGTGTCGTCTTGCCGGAACCCGAGGAGCCTCGAATCGAAACGGATTCCCCCGCGTGCACGACAAGGTCAACCGAGCGGAGTACCACTAGCGGGCCAGCGGGAGAGGCGAAGGACTTTTGCAAGCCCTGCGTGGAGAGAACAATTTCAGCTTCAGGCATCGCGCATGGCCTCCGAGGGTTTGCGGCCGGCGGCCCAGAGGGCGGGCACGAGACCAGCGATGGTGGTTACCAACAAGGTAAAGAATGCCGCCACGAAGAAGTCCGAGGCATCGTAGTGCAGGGGGACTTTCGAAAACTGGTAAACGTTAGCGACCATATCGCCGTTACCGAAGAGGTAATTAATCGTGCCCAGGATTTGTTCGCGGAAGAACAAGATCAACCACGTCAGTAAAAAGCCTAAGGACGTACCGAGCGCGCCGATGAGCAGGCCTTGTAGGCCGAAGAGAGCGACTAGGTGCAGCCGGCGGGCGCCGAGGGCAACGAGTACGCCCACTTCACGGGAACGACGGATGACTGCGGAGAAAAGCGTGCTGCCAATCGAGAACGAAGCCACCAAGGTGATAATGAACATCAGGAAGAAGAGCATCGTCTTCTCGAAGCGGATGGCCTCGAGGAAGTTCTTCTTAATTTCCTGCCAGGGCACAAACTGCAGCGTCGGGCGGCCAACGTTTAGACGCGCCGCGACTTCATAGGCCTGCGCGGGTTCCTTGAGCCGGAGCGTCAGGCCGTGCACGCGGTCGCCCATCGACCAGAGCTGATTGAAGCGGCGCAAAGGAATAAAGGCCGCGCGGTCATCGACTTCAGTGAAGCCCGTGCGCACCAAGGCACAGACCTCCAAGACGGCGGGGAGTGGGGCCTTCCCCTTCTCGGCCCGTTCGGCCATCGCCGGAGACCAGACTTCGATCTTGTCGCCCACCTGCACGCGGAGGGCGCGGGCCAAGCCAAAACCTAAGATCACGCGGCCATCATCTAATTCATCGAAGCCACCAGCGAAGACATACTTGCGGGCAGGATGGCCTGTATCGGTCGGGTCAATGCCACGCACAAAAGCGACGCCTGAGAAATCGCCTTGGCGGGCGAGGGCTGGCCCTTCGGAGAAAGGCGTGGCCGAGGCCACGGCAGCGTCGGCGCGTAAGGCCTTGAGCAAGTCCTGCGGGCGGTCGATGGGCGTGCGGGCGACGACCACGCAATCGCCGAAGGATTCACGAATGCGCAGGCGATGCTCCTCGCCGAAACCATTCATCACCGTCTGCACGACCAGTAAGGCGGCTACGCCGAGGCCAACCCCAAGAATCGAGACCGTTGCGAACGCTGGAAAACGCTTAGCCGGAGGGAAAAGCTGCCGCAGCGCGAGATGGAGGAACCAGGGCAAGGGAAAGGATTAGGCCTGCGCTTCGGGCGCGAGCGTCGGGAACAGGATGACGTCGCGGATGTTGGCCGCGCCCGTCAGCAGAATCACCAGGCGGTCAATGCCGATGCCGAGGCCGCCCGCGGGGGGCATGCCGTGCTCGAGCGCGAGGAGGAAATCCTCGTCGATCTTCTGGGTCTCGGCACCAGCTTGGAGTTGCAACATCTGACGCTGCACGCCGGGGTCGTTTTGCTCGGAGTAGGCCGGGGCAATCTCTTGGCCGTTGATACAGAGTTCGAAGACATCGATGGTCGAGTCGTCGCCGAGGGTAACCTTAGCCAGGGGGCAGAGCTCCTTCGGGATGTGCGTGACGAACGTCGGCTGAATGAGGCCAGGCTCAATGAGTTTACCGAACACTTCGTTGGTAACCTCGAAATCTTCCCAGTCGGTGCGCGGTTCGTGCAGGCCGAGGGCCTTGCACGCGGCAATCTTCTCTTCCTTCGTGCGGGAGAACCACTGCGGGTCGCCCGTACGCTCGACGATCAGGTCCTTATATTTCGCTTCGCGCCATTCGCCCCCAAGCTCAATCGCCACGCCGTCGGGACGGACGACGCTGGTCGTACCGAGGACTTCGGCGCAGACTTTTTGAATCATCGAGCGGACGAGCTCCATCATACCGCGGTAATCCGTATAAGCCTGGTAGGCCTCGAGCATCGTGAATTCAGGGCTATGCTTCACCGAGACGCCTTCATTGCGGAAGACACGGCCAATCTCGAAGACGCGATCCATGCCGCCGACGAGGCAGCGCTTGAGGTGGAGTTCGAGGGCGATGCGGAGATAGAAATCGCAATCGAGCGCATTGGAGTGCGTCTCGAACGGACGAGCCGCGGCGCCGCCAGCGATGGCATGCAGGGCCGGAGTCTCGACTTCGGTGAAGTCACGGCTCCAGAGGAAACGGCGGATGGTCTCGACGACGCGGCTGCGGATGAAGAGGCGGCGGCGGGACTCCTCGTTGACGACGAGGTCGAGGTAGCGTTGGCGGTAGATCTTCTCGGCGTCGGTCAGGCCGGCCCACTTCTCGGGCAGCGGGCGGAGGGACTTCGAGACCATCTTGTATTCGGCCACGCGCACCGTGACCTCGCCGGTCTTCGTGCGGAAGAGTTTGCCGCGGACGCCGACGAAGTCGCCGGAATCGAGCATCTTCTTGAAATGGGTGTCATACGCCTCGCCCAGGGCATCGCGGGTGAAGTAGGTCTGAATCACGCCGCTCCGGTCGAGAATCTTGACGAAGCTGGCCTTACCCATGACGCGCAGGGCGACGATACGACCAGCGATGGAGACCTCGGGGCCTTCCTCGATACCTTCGGGTAGGAGCGCTGGGCACTCGGAGGCAATGTGGGTCTGAGACCACTCGGCCCGGTACGGGTCTTCGCCCGCCGCCCGGAGTTGGGCTAGTTTCTCCTGACGCACCGCATGGAGGTCGTGGGAGATCGCGTTGAGGTCGGTCTTTTCGCTCATGATGACTCCCGTTAGGGGTGCCTTCAGGCGGGCGGGCTGGCAAGGGCGAAAGGTTCGGGGCCCACCAGGCTTTCCGTATTGCGGAGAAGCCATTCCGGGGAATAACCGAGGACTCATGAAGGCGTATCTCGACTTACTCCGCCACGTGAAGGAAACCGGGGAAGTCCGTCGCGACCGCACCGGCGTGGGCACGCGCGGGATCTTTGGTGCCCAGTTGCGCTTCGACCTCGCCCAAGGCTTTCCCCTCGTCACGACGAAGAAGGTCCACACCCGCTCCATCATCCAAGAGCTCCTCTGGTTCCTCGCTGGCCGCACCGATAACGGCTGGTTAACCGAACGCGGCGTGAGCATCTGGAACGAGTGGGCGACGGCGGAACAGTGTGGACGCTTTGGCCGCCAAGAAGGCGACCTCGGCCCTGTCTACGGCCACCAATGGCGCCGCTTCGGTGCGACGAAAAACCCTGATGGCACCTACGCTGATAATGGCGTCGACCAGATCAAGCGTCTCATCGAACAACTCCAGAAGAACCCCGCCAGCCGCCGGCACCTCGTCACGGGCTGGAATCCACAAGAGGCTGACCACGTCGCTTTGCCCCCGTGCCACACGCTCTTTCAATTCCATGTGTCGGAAGACGGCCGTCTGAGCTGCCAGCTCTACCAGCGTAGTGCCGACCTCTTCCTCGGCGTGCCCTTCAATATCGCTAGCTACGCCTTACTCACGCACATGCTGGCGCAGGTTACGGGCCTGAAACCAGGGCATTTCGTGCATACCTTCGGTGACGCCCATATCTATTCTAACCATATGGAACAGGTCGATCTGCAGCTCTCGCGCGAGCCGCGTCCCCTGCCCCGCTTGGTGCTTAACCCCAACGTGAAAGACCTCTTTGCGTTCACGTTCGAAGATATTTCCATCGAAGGCTACGACCCGCATCCAGGCATCAAGGCCCCTGTCGCCATCTAAGCCTGTGCAGCTCGGACGTCCACTCATCGCCATCGCCGCCGTGGCCCGCAACCGCGGCATCGGCTTGAATAACAAGCTACCTTGGCGCATCCCAGAGGACTTCGCGTTCTTTAAGGGTACGACCATGGGCCAAGCCTTGTTGATGGGGCGCAAGACCTACGAGTCGATCGGTCGCCCGCTCCCGGGCCGCACCACGATTGTCCTCAGCCGAAGCGGCTTCACCGCGGCCCCCGGCGTCCTCGTCGCCCGCGATTGGCCAGAAGCGGCCCGCCTCGTGCCGGAACTCACCCTCTACCTCGCCGGCGGCGCCGCCCTCTACGCGGAAGCCCTCCCCTGGTGCACCGAGTTACTCTTAACCCACGTCGACCTCGAGCCCGAGGCTGATGCCTTCTTCCCAGACTGGTCTAAGGACTTCGACGCAGGGGAAGTCATTCAGACGCACCCCACGTGCGTCATGAAGCGCCACCGACCCCTACATGGGGCTTAATTGATAGGTTTCAGTCGTTAAACGGCGTTTAGGGCCTAATTTCTGCGTCAGCCCACCCCACCGCCGTCAAAAAACGGCACAAAACGGCTTTTAATTCGTTTTCTCCTTTCCAAGGTGCCCCCCCGTCCTAGGTTCAAAACATGCCGGACGGCCTGTTTATTTTCTTTGCTGCGCTGACTCTCGGTGCGGCCTCCCTCTTGGTCCTGAGCCGCAATGCGGTGACCTCAGCGATGGGGATGATCCTCGCCCTCGTCGGGGTGGCGGCGGACTTCTTTCTACTAGACGCCTACTTCCTCGGCGTCCTCCAGGTGCTCGTCTATGCGGGCGCCGTGATGGTGCTCTTCCTCTTCGTGATCATGTTGCTCACGGACACTGCGGAATCCGCTGAAGGCTATCCGTGGAAATCCGCCGCCCTCGGCTTAGCGGTTTTCTTCTTCCTCGCCGCGGGCGCTGTCTGGCTCTTCGTGTGGTCGGGCGCTGTCCCCGGCACCGCTGCGGGTGCAACTCCGCCCGAACTCAGCGTGAACCCGAGCGTATTCGTAACCGCCGCCAAGGGCTTCGGTCGTCTCCTTTATACCAAGTACCTGCTGCCGCTCGAAATCGCCGGCTTCCTCCTCCTCGTCGCCCTTGTCGGCGTCGTGTCCTTAAGTAAAGACCCCGTCGACGAGAACGCCTAAGCCCGCCGCCATGGAAAACACTACCCTTGCCCATCACCTGCTCCTCGCTGGCCTACTCTTTGCGCTCGGCCTGACGGGCGTGCTCGTCCGCCGCAACTTGCTCGTCGTCTACATGTGCCTCGAGCTCATGCTGACCGCGGCCACCCTCGCGCTCGTCGCCTTCTCGCGCTTTAACCGCACGATGGACGGGGCGATCTTCGTCTTCTTCATCATCACCGTCGCGGCGGCCGAAGTCGCAGTGGGCCTCGCCCTAATCGTCGCCCTCTACCGCCGCCGTGGCAGCGTGAAGTCCGACGAGCTCGTCACCCTCCGCGACTAAGCTTTTCCGATGCCTCCTGACTTTTCGTCCCTAGTCCACTGGATCCTGTTCCTGCCCCTCGGCGCCGCCGCGTTATCCGCGCTATTTCTGCGCCGCTCGGGTGCCATCGCTGCTTGGTTCTCGACCGCCACGGCCTTCACCATCGCAGGCCTTTCACTGCAGTTGCTCCTGCAGTCCTCGGGCACCGTCACCTGGCACGTCGAGTTGGCCAAGCTCGGTGAAATCAGCCTCGGTTTCGGCTACCTCATCGACGACAACGCACGCCTAATGCTCTTCGTGGTCTCGTTCGTGGCCGCTTGGATTCACTTATTTTCCGTGGGCTACATGCAGGACGATGCCGCCCGCGGACGTTTCTTCGCGGGGCTCTCGATCTTCATGTTCTCCATCCTCGGGATCGTGGTGGCTGACAACCTGCTGATGACCTTCATCTTCTGGGAACTCGTGGGCTTCAGCTCGTACATGCTGATCGCGCATTACTTCGACAAGGACTTCGCGGCCGCCGCCTCGAAGAAGGCCTTCATCACGAACCGCATCGGTGACCTGGGCTTCATCCTCGGCATCGCGCTCTGTCTTAACCTTTACGGCACGCTCGACTTTGTTGCGCTCAAGGCCGCCGCTGGTCCCGCTGTCCCCGTCGCGGTGGGTGCCTTGCTCATGTGCGGCTTCCTCGGGAAGTCTGCGCAGTTCCCCTTACATGTTTGGCTGACGGACGCGATGGCGGGTCCGACGCCCGTCTCGGCACTGATCCACGCCGCTACGATGGTGGCAGCCGGCGTGTTCTTCATGGCGCGCGTGAGTTTCTTGCTCGCCCCGGAAGTCCTGCAATGGATCGCGATCTCTGGTGCCGGCATGGCCGCGCTCGCTGGCCTCTGTGCCCTGGCGCAGACGGACATCAAGAAGTCGCTGGCCTACTCGACCCTCGCGCACCTCGGTATCATGGGCTGCGCCATTGGCCTCGGCCGCCCCGACCTCGCCGTCCTACACATGGCGATGCACGCCTTCTTTAAAGCGACGCTCTTCCTCGGAGCTGGCTCGGTCATCCATGGCTGCCACCACGAACAGGACATGCTCAAGATGGGTGGTCTGCTCAAGAAGATGCCGCTCACCGCGGCGACCTTCATCGCGGCAACGCTTTCGAACTGCGCCGTCCCGTTCTTCGCCGGCTGGTATTCCAAAGATGCCATCATCGAAGCGGCTTGGCATGGTCATAACTTGCCCGTCTTTGCCTTCCTCGCGATCGCGGCACTGGCGACCTGCCTCTACAGCGGCCGCATGATTCGTCTCGTCTTCCTCGGCGAAGCCAACTCCGAAGCTGCCGAACATGCGCATGAATCGCCTTGGACGATGACGCTGCCCATCACGGTCCTCGGTTTAGTCTTTGCCGTGGGCGCCGGTTTCGCTGCGCACTACCTCATTCCTGCCTCTTCGTTGCAGGTCGTCCACAAGGCGCTCGAAGAAATGCATTTTAGCTTCACCGCTCCCTCAACGATTATCGGTCTCCTCGCCTTGGTATTCGGTTTCGGTGGCGCCCTCAAGTTCTACGGTACCGTCCGCGGTGCCGATGCCCTGCAGGTCGTCTCGCCCCGCACCTACGCCCTCCTCGAGCACCGCTGGATGGACGGGCTTTACCGCTGGTGGATTGATGGCCCGCAGCGCCGGATTGTTGAGTTCATCGCATTCCTTGACCTCATGCTCATCAATGGCGTCGCCGTGCGCTGGATTGCTGGTGGTGCGACTGCTGCCCTCGGCAATCTCACTGGTCTCACCTTTCACCGCGGTCAGACCCGGGGCTATGCGCTCTGGATCGTCATCGGCTCCGTCCTTCTGGCTTGGTACCTCCTTGCCCGCTAACCCATGGATACTTTTAGCACGCTCAACGCTTGGTTACTGGTCACGGCAGTCTTCCTGCCAGTCCTGATCGGCCTGATTCTCCTCGCTGGCCGCGTCTTACCGCGCAGTGGGGTCTCGGGCCTCGCCTTCCTTGGCTTCGTTGTTCCCGCCGCCGTCGTCCTCTGGTTCCTCTTACCGGTGTCGGGTCCGCTCGATGCTATCCTCCGACTCCGCGTGGATGGACCTTGGCTCTTTAAGCTCGGCCTAAATGGCGTCTCGGCGCCGCTCTTCGCCATGACCGCTGTCGTCGGCCTCGCCGCCGGCCTCAAGGCCGTCATCCAGGAAGTGGAAGCCCGCACCACTTACCTCGGCCTCATCTTGTTCATGTTCGGCGGCACGCTCGCCGTGTTCGCCACCGATAATATTATCGGCTTCTACTTCTTCCACGAATTCGCGCTGATCCCCACGTTCATCCTGACGCTCTTCTGGGGCGGCGAAGGGCGCCGGTCGGCGGCCATGCAGATGGCAATCTACCTGACGGTGGGGGCGATGCTTTCGCTCGCTGGCATCCTGATTGCCATGGAGGTAGCCGGCCTCAGCTGGAACGACGCGACCTTCGCCGCACTATTCCAAGGGCTCTTTGCGGCGGACGCCCCGCTGCCAGTCGCAACCGGCGCCCTCACGCTCTTCGGCTTGGGCACGCTGGCTTCGCTCTTCCCTTCCACTCCTGGGCTGCCCCGGGTTACTCCGCCGCCCCGACGCCGGTTTCGATGCTCCACGCGGGTGCGCTCAAGAAGTTCGGCCTCTACGGCATCGTCATGATTGCCGCCGCCTCTATGCAAATTGGCCAAGGTACCCTCGGCCAATGGTTCTTCTGGTGTGCCCTAGCGAACCTCTTGATCGTCGGCTTTATCTGCATGGCGCAGCGCGACCTAAAGCAGCTGCTGTCATGGAGCTCGGTGGCCCACATGGGTCCAATCTTCCTCGGACTCTGGGTCGGCACGGCCAAGGGCGAAGCGGCCGGTATCGACGCCGCCATTTTCCTGATGGTCGCACACGGCCTATCCTGCGCCGCCCTCTTCCTACTCGCTAACGCCGTGCGCACGCGCACTGGCACTTACCGCTTCGAAGAACTCGGTGGCCTCGCCGCCCGCACGCCCGTCCTCGCCGCTTTCTTCATCGCTGCCACCATGGCGTCCATCGGCCTCCCTGGCTTCGGAAACTTCTGGGGCGAAGTCGGCGTCTTCCTCTCCCTGCGTGCTGAACCACTCTGGGTCCAGGCTTTGGTCGCCTCAACCGTCGTCATCTCAGCCATCTACGCCCTGCGCGCCGTTGCCACAGTCTTCTTTGGGCCAGCCTCCAAGCAAATCGAAGAACGTGCAGCCCATGCGCCCTTTGGTGATCTCGGCTTCACTGAACGCTTGGCCGCCACACTTCTGCTCGGCGCGTCGATGACTATTGGTTTCGTCCCCTCGCTCGTCACCCAGTGTACGAACACCGATGCCCGCGGTATCGCCGCAGCGGCCCTCCGCTCCGCGAGCCCGAAGACTCCGGCCGTCCCCGTCATCCCGCCCGCTGCCCCTAAGGCCACCACCCCTGCCCCTTCCGCCCGATGATTTCCTCGCTCGCCAACATCGACGTCGCCTTCAAGGCCCTCGCCCCGCGCAATGCGGATTGGGCGTCGATTCTGCCTGAAATCTGCGTCGCGGGCCTCGCCTTGTTCTGCCTCGTGCAAGCAATGACGCTGCCCAAGAGCTTGCGCTGGCTCATCCCGACCACCGCCCGCATCGGCCTAGCCTTGGTCATGATTATGGCGCTGCAAGGCGGCACGGCTTGGAACCCAGCCGAACCGACCGCGTTCTTTGCTGGCCTGACGAAACTATCCGCTGACTCCGCCCAGGGCATCCGCGTGACGTTCCTGCTCAGCGCCCTGCTGACGAGCTTCCTCGCAGTCCGCTTCTTCAAAGAACGGCCCGCTCCATTGCGGACTATCACCACGTCCTCATGGTCGTCACCGCGGCCTTCATGCTGCTCGCGCAGTCCAACCACTTCGTGACGCTCTTCGTCAGCCTCGAAACGGCGGCGGTCGGCCTCTACGTCCTCGTCGGCTACCTGCGTCGCAGCCAAGCCTCGCTCGAAGCCGGCGTGAAGTACTTGGTCGCCGGTGGCCTGAGCTCCGCGTTGCTCCTCATGGGTATCGTGCTCGTCTACGGTTCCCTCGGCGGCCCTGGCGTGGACTCGCTGAACTTCGACCAAATCAACACCGCGCTCGCCGCTGGCAAGGGCACGGCTCTGACGATGGTCGGCCTCGCCCTCATCTTGGGTGGTGCCGCCTTCAAACTCGGTGCGTTTCCGTTTCATGCTTGGATTCCTGACGTCTATCAAGGCGCACCCACGCCGACGACGGCGCTACTCGGCACGGCCTCCAAAGCCGCGGGTGCGTTCACGCTGTTGCTCCTCGTCACGGGCCCCTTCGCTCCACTCGCCCCCAAGCTCGCCCCGTTACTGGCCATCGCCGCTATCCTCACGCTGCTGGTCGGTAACCTTGCCGCCCTCGCCACGACCGACGTGAAACGCGTGCTCGCCCTCTCGGGCGTTTCGCATGCCGGCTTCTTACTCGCCGCTATCGCCGCTGTCGTCATCGCTGGCACCAACGACGGGCCGCAGCTCCTCTCAATCTACCTGATCGCCTATACGATTGGCACCTTCCTCGTCTCGCAGGCCCTCGTCGAGCTCCCGGTCGCCGACGACCATCACCGTCCGTTACTCGGCCTCCGCGGCCTGCTACGACGCTCCCCGATTCTCGCCAGCGCCCTCGGGTTCGGCATCGGCTCGCTTGCCGGCATCCCGCCCTCCATTGGCTTCTTTGCCAAGCTGCTGATTCTTATCTCCTCGCTAAGCTCCATCTTTGGTGGGTCTTTGGCGCCGCCCTCCTCAGCGTCGCGATCAGTATCCACTACTACTTCGCCATCCTCCGCGAAGCCGTGGTGCGTCCGACCGATGACCAGGAGGAAGTCGTGCCACTGGAAGTCTCGTTCACGTCGCGCTTCCTCATCGGGGCGCTGTCGGCCGCGACGATTCTCGGTAGCCTCCTCGCGTTCCGCAACTAAGCCCAGGCTTACGGCCCCGCGGGTGATGCTGACGGTGGGCATCGCTCAAGGCGCTGCGTTCGACCGACGTATAGACCTGCGTCGTGGCGATGTCCGCATGCCCGAGCATCTCTTGGATGGAACGCAAGTCAGCGCCGCCCGCCAAGAGGTGCGTCGCAAAGGCGTGCCGTAACAGGTGCGGCTTAACTGGTACCTCGACCCCCGACCGCGCGGCGGCTTGCTTCACACTCAACCAAAAGGTCTTCCGGGACAGGGCTTGACCGCGGGCGCTGAGGAAAACGGCGCTCCCGGTTTTTTTACGCGTCAGTGCCGGACGGCCCTTCTCTAAATACGCCCGCACTGCGATGATGGCGGTTTCGCCCACGGGCACGATGCGATCCTTGGAGCCCTTGCCCCGAACGCGCACCAAGGCGGACTCCAGGTCAAGCGCCTGCAGTTCCACCCCGCAGAGTTCGGAGATGCGTAAGCCTGAGCCGTACATGAGCTCGAGCATGGCGCGGTCGCGCAGGCCTTGGGGCGTCGAAGTATCGGGCGCCGACACGACCTTCGCGGCCTGTTCGGCGGTTAACGTACCCGGCAAGGTCCGACGGAACTTCGGACCCCGGGCCAGTTCGGTAAAGTCGTCACGACGGAGGCCACTCCGGACCAGATGGGCCGCAAAGGTGCGCACCGCCGAAAGCCGGCGGGACAGCGAGGCAGCAGCATGGCCGAGACGGTCCAGGGACTTCACCCATGATTCCACCTCGGCGAGACCGACCTCCGTCCAGCGCTCCTTGCCCAAGCGGGCGCAGTGCGCCGTGAACCGGGCCAAGTCGTCCTCGTAGGCCGCCACCGTTAGCTTCGCCAGCCCACGCTCCAGCGACAGGTAGGCCAAGAAGGCGTCGATGGACTCCTGCAGGTCGGGCGCGACCACCGTGGCTTTATTTCGACGAGGGGCTCCCATGTTTCATCCAGTATTGCGGAAAGGTCCGATGAGTCCATAAGGATTCGATATGTCCAGCCAGCGTGAGCGCGCCATGAAGCCGACCGACCTTCGGGGAATCCTCCGTTACGTCCCGATGTTCCGTGATCATGTTTTTGTGATCGCGGTCGATGGCTCCATTGTCAGCCACGAGAATTTTACGAATATCGTCACCGATATTGCGGTTCTCCGCAGCCTATCGATCAAGGTTGTCCTAGTCCATGGCATCGGCCACCAGCTCGTCGCCCTCGCCGGGGAACACAATGTCGCGCTCTCCGATATCCAAGGCGAAGGCATCACCGACGCCGCGACGATGTCACTGGCCCGGGAAGCGGCCGCGCTCGTCTCCCAGACGGTCTTGGAGCACTTAACTCAGGCGGGCCTGCGCTGCGCCATCACCAACGCCGTCCGCGCCACGAACGTCGGTGTGATCAAAGGCCGTAACCACCTCTTCACCGGCAAGATTGAGAAAGTCGACGCCGCCATCCTCAAGTCCATGCTCGCGCAGGATATCCTCCCGCTCGTAACGCCGATTGTCTGCGACCGCGAAGGCCAGTCCCTCCGCGTCAACAGCGACCACTTGGCCATGGAGCTCGCCGTCGCGATGGGCGCTTCGAAGCTCATCTACCTCACCCCCTTCCCGGGCTTACAGGTCAATGGCGTCGTGAAGATCAACCTACCGGAAGACGAACTCAAGACGCTGCTCGCCGATAAGAAGGTGAACCTCGATCCACGTATCCGCAGCAAGGCGGTCCAAGCCGCCAAGGCCTTGGATGAAGACGTGCCCCGCGCGCACATTTTGGACGGACGGGTCTTCGGCGGCCTCTTAACCGAGATTTTTGATAAAGTCGGCCTCGGCACGATGGTGCACGCCAACGACTACGACCGTATTCGGCAGGCCAAGAAGAAAGATGCCCAAGCCCTTTACAACCTCGCTAAACACGGGGCGAAGTCCGAGGCCCTCGTCCTCCGCACCCGCCAGCAGATTGAACAATCGATCGCCGATTTCTTTGTCTACGAAATCGACGATAGCATTATCGGTTGTGCCGCCCTCCGTACCTACCCCGACGGCAAAGCGATGGAACTCGGGGCGCTCTACGTCCAGCCATTCTACCACGGTCGCGGCGTCGGCAAGAAGCTCGTTGAGTATGCCAAGCGTCGGGCCAAGGACCGGGGCGCCAAGAAACTCCTAGCGCTCACGACCCAGACTTCCGGCTTCTTCCATTCATCCTGCGGGTTCGTCGAAGCCTCGCTCAAGGACCTCCCGGCGGCCCGGCGCCAAGAGCTCAAGGACAGTGGGCGCAATTCGCACGTCCTGCAGTTCCCGCTGAAGAAACTCGCCGACTCGGTGCGCTAAGCCTCGCCGTCGACGTCGACGTCATCCGTCGAGACCGGCCGGGGCGGAGCGAGGAAGAACCCGCGCTGCTTTTCGGTGGGCACTTGGCCAATTTTTTCCATCACGAGAAGGAAGTCATCCCAGACCGTGCGCTTAGCGGTCAGGCTGCTATTGTGGAGCAGGTAATTGGGATGGAACGTCGGCATCAGCGGACGGCCTTCGAACTCATGCCAGCGGCCGCGTTCCTGCGTGATGGTTCGCTTGGCTTGAATTAAAGCTTCGAAGGCCTGGGCGCCCAGGGCGACGATCACCTGTGGTTGAATCGCTTCGATCTGTGCGCGCACGTAAGGCAGGTTGAAGGCCACCTCGGAAGCGTTGGGCGGACGTTTACCGTAAGCCGTCGGGGGCTCGGGCCGCCAGCCCATGAGGCTCGTGACGTAGATATCTTTTTCGGAAAGGCCCGTGACGGAGACGATCTTGCGTAGCAATTCGCCGGCGGGGCCAACGAACGCTCGACCCGCTTCGACTTCTTCGAGGGTGGGGGCTTCGCCGACGAAGAGAATCTTGGCCTCGGCCGAGCCATGCCCGAGGACGGGCTTCTGCGGAGCCTTAAGGTGCTCCCGCGTCACGGGACACTGGGAAATCTGCTGATGGACCCAAGCGAGGCGCTCGGCCTTGGTGCCTGCGGGCAAGGCGAGTGCACGCGGGGCGGGCAAGGGATGGAGCTCAGGGGTATGGACCGTGACCTTGGGCACAGGAGGCGTGACCACGATTGGCCGAGGGGTGGAGGCAGGCGGCCGGGGGGAGACCGTCGAGACCACCGCCTGGGGCGACGTCGGTGCTCGGGCTGGGGCGGGAGACGCGGTGCCAGCCAGTACCTTCAAGGCCAGCAAGGATTCGTCGGAGACGCTGACGCGGCGAACCCCCGCCGCCTTCTGGCGGTGCAGCTCGGCGAGCAGCGCGTCGATGGCTTCTACAGGGTCAATCACGACAACGTGAGGCATTGTCGGGTTGGAGCGAGGGTCAATTCTTTCCCGGAATGTGCCCTCCGACCCAAATTATTCACATTGTTTCCGATTTTTATTCCCACCCCTGCAGCCGCCACCGGCTGGCAGGCGACATTACTTTCATAAATATATAATGAACAATGCTTTATGTTAATTATCAAAACTAAAAATCGCCTGGGGAGGCGACGCTTTTCACTCACCGGCCAACCGATCACCTACCCAAAAGAGTCAAAACACCCCATAATTCCCCTTGGCGATACCCCCAAGTAATCAGCCCTATTGTGAATAAACTTGCAGGCGGCCAGCAATACTGTGTTTCTGTGGGTCAGGTCCGCTCTGAATATAACCAAACCAAGAGCGAAACCCCGCAAGAATCCGGTGAGTTGACGGTCGTTAAGACGGCAAATCGAAATCCGAAGGTCGGAAACGGGCAATGCGGTGCAGGTAAAACACAGAAAATAAAAGATATGGAAAACAAACTGTTCGTAGGCAACCTTCCTTGGGCTGCTACCGAATCCGACATCCGCGCACACTTCTCCCAAGGCGGAGAAGTCGTATCCGTGGAAGTAATGATGGATAAGTTCACGGGTCGTCCTCGTGGCTTCGCCTTCGTAACCATGGCCAACGCTCAGGCGGCCCAGGATGCGATCGCTAAGACCGAGAACATCGACTTCATGGGTCGTCCCCTGAAGGTGAACGTTGCTCGTCCTCGTGAAGAACGCCCCTCCTTCGGTGGCGACCGTCCTCGCTCCGGCGGCTTCGGTGGTGGCGGCGGCGGCTCTCGCGGCGGCTTCGGCGGCGGCGGTGGCGGCGGCTCTCGCGGCGGCTTCGGCGGCGGCGGAGATCGTCCTCGCTCCGGCGGCTTCGGCGGCGGCGATCGTCGTGGCGGCTTCGGCGGCGGCGGAGATCGTGGCGGCTACTAATCCCTTCGGATTATAACCAACTCATTCGGGGCGCTCATTTGGGCGCCCCTTTTTTTTGGCCTAGTGGCCCAACCCTTGTCGCTTGTGCGTCCGCCGAACGAAACTAGCATCCACAAACCCCCGCATGCGCCGCGCCCTGCTCTTCTCGGTTTCGTTTTCGCTCCTCGCCGTGCTGGCGTGGTGGGCGCTGACGCCGTCACCCCGCGCCTTGCACTTCGCGCAAGCGCACGAGCTGTATGGCTTTGTCGACACGCGCGCCACCACCGGCTTGGATACCGTTGAATCCGTCCTGACGCTCCTGACGCAGCTAGCTCCGGCGACGCTACGCGCCACCGCCAAGCAGCAGGTGAAGTCACCAGCACCGACCCGGGAGATTCGCGTTGGCATCGGCTTCAAGCCGCCCGCTTGGGCTTGGCTCGATGGCCCGGCCACGCTGGCCGAAAGCGTCGTCCAAGTCGTCCCTTCACTGTCCTTGCAGCAGTTGTCCGCGTTACCGAACGGCTACCTGCTGCTACGGAGCGAAAGCCCGGCCATCGTCGCCGCTGACCCGCGTCTGCGCCGTTGGCTCGGTGTGGCCATGAGTGAAACCCTCAGCCAGGCCAAGGCCGCGACGATTGCCGTCGGCGAAGAGTCCACCCCAGCGCGCGCGCAAATCGGACTCTGCCTAGAATTTTCCGATGCGGAAACCGCCGTCGCTGCCATCAAACGCATCGCTACGCCGACCACGAATAATGTGCTGACGTTCAAGGTCAGCCCACAAGCCGAACAGGTCGCAAAGACGCATAAGCTCGTCGTCGTCCGCTTCGAGGTCGATGCGCTGTACCTTCGGCTCGCCGCGCAGCCGCGCTAACTTCAGCTCAGGCCTTTTCCAACGAACCGTCCGCGTTGAGGCGGCGGTAGTAACAACCCGTACGAGCCTTACCATTTTCCTTGGTATGGCAGGCGCCTTGGCCAGCGGGTCGGACCTTATACAAAATCGAGTTCTGCTCGCAGTTCACGCGAACTTCGAGGAGTTCCAAGAAGTCCCCCGAGGTGAGGCCTTTGATCCAGAGTTCATTGCGGGAGGTACTCCAGAAAGTGGCCTTCTTTTCCTTCAGGGCAGTCTGGAGGGCCAGCTCGTTGACGTAACCCAAGATGAGGACTTCGCCGGTCTGGGCGTCCTGCGCCACGGCAGGGATGACATCGGCCGCACCGGAAGCGATTTTACGCAGTTTTTTGAAGTCTAGGCTGAGGGCTGAGCCTTCTTCGAGTGCTGGGTCGGACATGACACTATCTGGCACGGACGGAGCCCTGCATTCAAGGCTGGAAAGAGAGGCCTATTCTGCCTTACGGATACGGACCATGTCGCTCAATAATTCCGCCGACCTTTCCCGCGCCGCCACCGAAGCCCGTGGCCTTGCCATGGATGCCGTGGCCGCTTGCCACTCCGGCCACCTCGGCCTGCCACTCGGTGCCGCCGAAATCGGCGCCGTCCTTTACGGCAATTTCCTCCGACACGACCCTGCGGCCCCGCAGTGGATCAACCGCGACCGCTTCGTGCTCTCCGCCGGTCATGGTTCCATGTTCGTCTACAGCTGGATCCACCTGGCCGGCTTCGACCTCCCGCTCCAGGAAGTGAAGAATTTCCGCAAGCTGCACTCCAAGACCCCGGGTCACCCTGAGTTCGGCGAAACGGTCGGCGTTGAAGCCACCACTGGCCCGCTCGGCCAAGGCACCGGCAACATCGTGGGCATGGCTGTGGCCGCCAAGATGGCCGCTGCGCATTTCAACACCGCCGAACATAAAATCTTCGACCACATCGTCGTCGGCCTCGCGGGCGACGGTTGCCTCCAGGAAGGCATCTCCCAGGAAGCCGCTTCCTTCGCGGGCCGCTTCGGCTTGGACAACCTCATCATGCTCTACGACTCCAATGACGTCACCCTCGACGCCATGGCTTCGAAGACGCAGAACGAGGACACCGCCAAGCGTTACCAAGCCGCGAACTGGGAAGTCTTCACGGTCCCGCACGGCAACGAACTCGCCCCGATTGCCGAAGCCCTCGATAAGGCTCGCGCGAACAAGAACGGCCAGCCGAAGTTGATCATCTGCAAGACGGTCATCGGTAAGGGCATCGCGGAAGTCCAAGGCACCGCCAAGGGCCACGGCGAAGCGGGCGTGAAGTTCGTCGACGCCTCCCGCAAGGCCCTCGGCTTGCCGGAAGAAAAGTTCTACGTCTCGCCTGAGACCCGGGCGTTCTTCGCTGCCCGCATGACTCAGCAGGCCGCCGCCCACGCCGCTTGGTCGCAGACCTTCGCCGCTTGGTCCAAGGCCAACCCCGAGAAGGCTGCCGTCCTCGCCAAGGCTCAAAAGGGTGACCACGGCGACGTGCAGTCCCTCCTTACGGCGATTCCTGAGTTCGGCAAGAACGCCCTCGCGACCCGCGTCTCCGGCGAAACCTGCATCAACGCCGTCGCGAAGGCTTCGCCACTCGTGCTTTCGGGTTCGGCCGACCTACACGGCTCGACCAAAAATTATATCAAGGACGTCGGTGACTTCGACATCGCGACGCCTGGTGGCCGCAACCTCTACTTCGGTATCCGTGAGCACGTGATGGGTGCGATCCTCAACGGGATGGCCTACCACGGCATCTTCAAGGGCTCCGGCGCGACGTTCCTGACGTTCTCCGATTACCTGCGTCCGTCCATCCGCGTGGCGGCCCTCGCTAAGCTCCAGGCATTTTACATCTTCACGCACGACTCCGTTGGCGTCGGCGAAGACGGCCCGACGCACCAGCCCGTGGAAACGGTCAGCGCCCTACGTTGTATCCCGAACCTCGACGTGGTCCGCCCAGGCGACGCCGAAGAAACCGCTGCCGCTTTTGCTCATGCGGTGGCCCGCAAGGACGGCCCCGTGGCCCTGATCCTCTCCCGCCAGAACGTCCCGTCGCTCGACGCCATCCCGGTCGCCACTCGCCGCCAAGGCACGCTCAAGGGGGCCTACGTCCTCCGAAAGGAAACCGCCCCGCTGACGCACATCATCATCGGCACGGGCAGCGAACTGTCGCTCGCCCTCGCCGCGGGTGAAGAACTCGGAGCCAGCGTTCGCGTCGTCTCGATGCCTTCGATGGAAGTCTTCGCACGTCAGCCCAAGGCCTACCAGGAGGAAGTCCTCCCCGCTGCCTGCACCAAACGCGTCAGCATCGAAGCTGGCGTCACCATTTCGTGGGGCCGCTACGTCGGCACCGCCGGCAAGGCGATTGGCACTGACACCTTCGGCCTCTCCGCTCCGGGCGACGTGGTCATGAAGGAACTCGGCATCACGAAGGAAGCTGTCGTGAACGCCGCCAAGGCGCTCTAAGTTCGACTACTTAAGTCCCTCTAACGGGCCGGCCTTCGCGCGAAGGCCGGCCCGCTTTATTTATATGTATACCCTGCGGCGTACCGGCACCATTACCTCCGACGTCAGGAGGCGTACTTCGATTTACGCAGGTCAGCTAAAAGGAAGGACTTGGCCTGCTCCAGCGGCTGGGCAGAACGCCACCCGAGATTCCATACTTGAACCGTCTCCCGGTCGATCGCCCCGAAGTCGAACTCCCTTGGGCCGAATGTCGCAATTTCTTCCAGCATATCTTGAATAGTATAGGGGCCATGTGACTTCACCGTGTCGTAAGAAATAAAGCAGGTCGGCACATGTCTCATGGGCCGCCTAAATTATCGAGCGACCATCCATCTGAAAGGAAAACGATATGGAGTCTTTAACCTGTAGCGAACTAGGCTGAACACTTCACCTCACGAAACCTTCAAGGCACCTCCTTCAACGCAGAGAGCGGTAACTTAAACAGGTCACCTTGCTCCGAACCGATGAGTAAGGTCTGGGCATCGAGCCACGCACTGCCTTCCAACTGCCAAGTCAGTAACGGCGGTGACAACGGCGCGACTTTCGCTGGACCCTGAAAGAAAGCTTCGCCAGTTGAGGGTAAGTCAAAGACCCAAGCCATGCGATAGGTCAGCACGGCCAAGCGCTTACCGTCAGGCGAGACGGAGGCGTCGGTGACCATGCCCTTAGCATCAAAACGCGCGAGCTTGGTCAGCACGGCTTGTTCGCCGACGGCAGGGAGCTCGGCCCGCCAAAGATCGGTCAGCGTATCCCGCCGATGCTTAGTGAGGAGGTAGAGCTTACCGCGGACGACGAAGATAGCCTCGCAATCATGGGAAATCTCCGGGTCAGGATAGACGGTCTGATCAGGCCAGCTAAAAGTATACTTCTTGAAATCGCTAACCTCCTTCGCCCCCAGGGCGGGCTCCTTAAAAACGTAGAAGGCGAGCTCCTTGCGGCGAGAGAGGTTATTGCCGACGTCCCCGAGAATGAGGTTCCCCTGCCCATCCGCCGTGAGGGCTTCCCAATCCGTATTTTTGAGGCCCTTCAGCGTGACGCCCAACCAAAGGCCAGTGGGGCCAATCACGGTCGAGCCATCGGCCCGCACGGGAACGATTTCTGGCTTATTGCCGGAATCAGAAAGGGTCCAAAAGACGCCTGGGTTTAGCGTGCTCGCCCAAAGGGCCGAACATTCGGGAACCTGCTTAAGGTTCAATTTCGCCGAGGCCTTCAGCTCAACCGCGGGCATGGCCGGGGGCGTGCGCTGCACGACCTCCAGCTCGGCGGTAAAACCTACCGCCCAAACGCAGAGAAGGATGGCCCAACCGGATCGCATAGGAAAAACCTGACGGGCGGACCGAGTAAAGGCAACCCGCGAGCCGTGAAGTTTGCAGTCGAAGCCCTCGGCGGAAGGTTTTAGATAAATCGTATGGCCCGCTCGGCTCGCTCACTCTGGACCGCTAAACTGTTAGGCGGAGCCCTGCCCGCCGCAGGTAAATCCAGCAAGGCAAAGACCCGGGCGTCCAGTGAAGCAACCAAGCCAGTGACCCGCGGTATCCGCGCGATTATCTTGGGCATCGACCCTTCCCTACGTGGCACTGGCCTGGCGGTCATAGATACCCGCTCTGAGCCCCCGCGACTGCTCGCCAGCCGAACCGTCAAACTTGGCCCCAAGTTAGCTGCCTACGAATGCCTCGGTCGCATCGCCGATGCGGTCGAAGAACTCGCCAAGGCTCACGGAATCAATGAGGCCTCCATCGAAGAAACCATCTTTGTACAAAACTTCCGGACTGCCCAAGCCATGGGTGCTTCCCGCGGGGCGGCCTTGAGCGTCCTAGCGCGCTTAGGTGTCCGGGTGTCGGAGTATGCCCCCAAGCGCATCAAGATGGCCGTCACGGGCCACGGAGCAGCCAAGAAGGAACAAGTTGGCCGGATGATTAAATCGGTGTTCGGACTCCCCGCCGAACTCCCGCTCGACGAATCTGACGCCGCGGCGGCCGCGCTCTGCCACGCCTATACCGGCAAGGCTTAGGTCGAGTAGATCGTCGGATACGACTTCAACAATCGAAGCCCCAAACTCCGGCTGACCAGCTGGATGCTGCCGGATGTCCCGTGGCCACGAACGTTAAGTAGCAGCAGGGAGTCTGACGTAATCGATACACCCCGTGCATCGAAAAGCTGGGCGCAGTCCAATTCAAAGAGGTCACTCAAACGGGGTCGATTCCCGAGCCTTAAGGCCCCATAACGAATCAACGTGAACCGATACTCACCAAAGGGATAGTATCCCGAGACACCAGGTATTCCCGGGGAACTATTGAACGGCCCACTCCGAAGGCATATCCGAACCTTGGCCGTCCCTGCAACCGCACTTAAGTCCAAACACTGCCGGACTTCGATAACGTCGTAACCTTCGCCCGCTTGACCCTCGGCGTCGACTAAATCGAAGCCGAGCGCTGAATCATTGCCCAGC
Organism: Verrucomicrobiota bacterium; assembly: GCA_003569205.1. GTDB lineage: Bacteria > Verrucomicrobiota > Verrucomicrobiia > Opitutales > UBA953 > UBA953. The sequence continues at coordinate 51,137 of BGOK01000015.1, read as the reverse complement.
ACACAAGCCAGGTAGGACTGGTAACGCCGACGCTCCGAAGAAGCACCCCCAAAAGCCGAGTGCCACTCGGAGGAACTCCGAGCGGCCGTACGACCGATATAAGTGTCCCCAGTAATAATCACGCCTGAGCAGCGGCTTTGCGGCGTTGACGACGCACCGCGACCACCGCCAAGGACAGGAAGCCAAGAGCTAGACCATAGGTGGAAGGTTCGGGCACCGCAGAGACATACTGTAGCTTAAGGCTATTATTCGCCGCATCATTGATGACCGAGAAGTTATCCGCACTCAGGGCACTGCCATCTTGGGCGACGAAACCATTTAAGTTAATAGTGAACAGGTTACTCACATTGGTGTTCGTACCCAAGTTCAGCGCACTGTAATTAATTAAAGTGAAGGACTGAGACAGGGCTTTATCAAAAGCCAATGGGGTCCCCGCGACGCCGTCACCAGCGTTCGCTAAGGTCATCAGGTTAAGGGTCGCACGGCTGACCGCACTCAGGCCCGATAAGTCCAGCGTACTTGCCACGATTAGGTCGTAGCCGACGCCCGCGATCTTGGTCGCGTCATTCAGCTGCCAAGTCATCGCCGAGCCACCCGCTAAAGTTAAGTTACCTACGTTCAGGAGGCCCACCGAAGCACCCGCGGCAATCGTGCCGCCAGACGAGACCAAGGTGTTACCGATATAACCATTACCACCTAAAGTGCCACCGCTGGCGACAGTGATCGCCCCGACCGTACCGCTGACCAAAAGGGTGCCGCCATTGACGGTCGTGCCGCCGGTATAGCTGTTCGTACCGCCGAGAATCAAGGTTCCCGCGCCTGACTTAGTGAAAGCACCAGTTCCATTGAGGTTGGCGCTGATGGTACCTGCCGTCCCCGTGACCTGAGTGACATTGATGGTGCCGCCTTGTAAGGTACCCCCATTCACGACGAAGTTATTCGCCATGGTTTGTCCGCCGAGGTCGACCACGCCTGTACCCGACAGGGTCACAGTGCCCGAACCGAACGAGGTCAACGACTGGGCCGTAGCGTTGCCTGCGGAAACCGTGGTGCCTCCGGAGTAGGTGTTATTGCCATAGAGGAAGACCTGGCCTGCACCGCTGACCGCCAGTGAACCTGCGCCGCTGATGACGCCATTGAGCGCCTGCGTGGCGGTTCCAGCGAACTCGAGGATACCCGCATTGGCAATGGTACCACCATAAGCGGCCACGGATGAGTTAACGGCACCCAGCGAACCGGCTCCCGTAAACTTAATGGTGCCAGCCGAGAGTGTGACGTTACCCGTATAAGCCTCAGTGGCCCCGTTCGCCCCTTGGATTTCCAGCACGCCGCTGCCGCTCTTGGTGATGTCGCCAGACCCCACCAGTTTGGTCGTCACCGTGCCGAGAGAGGCGGTCAAACCACCAATAGAACCAGTGCCGGAGATGGCACCACCATTCAGGACCACAGTATTAGCCAAGGCGAAGGTACCCACATTCAAGGTGCCGCCCGTCAAAGTGACAGTACCCGTGCCCAAGGCCTGGGCATTACCCAAGGTAATACCACCCGCCGACAAAGTCGTCCCACCGGTGAAGGTGTTGGCCGAAGACAGCGTCAGGATGCCCGCGCCAGATTTAACGATACTAAGGTTATTCTCGTTGAGGAGATCGCCGCCGAGTTTGCCCGCAAACGTGGTGGCTACCGCCAAGTTCCACGTCAGGGTCGAGTTGGCGGTATTTCCACCCACGATTGCATTACTAGCATTCGAAATACTACTCAGCCCAATAGTCTGCGCAGACGTCCCGGCGGCATCCCCTAAGACCAATTTGCCGTCACTCTGAAAATTGAAATCAATAGTCGCTCCCAAGCGATTATTCCCACCTGCGAGAATGACGGCACCTCCGTGGATATTCATACGACCTGTGAGCGTGGTCGAGCTGTCGCCGGTGAACTTTACAGATCCAGAGCCGTTTTTGTAGAAGCCGATTCCGCCTCCCGACCCCACCAACTGGCTATTCACGACTAAGTCACCGGTAGCCGTATTTGCACCCGCCAATACGTTCGCACGATAGCCATATGTGCCCATGTTAATGTTGACCAGTGAATCGAAGACCGAACCAGAAGCGGCCTGATTCACAATCAACTGAGTGCCATTACTATCGAAACCATAGAGTTGGGCGGTCGAGGTGCCGCCATAATTCCGAATCGTGGTCGCAGCGTTATCCAGCACCAAACCATTGATGTTGTAGCTGATTCCTGACTTCAGTAGCAGACCGGTCGTAGCACTAACCCCCGAGCCCAAGAGAGTCACGCCAGGGCTATATGAACCACCGCTATAGTTTGCACCCAGTTTGAGCGTGGCGCCGCTTTCGATGCGGTAGGAAGTTGCCGTACGTCCAGTGACTTCCAACGTGCCCGCCTGAACGAAGGTCCCACCCGTATTCGTGCTGGTGCCCGTCAAGACGAGGATGCCGTCGCCGGACTTGGTAAGGCTGACGACCCCCGTGCCGTTATTGGCGATGACCGAACTGATCGTGCTCGTGCCGGAACCCACGACGAACTGCAGTTCACCCGCCGTGTTGTCGACCCCACCAGCCGTCAAGGTGCCGCCCGTGAAATTGAGGCCCGAGCCGGCGATGACCGTACCCACGGCCCCCAAGCGTAGCGTATTGCCCGTGCCGATCGTGACAGTGCTGGCGCTAGCAGCGGCGTTAACCAAGCTATTGATGGTCGTCACACCCGTGCCAACCGTGACGGTTCCCGTCGTGTTACCCGTATCGGAGATGCGGACATTACTCGCCGCGGCGTTGGCAATGACGCCCCCTTGTCTTGCGATGTCCGTGTAGGCAGAATAGGCGATGACGTTGCCGCTGCCGTCGTTGGCGGCCAACGCTCCATTCAGCAGGACGCCAGCCAGCAGCCCGTTGGTGTTGGCCGTGCTCGTCGTCGCCAGGCCCGTAGACTGCAGGTTAAGCAGGCCACCCGTGCTGCGGGTGATGGCCCCCAAAGAAATCGTTGAAGTACCGGACGAGCGGGTGAGGGTCACGCCACCATTTAGGCTAGTCGAAGTCGCCACCTGGGCGAAAGAACCTCCAACGAGGTCCAAGGTACCGCCCTGCAAATTAAGGACGCCCGCAAACTTCGCGGTATTGTTCGTGCTGTAATTCAACGTCAGCTTACCGCTCTGCACCTGGAGATACCCCGAAAGGGTGTTCGTGCCGGAGAGGGTAAGGTTACCCAAGCCGACCTTCTGGAGACTGCCGGTCCCGCCGACGGCGCCAGAGAAGACGACGTCCGACAAGGCCGTGATGGTCCGCACATTGCTGATGGTGGTCGCCCCCGTGAACGTGAGCAGGCCATTCTTCGTGCCATTACCCAAAATGGCGTCGTTCGTGAACGCCAAGGCGTTGGCGAGGGTTCGCGCCGTCGTACCATCACTGCTCAACCAGCCATTGACGCCAGAAAAGGTCACGGTACCCGTGCCCAGCGCGGCATTGTTGCCGATGTGCAGTCCGCCCGCATTCAAGGTCGTCCCGCCCGAGTAGGTGCTGGCACCGGTAAGCACCAACTCACCCACCCCACCCTTCGTCAGCGTGCTCGTGCCCTGCAGGACAGCATTCGACGTCAGGGTCGCGCCGGCGTTCACATTAATCACCGTACTGGCGAGGTTGATGTTTCCATTGGTCCCACTCTGCACGATCGAAGCGTTGCGGTTGACCGTCACCGTACCGCCGAACTGGAATGACCCGAAGGATGCGTTGAACCCTCCATTAGCATTAATGGTGCCGCCATTGAGCGTGAGGTTATTGAGGGTGTTAAAGGATCCATTCGAAGACAAAGTGCCACCCTCCAAAATCAACGTCGCCGCCGTGGTGGTGCTCGACTGGCCCCAAGTATCCGTCGAACGCAGGGCCAGTTCCGCGCCGCTGCTGACTCGAATGGTGCCGCCAGAGAACGCCGTACTGACCTTCTGCAATTCCAGCACCCCGGCGCTGACGAGGATATTGGGGGTGGCTAAGGTGGGCGTGTTCAGACGCAGGGTGCCCGCCCCAGTCTTGGTCAGCACATTGGTCGAAAGCGTCAAGGGGACTGAAATCACCGCGGTCGAGCCCGAGGCGACAGCAAAGGTCGCGTTACCAGCTAAAGAGAGTGTCCCGCTACCGCTCAAGGTCCAGTTACCACTCGTGGTGGCCGACCCGAAGGCAAACCCACCGATCGTCTGATTCGAACCGATGGTGATAGTGTCGTTCACCGCCGTAGTCTGACCGAGGAAGCTGGCCGTGTCTCCCGAGACCCAAGGAGAGAGCGTCGTACCATTGATGCTCCAGAAGCTATCCGTACCCCACGTGCCATTACCCGACTGGAATCCAGCTGTCGTTGATGTATCCCACGTGACGGTGGCGCCGATCGCGGGCGTGAGGGCCAAGGCGGCGGCGAGGAGAAAGGACGTACGGACGAGAGATGTGTTGGTGCGCATAGAGGTTGGGCTTTGTGCCAGCACCAACGCACGCACGCCTTGACCTGTGAACTACGAACCACGAAAACGGGCTATCAACCCTACGACTCTGTAGGTAGATTAACCCAAAAAATACGGACCATGCTTATTCTTCGCTCACCACGAACTGATCATCACGTCCCCGGGCTTGGCTCCACCGCGCTAAGCATTCATCGAGCGGCACGGGGCGAACTTTCTGCGCGAGGTTATAAGCGCCGGCCTCAATGCAGGCCTTCAGTTGCGTCCAGACGGCACCATACGCACGGCTGAAGCGCAGCGACTCGTCGCGCACCAAGCTCGACACGTGGCAGCAGCCACCGACTTCGGTGACGATGAATCGCCCGGCTTTAAACTCTTCCTCACTGACCGCACGTAAATCAAAGCGTCCGAAATGTAGCCCGGGAAAACGTTTCGCAAAAGTCGTCATGGCCGCGCTCATCTCCGGCGTATTCAGGTCATGCCGATGGACGCAACGGGCCCCGTGGCCATAACTACCCGAAAGGTTAAGAACGACTTTCTCGCCAGCGGGGATGACACGGTTGAGTTCGCGGTCATGACATTCCAAATAGAGTTCCCCGCGCGAAACGGCGACTTCATCGAGCCAGATCAGCTCCTCCAAGGTCTGTTCGCCGTCGCCCATGACGACGACGTCCTGCTTCTGCACGACCACCATGACTCGTCCGTCATCCTTACCAGGATTGCGGTGCCAAACGACCTCGAACTCGAGGCCGTCGATCTTCTTCTGCAAGAGGAAGTCTTCCTTCGCACCGGAAACCCGGCGCTCAAGCTGCGCTTCGTCGCGGAGGTAACGCATCCCCGCCCCATCCGCCCCGACTTCGGGCTTAAAGACCAAGGGATACCCGTGACAGATCGCAAAAGCCCGAGCTTCCTTGAGCCGTTCTTCGACGGAGTCTTCCATCGACAGGGCGAGTAACGGACAGCAGCGCGAATCCCGTTGGAAGGGACGGAGGAGCAGCGACTTGGCATCCCCAGTAAAGCCACCAATGCGACCGAACGAAGGGTTAGCCGACGCAAAAGCCGTCAAGCGGCGGTGCCACAAGCATAGCGCCAGGATACCGATGCGGATCGGTAAGAATACGAGCCATGTCGGCCAGAGCGAGGCCTGCAGTAGATTACGGACTTTCATCACGATCTGGCGACGGCCACGCCACGTGAGGGCCGGTAGCATCCAGTGCGTGACGAAGTGCAGAGCAAAGATGAAACCGATGATAATCCAGAGTGCCTGACTCTTAAACCGCGCCAGTAATTCCATGCCACGTGAGCCGAACTCGTAACCTAGCCACATGAGCGGGGGTGTCCAAATCAACGCCGCCACCAGCAACAAGCCGCCCAGCCGCGCAATGTTGAGCTTCATGATCCCCGCGGTGACAAAGGTCGGTACGCGACTGGCCGGAACAAAGCGCGAACTGACGACGACCAACATGCCCTGCGGCGTGGAAAACCACCCGGCCCATTGGTTGATCTTACTTTCTTTAATGAACCACTTAAACGGGGCCTTGGTAATCGCCTGCCGCCCATAGAACCGCCCGATTGAATAGAGCACGATATCGCCAATGAAGATACCGACGGTGCAGGCGGCCGCCCCCGACCAGAAATCGATAATACCGACGGATACCATGAGGCCCGTCGCCAAACAGGTGGGGTCCTCGGCGACAAAGGTACAAATAACAATAATAACGAGGAGAATCCAGAAATGGGCGCCCACCGCCGAGGGGAGTGGCGGATACTCACGTGCTTCGGTCACGGCAACCGCGGGCGGGGCATCCACAAAACCGATGATTTCCGAAACGACCCTGCCCTGCTCCTTGAAAACGACATTACGCCCACCTGGCAATAGGACGAGCTTCGCTTGCGGTGCCAGTTGAGCACTGTAGGTGGCCGCCTGCACCGGCGTCAGCCAGTCATCCTCACCGTGGATGATTAACATGGGCTTACGCCAACCGAAGATGACCTGCTTAGACTCCGAGAGGTCTGTCTCAAAGATGGTCGCCGCGTAATCGCGATCCCAGGGTAAAAGATCGGCCGCGCCAAAGTTCGGCGTCAGGCGTGCGACGCCCCAGAAGAAGGCGCCATGAAAACCATAGACGATTTTATTGACGAGCGGATTGCCCAAGAGCTCAAACTCTTGCGCACCCGGGGCCGAGAGCATCGTCAACGAGCGTACGCGGTCGGGATGCGCCGACGCGATTTCCAAGGCAGCCACACCCCCTAAGCCCTGCCCGAGGACGTGGTATTCTTTTACCCCGTAATGCTCAACCAAGGCAGCCACCACCTCGGCGTTGGCTTCCATGGAGTGACTAGGAACATTTCCCGGCGTGGGACCAAACCCGGGCAGGAATGGCTCAATGACTGCTACCTTGCCCGTCTTGGCAAGTTCTACACACAAACGCGTCCCACGGCGGTCCCACGGCGCCCGATGAATATAAACCAACACGGGCTTACCACCCGCCGAACCATCGGCCGCAAAGCCATATAAGTTAGCGTGCACAGGAATCGTCGCACCCGTGCGGGTCACCTTATCTTCCTTAAAGTCAAAGGATGGGACCATGACTGGCAGGTCCTTCGCTGTCCGCTCAAGTGAATTGAAAAAAGGGAAGAAGGCCGAGAGGACCAGTAACCCCAGGTAGATGACCATACCCCACCACTTCCCGGGGACACGCCCGAAGTTCTGCTTCATCTGAGTCGGGGTCGACATCTTCGGCAGTCAAATGACCGTCATGGAGGGGTGCAAGGCGGGAAGGTTCACAATTATGTGTCAGCGACTGATTTATGCTTCCTTAGGGACCCTATCCCCTCTTGTCTCCCACCCAGTGCACGCTACCGGACAGGAACTTCCAGGCCTCAGGGTCACCGTCGATAAGGTGGTCCACCATCGTGACGCCAATTTCCCGCCCGAGACTCCCCACGCCTTCGTGTACTTTCTGACGATTTCCAATCTTTCCCAGTCCACCGTCCGCCTCCTCGGGCGCAAATGGATCATCCGCTCCCCCGACGGCACCGTCGAGGTCGTCGAGGGCGATGGTATCGTCGGCCAGACCCCACGCATCCCGTCGGGCGATTCTTTTTCCTATAATAGTTATCATCTCACCGGCCACCCCGTGACCGCCGAAGGCGCCTTCCACGGCACCACCGAGGATGGGCAGCGTATTTTCGTACGTATCCCCGCCTTTGAGATGATTCCCCCCGCCGACCCCCTTGAATGAGAATTACTGACCTTAACTCCGGCCGAGAAATCGGTGCCAGCTGCATGCTCCTCGAATTCGGGGGACTGCGGATGGTCATCGATTGCGGAATGCACCCTAAACATGCCGGGAAAGCCGCCCTGCCGCGGATCGACAAAATCGAAGGCTCCGTGGACGGAGTGATCCTGACGCACTGCCACCTCGACCACTTGGGCTCCCTACCCTTACTGGTCCGTGCCCACCCCGGTGCCCGGGTCTTCGCCTCCGCCGCGACAACGCTCTTTGCCCGCCGTCTGCTTTCGAACTCGATTCAGGTGATGAAGCGCCAACGCGAGGAAACCGGTAACCTCGATCTCCCACTATACGTCGACCAAGATGTGGAACGGGTTGAAAACGCACTGTCCGCCGTGCCTCTCGCTAACCCGCGCAAAATCGGCCGCGGTGGCGAAGAGATTAAGCTGAGCTTCCACCTTGCGGGACACGTCGCCGGCGCCGTGGGCTGCATGATCGAGCACCGCCGTAAACGCCACTTCTTCACGGGCGATGTTAATTTCCAAGCCCAACGAACGGTCGGCGGTGCCGACTTCCCACGCCAACCAGTCGATACGCTGGTCATGGAGTGCACGCGGGGCGCCACCGCCTCCCACCCTGGCCTTACCCGCGCCTCGGAAGAGAAGCGCTTGATCAAAGCCATCAACCGGGTCTGTGATGCCGGCGGCACGGTGCTGCTCCCCGCTTTCGCTTTCGGCCGCATGCAAGAAATTCTGATGCTCCTCGATGAGGCCGCCGCGGCTGGCAACCTCGCCGATGTACCCATCATCGCATCCGGCCTCGGGATGGATCTTTGCGACTACCTCGACGCCGCCACCAAGAAGACGAAACAAGTGAAGTTTAACCGTCAGGTGCTACGCGACCTCAACGTGCTCCCGCTTTCCCGTCGCTACATCCAACCAGGCAAGAACCTGCCTGAACGCGGCATCTACTTGCTGTCGAGCGGTATGCTGGTCGAAAAGACACCGGCCTGGCGCATCGCTGCCAACGTACTCGACCATAAAGAAAACGCCGTGTTCTTCGTGGGCTACTGCGACCCGGAAACCCCGGGCGGCGAATTAATCGGCATGGCCCCCGGCGGCGAATTCAAGTTCACCGGCCTCGACCACACGTCCATCCTGCGCGCAGAGGTCGAGCGCTTCCACTTGTCCGGCCACGCCGACCGCGAAGAGCTCATCGATTTTGCCAAGTCGCTCGCACCTAAGGACCTCGTACTCACGCACGGTGACCCACCCGCCCGCGCTTGGATGAAGGAAACGTTATCCAAGGAACTGCCGGGCACGCGCATCCACGACCCCGAACCGGGCGTTCCCCTCGACCTGTGAACCTGGCTCCCCTTTCAGTCGAAGACTGGCGGGAGTTCTATTTAACCCGCGGCCCCCGGATGGCCGCCGAGGCTTTTCTACTCAAGCTGGCGGAACTGAGTCCGACCGAACAGCGCGCGGCGTTATGCGGTTTACCTGATACGCGTAGCCTGACGCAGCGCTTCGAGAATGCCTGGGAACAACGCGAGGCAGCCCTCGGGGGCGTGCCGTTCCTGACCAAGGACCTGTATTTCCGCATGGGGCACCCGACCCACGCGGGGTCGACTTTCCTCCCCGAAGAAATTGGTGTGCCGCGCACCAACTCATCCCTGCCCGCCGCCTTCCAGCATGACGCCGGAGCAGTGGAATGCGGCCGCACGCAACTCAATGAGTTCGCCTTTGGGCTCTCCGGCGAAAATCCCCACTTCGGCGATTGTCCGCACCCGACCGACGCTTCCCGTCTCGCCGGCGGCTCCAGCTCTGGCTCGGCCTTCGCCGTCGCGCGCGGCCTCGTGCCGTTTGCACTCGCCACCGATACCGCGGGCTCCATCCGCGTGCCCGCCGCATACTGTGGCGTGTGGGGCCTGCGGCTATCTCCAGACATCGCCCCCGTCGGCGATATCTTCCCGCTATCTCCAGGCTACGATACGCAGGGCTGGCTCGCCCGTTCGGCCAACGATTTGCTCGAGGTTTCCACCGCAGTACTCGGAGAAGCACCGCCCGCCGGTGCGGGTCTCTGGGCCGGTGACATGGGTTTAGGTATCGACCCTGCCGTACTCGCGCCAATGCGCACGCTCGCCCTCAAGTGCGGTGCCAAGGAAGACCCTGCCGCGGCCGAACTGCTTCGCCTCGCCTGCACCGAGGCCGCCACGGCCTACCCAGTCCTTGGCGGTGCCGCCGCCGCGCGCGTGCATGCGCCTTGGCTCGATCGCCGTCGCGAGGCTTACGACCCAGCTGTCTGGGCCCGACTCGACGCCGGGCGCCGCCGCACGCCCGAGGAATTGCGTGCCGCCGAGGTGATTCGCAGCCGCGTGAGCGAGGCGTTCCGTGCGATTTTCACCAGGCACCACTACGTCGTGCTGCCCGCGACGCTCGGGCCAGCCGTGACCAAAGCGGCCTGCGACGACGGCCATCGCCAACGTTTACTCGCCCTCAACGCGCCCGCCTCCTTAGCAGGCCTACCCGCAGTCGCGGCACCGGTGAAGCTCGCGGATGGGCTCACGGCCGGCGTCCAGGTTCTCTTCCCAGATATGGCTAACTTCGGCTGGCGCTCGGTCCTCGAACGGCTGCGCTAATCAGAGCCGACGGCGCCGCATGTGCGCCGACGGTTGCCCCAAGGCTTCACGATACTTGGCCACGGTGCGGCGTGCGATTTGGATACCGCGCTTCCGAAGCTCGGCCGTAATCGCTTCATCCGCCAACGGGGCGGCAGGATTCTCCCGCGCCAAGATATCGGCAATGATCTCTTGCACGCCTTCCTGAGCGACCGTGCCACCGTCTTCGGTGGCAACGCCCGAGGTGAAGAACCAGCGAAATTCCTTCAGGCCATGCGGCGTGAGCATCCACTTATTGGCCGCGGCGCGACCCACTGTGGTCTCGTGCACGCCCATCTCTTTGGCGACGTCCGTCATGGTCAGCGGACGTAACTGCGAAGGGCCGTGCTCAAAGAAGTCGCCTTGGCGTTCCAGAATAATATGCGCGAGGCGCTCTACGGTGCGCTGGCGCTCCTCAATCGCACCGATTAAGAACTTACCCTGCCGCATCCGCTCTAAAATATAAGTGCGCTCTTTTTCACCCAAGGCCTGCCCCGCTAACATATCCTTATAAGCGGAAGCTAGTTTTAACTTAGGGATGTGCCGGTCATCCATGCTGACCTTCCACGAGCCATCGTCGGCCTTCTCTACCGTGGCATCAGGCGTGACCACGCGGTTATCATCGCGCATGAAGCGACGCGCGGGCGCAGTCTCCAGTTTAGCCATCTCCGTCAGGCCGTCGCGGACTTCGTCCGGCGTGAGCTCACAAATACGCCCACACTCATCGAGGCGGCGGGCCATCAAGGGCTCCCAAACATCCTGCACCAAGCGAGCGGCAAAAGATAAGCCCCGGCCACGCTGCCGAAGCTGGGCGAGGAAACATTCGCGAAGGTCGCGGGCCCCAATTCCGACGGGGTCGAAACCGAGCAGTAACGTGTGGGCGGTGACGACGGCTTCGTAGCTCTGCCCCGAACGTAACGCGATGGAGGAAAGGTCTTCGTCGAGGAAGCCACGGTCATCCAATGAGGCAATCAGGAGCTTGAGGGCTTCCTGGACCTGCGGGTCTTCGGAGGCCGTCCGAGCTTGTTCGGCTAAATGTTCGGAAAGGGAGGACTCGCCGGTGACCGACTCCATCATATGCCGACGGCGCTCTTCGTCGTCCTGCGTATACCCCTGAGAACGGATCTCTTCGTAATAGCTCTCGTCCCAATCCTCTTTCATGCGACGCAAAGCATCAAAGTCCTCGTCCCCCAAGCTGAGCTCGCGGGGCCCCTCCTCTTCGGGCTCCTCGGACGGGGCTGCTTCCATCGAATCAGCAGACGCCGGCTCGACCTCTTCGAGGAGCGGGTTGGCCGCCATTTCATCCGCGATTTCACGTAATAACTCGGCGGCCGGGACCTGCAAAATCCGTAAAGACTGACGGAGCTGGGGCGTCAGGACGAGCCCCTGCACCTGCTTCTGCGATTGATTGATACCTGGATTGGCCATTAACCCCTACAAGGAAAGCCATCTGCGGGTAATTTGCAAAGGTGAAGCATTCCCCTATCGGCTTGCCTCAGAGCACCCAGTAATTACCCTCTTGAAGGCCCTAATCCCCAAGGCCACAACGCCCCTATGCGTCAATTTGCCCTTTTTATCGATAACGAGGTCCGTGGCCCGCTCAGCGAGTACGAGATCCAAGACCTCATCAACGCCGGCACGGTCCATGCCGAGACGCAGTGCGCCCCTGCTGGCTCGGCCGAATGGGAGCCGCTGAGCAAGCATTTCACTTTCGGTAGCAGCATCAAACTTAACAAAAAAGTTGAGAAGAGTGAGGCCGAAGCGGCGGTCGACGCCAACCGACTCGATGTCGATGTGCGCCGCAAGCTGCTGATGTATGGCCTCGCCGACTCGGCGACGGTGGACCAAATCTCCCAGGCCCAAGCCGAAATCGTTCTCGCGGGCCACGAAACCGACCTGCGGGCCAAGATCACCACCCACCGTACGGTCGGCCTCTCGGCCTTCGTCGTCACCCTCGCCCTCGCCGCCTACGTGGGTTCATTGACAGACATCGGGGGCAGCCTCCTCGGTAAGGGTGCCGCTAAGTTTGCCAAAGATGACCCGAAGGCGCCAGATAACCAAAAGCGTTTTGACTCCGATGTGAAGCGCTTCGAAGAGATTCAGGCCCAGGCCCAACTCGCGAACTTCCAGCGTCCGACCGGAGGCCAGCTGCTCCGCCCTGTGCTGCTCAATCGCCTACGCATCCCGGAAAACCAAGGCTTCAAGGTCTCCGGCGCCGTCGACACCGCTCCGCTCAGCAATCTCCTCACGAAGTGGAATATCAAGCTCGACGACGTCCTGAAGGTCTACGTTTTGAGCACCCCCATTCCTGCCGATATCCAGCAGAAGGTCACGGAGCAGGCCGCCGTCCTGGACACGGTACTGTCACCGATGCTGGACGACGCCTCCTTCGATACACTTCGCTCCGAGGTCGTCGCCAGTTTCCCGGTCGACGCCGCCCTGGAATCGGCCCGCTTGAAGAGCGAAATGGAACAGATGAAGTTGGCTGAACTGAAACCCGCCATCGACCGCGTCGAATTCCGCGCCCGCGAAGCTGAGAAAGTCAACAATACCAAGTGGGCTGGCGAGCTTCGTACCTTTGCCGGTAAGCTGCGCGATCTACAAAATCGCATCCGTATCAACTTCGACCCGAACGCCCGTAAGAAGGTCTGGAGCGAATTCAATTCCGGCCTAGGCGCCGAGCTTGGCGCATGGGTCCTCGCTTCCAGTGCCAAAGAAATCGTGGTCGATCCGAACGGCAACTTCCTCGTCCCCGAAAACGGCAAACTCGAAGCCGACGTCGCCCCGACCCGCCTGCTGGTGACGGCCCAAATCAACGGTGACACGGTCTACCTGGCCTGGGGCTCAAAGTTCCTCGCCTGCCGCGACCTCCGCTCCGAAGAGATTCCCAAGGATACTTTCCTCACCCGCGAACAGTATAAGGTCCTCGATAAGCCCGTGGCGGGCAACCGCCGCCATTACGTTCGCTACCGCGTCGGGGATAAGGAAATCACCGCTAATCGCTTCTCCCCAAAGTGGTACTTCTTTGTCGTCGCTCGGGATAAGGACACCGACCCACTGATCGTTATGGTCGACGCCGAAACGCATGGTAAATTCCCCGTCGGTGGCGTGGTGCCCACGGAGATTCTCGAGAAATGCGAATCCTTCCCGCGTCTGACGGAATCGCCCGCGCCGGCGCCGCTGCTCGCAGCCGAATAAGCTGAACGGGGCCGCTTAGTTGCGGCGGACGTAGCAATCCGGCTGCGAACACTCGCCGAGTTTACTATCGCTGAGGCGCGTGGCCTTGCCCGTCTTCGTATCAACAATTGAAATCCATGATTGTGAGTTCAGCGACTGCGTGGCGACGACATGGCGCCCGTCCGCACACCATGAGCTGCGCGAAAAACTCATGGCCGAAGTCGCTGGCACTGGCGTGATGGCGCCGGACTGAAGGTCGGCGACGGCCAAGTGTAACCCGCCGGACTGGAAAGTGAAAACGATGAGGTTCGCTTCAATGGGATTCCAGCGCGGCTCCGCACTGTAACCGTAGCCCGTTGACAGGCGCGACAGGCCACCGCCCGCAGGGGAGCAAACATAGATGCCGGGCCGACCAGTCGGGCCACTGGTGAGCACGAGGCGCGCTCCGTCCGGCGACCACGAGGGGTCCGCATCGATGTCCGGTGTGGCCACCACGACGCGCGCGCCCGAACCATCGGCACTGGCGACGTAGACATCCATGTTGCCACGATTCGAGGAGGCAAAGGTCAAGCGACCATCCGGACCCGAACTGGCCGCCCCGAGGGCGCCGCGTACGTTGGTGACGACGCCACGGGGATTACCGATACCGTTCGTGGAAAAGATTTCCGGAAAGCCAGTCATCGCAGAAGTGATGAAGGTCAGGCGTGTGCCGTCTTGATTCCAGCGGGGCGAGTGACTGGTGTTACGGAGGTTCGTGACGCGCGAGGTTTTCGAATGCACGAGGTTCGTGGTATAGATTTCCTGGTTACCAGTGAACTTGGAGACAAAAGCGACCTTGGTCGCCGCGAAGAGCGGCTTCAGCTTCCAAGCCCGACCCAAGCCAACCACGGCGGCGTCGGCGACACGTAAGGCGAGGTCATCTTGATCGCGCGCTTCAATCGTGGTTTGAAACGTAAAGCTGGGGTGGTCGCAGGCGACCACGGCCGTGGTCCCCGTGCGGCCAATGGTGACGCGGACCGAAGAGTTAGTGCGGACGCTGAAAGCGCCGTGGGCACTCAAGGCGAAAGTAACCAGCTGACCAATGGTGGCGTCATCGCTCACCACGGTCACCGGCACGATTCCCTGCTTCATCAAGGCATCGATGCTGTCGTTAACGACGACTCGATTCTGAGCGGAGGCCGGAAGAAGGCCCAAGGCCAAGAGAGAAAGGAGCCCCAGCGAGCGACGGATGAACTTCATGGATAGTAAGAGCGATAGCAGTTTGACCTAAGGTGGGGCGGGACTTCAATCCTCCTCATGCCGCTCGATAAGGATTCCGTCCAAAAGGCCCTCGGCCAAGTCCGCTACCCGGGCTTCAGCCGTGATATCGTCTCCTTCGGCCTCCTGCGCGGAATTGAGGTTACCCCCGAGGGTAAGGTGACGGTCGGCCTGGCCGTGACGACGGCGGACCCCAAGATCCCCAAGCAACTATACGACGAGATTGAAGCCGTGCTCAAGGCTGCCGGGGCCGTCGACCCCGAGATCGCTATCACGGTCACGGTCCCCAAGGCCGCCCCGGCGCCGCCGCGGCCGAGATCAAGCTGCCCGCGAACGCCGGCGTGGGCCAGGTGAAGCACATCGTCGCCATCGCCAGCGGTAAAGGCGGGGTCGGCAAGTCGACCTTCGCAGTCAACCTAGCCTGCGCCCTCGCCCGCTCCCTCACCGAGCAGGGTCGCCCCAACCGCATCGGGCTCATGGATTGCGATATCTACGGCCCATCGGTCCCCCTCATGATCGGCATCAACGCCCGCCCTGAAATGGAAGGCGAGGTACTCCTACCAGTCGAGAACTTCGGGGTGAAGGTCATATCCATGGGACTGCTCATCGAAGCCGATGCCCCGGTGGTCTGGCGCGGGCCGATGATCATGAAAACAATTTCCCAGTTCGCGACCAACGTCCGCTGGGGTGAACTGGACGTATTACTGATCGACCTCCCCCCCGGCACTGGCGACGCCCAGCTATCCATCGCCCAAGCTATGGCCTTGAGTGGGGCCGTCATCGTGACCACCCCGCAGACGGCTGCGGTCGCCGTCGCCCTCCGCGGCGCGGCGATGTTCGAGAAGGTGGGCGTGCCCATCCTCGGGGTCGCTGAAAATATGAGCCACTTCGAAGGTCCCGACGGCCAACGGCAATACCTATTCGGCCAAGGCGGCGGCCTGAAGGTGGCCACGGCACTCCACACCGAGCTACTCGGCGAAGTCCCGCTCGACCCAGCGGTCCGTCAAGGGGGCGACCACGGCATCCCCGTTGTCATCAGCCACCCCGACAGCAACGCCGCCCGCGTCTTCAAGTCAGTCGCGCTCACGGTCTTGCGAAAACTCGTCTCCGTTTCGTGACAGGTTGTGACGACCGGCTTGCCAAACCTGCCTCGACGCTCTTAACTAAGATAAGAATGAAGGAAGAATCGACACCGCACGAAGACGCCGAATTGGCGGCGCGGTCATCGCTTTACGCCGAATTCCTTGCCGAACGCGAAGAGATCCTCCGCCATAAATGGATCGAGTCCGAAAAGGCCGGCCAAGACATCGGCTTCGAACGAGCCATGATTGACTGGAAGCGTCACCACCGGGCCCGCTGGCGCACCGAGCGCCGCGTCGGCCAAGCCGGTTAAGGCCCACTCACAGGGCTTAAAAGCAGAAGGCCGATGCAGTCGCATCGGCCTTCGGTCTTTACAGGGAAAGAAAGGGGTTAGCCCTTGATTTCCTTGTGCAGCGTGTGGCGGCGGAGGGAGGGGTTGTACTTCTTCAGCTCAACTTTCTCCTGGGTAAGCTTCTTGTTACGAGTGGTCATGTAACGGGAGGGATTCTTACCTTCCTTACGGGCTTCGGTGCACTCGATGATAATGGTTTCGCGGGCCATGGTTTTGGGTGTGGTGAAGGGTCAGACTTGGGGGGTGAAAGGGGGTGGAGCAAGCCCGAAAACAAGTCGGGCGGCCAAATTGGCCGCCCGTGCTTGGGTTTGAGACCTTGCGGGGTTAGATCAACCCCACAAACGCTTCTTATGGCGAGAATCCTTAGAGCGCTTACGGCGCTTATGCTTGTTCATCTTCAGACGACGCTTTTTCTTGAGGCTTCCCATAGTTTGGTTGGTGGCTGGCATCTAGGCGAGGGGTTAGCCCGCAGTAAAGCCGAAACTACGCTGAAATGCGGGTATCGCAAAACCAGGTTCCAATCCCCCATTGCTGGATTAAGGCCTGCCTAATGGATTCCGACTCGGCTCCATCGGTGTAAAACGCAAAACAGGCACTCCCGCTCCCGGTCATCCGGAAGACGACGCCCATGGTTTGCGAGAGGGCCTCTAAAGCGGTCGGTAAGGCGAGGTATTTCCCGAAAACGGGCTCAGCTAAGGTATTCCCCAGCGAAGAGGGGTCGCGCACCGGCTGGGCTAGCCACTCGGCGAGGGCCGCGTCCGCCGTGGCAGCATCCACATAAGCGGCCGACTTCACCAAGAGGCCGTACGCCTCCGGGGTCGGGACGCTAAACGGGGGCTTAGCCACCAAGACCCTCCGACCAGCCAACGCTTCGCGGGCCGCGGCTGGAATCGACTCCAAGCGCTCCCCTCGGCCCCGCATCACCGCGGGTTGTCCGCGCACAAAATAAGGGCAGTCCGAACCGATTTCCGCGGCAATGACTTCCAAGGCGGCCAGGCCCACGGGCTGCGCCACGGTGCGATCAAGGATACGCAAAGCGGCCGCTGCATCCGAACTGCCCCCGCCCAAGCCAGCACCACTCGGGACTTTCTTGCATAAATGAAAATGGCCGGACGTGACTTCCGGTCGATAGCGACGATAGGCTTCCGCGGCTTTGAGTACGAGGTTCGTGCCGTCGACCGGCAAAGTAGCATCGTCACAGGTTAAGCGCCACGCCCCTCCTGGCGTGAACTCCAGAGTGTCCGCGAGTTCCAAGGACGCGACTAAACTGATGAGCTCGTGAAAGCCATCCGCGCGCCGACCGGTAATGGCAAGCGAGAGGTTGAGTTTTGCGGGAGCGGTTTCGGAAAGCATGGCTTAAGCCCGTGGATGGGCCTTGCGGTGCACGTCACGAAGTTTTGAGACGGTGAGGTGCGTGTAAATCTGCGTGGTGGAAAGTGAGGCGTGGCCGAGTTGTTCTTGGACGAGACGGAGGTCTGCACCGTTCGCCAAGAGGTGCGTAGCGCAAGCGTGACGGAGTTTGTGCGGGGTCAGGTCCGCCGGCAGCCCCGCCGCCGCGAGCTTGCGCTTCAACATGAGCTGGACAGCGCGTGGATGCATCGGCCCGCCGCGCGGAGCCAAGAGCAGCGGTTCGCCACGCACGGGCTGCCCACGCAAGGCCAAGTAAGTCCGCACCGCGACCAAAGCAGTTTCGCCGACTGGCACCACGCGCTCCTTCGAGCCCTTCCCCATCAGCCGCACGAGGCCAGACGAGAGGTCCAAGTCGCCGCCGTTGATGCCGCAGAGTTCCGACACGCGCAGGCCACCGCCATAGAGTAACTCCAAGACAGCTTGGTCGCAGGCCTCCGCCGTCGGGGTCTGTTCTTCCAGTGAGCCCGCCTCCAATAAAGCTTCGGCCTGCGGCTCAGTCAGGAACTTCGGCAACGAGCGCGGTAACTTCGGCAAGACGAGCCCCGCCGCTGGGGTCGAGGTGATGCCACCACGTTCCCGCAGGTCCGCCAAGAACGCGCGCAAGGCCGAAACCTGATTATGCACCGAGGTACGTTGATGCGTCTGCTGACGCTCAATGACAAAGTCACGGAGGTTACGCGCGGTGAGCCGCGACCAATCGCCATCCCAACCGCCGTTGGACTTCATCCAGAGCGCAAAGCCCTTGAGCGAACGGCCATAGGTCAAGCACGTGCGCGGAGCGAGGCGGCGGCTTGCCAGCTGTCGGGTCAGGTAGTCGGAGACTTCCTTAAAGCCCGGCCAATCGGTCGGTTCCCCGTCGTCGTCAGACTGGACGGGGCTTGGCTTCACGCCTGAGGCTTTTTGCCGTGTTCGGCGCGCACCGTGATGCCAATACCACCACGGACGCCGAAGGCACCCGTGACTTCACACCAGATGGGATCAACGGCCGCAACGAGGTCATCGAGGATCTTGTTCGTGAGGTGCTCATGGAACATGCCCTGCTGGCGGTAACTCCAGTAATAGAGTTTTAGCGATTTCGACTCGACGATGCGCGGACCTGGCACGTAGCGGATCGTGATCTTAGCGAAGTCGGGCTGGCCCGTGGCCGGGCAGAGGCAGGTGAACTCGTCCGTCGAGAGCTCGACGGTGTAGTTCCGGCCCGCATTACGGTTCGGGAAGGTCTCCAGCGTCTGCTGGGGCTTGTTTTGGGTGTTCCCGAGGTGGGAAAGCCCGGTGAGGTCTTGAGGCTGCGTGGCCATGAGCCTCAAGGGAAGCAGAGCCTGCCCCAGTGTCCAGCGGAGAAGCAGGAAAGAGGTCCGAAGGGGGCGAAACCGGCTTGCCTAGGCGGGCGGGTGCGGTTGCCTCCATGTCACCCACGCGTGCATGGAATCTAGGCCTATCGCCATCCTCGGGGCCACCGGCTCCATCGGCACGACCACCTTGGCGGTTGTCCGGGCCCATCCGACTTTACTCCGCGTGGCGGGCTTGGCAGCGCACACGCGTTGGCGCGAGCTGATTGGCCCGGTTAAAGAATTCCAGGTTAAGACGATTGCCTTGGCGGACCCCGCCGCCGCGGCGGCCGCGCGGGCTTCGGGTGAATTCCCAGGGGTAAGGATTCTGGAAGGGACCGCTGGCTTGACCGAAGTCGCCTGCCTGCCCGAGGTCCATACGGTCGTCTCGGCGGTCGTCGGCACCGCCGGGCTCGCCCCCACCCTCGCCGCCCTGCAGGCCCGCAAACACGTGGCACTGGCCAGCAAGGAGCTGCTCGTGCTGGCTGGTAAGTTCGTCACGGCCGCCGCCCGCGCGGCTGGCACGACGTTGCTGCCCGTCGACAGTGAACATAACGCGATTCACCAATTACTTCGCGGCAAGGATCGCACCGAAATCGCCCGCCTCGTGCTGACGGCTTCCGGCGGCGCTTTCCGCGATACTCCCTTGGCCGAACTGGCGCGCGTGACGGTCGCCCAAGCCCTCCAGCACCCGAACTGGAATATGGGGCCGAAGGTAACCATCGATTCGGCCACCATGGCCAACAAGGGGCTCGAGGTCATCGAGGCCCGCTGGTTGTTTGATCTGCCCGAAAGCCGCATCGATGTGGTCGTGCACCCGCAAAGTATCATCCACTCGCTGGTGACGTTGAGTGATGGCAGCCTGCAGGCCCAACTGTCACCGCCCCACATGGCCTATCCGATTCAGGATTGCCTGCTCTTCCCGCAACGTCTGCCCTGCCCCGCCCCGCAACTCAACCTCGCTGAGGCACTCGCCCTCACAATGTCGCCGCCCGACCCCGCCCGCTACCCGTGCCTCGGGCTGGCCCGCGCCGCCGCCGTTGCCGGGGGCACCGCCCCGGCGATTTTCAACGCCGCCAATGAGGTCGCCGTGGAGGCCTTTGTCGCCGGCGCGTTGCCTTTCACCGGTATCGCTGAATTAGTCCAGCAAACGCTCGCCTCGGTCGGGGCCCGTGAACCCAGCTCGCTCGCCGACGTCCTCGCCGCCGACGGCGAAGCTCGCCGCACCGCTTCCAGGCTCGCCCCCGGCCTCGCCCACTGACACATAACCTTCCTCTCTTTCCCTAATGGATAATACTTTCCTTGGCGAACTCGCCACTTCCTTTCGCGGCATCGTGCTGCTGGCACTGTTCTTCGGCGGCTCGATTTTTGTGCACGAGCTCGGCCACTTCCTCGCCGCCCGCTGGCGCGGCCTAAAGATTGAGCGCTTCTCCATCGGCTTCGGCCCGAAGATCTTCGGCTGGACCGGCAAAGATGGGGTCGATTACCGCGTATCCTGGATTCCGCTCGGCGGCTACGTCGCACTCCCACAAATGGGCGACCCCGAAGCCATCGAAGGGGCCACCGAAAGCGACGTCGAGAAGCTCCCCGAGATTTCCTACGCCGACAAGATGATCGTCGCGGTCATGGGCGCGGTCTTCAATGTGATCTTCGCTTTTGCACTCGCCACCATCCTCTGGTTCACCGGCATGCCCGTCCCCGAAGGTAACGGCAGTACCATCGTCGGCTACGTGCCCGAACAAGTGGTCACCAGCTCCAACCACCTTTCGGAACTCGGCCTCGGCCAGACGGTCCCCGGACCAGCCTTCACCGCTGGTCTCCGCTCGGGCGACGAGGTCCTCGCCGTCGACGGGGTTGAGGTGAAGTCCTTCAAGCAGATCAACGAGGCAGTCATGCTCGGTAATGGGATGAATTCGCAGAAGCAGCCAGTGGCGACGTTCACGATTAAGCGCGGCGCGGAAAAACTCGATATCACGGTCCTACCTGCCCGCGTCGAACTGAACACCCGCAGCGGCGACAAGGTCCGCGTGGCTGGCTTGATGCCCCGCTCCGACGTCATCCTGAACACGCCCATGCTCAGCTCCCCCGCTGAAAAGGCCGGCCTCATCCGTGAAGACCGCATCATCGCCATCGATGGCCGGCCGGTCAACAACCCCACCGAACTGCTCGAACGCCTCCGCGTCGCCGGCCCGGGCGAACGCACCTTCCAAGTTTCCCGCGTCGATACCGACGGCAAAAGCCAACTCCTGACGCTCAAGGTAACGCCCAAGATCAGCACGCGTACCAACCCCGTCGGGCTTATCACCTACAGTGAAGGCGAAAAGCGTCACTCCATCGTCGTGGTGCCAGTCACCCGTGACCTTCTTTCTGACGACCCCCTGGCCAGCCGCGACCAACTCATGGTCCTCGGCGTCTCCCCCGAAGATTCCACTCGCAATGACCAGCTCCGCATCGGCACCATCCTCGACAAGGTCGATGGCAAGGAACTGACGGTTCTGCGGTCGCTCGACGACTTAGTAAAGGCCACGGGCGCCGGCCGAAAAACGCTGACGTTCTACTGGAAGCGGGCCAACGGCGACGCCGGCAACCTCTCCCTCACCGAGGCCGAAGTGAGTCGCGGCACGCCCGTGGAACGTGCCCTCATCGGCGCTCCCTTCATTTCTAAGCCCGAAATCGCCCACAATAACCCCATCGAGCTGTGCACGCATATCATCAAGCAGACGTTCACGACCCTCGGGCGACTCTTCGACCGTGATTCGGACATCAAGGTCAACCAACTGGCCTCGGTCATCTCGATCAGCAAGACGTACTACAATATTTCCGAAGACATCCGCCTCGTGCTCTGGTTCACGGTCCTGATTAACCTGAACTTAGCCATCCTCAACCTGTTGCCCATCCCGGTCCTCGACGGCGGCCACATGCTCATTGCGACGATTTCCAAGCTGACCAACAACGCCCTCAATGCCAAGGCGGTCACCATCGTGCAGTTCACCTGCATGGCCCTCATCCTCTCGCTCATGGGCTACATCATCCTGAATGACGTCCGCCGCTGCACGGGCGACAGCGAGCGTCAACTTAAGCAGCAGGTACTCGAGCGCCACGTGTACCGCCAGGTGGATTTCGTCGAAAAGCGCTAAGTCGACGTAAGGTTCCAGCGAAATTGGTTAAAAGTTAACGGACCACAGGCTGGGCTTGATGGGCAAGGGTCTTTCCCTAAGGTGAGCCCATGCCTCACCCCGAAGAGACCGTCCCCTCCCGCCGTCAATTCCTCGGTAGCCTCGGCGCCGCGTTTGCCGCCCTCAGCCTCCCCGCCGCCCTGTCCGCGGCCGATGCCGCGAAGACCGAAGCGAAGGCCCTGCCGCGCAAGAAGATCACCGACCCCTACATCTACAAGTTCGCCATCGGCAAGTTCGAGGCGTGGTCCATCAGCGATGGCTACGGCACTTTCAAGAACTGCGTCACGAAGAAGATGTTCCCGAAGTCGGATATGGCCGCGATGACCAAGGCCCTCGTCGACCAAGGCGAACGCCCCGACGACGTCACGCTCTACATTAATATTCTCCTCCTGCGTAAGGACAAGGAAGTGATCCTCGTCGATGCAGGCTTCGGCCCGGTGGAACGCGACACCTGGGGCTGGCTCACCCAGGCGATGGCCTCGCCCGAAGTTAATATCAAGCCCGAGGAGGTTACCCACGCGCTGCTCAGTCACTCGCACATTGACCATATCGGCGGCTTCACCAGCAAGGGCCGCATCCTCTTCCCCAACGCGGCTCTGCACGTCCTGCAAACCGAAGTCGACTTCTGGCGCGGTAAGGAGCCTGACTTCTCGAAGTCCCTCCGTACCGACGATATCAAGGGGATGATCAAAAGCGTGCGCAATTCGTTCGACGTCCTCCAGCCAAACCTGGTGCTGCACAAGGACGGCGACCAGATTCTCGATGGCGCAATCACGATCATCGCCGCGCCTGGCCACACCGACGGCCACGCCATCTATCGGATTAAGTCCGACGGCCAGTCCCTCCTCCACCTTTCCGACCTCGCTCACAACCACGTGCTGATGCTCGAAGACCCGAGCTGGTTCATCGACTTCGACCATAACCCCGAAGTGGCCATCGCGACCCGCAAGAAGGTCTTTGCCGAGATTGCCGCCACGAAGGAACGGGCCTACGGCTTCCATATCCCCTGGCCCGGCCTAGGCGTGGTGACCCCCAATGGCCGCAAAGGCTATCAGTGGATCCCGTCGACTTGGCGCTGGGATTTCTGACGCTCGTTGACGGCTGCGGGCAAAGGGGTTGAGATACTCCTATGTCCTTGGACTACTGTCCCTCCCGCCACCGTACGGTGCGCCGCCTGACCCGTGTGGTGATGGTCGGCAATGTGGGCGTGGGTGGCACCAATCCGCTCCGCCTACAGTCGATGACGACGTCCGACACCGAGGACGTGGCGGCGACGCTGGGTCAATGCATCCGCCTCGCTGAAGCGGGTTGCGAGATTATCCGCGTGACGGCTCCCAACAAGGCGGCCGCCGCCGCGCTCAAGGAGATCCACCAGCAATTCCGCGCCGCGGGCTTCACTCAGCCACTGGTCGCCGACATCCACTTCCTGCCTGTGGCCGCCATGGAAGCGGTCGAACATGTGGAGAAGGTGCGCGTCAATCCCGGCAACTACGCCGATAAGAAGAAGTTCGCGGTACTGGAATACACCGACGCCGCGTACGCCGAGGAGCTCGAGCGGCTGCACGAGGCGTTCACGCCCCTCGTCCTCCGCGCCAAGGTCCTTGGGCGCTCCCTCCGCATTGGCACCAACCACGGTTCACTTTCTGATCGTATCATGAACCGTTTTGGCGACACGCCCAACGGGATGGTGGAGTCGGCGTTAGAATTCATCCGCATCGCGGAATCCCACGGCTTCAAGGACATGATCCTGTCGCTGAAGTCCTCCAACCCTAAGGTCATGGTGCAGGCTTACCGCCTCGCCGCCGCCCGCATGGCCGAACTGGGAATGGATTACCCGCTACACCTCGGCGTGACCGAAGCCGGCGAAGGCGAAGACGCCCGCATCAAGTCCGCCATCGGCATCGGTGCGCTCCTCGCCGACGGCCTGGGCGACACGCTCCGCGTCTCCCTCACCGAGGATCCATGGTTCGAAATTCCCGTCTGCCACGAGATTGCTTCGCGCGCGACAGACCTCGCCACGCTGGGTGCGGCTTCATCCGTCAGGCTGCCCGCCGACCCAGCTGATCCGTTCTCCTTCACGCGCTGGGCGACGGACCCCGT
Source organism: Verrucomicrobiota bacterium (assembly GCA_003569205.1). Taxonomy (GTDB): domain Bacteria; phylum Verrucomicrobiota; class Verrucomicrobiia; order Opitutales; family UBA953; genus UBA953. The sequence goes on along the minus strand of BGOK01000015.1, from coordinate 26,912 downwards.
CGAGCTGTCCTCCGCTTGCCTCGCGGGTTCCAACGAGACGCCTCGCGTCATCGTGCGCAGCCACCAGAGCCTCGCCGACTGGCAGGCGGTGGCGAAAGAGCTCCTCGAGGTCCACGCCGCCCAACGTGAGGTGCGCGCCGAGGGCCTGCTAATCCGCCTCGACGATTCTAATCACGCCGCTGGCCTCCGCTCGCTGCGTAAGGCGCTCGGCCCAGCGGTGCCTTCATTGTGGGTCGAAACCAGTCTATCGCCCGCAGAGTTTCCTTTCGAGGGTACCGGCAGCCGCTTAGTAGTGGTCAAAGGCTTCGGCGCCAAAGATGGCGTAGTCCTGAAAGATTGGACCGAGGCCTGCGTCCGGCATGACGCCATTCTAGCCGCCGATATGGATGGGCCAACGCTCGCGGCATTGTCCAAGGAATTAGCGGCCATACCGGCTGGCCGACTCATCCTGACGTCCTCCCAGCCGCAAAGCGGGCTGCATGCGACCGGAACTTACCGCGAACTGGCCCGTTGCGCGGCCGTGGCTCAGCTGTCCGCCCCGCTCTGGATTCGCGCGACGGCCGCTAACGCAGTCCGCATCGACCCAGGTTTCCAATCCCGTTTACTCGAGGCGTCCATCCTCGCGGGTGGCTTACTGGTCGATGGCTACGGCGATTTCCTCTCGTGCGAGACACCTACGACGGCGGCGAAGTCCCTGACGCTGGCCTATGACATCCTGCAAGGGGCGCGCATGCGCCAGACCAAGACGGAATACGTGGCCTGCCCTTCCTGCGGCCGCACCCTCTTCGACATCCAGTCGACGACGCTCAAAATTAAGGAACGCACTGGCCACCTGAAGTCCGTGACGATTGCGGTCATGGGCTGCATCGTGAACGGCCCCGGTGAAATGGCCGACGCTGACTTCGGGTACGTCGGCGGTGCACCGGGCAAGATCAACCTCTACGTCGGCAAGACCCCGATCAAATTCAACGTCCCCCAAGAAGAAGCCGTCGAACGCCTCGTCGACCTCATCAAGGAAAAGGGCAAGTGGGTGGAAGCGTGATGAGGGTGGGGCGAAGAGTTAGATTACAGAGTTCGGATTACGGATTACAGAGGAAGTAAGGGCGCTCATTCCCCGGTTCCCTGTCCCCCATTTCAACTAGCTCTGGTAGGGGCGCGACTGCGTCGCGTCCGTTCGCCAATCGACATCCGTCCGATTGTATCGGGTAGGGACAGCACCACGTGCTGTCCTAACTGCCTCACGCGGGCTCCGCCCGTACTCCGTAATCTGTACTCTGTAATCTGTAATCTATCCTGCCACGCCCCTACCTGTTTCGGTATTCACTTTTTCACCTTTGCACAGGCCGTAGGCTGATTTGCACCTTTGCACTCTTCAGCCCCCTAACCAACCCGTCCCCTCGCGGGCTTCGCCTGCGCACTCACTTCGCCTCCGCCATTAGAACCTCAATCAGCAGCTTCGGATCAGGCAGTCCGTGCGGATGATGGTCTCCGCCTTCCTTAGGGAAGGCCTTGAACTTACCGCCGTTCTTCTGCCAGAAATCCACCACCGGCTTAGCATTGTCGACAAATGGCACCGTCTTGTCGGCGGTGCCGTGACACGAGATCAAGAACACACCGGCTTTAATGGCCGGGAGAAGTCCCTCCGCAGCCTGCAGTGACTTGGCTAAGGCTTCTTCATCGGAGGCAAACTTGAACTCAGCCTTGTAGAGTTTCCAGTCGTTAGGACTGCCCTTGCCTTTCGCGGTAAGCTGAAACCCGCCTGGCCAGGAACGGATATCGCACACGCCGTTATCGAGGTAGAGCACGCTGACGCGATCCGGGTGCAGACGCGCCCAGGCGTTCACGTAAAGTCCGCCACGCGAGATGCCGAGCAAGGCCGGCTTGGCGGAGAGGCCACGCTTACCATGCAACTCGGCGTAGACTTTATCCCATGTATCCATCGAGCGGGCCGAGCCGAACTGATTGCTCACGCCGACATACACGACGTGCCAGCCCTGGGCGACGAGGCCGTCCTCGAGTGATTTGAGGTGGCCACCGAACTCGCCCACCCAGAGCCACGGCTTCCCCGACGCAGCCTTATCCGGGACCTTCACGGTGACAGCCTTACCATCGATGGTGAGTTTTTCAACCGTGGCCGCCGAAGCGGTTATACCAAACATCAGGGTAGAAAGAGCCAGAAGGGTGCGGAGGGGGTTCATGCTTTAGTTACGATAAAAGGCGAAGAGGACAAAGGCCAGCGGGATGACGAGTCCCGACGCAATGGCCCAGGCCGCAGTCTTCGATTTGGCCGAGCGCAATGCGAGGATGAGCCCGGTGACGATCATGACCACTAGGCAGACCGCCATGGCGGCCGCGAACCAGCGCAGGGGCTCGGAAGATAGGGACGAAATCCCTTCGCCCTTTAGCCCGCGTCCAGTGTGAATCGTGCTGGCCAACGCTAAGCTAGCGTCGTCGCGGCTTTTAGCCCACTGCCAGCCGAAGACCTGCCAAAAGCCAGAGACGGCATAAAACAACAGCAAAGGGGCGAAAAAGCAGCCGAGGATGAGGTGCAAAGAACGCAGGAGCCGCATGCAGGGATTTGAATTCACTTCACTCGGGAAATCCACCAGAAACCCCTCCTCACTTCCATGTCCACCACACTCCTTGTTATCCGCGACGGTTGGGGCGAAAACCACAACGCCAAGCACGATCAGTTTAATGCCATCAAGGTGGCCAATATCCCGGTGTCCCGCGGCCTGACGGCTAAGTGGCCCCGCACCGAGATCATGGCCCACGGGCTCGATGTCGGCCTACCGGTCGGCATCATGGGTAACTCCGAGGTCGGCCACCAGAACATCGGCGCCGGCCGCATCGTCGACCAAGAGATCGTCCGTATCGATAAGGGCCTCACCAATCCCGCCGCCATGCGCCAGATCAAGGCCTTCCGCGGCCTCGTCGAAAACGTCAAGGCCACCGGTGGCGCCGTCCACCTCATGGGGCTCTGCTCCGAAGCGGGCGTTCACTCCACCCTGCCCCACCTCTACGCCCTCATCCGCCTGCTTAAGGAAGAGGGTCTCACCAAGGTCTACGTCCACGCGTTCATGGATGGCCGCGATAGCCCGCCCACCTCGGGGCTCGGCTACCTAAAGCAACTCGAAGCGGAACTCGTCAAAATCGGCGTGGGCAAGGTCGCCAGCGTCGCCGGCCGTTTCTGGGCCATGGACCGAGATAACCGCTGGGAACGCGTGAAGACGGCCTACGATGCCCTCACCGGCGCCCCAGCCCCCGAAGCCACTTCAGCCGCTGCCGCCGTGCAGGCCTATTACGACCATCCGACCGACGCCAATACGACGGGTGACGAGTTCGTCCCAGCAACCCGCATCCAGGGGACGGCGTTCTTTCAAGACGGTGATTCTGTGCTGTTCTTCAACTTCCGCGGCGACCGTCCGCGCGAAATTACCCGTGCCTTCACTGACCCTGAATTCAAGGGCTTCCCGCGCCCCAAGTTACTCAAGCTTTTCTACGCCACGCTCACGAACTACGAGAAAGGCCTCTGCCCGAACGTGGTCTTCGATAAGCCCGCCAAGATGGTAAACATCCTCGGCGAATGGGTCGCCAAGCAGGGCCTCAAGCAATACCGCACGGCCGAGACCGAAAAATTCCCACACGTGACGTTCTTCTTTAACGACTACCGTGAAGAGGCTTTCACTGGCGAAGAGCGCGGCATGGCCCAAAGCCCGAAGGAAGTTTCGACCTATAATCAAAAGCCGGAGATGTCCGCCGCCCACGTGACCGAAATGGCCAAGGCTGCCATCCTCTCCGGCCAGTACGGACTCGTGGTCGTCAATTACGCTAACCCTGACATGGTCGGCCACACGGGCGACCTTGCGGCGGTCTGCAAGGCCTGTGAAGCCGTCGACGCGGGCGTCGGCACCCTCCTCCAAGCCATCGACCAGGTCGGCGGCAAGGCGCTCATCACGGCTGACCACGGCAACGCCGACCAGATGTGGGAGCCGGAAGAAAACTGTGCCCACACGCGCCACACCCTCAGCCCCGTCGAAGTCATTCTCTACGGCAAGGGCTGCGAAAACTTTAAGACGCGCCCCACCGGCCGCCTCGCCGATATCGCCCCTACCCTCCTGCAGCTCATGGGCCTCCCCCAGCCGCCGGAAATGACCGGCACATCCCTGATCGCAGGGTAAGGTAGGGACAGCACCACGTGCCGTCGCTGGCGGATAGCGGTTAGTGTTTGGCGGATAGGGAATAGCTCTGCCTCGGGTAGGGGCGCGACTGCGTCGCGTCCGTTCGCCTGCCAACATCCCGCTCCCCGGTCCCCCTTTTCACTCCCTTTTCATCTTCGCACCTTTCCACAGGCCTTAGGCCGATTTGCACCTTTGCACTCACTGACTCCTCCCCTCCGTAATCTGTACTCCGCACTCCGTAATCTGTACTCCGCACTCTGTACTCTGTGCTCTGTACTCTGTACTCTGTGCTCTGTACTCTGTACTCTGATTTTCACCTTTGCACTCTTCAGCCCCCTATACTCCATACTCCAGCCAACCTGTCCCCTTTATTGGCTCTTCCTTCCTACTCGCCGCCGCCGTACCGCCACCAACGCGAGTGCCAGCGCACCCAAGCCCAGTCCATAGGTCGACGGCTCAGGGATCGCCGTTAACATAATCGCCCCAGCTCCGGAGTCGTAGGAGACTACCCACAGGCTCGCATCGGCCAACGAGCCATCCGAAAAGCGGAACTGACTGACATCGACGGTGAACGCGTCATTGATGTTCTGATTGGAACCAAGATTAAGGCTTCCGCAGGTCGCCAATTTAAAACTGCGTGGCGCCGTATTCGCCGCGACGTTGTTGTCGAAGTTCAGGGGATTGCCCACCACATCCGGCCCGACTATCACCAAGGAAATAACCCGGAGAGTCGCCTTACTCCCCATGGATAAGCCCGAAAGGTCGACCGCACCCAGCACGTCCATGCGATCATAGCCCACGCCCGACAACCCAGCCGCATCATGGATTTGCCAATCGATGAGTGAGCCGGCCTCAAGGATAAGGCTTTGCATCGTTAAGATACCCGGCGAGGCCCCCGGACTAAGCACGCCGCCGACCTTAATCCGAACGGCCCCCGCGCCACCAGTGCCTTCCAGGATGCCCCCTTGGTAAACCTGAACGGCGTTAGCAACGGACACCCCTGTGGCGATGGATAAGGTCCCTCCATTCACGGTCACCGCACCCGAGCCCAAGGCTCCAGAATTATTCACGTGGATCCTGCCAGCATCCATACTCACCGCAGATACCGCCTGCGACGCATTCAACGTCAACGTACCCGCCCCAGTCTTATGCAAGGTCGCGGTCTGCGCCACCCCCACCCGCATGGAAGCAGCCAAAGGCAGTTCACCCCCAACCACATCCAACGTCGCCCGTACGCCATCATCGATGATGATACGGGACGACAGGTCGTCGGAGTTACCCGCTTCCCATCGCAGCGTGGAATTGGAGTTGAAGGCAATGTCGCCACTATAATCGACGCCGCCGAGGGCACCCGTCACCAAGCCCAAGGTGCCGGCCTTGAGTTCCACCCTGAAGTTACTGCTCAAGCGGTTAGGCGATCCCTCTAGGACCCACTTACCGACGCCCTGCTTGATGATTTTCTGGAAGGTATCTGCCGCGGCAGGATTTCCCAATAAGGTCGAGCCGAAGGAATTGTCGCCCGTCTGCGTTCCTGTCAGCGTAATCGTCCGCGTCGATACGCCGTCGGCCGATAGGGCTAGTAACGATGCCGCCGTGAATATGACCGGGCCCGTGCCGACCGAAGAAAGTGTCAGCCCAGAACCAGAGACGGTAAAGCTCCGGTCGGTGCTTTCGCCCACGCCCGCATACTCTAAGGTGACCGCACCTTTAAGTTGAAGTTTATGGGCTAACTGAGGATTCGCATCCCCCAAGGAGGAACCGCCGCTGCCTGTACCCAACGAACTGACCACGAGTTTACCGCCCTCGAGAATAGTCGCACCAGTGTAAAGATTCGTCCCAGCAAGCACTAAGATGCCATTACCCATCTTGATGAGACTGGCGGCATTCAAAGGGCCGTCGCCGGAGACAGTATTCGTCAACGTCAACGTCCCCGCATCCACGCCGATGGTCGTATCGCTGTCCAGAGAGACCGCTTGAGTCAACGCGTTGGCACCCGCCAAGTTTCGGATGGCACCGAGGCCACCGACACCGGCACCACCCGCACGGATCTGCTCATTCGAGGTGATATCGCCTTTCAGGGCCAGCGTAGCGCCAGAGCGAACCCAAGTCATCGTGGCGCCATTAAAGCCACCCGTACCCAGCGCAGCGCTGTGGGCGGCGATCAACGTGCCCGCTTTGATGTCCGTGACGCCCAGGTAACCACTAGCCCCCGCGAGCACCCAAGTGCCTACCCCGTCTTTGTTCACATGGATGGTAGTGACGCCGGACCAATCCATAATGCCGGCCACAAGGGTATTCTCTCCGGTATTAATCCCGGTTAAAGTGAGGGTGCGAGTGCCACCATTTTCCCACCAGTTAGGCATCGATGCACGCGTGAACGATAGCGTCGCCGAAGGGTTGCTGCCCGAAGCATCAATGGTCCCGCCCCCTCCGTCTGTGCTCAAGCGGATCGCCCGGTCCGTGCTTTGAGCCGTTGAGCCAGTATACTGCAACACGCCCCCGCGAAAGAGGAGACCGATACGTTCACTGGCGGTATCGCCCGTGCCGGCCCCGAGGCCGCTCGCCGTGCCGTTATTCGCAAAGGTGGCCGCATTGACCACACCGCCCGCGAAGACCGTGACGCCGCTGTAACTGCTGTTCGCGGTGACCACCAGCGTGCCGCCGCCGACCTTGGTCAGGTCGAAGCTACCGCCGTACTCATAGAAGCCGGTCACGGTCAGCGTGTCGGCATCCACGCCGACAACGGTATTGGAGCGCAGTGCGAAGCCGGTACCGTTGTTGCCCCCGATTGTCAGGGCGTTATTACCAGAGAGGCTGCGGATGGCGCCGAGGCCACCGACGCCGGCACCCCAGACATGCATATGCTCATCAAGGCTAATGCCACCGCGCAGGGCCAGCGTACCTCCTTCGCGGACGTGGGTCATGGTACCTCCATCCCACCCGCCGACGCCGAGGGAGGTGTTGTTCGTGACCAACAGCATACCCGCGTTGATATTCGTGACGCCCAAGTAATTGCCGGCACCGGCGAGCACCCAAGTACCTACGCCGCTCTTAATGAGGTCAATCTTAGTGCCGCCGGGTAAATCGTTAATGCCGGCTGCAAGGGTATTCTCCCCGGTATTGAGGCCAGTCAAGGTCAGGGAACGATTGCCGCCGTTTTCCCACCAGTTAGGCATCGATGCACGCGTGAACGACAGGGTCGCCGAAGGGTTGCTGCCCGAAGCATCAATGGTCCCGCCCCCGAAGTCTGTGCTCAAGCGGATCGCCCGGTCCGTGCTCTGAGCCGTCGAGCCAGTATACTGCAGGACGCCGCCGCGGAAGAGCAGGCCGATGCGATCATTATTAGTATCGCCAGTGCCCACGCCCAAGCTGCTCGCCGTCCCATTATCGGCCAAGGTGGTGGCTTGCACAACGCCGCCAGCGAAAACCGTGACGCCTGAATAAAGATTCGCTCCCGATAGCACTAAGACGCCGGCACCTGCCTTGGTAAGATTGGAGGCATTCGCGGCGCCGTCGCCGTAGACAACATTCGTCAACGTCAACGTGCCAGCATCCACACCGATGGTCGTGTCACCGTCCAAACCAATCCACTGGGTCAACGCGTTAGTGCCCGCCAAGCTGCGGATGGCACCCAGCCCACCGACCCCAGTACCGAGCACGTGTAGGTGCTCATTCATGCTGATATCACCTCTCAGGGCGAGCGTCGCGCCAGCGCGAATCCAAGTCATCGTGGCCCCGTTGAGTCCACCGGTACCCAGCGCAGTGCTGTGAGTGGCGATTAACGTGCCCGCCTTGACGTCCGTGACGCCGAGGTAATTGCCAGCGCCAGCGAGCACCCATGTGCCTATGCCTTCTTTGTTCACATGAATGGTAGTGGGGCCGGATAAATCGTTAATGCCGGCCACAAGGGTATTTTCCCCGGTATTGAGGCCGGTCAAAGTGAGTGAACGGACGCCTGGCTCCTCCCACCAATTAGGCATCTGCGAACGGGAGAAAACTAACGTCGCATCGACCGAACTACCAGAAGCGTCAATGGTCCCGCCCCCGCCAGCTGTGCTCAAGCGGATGGCCCGATTGGTGGTCTGGGCAGAGGAACCGGTATACTTCAAGACTCCCCCGCGGAAGAGTAGGCCGATACGTTCACCGGCAGTGTCGCCAGTACCCAAGCCTAAGCTGCTCGGCATCCCGTTATCAGCCAAGAAAGCCGCATTGACCACGCCGCCCGCAAAAACCGTGATTCCAGAATAATCGCTCAGGCCCGATAAGGTGAGCGTGCCGACGCCCGTCTTGATGAGACTCAAGGTGGTATCACTGTTCGCCGAACCCGTGGTGCCGCCAGAGCCGTAACCGTTGTCACTGATAGTGCCGCCAAAATTGCCCGACTGGACGGTGAGGTTATTGACGGCGATGGCCGCGCCATTCGCGTAGCCACTCCAATTGGCGGAGTTACGAATGACGCCATTTCCACTGAGTTCCCCGATAGTCACAGCGGTGTTCCAAAGCTCAAAAGTTCCTAGGCCATTAACGCTCAAGCGTAAGCCGTCCTTCCAAGGGTTCCAGCTATCCGTGCGGACGGTGCCATCAAACACGACCAATTTATCCAAGCCGCTCATATTACCCTTAAAGACCGCCTCACCAGCACCGGTCTTCACAAGGGTACCCGCTCCACTGAAAGTCTGCCCCACCGCGCTCGCAAAGTCATTACCTCGGTTAATCTCCAAGGTCGCCCCCGCAGAGATAGTCACCGCGCCCGAGCCTAAGGTGCCAATCAAGCCACCATCGCCCACCTGGAGCGTTCCCGCCGAGACCAGCGTACTACCAGTATAGGTATTGGCGCCAAGGAAGATAATCGTCCCCGTGCCTTCTTTGACGATGTTGGCAGCACTCTGGGAGTCTACGATAAGCCCGTCAAAAGCTCCACTGCCGTTTTCTACCCCGAAAGTCAGTGCCTGATAACCCGCGCCGCCGTAGCCCGATTTAATCGTGCCTGTGCCGCTGAGGCGATTGACGCGAACGTTGGCTTCAACGCCATTAAAGACGGCCCCAGCCGCGACGTTCAGGTCGGAGAGATTGGTGGTCCAGTTCTCGTTAGCGTGGGAACCACCAGTGAAGACACCTTCTTGGATATCGATGAGAGCACCGGCGCCCAAACTGAAGGTCGCCGACCCTTCCCCCCATAGGATAGTCCCGGCCCCCGTCTTACGGAGCGTCCCCACGCCACTGAAGGAGGTCGTACCAGAATCACGATAAGCGGCGAAATTCAGTTCCAAGATCGCCCCACTCGCTATCGTGTGGGCCGAGGCGGCAAAAGCATTGGCATAAACCAAAGTGCCCGCCAGCACGGTAGACGCTCCCGTAAAGCTGGCCGGGCCGGAGATTATCATGGGGCCATCACCTTCCTTGCTGACGCCACCCGTGGCGCCGTAGCTGTTGTGTGATGAGCCACTGAAATTCAGTTGGCTACCGCCGGACACCGTAAAAGTGGTCACCGCATTCATCGCCGTATCGGCGGCAATCGTTGAGACGACCCCGCCGCTAATAGTGACCGTAGTATTCCGCAGATACAGGCCTCCCCAATCAGCATCCCCTCCAGCGCCGCTGATGCTACCGCCACTCAATTCTAGCCCATTGCGGACGGTATTACCTCGGCTGTTGATCAACCAAGTGCCGCCGGCGTTCACCGTAATCTTACCGACGTTACCTCCCATCCACTCGTTGCCTGTGGAGAATTCGCTATCGGAGACCAGGGTTGCGCCATTCTGGATGGTTACGGTGCCAGCTCCTAAGCTGGAATAGCCGCCGTTGCTGGTCGAGTTAGCCGCCGCAGACACTGTCCCAGATTGGATCACGAAACCGCCAGTGAAAACATTGGTGCCACTGAGTCGCAAAGTGCCGGCGCCATATTTGGCGACCGGCTGCCCCCCCGCCTCCGTAATGGCCGCACTGATCAAAAGGTCGACCGTAGCCGCCCCATCCGCGACAGTCAGGTTGAGACCAGTCCCGGCCCCGCCATCAGCCCGCAGGTTGATCCGGCCGGCAATCTTCGCCGTATCCGCACTGGCAAAGGTCGTCACATGCGCGTTGCGCCACTCGAGACGATTATCCCCGCCACTATCGATCCCGTTATTACTCTGCAGGGTACCTCCAGTCATCTCCACGCCGCCCGCTAAGTCCCATACGTGCATGACGCCGGCCGTCGTGACGGTTCCGCCGTTGATAATCAACTTGGAGAGTTTGGCTCCGTTCCAGAGCTGCCAGCCCAAGCCCGTGCCATCGCCCGTCGTCACCGCGGTTGCCCCCGCATTGACCGTCAGCGTCCCGCGAATCGGTGCATAACCGTTGTAACCCTCAAGTACCAGCGTACCCGCCTGCACGGTGGTACCGGTAGTGTAGGTGCTACTACCAGCAATGGTCAGGATTCCGTTGCCGGATTTGACTAAGCGCAAATCGCCGGTCAACGCGCCGGTAAAGGTGGTGGTGGCATCCTGGTTGACAGTCAAGGTGACCGTGCCGCCCAAGGCGGCGTTCGTAACTGTCCCAGCCCCCGCGAGTCCCGCAAGTGTTTGGTGGTTACCGTTGAGGTCTAAGGTCGCCCCTGCCTCCACCATCAAACGGCTAGTCACAGGCAAGAGATCACGACCACCCGTCCCCGTGATAGCGGTCGCGAGCAACTCCAACTCAGCATAGCCAGCGTGGCCGTTCTCCTGCGCCCCAAAGACGAACTGCACGGCGGCAACGTCCTTCGCGAGCACGCCGTTCGCAGCCATAATCGACGCGAGGTTCAAACCATTGAAACCACCAGCTGGGTCAAAGTTCACGGCACTCCCCGCCAGGGTGACGAAGGTCGTGGGATCAGTCACGGTCGCAACCTTCAGCGCCTCCAAGCTGATGGCATCACGGCCCGGATCATTCCAGGTCGCATAGATCTTAACACCCAGCAAATCATAGCCCAGCGGAGCCGCAGCGGTCGGCAAGTTGAAGGTGATGACTTGGCTGCTGTTGACAGTATACGCAGTGGCCGCACCTACCAACGCCACGCCATCCGTCAAACTGCCGACCAAGCCACTGCCTTCCGCCGCCCCGCCACCGACGTTGCTCGAGGGAAGGAGGCCCGCTAGGCGATTGCCCGTGGCGGCGACAAAAATAGCCCCAGTGCTCGTGGCGACGGTGGCCGCCCCCAGCGTAGTCACCAGCTTCAGCGTGCCCGTGTTGACGCGGGTCTCCCCGCCATAGGAACTAGCGCCCACCAAGCTAAGCGTACCTTGGCCTAACTTAGTTAAGCCGCCAGTGTTGGAAGCAACGAGTCCGTTGACCGAGAGGTTCAGGCCAGCACTATCAAGTGTGACCGGCGCAGGACTGTTCTTGATGCGCTCTGCCCAAGCGACTCCCGTCGAGTTTGCCGTAAAGCGTAAAACGCCACCGGTAAAGGTGACGTCGCCAGTGCCTAAGGCGCCGGCGCTACCAGCCACGATCACACCTTCCGTTAAATGCGTCCCACCCGAGTAGGTATTCGCCCCCGTGAGCGTTAGCCAGCCGTTCCCCGTCTTAAGCAACTGACCAGAGCCGCTCAAGATACCGGAGAGAATCGCGCCCCCCACCGGAGTTTGCAGCTCGTTCACCCCCGCCGCTAAGACGAGGTTATTAGAAATCAGGAGGTCACGCACGAGCGTGGCGCCGTCGCCTGCATCGGATAACGTGGTAAAGTTTGCAATCGCAGCATCCCCGCGCCCTTGGCGGTCCACCCCAAACCCGAAACCCGTGCCCCAGGTACCAGCATAGCCAGCGCCACCGCCACCATTCTGGAAACGGGCGTCAATCCGATGCCAGCCGACGGAGAGGTCAATACTGCCCAGGCTCACATTGCCCCAATTTCCGTCGTTGAGTACCACAGTGTCGTCGACCTTGAGCCACGCAGCGTCGTCGATACATTCAGCGAAAGTCCAGCGACTGACAGTCGGCACGTAGACGTAGCCGGAGTAGTTCCATTGCTGGTTATCACCCCACCCCGCATTCGTGTTCGCCATCGTGGTGGTCAGGCGCGTCGCGATGCGGGGATTGGCTTGGGTCGCATCCAAGGACGTGACCGAGAGGCTGCCTTCATGGAGACCAGCCAAACCATTGAGCACGAGTTTACCGCCATTGACCGTTAACGCACCCGTGCCGAGCGCCGCATCGTTCTTCAGCGACAAGGTACCCGCGTTGAGCGCGACGCCGCCACTATGAATATTGGCCGCGGATAAAGTAAGGATGCCGGGACCAGTTTTGGTAACAGCGCCCATGCGGATGTCGCCGGTGAAATTTAAGCTAGAGCCGGCGTCCACCTGAACGGCGGTCGTATTATCCATGCTCACACGCGGTGCACTCATGGTCGAAACGGTGGCACCCGTAGCCAGCAAGAGCCCGTCAATACTCCAGCCGCCCCACTGCCCATTGAAGGCACTGGCGGCGAGTTCACCGCCGGCCAAGGTGACGTTCTTGACGTGCGAATGGCCATTAATGGTCAAGAGACCGCCTGCATTGATGCGGGTGGAATTGACCGACCAATAGGCGTTATCGATGCCGCCAGGTTGGTTCACGACCACCTGGCCGCCATTGATGACAATATCACCAGCCGAGCCACCCGTGAGAGAGGCATTGATGGTTAAGGTCGCGGCGGCCGCATAAGCGTCACCAGCGCTAAAAGTATATTTGGCTGCGTTCCAGGCTTCTCCCCCAGTGACCGTGATGACGCCCGCCACGCTCGCAGCGCTCAGCGTGCCAGTACGAAGCGTGAGGGTGGGACTCATCCCCCCATCGAAATGCATCGTCGATCCCGAGCCGCCGATCACGGCGAGACCAAGGTTCGTGCTGGGACTGTCGACTAAGCCTTGCAGGACGCTTCCCCCAAGCCCCCAACTCACCGAAGCACCACTCAAGTATGATCCCGTGGTGCTCACCGGCGAGACCAGCGCCGTGACGCCAGGAACCGCCGACCCGCCCGAGGCCGACCACGCCACATTCGCTAAACCGATGAACGAACCGTCGACACTACCACCCCACTGGGGGTTGGCGCGTTGTAAGGTCAGGTAGCCCGGCCCGATAATTCGTTGTCCCGCCAAACTGCTAAGGTCAAAGTGCATGTACTGCCCATCGCCCGCCGCCCCTCGCCAATACAGTCGGCCCCCGCCGTTGGCCGAGTTGAATGTCGCTTGGCCACCCAGGTAGTCCGCATAATCGGTAGCGAAGATTACTTTCGTGGCGGTCGCGCTGGCTTGGATGCCATCGAAACTGAGCGCTTCGGCCGATAGCTCCGGACTTGCTACCGCGAGGAAGGCGGCAGCAAGGAGAGTAGCACGAGAGATACGGGTAGCAGGACGAAGACGAGAGGGCATCGGATAGGTGGGCCCGCACAGCAAAGTGCGGACATTGAATGGGGGTACATGAAGTGTGGGCTACCCCCTAACCCCTGCAATATTTTATAAAATAAATAGCGGCCATTTTCCCTCATATAATCCATAATAAACCCGCTCACTGCGCCCCCTTCCCTGCCTCTGGTAGGGACAGCACCACGTGCTGTCCTAATTGCCTCGGGTAGGGGCAAGGCTTCGCCTTGTCCTCCACCATAGGAGGGCGCGGCGAAGCCACGCCCCTGCCTTCCCCCTATACTCCATACTCCAGCCAACCTGCCCCCTCTATAATCCGTACTCCGTACTCTGTACTCTGTCCTCTGTCCCCGGTCCCCCTTTTCACTCCCTTTTCATCTTCGCACCTTTCCACAGGCCTTAGGCCGATTTGCACCTTTGCACTCACTGCCTCCTTCCCTCCGTAATCAGCACTCCGCACTCCGTAATCTGTACTCCGCACTCTGTACTCTGTACTCTGATTTTCACCTTTCCACAGGCCTTAGGCCAATTTGCACTTTTGCACCTCACTGCCTCTGCTTCTCTCCGTCCCTTCAGCCCTACGCCCGGATCCCCGTTGCAAAGGTAATCCCCAAGGTATCCGCCACGGCCCGGAGGATTTCGATCTCGGCGGCTTCGGCGACGTCATCATGCAGCATGGCGACTCCGCACGCGCGCACGAAGCGACGACGTTCAAAGACACTTTGCGCCGCAATCACCGCCAAGGCTTCATCAACTTTCTGAAGGTCGACTTCCGACTCCGGCAAGATGGTGGTCGAAAGGTCCGGACGGGCGAGCTCGGCGACGCCCAAGGCAAAGGCTTCTTGCTGCGCTTGCGCGGTTTCCCGCGAGGTCCGCACCACGGCCGAGAGGACTAAAGCGTAACTGACCGAGAGGCCAACCAGGGGCGGCGGGCCCGACCGGCCAGCGTCGTCGAGGTATCGACGCATCGAGGCCTGCACGAGCAAGACGATGAGGCCGTCATTGGCATCGAAGCCGACTTTCTGAATGGCGAGGCGGAAGAGGGCCAATTGCGCCTTCGAGAGCTGGCGCAAGGCCGGCATTGAAAGGTCGAGTAAGGGCAGACGCGAACCCGCCGGCAAGGCCGCCAGTTGCGGGGAAAGATGCAGCGCCTCCGCGATGACTTCCCCACCCGCCAAGCCCCGGGCCGTCTGCAGTTGCTGCGCCCGGAGTTCAGGATTCTGCCGGAGAATCAGGCCTAAAACGATGGCCATCGCCCCAATGGAATCCGCCGCCGAAGCCCGGAGTTCCATCGGCAAGGTGCCCTGGAAACCAACGGCTTCCTGAATCTCCAGATTCGTCGGGATGCGGTGAGCACGGGCCGAGCGGATAGGTGGCGGAATCGCCGCTGAGGCCTGTCGCCCGGAAAGGCCTGCCACCAGTTCATCGGACGCACCGACTGGCTCCACGTCAGGGATTACGCCGTCAAACGTGGGCAGCAACCGCCGGATGCGATCACCGATTGGAGGATGGGAGGAGAAGATGAACTCCATGAATCCACCCGTGGACGAAAAGAACAGGTGCTGCGTTTCCAGCTCACTCGTCGTGGCCTCACGCTGGCCTCCCTTAAGCCCAGCAATCTTCTTGAGCGCCCCTGCCAAACCTTCCGGATTACGCGTGAACTGGACGGCCGAGGCGTCCGCCAAATACTCACGCTGGCGGGAGACGGAGGCCTGAATGATGCGTGCAAATAAGACGCCGCCCAGACCCAGCAGAAAGATGACGAACCCACCGAAGGCGAGCGGGACGGCCACCTTGGCGCTGTCCTTGCCGTCCGCATGCCGCATCAGGCGCATTAAGATATAGCCGAGCTGCGAGAGCGCCGTCAGGCCCGCAATGGTACCAATAATGCGGAGGTTGAGCTTCATGTCACCGTTACCGATGTGACTAAACTCATGCGCAATGACCCCTTGGAGTTCGTCGCGGTTGAGATAAGTCAATGAACCCCGGGTCACGGCTACGGCCGCATCCTGTGGGTTATTGCCCGCGGCAAAGGCGTTGATCGTGGTATCGTGGTCGACGACAAAACAGGCCGGCATCGGCAAGCCCGCCGCGAGCGACATTTCTTCCACGATATTCAGGTAACGGCGCTCGGCCAAGTCCTTGGTATGCGGCGAGACCGGACGAGCCCCGAGGCTCTGCGCCACAAAAGCACCCCCTTTAGCGAGTTCGGAGATGCGCCACCAACTGGTCCCCAAAATGACCACCAGGGCCGTCCCCGAGGTGGCTAAGAAGAGCTGCGGCTGAAACCAATCCAGCGACCCACGCTCCATCAGCTGCCCTTTCGCATACACGGCGATGGCATACAGGCTGCCCGTCAGCATCAGGATGGCCAACACCAAGAGCACGACCAGTTTCGTCGTGCGTCCACGGGCCTCATCTTGGGCCCGAAAGAAATTCATGGTGGCCGCCATGGGGCGACTCAGGGATTAGGCGACCGGCGGCTCAGCAAAGAGACGACGGTACGCGGCCGTGACCATCAGGGCTTGCAACGGAAGGGTCGCGAAGATGCCGATGCAGCAAGCGATTAAGCCGAGTTGCGAGACGAGGTTGGCGACGAACAGGAGCAGGAAGGCCCAGCCCCAATGCGTGGTGACAGCCTGACGACTCATTTCCAGGCACTCCCAGAAAGTCCCGCGACGGTCAGCGAGGAGGCTCCACGACCAGCACCATGCAATCGCTAGGTAATATCCAGGGATGAAGCAGAGTAAGAATCCGACCACCAGGAAGGGAATCATGACCAGGGTCATCAGCCACGAGGAACCGAACTGCTCAAAGCCGCTAAAGAGGTCCTCCATACCTGCAGGCTGTCCATTCAAGGCCTTCTCGCAGAAGCGGCTAAGTCCGATGGTGAGGGGCGGGAGCGTGATTAGGAAACAGCAGAGGAACACATACACCACGTGAACCAAGACGATGTTCCAGAAGTCGCGCTTCAGAGCGTTGAAGGCCTGCGTCAGGCATGCACCGACGTCGAAGGGGTTCTGTGCAGTCTGGGCCCGGTGGACGCGGCCGAGTTGCTCAGGATTAAGTGTAGCAAAGAGGCCCATGAGGAAAATAACTAGGGACCCGGCTTAGAACTTTACCGTCGGGGCAACCTTCTCGATCTCGTTCTCGATCTTAAAGAGCTCGGCCGGGAGGAAACCAAAGGAGTTCGCCACGAAGACGTTCGGGAAGACTTCGCGCGAGGTGTTGTACTCTTGCACGGAGTCGTTGAAGGCCTGCCGGGAGAAGGCGATGCGGTTCTCGGTCGAGGCGAGTTCTTCCATGAGCGTACGCATGGTGGCGTCAGCCTTGAGTTCAGGGTAATTCTCGGAGACGACCATGAGCTTACCGAGGGCGCCACTGAGGCCGGACTCAGCCTGCGCGAGGTCGCGCATGGCGGCTGGATCGGTCGGGTTGCCCGCAAAGCGAACGTTGGCCTGCGTAGCCTTCGCGCGGGCTTCGACGACCGCAGTCAGCGTGCCGCTTTCATGGGCCATGTAACCCTTGGCGGTTTCGACCAGGTTAGGAATCAAGTCGTAGCGGCGCTTCAGCTGGACGTCCACTTGAGCGAACGCGTTCTTGAAGCGGTTCCGCAACCCGACAAGCGTGTTGTAAATCCCCACGCCCCAAAGGCCAACGATGACGAGGCCAGCGAGAATTAAGCCGATGATTACGATAGCGATTGGTCCCATAGTGCGGTTAACCTACCCCCTCCCCGGCCCTCCGCAAGTCCGACTGAACAGTGGCGTGTTATAAATAGGACTCCTTCTTTACAGAAACCCCTCGACCCCCGTTTTAGGCGAGTTCGGAGAGTTTTCGGCAGACTTCATCGATTAGAAAGGCGGGGGTCGAGGCACCGGCGGTGACGCCGACGATGGTATACCGACCTAGGGCACTGAAATCGAGCTCGGCGGCGGTCTCGACGTGGAAACAGGGCATGCCCTGGATTTCGACGAGCTTAGCGAGTTTGACGGTGTTCGCCGAATGACGGCCACCAATCACGACAATAGCCTGGCAGCCCTGCTGCTTAAGTTCACTGATGTCGGCCTGGCGATCCTTAGTGGCGCCACAGATGGTGTCAAAAACCAGGGTGGCTGGAAAGCGGGTCTTGAGACGAGCGGCGAGACTCTCGAACTCGTCCGTAAACATGGTCGACTGCGAGACCATGCAGACTTTGTCGCCGAGGTCAGGCAAGGCGTCGATGTCGGCAGGGTTTGAAATGACGTGCCCGAGGCCTTCGGCATAACCGAGGAGGCCCATGACTTCAGGGTGCTTGGGATCCCCGAAGATGACGGTGCGAAAGCCTTTCTTGGCATGCATGCGCACCTTGCCCGCAATGATACCGACGTCCGGACAGGTGGCGTCACGGAACTCCATACCCAGTGACTTGAGGTAGGCACGGCGTTCCGGCGAGATGCCATGCGCACGGACCACCATGACGGCATTCGCGTCGGTCGACCCATTCACAGCCAATTTCGCTTCGCTGGTGTAGTCGCCAACTTCGCGGATGCCTTCACCGGTGAGGACTTCCATCATCTGGCGGTTATGAATCAGCGGGCCATCCGTATACACGGGGTGACGGCCCTTCTGGGCGTACTCGCGCGCGATATCGATGGCGCGCTCAACGCCCCAACAGAAACCAGCGGATTTGGCTCGGATGACCTTCACGGCTCCCACGGTGGCGGGAAGCCGGCTTGGTTCAAGCAAAGTCGAGCGATGGCCTACTTAGCGGGGACGCCCCAGACTTCGGCTTCGACGTAGTCGTTCGAGGGGCCAGCGGAGTTACCCTTGGAATGGAAGCGAATGTAGCGGCCTTTGACGGCGGCCACCGGGATCACGCGGCCTTCGTTAGACTCGTAGTAGCAGTAGTCCTTGCCCTTGCCGAAGCCAAGCTCGGCGGTGCCGTCGTTGTTGTAGACAGTGGTGACGTCCTTCTTGAATTCAGGGTCATCCGAGATCTGCACGACGACGTTGAAATAGACGCGACGTTCACGGTGGAAATGCCACACGGCAATCGCATGGATGACCGAAGCCGAGGGGAGCTCGACTTGCACCCAGTGATGGCCACGCGGGAGTTCGACTTCAAAGCCTTCTTCGCCACCCTTATCGCCATCGGTGACATAGGAGAAATCGCCGGCAGCGGCTTCCTTAGCACTCGAGGTCACCGGCGCACCTTTGGCCAGGTTCACAGCTTCGGCCGGGACTTTCGGCAACACGCGCGGGGTCTTCGAAATTGGCTCGAGGTTATCGATCTTCATCGGCTTCGGGGTGCCGAGGGCCACGGACTTCGGCAGGACGAGCGGCAGGGTCTTCTCTTCGGCAACAAGCGCGAGCGGCAGGGCGAGCAGGCCAAGGGCGAGGGTCTTCAGGGACATAGAATTAAGACAAGCGATTATGCGTAAAGTTTCAAGCCCGCGGTGCATCTAGGGTCTTTACCCGGCGATGCTTGAGCGGGAAACGGAGCGTGACAGTGGTGCCAATATTCGGGGTGCTCTGAATATCCACGGTGCCGCCATGGGCCCGGAGGATTCGTAGCAAAATCAACATACCCAGGCCACCGCCCGAGGCTTTGGTGGTGTAATAGGCATCAAAGACGCGGGTGAGCTTATCGGCCGGGATGCCGACGCCGGTATCTTTCACCGAAAGAACGACCCACTCGTCATCGGCTTCGAGGTGGATGAAGATTTCGCCACCCCGGTCCATGGCTTCGAGGGCGTTCTTCATGACGTTGAAGAGGGCCTGCTTGACCTGATTACGGTCCGCCATGATCAGCGGGATGTCGTTGGCGACGTCGACGGCAACCCGGATACCCAACTGGCCGCACTGGTCTTTCAAAAGGTTCATGGTCTCCGCCACCACCGTGACGAGGTCGGCGTCTACCAGGTCCGGCGGGGCGTGCCGCACCGCGCCGAGGAAGTCGCGGACAATGCCATCGAGGCGCGTGATCTCCGAACGGCAGACTTGCGCGGCGTTGCGGACTTTCTCCGCGGCCCGGGCTGTCGCCGAGTTTCTCCGCTTCGCGCTGCAGGAGCTGCAGGTGAATGCCAATGGCGTTCAAGGGATTGCCGACTTCATGCGCGACACCCGCAGCGAGGGCGACAATGGAGTCAATGCGCTCGCTTTCAACGCGGTCCTCGGCCTGCACGCGCTCAGCAGTGATGTCGCTGAGGACGGCAACGCGGCGGGCACGCTCCGCATCCTGCGAACCACCGACGCGTGTAAGGTGCAGGCGCAGCACACGCGACTCGGGATAGCGGACTTCGACCTCACGGGTCAGGGCTTCAACCGCAACGGGCATGTCCAGGGCCTTAGCAATATCCGGCGCAACGCGGCGCAATTCCGAACCATTGACGGCTTCTTCGCTGACGCCTAAGAGGCGCACGGCCGCGGTATTGGCATACTCGATCGCGCTGTCGTGCGAGAGCACAATGACGCCTTCACGGAGGGTGTCCAAGACGGTCTCCATGAGGTCACGCTCCCGCTCGAGGCGGCGGGCGAGGATTGCCAGGTTCTGCGCATCGAGGTCATCAATGGCGTCCTAAGACACGATCCAATGGGCTGAAGCGACGGCGAGCCATGGTCAGCGGGTCGGCGCCGCGAGGCGCGCGATGAGGGCGGCAATGAGTTGCTCGGCGACAACGGCCTTGGTGGCCGGACCGAGCGCGTGGCGGAAGCCATCGTGACCTAGCAGGATCAGGCGGTTCAGTTCGTTACCAAAGGCGCCGTCGGGCCCAGCCACGGAATTGGCGGCAACGAGGTCGATGCCTTTACGGTCGAGTTTAGCGAGGGCGTTGGCTTCGACGTTCTCCGTCTCGGCGGGCAAAACCAACCAGGAGCTGATCTGGTCGACGACGTTGGGCTAAGGTGGCTAGGATATCGGGCACGGGCTCGAACTCGACCGTCAGGCCAGTGCCGTCCTTCTTAAGCTTCTGCGGGTGCATGACCTTGGGACGCCAATCGCTGACGGCGGCAGTCATGATAAGGACATCGCAAGGGCCAAACAGGGCGTCCGTCTGGCGGAGCATCTCGTCCGCGGTCACCACCGGATAGAGCATCACCCCTGCTGGCTCCGGCAAGGCCACCGGACCCGAAACCAGGTCAACCGTCCAGCCCGCCGCCTTCGCCGCCGCCGCGATGGCAAAGCCCATCTTCCCCGTGGAGGGGTTGCTAACGAACCGAACCGGGTCGAAGAACTCTCGGGTCGGTCCAGCGGTGATGAGACAACGGATAGCCAAGGGCGTACAGGGGAGAAGACCACTTTGACCAATCCCCCCGCTGAAAACAAGTGGGAAGGGGGAAGGAGGACAGAGTTCGGAGTAAGCAAACAAGCCTCCTTCCGGTCCCCGTCCCCCATGCATCGGGTAGGGACAGCACCGCGTGCTATCCTAACTGCCTCGGGTAGGGGCGCGACTGCGTCGCGTCCGTTCGCCAATCGACGCCCGTGCTAACTGCCTTGGGTAGGGTTGGCACTGCGTGCCAACCTAGCTGCCTCTCGCGAGCTCTGCGCGCGGGTAGGGCGTGGCTCCGCCCGGCCCTCCTATGAAAACAAGGGCGCGGCGAAGCCACGCCCCTACCTTTCCTCCGTACTCTGTACTCTGTTTCGGTATCAACCTTTCCTCACCTTTGCACAGCCCGAAGGCTGATTTGCAACCTTTGCATGTCTCTGCCTCGACTCTGCCTCGACTCACCTCGGACTCTATCCTCGACCCTTCTCCCTCCTCTATCCTCACTGCTCCCATGGATATCTTCTTAGCGACCGGCAACGCCCACAAGCCGAGGAATTCGGCCGCATGTTCGCCCAAGCCAGCCTCCCGTCCGCGTCCGGTCCGCCAGGAACTCGGCGGCATGCCCTACGTCGATGAATACACGGGCACATTCACTGGCAATTGCCGCCTGAAGGCTGAAGCCCTCCAACGCATCGCCCCACCGAAATCTTGGATCCTCGCGCTGACAGTGGCCTCTGCTGCGACGCACCTCCAAGGCGGACCGGGCGTAGACTCTGCCGTCTACGCTGGCCCGAAGGCCACCGACGCCGAGAACCGCGTGAAGTTACTCGAGGCGATGAAGAAGGCCCCCCGCACAAACGCGGCGCGCGCTTCGAATGCCACTTGCTCGTCCTCGGACCCTAATGGCGTGGACATGAAATTCGTTGGCCAATGCTGGGGCCGCATCCTCGAAGCCGAAGTCGGCACCGAAGGCTTTGGTTATGATCGCTCTTCGTCCCTAGCGGCTTCGACACGACCTTCGGAGAACTCCAACCACAGACCAAGGACAAGCTCAGCCACCGCGCTAAAGCCTTCGCCCAACTGGCTGTCTGATGAGGGGTTGATCGCGAGGGTGTTGAAATGGTAGGGTTGGCACTGCGTGCCAACCTAGCATGCCTTCGCGAGCTCCGCTCGCGGGTAGGGGCAAGGCTTCGCCTTGACCTCCTATCCAAAGGAGGGCGCGGCGAAGCCACGCCCCTACCTTAGATGCGGCTAGGATAGCACGCAGTGCTATCCCTACCTCAACAAAGCCACGCCGCGAAGCGGCGTCACAACCCTAGCCAACTATACCCTAGCCCACCGGTCCCCTTTGTCGGCTTTTCCGTAATCTGTACTCCGTACTCTGTAATCTTTTTCGTATTCACCTTCCACCTTTGCACAAGCCGTAGGCTGATTTGCACCTTGCATTCACTGACTCCTCCCTCCGTATCTGTACTTCGCACTCTGTACTCTGTACTCCGTACTCTGTACTCTGTACTCTGCCTTCACCTTTCCACCTTTGCACAGGAGCTCCGCTCCGATTGCACCTTTGCACCTTCCTCTCAGCCGGTCCCCGGTCCCCCTTTTCACTTTGCCGCCGCCGCCGGCACCGGCACCGTCACCGGCACCACTACGGGCGCGGGCGCTAACCGACGAATCTCGATCTTACGAAACCACACGGGCTGGCCTTAGGCCTGCAAAGCATGTGGCCCGAGCTCAGCATGAGCTCCGCCCCAGCGTCGAGTTGATCGGTGGCCGGCGAGACGTGGTTCCGCGGGTCGAGCTGCGGACGTTGATAACGTAGGACTTCCACGCCGTTGACGCGATGGATGATTTCCTCATTGCCGCGCACTTCCGCCTCAACCTGCACCCACTGCTCCGCGGCAAAGGTCGGTGCGGTGGATTGGATGATGTGCTGGGTGACGACTTTGCCGCCGAACTCCAGATTGGTCCCCGGGGTACAGACCGCCGCGGTCGGACGGGCCCCCTTGCCTTCGTCGGCAAGGAACTGGAACTCCAGGCGGAGGGAAAGCCTTGGTCAAATCGCATGCTCTGTGGAGGCTGCGCATGCAGCATGATGCCACTGTTAAGGTTCACATACTTAGGGGCATCGGGCATCATCTTGCCAAAGAAACGATACTCCATCCGTAAGACATAGCGCGAATAGGCGAGGTTCGTAAACAGGTGCCCAAACTTGAGGTCAACTTCGGGTAGGCATCATACGAAACCTTAATCATACCGTCGTCGACGCGGAAGGTATTCGCGTAATT
The DNA here is from genome assembly GCA_003569205.1 of Verrucomicrobiota bacterium. Lineage (GTDB taxonomy): Bacteria > Verrucomicrobiota > Verrucomicrobiia > Opitutales > UBA953 > UBA953. The sequence goes on along the minus strand of BGOK01000015.1, from coordinate 3,834 downwards.
CTCGCGAGCGGTTGGTTTCGCGATCTTCGCCGTCCAGCCTGAGAGATCCTACCGTTAAATAAAGAAAGCCACTTCGGATCTTCCTGGGCCGAAGCCACAGCACCGACCAAAAACGCCAACAAGGTAAGCAAAGCATGCCCCACCCTACCACAAGTCCGTCAGATGCAATGGGAATGCGGAGAAGCGGACAAGCGTGAGATCACCGAGTACAGATTACGGATTACAGAGACGGCTCCGCCGCGCCAACTTCCCGCCCCCCGGTTGCCTCTTTGTATCGGGTAGGGGCGCGACTGCGTCGCGTCCGTTCGCCTTCCAACATCCCGCTCCCCGCTCCCCTTTCACTTTGTATCGGGTAGGGTTGGCACTGCGTGCCAACCTAGCTGCCTCGATTCCCCTAGGATAGCACGCAGTGCTATCCCTACCTGTATTCACTTTTCCACCTTTGCACAGGAGCTCCGCTCCGATTTGCACCTTTGCATTCACTGCCCCCTCTGTCCTCCATCCTCAATACCTCACCGCTCGGCGCATCAGGACCACGGCGAGCCCAATCAAGACCAAGTTAGGCAATAGCACCAAGACTTCGGGATGGAAGCTCGGCGTCTTCACCCAACTGGCCGCAGAGGTGAGCACATAATAACCCAGCGAGACCGCTAAGGCTAAAGCGGCATTCACATTCACTTCTGATCGGCCCACCGAGACAGCCAGGGGCACCGCTAAAAGGGCTAACGAAAGCACGGAGACGGCCGTCGCCACCCGGAACATCAATTGGGTCTTCAACACCGTTCGCTCCTTCGCCCGCTCGGCCTCCGTGGCGTTCGGTGTCACTTGCCAGCCTGTCTCCATCGCCTGCCAAAGGTCACCAGCGGTCATCATCCTGAGGCGCTTCACAAATGCGACCTTACTAGGATCTTCCCGCGGAAACTCCAAGACCGTGCCCATCGCCAAGGAATGCGCTGCAGATTTAGCATCTGGCCGTGGCACCCAATCGTGCCTCGTCACCCGCGGCTCCTTCAGGGTCACGCGTAAGATCGGGGCACCCTTGCTATCAAAGGTCGCGATGAGTCTCGCCTCACTGGCATAGAGCGACTCGTAAACGGACCCTTGTGCATCCACCTGCCATAACCAAAAATCCTTCAGGACGTCTCCATCCCTGTCGCCAGCCTTGATGAGTAAGCCCTTAAACTGCTGGTTCAGTTTACCGGGCACGATGACGGCGGCGGGATTGCGGGTGGCCGAGCCCACGACAATCTCCTGGAAGCGCGCCTCCGAAGTTGGGCCCGCGTCGAGGTTCAACCATAAGCACAAGGGCAAGATTAACCCCAAAGCCAGCCACACCGGTAAGGCTACTCGCCAAAGGCTCAGGCCGGCCGACTTCATCGCAGTGATCTCACCTTCCGCGCCCATTCGTCCAAAGGTCATGAGGATACCCGTTAAAACGCCCATGGGGAGGGCGTAGGGAATGACCGTCGGAAATAAGAGCCCGACTAGTTGCAGAGCTTGCCATGGATTCACCCGACCCGCGGCCACCGCCCCGATCACCTGCTGCAGGATGTTCCCTGCCACCAGCACGAACATAAAGGCGGTCGTGGCTAAGGCCGACGCGAGCCCGCACTCGCGGAGAATATGTCGATCCAGAATCCGCACCCGTCCTTAGCGCGAAACGCCCACTTCCTCCGCAGCTGGATGCGCAGACTTAACCTGCATATAGTGTGCTAAACTTTGGTCCATCGCGATGGACTTGCTGAAAAGATAGGTACAATGCCCCAAGCCCCTAGACAGTTGCAAGCTCATGAAACTCGGCGTCATGCCTTCTTCGAGGCAATACAACGCCGCCGCCAAACCCGTACGGTCCGCGCCCGCCCGGCAATGAATCAACACGGGCTTAGGGGCCCCCTTCATCACTAGGACCAGTTCCTTCATCTGCTCCACCGTTAAGCGGACCTGCGCGCTCATCCGATAGTTGATTAAGGTGACGTCCAAGTTTTTCGCGGCCTTGACCTCAGCCTCATACCAATCCGCGCCCAAGTTCTCACCGCGTAGGTTAATGACGCTACGGATTCCGAGCTTCTTGACTTGGCGGGTGAACTCCTCCTCTGACAGTTGCGCGGAGCGATACACTAGGCCCGACTCCACGGTGCGCAGATTGCCATTGGACTGAATCAGGCAATAACGAAACCCGACTCCGGCGATAACGGCGACCAAGAGTAGAACCAAACTTTCGCTGACCATTTTACGAACGCGAAGAGGTTTTGTTTCGGCATGCGGCAACTTACCCCGAGGGACTAGCGTGACCATCTCAATTTCTGGACCGACCGCGCCGCCCCACCCGGCGAAGTGTAAAATCAGCCCAAGATAGGCACCTATCCTCAGCCGCCAAACGACCGAAGCACAAAAGACACTCCACCGCCATCATCCCTCTCGGGTAGGGGCAGCACTAAAAGTGTACCGAGTTCAGATTACGGATTACCGAGGCGGCTCCGCCTGCCAACATCCCGCTCCCCGGTCCCCCTTTGTCCTCTTTGTATCGGGTAGGGACAGCACCACGTGCTGTCCTAATTGTATCGGGTTAGGGTTGGCACTGCGTGCCAACCTAGCTGCCTCACGCGGGCTCCGCCCACTCTGTACTCCGCACTCTGTAATCTATCCTGCCTCGCCCCTACCTGTTTCGGTATTCACTTTTTCACCTTTGCACAGGCCGTAGGCCGTTTCGCACCTTTGCACAGCTATCTTTCCGCACTCTGTACTCCGTACTCTGTACTCTGTACTCTGATTTCCACCTTTGCACAGGCCTTCAGCCGATTTGCACTTTTGCATTCACTGTTTCCTGCCCCCTCCCCCTCGCGAGCTCCGCTCGCGCTCCTACTTCCAATCCAAACCGTCCGGGAGATGATTGAGGTTCTCGCAGCCGTCCTGGGTGACGATGACCATGTCTTCAATCCGCACGCCACCGAGGTCCTGACGATACAGGCCAGGCTCAACGGTTAGGGCTTCACCGGCCAAAAGCGCAGGGCCTTTGATATCGAGTAACGGGGGTTCATGGACATCGATGCCGATGCCATGACCAGTCCCGTGGGTCATGGCGCAATAGGAGGTCGGGGCATCCGCCTTGGGGAGTCCAAAGGCATAACCCGAGGCAATCATGGACGCTATCGTGGCGCGGTGCACGGCTTCGCCAGTAGCGCCCACTTTAATGACTTTCTCTGCCGCGGCCTTGGCGGCACGGACGGCAGCATGCATACGCACGACTTCCGCGGGAATCTCACCATGAACCACGGTCCGCGTGCAGTCGCCGTTGTACTTGCTGGCACGGTTGCGCGGGAAGATGTCGACGATGACAGGCTGGCCAGTCCGTAGTTCTCCATAGCCGTAAAAATGGCAGTCCGACGCACCCGGGCCGCCCGCGATGATCGACATGGGGTTCACGTAGCCTTGATCCAAGAGCCAGTGATCGACCGCCGCCCGTACACGCTCAGAGGTCAAGGGCGCACCATCGTGCATGAGGACGCCATCCGCGCGGGCCGAGGCGCGCGCGATGAGGCGGCAAGCGAGTTGGATAGCGCCTTCGGTCACGCGCTGGGCTTCGCGGAGGTGGGCAATTTCTTCCGGGCTCTTCTGCCGGCGCTCATTGACCCAGCGGTCCGGCTCGCAGTCGACGACGATGCCAGCCTGGCGTGCATAATCGACGAAGATGAGCGGAAGGGTGCGATCCCCATAGGCATGCGTGACGCCCGCCCGGCGCAGACACTCGGCCGCCGCCTGCGCATTCGCGGTCTCGCGATCACCCGAAAGGCCACCAGCCGGAGCGAAGTCCGCCGGACAGGCCACTTGATCAAC
>BGOK01000014.1 GCA_003569205.1 Verrucomicrobiota bacterium | reverse complement strand
GGCCTGATCCTGCGCGATAGCATCGCGGGCGTTCATCGCCAAGGTGCCGCCACCGAGCGTGAGCGTACCCATGCGGTAGGTGGTTAGGGCCGTCGGACTGCGGTGAGGGCGGCGCTGAGCGTGACGCTCGGCGTACCAGTGAGTGTGTTTGGCAGCGAGGACCGGCGTGAGGGTTGGCTTGCTGAGGTGATGCTGACGCCATCGGTGATGGCCGTGATGACCGTGCCGGCATCGATGCCCGCGCCGGTGATCGGCATGCCGACGAAGAACGCCGCCGAACTGCCGGCGTAATCCAAGGTGGTACCCACTGCGAGCTGGTCGACGGACGCCGAGAAGGTCGGAGCGGTTGATGTCAGTGCCGTCAACGTGGCGCCATAGGAATACCGTTACCGCTGACGAGCTGTCCAACAGCCAAAAGTACCGAAGCTGGTAAGAGCAACGCGGGTTTTCTCTCGCCAATCCTGCTGCCAGCAGCGGTCGTATTCACCGGCACGCCGAAGGTGGTCAAGTTGCCGGCCGGGATACCGACGAGGGCCTTGCTGACGGTCACGCTCGCGGAACCAGTCACGGTCGCGGTCGTGAGGACCGGGGTGGTGTTTCCTTATTCAGGGTGATGCCGACGCCCGGCGTAATCGAAGCGATGACGGAGCCGGCGGTGATGCCGGTGCCGGTGACCGGCATGCCGACGAAGAATTCAGCCGTGGAACCCGTGTAATCAAGAAGGTGCCAACGCCGAGCTGGTCGGCGGTGGGAACGAAGGTCGGGACAATCGACGTGATACCAGTAATGACGGAGCCTGGGACGACGCCCGTGCCGCCGACGACCTGGCCGGTGACCAAGCCCGTGACCGCGGCCACGGCAATCTTGAACCACCGATGGAACCACCCGCTGCACCGACGCTCGAGGTCGTGCCCGCCAAGATGTTCGAAGCGTTCGTGGAGCTACGGAAGTCAAGGAGCAGCGTGCCTTCATTGAGCACCGTGCCGCCGAGATGGGACTGATAACCGCGGAGGACGAGCGAACCTTCGCCCGCCTTAGTCAAAGAACCGAGGCCTTGAGTAGCGCGGAAGCCTCAACGGTAATCGTACGACCCGCATCGACTTGAATCGTCGGAGCGTTGGTCAGTTGATATTCAGACGGCCTGTGGCGGTGGCGTCGACGCTGGCGAGGGTGAGATCGGTCGCGGCGTCAAAGTTACGGAGGACGCCGCCCGCGAGGTTGAGGTTACGGACCGAGTTGGCGTTGGTGAAACCAGGAGTGCCGGCGACAACGCCGACGAAGAGCTCACCCCGCGTTGAGGGTGTAGGCCGCGCTGCGGTTGGCGCCGAGGCCGGAAGTCAAGGAGCGGCCAAGCACGAGCGAGCCGATGCGGGCCGTGCCGCCGTCTTGCGTGAAGGTACCGACATTCGACGTCGTGGTGAGCGTGCCCGTGGATTCGGACGTCGCGAGGCGGACAACGAGGCGTCGAAGAGACCGCGGTTGAAAGTGAACGCACCCGTGCTGGTCGTGCTGGTCGTACCACCCGTGAAGTCGCCACCGAATTGCACCATCGAAGCGCGAACGTCGAGCTGGGCACCGGTGAGGTTGACGTTCGAGGCGCTGGAAATGCCACCCGAAGAGAGGTAGTTAACAAAGAGGGTCGCTGCACGTTGCTCGCCGCCCTCCTGACCGCGGAGGACGAAGACGGGGTTGACGACGCCGGACTTGATGGCGACGGTCGCACCCGCCGTGTATTGGCCGAACTGGAGGCGGTCGGTATTCAGTAGGTTGACCGCACCGAAGTTGATGGTGTTCGTCTGGCCGGCGGCATTGGCCGACTGTGCGCCAAAGGTGAGGCGACCGGCGGTGATCGTGTTGACGGCGGCGAAGTTGAGCGTCAGCCCGACGTTGAGCGCCGTCGCGGAGGCGTCGAAGGAGGCTCCGTTGGCGTTGAAGGACGGACGGCCGATCAGCGACGTCTTATAAGAGAGCACGGAGACGCCGGACATATCCAGGGTGCTGCTGGCTGTACCGCGCGCTTGGTAGGAAACGCCGTCCACGTCATTACCGATCAGTCCGATGGAGCCGTTGGTGACGGTGACGTTGCTGGTGTAGCCTTCTAAGAAAGCACCGAGGCGGCGTTGGGACTGGATGTCACCGCCGAGGTCGAGGGTCGTGCCGCCGGAATTCGTGGAGAAGGCAGTCTTACCCCAAATCGAGAGGGCTTGGTGGGATTCGAAGGTCGTGTTGCCGCCGTCGAGGACGATTTCGCCCGTGTAGAGGCCGGTACCGGCGATGCTCAGGGCACCCGTGCCCTGCTTGCGGAGCTGGGTCGTGCCGGTGAGGGCGCCGACGCGAAGGGTGTTAGCGACGACGTTAATCGTCTGGGCGGTTGAGCCCGCGACCGCGAACATGCCGCTACCGAGGTCGAGGCTGTTGGTGTTGGTGAAGGTGATGGTTCCACCAGCGAGATCACCGATGCCGAGCGACCCATTCGGGTTGGCGGAAAGTGCGAGGGCCGCACCCGAACCGTTATCAATGGTCGTGCCCGTACGGAGGGTGAAGAAGCCGGAGCCGATCGCCGCCGCGTTATTGATGGAGAGCGAACCCGTGGTCAGGTCGGTTGGGCCCGTATAGGTATTGGCCTCTGTGAGGACGACGGAGCCGCTGTTGAAGTTATTCAGGACGAGGGCATTGGCGCCCGCCAACACGGTCGAGACCGTCAGCGTGCCCGTACCGCCACCGAGGACGTAACCATCAATACCTGGGGTAATCGTGCCCGTGTAAGTGACGGCTGAGGAAGCACCTAGGCCGAGGGTCTTATAGGTAGTCGAGAGGTCAAAGTTAGCGGCCGCATCAGCCGAGGTGAGGGCGAGCGTACCCGTCGAAGTGCCGGCGATCTTACCCGAGGCGAGCCAAGCGGTAGCGTCGGCGTAGAGGCCGGAGGCCGCCAAGGCACCCGACTTGACAATATCGATCGTCGTAGAGGCTGGGATGACGGTCGTCGCAGGGAAATAAACGAGGCCGCCGGTGGCGCCGAGGTTACCGATGCGCAGGACGCTGACACCCGTGCCGATGGCGGCAAAGGTGGTGTCGGCCGTGAGGGTCGTGGCCGCATCCGCAAACAAACCGCCGCCGTCGTTGAGCGTGATGCCACGGTTAGCACCCAAGGCGAGCGTGCTCGTCGCACGTAAGTAGGTGGTAGGGCCAGCCAAGGTCGCCCAATCGGCGGTGAAGGCTGCCGGAACAGCGCCCAAAGCAGCGGACGAGCTCGCACCGAGGGTCCCACCCGTCACGTTCAACTTGCTGGTGAAAGTATTGGTGCCGGTGAGCAGGAGCGTGCCCGAGCCCATCTTGGTGATTAGGCCAGCGCCGCTGACGACACCCGAGATGGTGACGGTTTGGTCGGCATCGATGTTGAAAGTGCCAGCACCGGTCATCGTGACGGCGCGAGCGGTGGTGAACGTGCCCGTCGAACGGAGCCGGCCATCATTATTGAATGAGAGTGTGCCCGCGGCGCCGCCCAGGTTGGCATCGGCGGCGACTTGGATGGCGCCCGCGGTGATGTTGGTGCCGCCCGTGTAGGAGCTGGTACCGGAAAGCACGAGCGTGCCGGCACCGCTCATCGTGAGAGAACCGACGCCAGAATAGGCACCACTAACAATCAAAATCGTGCCCGAGTTCGGCGAAATTTCGCCGTTACCGGTAAAGGTATTGGCACCCGCTAAGGTGATGTTGGCGGTGGTGATGAGCTTCGCGCCGTTATTGAAATTCATCGCGCCGTTCGTGCCGAAACGGTTCGCGTTATCGATCTGGAGCGAACCGCCAATCAGGTTGACGCCACCCGTGAAGGTGTTGGTGCCCGTGATAATGAGGGCACCCGCACCGGTCTTCTGCAAGACGCCCGCACCCGCGATGATGCCGGCGTAGCTGAGGGTCGTGCCGGAGTTGACGTCGAAGCCGCCGTTACCCGTCAGAGCGGTGCCACGGAAGGTGTTAAGCGTCATCGTGGCCGTCGTGTTCAACAAGCCTCCAGTATCGAAAGTGAGCTTACCAGCCGTGGCCGCCGTCGGGGCCGCACCGAGGTTAAGATCCGCGCCGATCGACAGTTTACCAGCGTTGATGGTGGTGCTGCCGGTGTAGGTGTTCGTGCCGGTTAGGGTGATCGTGCCAGTGCCAATCTTCACGAGATTGCCCGCGGCTACATCGTTGGCGATGACACCGGCAAAGGTGCTGCTGCCGTTATCGACGCCGATGGTTAGGTTTAGGTAGCCGGACCCAGTGTAGCCGGTCTTGATAGTTCCGGCGCCGGTAATCTTATTCACGCGAGCGTTCGCTTCGACCGTGGTGAAGATCGCGCCCGTCGCGACATTCAGGTCGGAGAGGTTAGCGGTCCAGACCTCGTTGGCGTTGGAACCGCCAGTGAAAGTGCCGGCCTGAACGTCGATGAGCGCGCCTGACCCGAGCGAGAAAGTCGCGGCACCTGTACCCCAGAGGAGGCCGCCGGCGCCCGTCTTGCGCAGAGTGCCCGCACCAGTGAAAGTGGTCGCCGCGGAATCGCGGTTTCCAGTGGCGACCGCGAATTCGAGGACCGCGCCTGAAGCTACGGATTGAGCAGCTGCAGCGTAGGTATTCGCACGGACGAGCGTGCCAGCACTGACGGCCGTAGCACCCGTATAGGTGTTGGCACCATTAAGCGTTAAGATGCCTGCGCCCGTCTTCGTGAGCGCACCCGCACCCGCGATAACGCCCGTCATCGTGAGGTTCTGCGAAGCGGCGACTTCGATCGTGCCTGCGCCCGTCATGGTGACGGCGCGCGCAGTGGAGAAGGTGCCAGAGGAAAGCAAAGTGCCGGTGTTAAAGGTCAGGCCACCAGCGGTCGCACCAAGGTTAGCATCCACGCCGGCAGACAACTTGCCTGCGGTCAGGAACGTGCCGCCCGTATAGGTGTTCGTGCCAGAGAGCACCAACGTGCCTGCACCCGCTTTCGTCAGACCAGCTGTGCCTGCAAGGATGGAGCTGATGGTGGTGGTCTTGGCCGTCAAGACGTTGATCGACGGCGCCGTGCCCGCGAGCGTGAAGGTACTGCCCGTAAAGGTCATCCCCGTCTGATCGTTGATGCCGTTGAGCGTCGTAGCCGAAGCTAACGTGATCGTCTGCACCGTTCCGCCGATGAAGTAAGCGACGTCAGCACTGGTGAAAGTGTAAGCCGCGGCGGCCGCGGTGCCAGGGATCGTCGTGGCCGCGACGGCGTTGACCCAGAAGGCGCCGTTGAACGAGGCCGCCCCTGTCGCGCCGGTGCCGGCGGCCGTGCCGTTCTGGTCGAAGAAGATGTTGGCGGCGCGCGCACTCGGCGGCGCACCGACGGTGAGGAGGGCGGCGGCGGCGAAGAGGCACGCGCGGGAAATTAACTTCGGGGAACGACTGCGTTTCATTTGAGTAAAGATTGGGGGAGGGAAGGTGGGGGTGGCGTCGTCGCGAATGGTCGGACGCCGGGGGTGTATTTAGAAATTGGTGACGAAAGGGGGTCGGCTAAGAGGCAAAGATGGTCGGAGGTATATTCGTTGTAGAATATAGCAGAAAGGAGCCGGCCGGGGTATACGGAGAGAAATCAATTTTGGGTAGGTTGATGATTAAGTATTAAGGAGAATACTTCAACCCGAATTAGGGGGGTTTATGGCAGTTATATGAGGTTTCATACCCATGATTGGTAGATCAAGCCCCCGGCCTGTTACCCTGGGATCAACTTCCCTCGCGCGCCCGTAAATGATTATTTTTACGTAATAGTATGTTTATATGATTGTTTAATCGTTAATATTTCGGTCGATGGCGCCGTGGGGTCCGCACGAGTCGGTCCGAGGGGGCGGTGCCATCTGGGCGCTTTCCCGCTTCCCTCCGGCTAGGGTTATCGCTTTGCTCGCCCTTCCCCTCCGGTTTTCCGCCCCCCGCCTTGGCCTCCCCCACCCCCAGTCCAACCCCAGCCCCTTTGGACCCCTGCCGGGTCCGTTTAGCCGCCCAATTGGCCGAAACGGCCCGTTTAAAGCATGCCGGGCTGGATTTAAGGAAGCTGGATGACCCGCGCCGGCGGACCGCCCCCGTCTATACCGAGAGTGCGGGGGTAGAGTTGGCTAGCCTCCTCCAAGCAGCGGAGGGCGAGGCGGAGCGGCTGACCCGGGCCTGGCTCGTCACCCCCTGCTCGGCGGCGACCATTAGGCAGACCGAAGCGGCCTGGGCCCACGCCGAAGCCACGGGAGCCCTCCCCCCCTCCCCCAGGGCGAACACCCTGAGGTCATCGTTTTAAGGTTCGAGGCCGCCGAGGAGGCCGAGGAGGCCCGCCGCCATGCCCTGCGGCTGGCTTGGGGCGAAACCAACACTTTTACGCTCCATGCCACCGCCGCCGAAGGCTTCCAAGCGGCCCCCGGCCTGCGGGTGGAACGGATCGAAGGCCTCCGTGACCCGTTAATATTGGTAATTCGCCCCACCCCGGGGCCCGACGGTGCCACCCTGCTCACGAAGATAGCCAATGGCGATACGGTCTTCCTCGCGGCCCGGCCCGCCCGTCAGCCAGCCCTCCGGCGAGCCACCGCCCTCCGCCGACTGCTGCAGCGGTGGGAATCCGGTCACCTGCCCCTGCTTAACCTGTTTAACCCCGAACCCAAGAGCTGGGGCGACGCCCAAGCCCTCCAAGTCGGCCATGAGGCCGAGGCCTGGCAGGTCCTCGCACCGACCGAAACCGCCGCCCGTGAATTCGTCCGTAAGGCGATCGGCTCGCCTGACTTCGCTCTCCTCGACGCTGCCGCCGGCCCCGCCCGCACCCGCGCGACGGCTGAATTAATTCTCCAAGGGCTCCGCCGGGGGCAACGCGTTCTGTTGACGGCCGCGACTGGCCACGAACTGGAAGCCGTGCTGAACACAGTACTCGCCCATCCAGAGGGGGCCCGCCTCGTCGCACCACTGCGCCTGCTCGCGCTCGGCGAAGTCGGTAGTGAGAAATTCCGCACGTTCACCCTCGAAGCACGCATCGCAACTTTACTGAGGGTCGGCCCCGTGCTGCTCAAACGCGATGAGGCCGAGCGCGTGGCGTTCACTTCAGCGAACCTGACGTTCGGGACGTTCGACGGACTCACCCGCCTCCCCGCACTGCGGCCCGCCCTGCTCGCCCGCGAGGCCGAGGGTTTCGATCAACTCGTCGTGGTCGACGCCGCCCAGCTGACGTTCGCCGACTTCCTACCGCTCGCCGTCCACGCCACGAAATGGACGTTGATCGGAAATAACGCCGAACAACCGACCACTCCAGGCCGCACCGAACTAGCCACCCTCGCCGCCGCCGAAGCGGAGCGGGCGGGACACTTCACTGAACTCCAAGCCGAACTGGCCTACAAAGCTTGCGTGGGCAAAGACGGTTCCGCGGAAGATGAAGACGCCGAACTCGCCGACGCCTATGGGCGACGCAAGGTACTGCTCGTCCTCGAGACTTCTGGTGAAGACGCTCCCGCACTCACGCGTGCGGTGCAATACCTGCGTTCCCGCCAACTCACCGTCGCGGTCTGCCCACTCACTGAAGCGGCGGCGGAAAGCTGGAGCGCGCCCGCAACGGAGATCAACGTCATCGTGACTACGCGCGCTTGCGTGGAACAGACAGATCTCCTCGCCCGCCTGTCGACCGACTTCCGCCTCGTCGTGACCGATGCACCCAGCGCCGTCTTCACCGCGCTGGCGGTGCGCATGAAGGCTCCCAAGACGCGCGGCCGCGTCGCGAAGCCTCGTCCGGTCATCCTACTCAGCTGGTCCCTCCGCACGGCCGATAACCTCCGCGGCCTGCACGCCCAACGCCACGCGGACGCCGCCCGCGGCGAGTATGCCCGCGCTTTACTGTTAGACCTCCGCTGTATCTTTCCCTTCGAGAAACCGCTCTGGGAACCGCGCGCACTGCTCACGCTCCTCGAGCGGACGTTACCCTCCGTCACCGAAGTGCTGCACCACGGCGTGCGCGCTGATACGGGCACTGGTCGCTCCGAACTCGTCTACCATTCCGGCCTGCCACGGGGCAGTAGCCTCAACTCCCGGCTGGAGGTACTGCGATGAGTGCCCGCCTGCCGACCTTACGCCTCCGCCGAGCGTTCACCGTCCGGTGGCTGGAGACGATGGCCGCCGTCCAGGTGCCATCGGCGCAAACCGAGTGGTTGCCGATGCTGCGGCTCGCAAGCGAACGCGCACAGCAGTCCCGCCCCCTGACGCCCGAAGATATTTCACAGCACCTGCTCCCGCTCTCGGTCGCCGCCGCGCGGACGTGGCTCGAGCAGGCGGTGCACTGCGGGATGCTGACCGCAACCGGCTCACCGGAGCTCCCGACTTATGCGCTCAGTACCTTGGGCGCGGCCGCGGCCCAACTCGGGGTATCCACTGAAGCCCAGCAAGGGTTATTCCGCTTCGCCGTCGCCGACGAACCGCTCCTCGCTGGCCACCACGTGCTGCACCTCGAAGAACGCCGGGAGGCCAGCGCCGGCGAAACGATTCCGCTGGAGGAACTGCTCGCCACGGAGCCCGGCGCCTGCGGCCGTTCCTTACTGCAACCCAACACGCCTTTCGTGGTGGTCCGCACCGCCGATGTCGTGCGCGTGCTCCCGACGCCACAAGAGTTGATCATCGAACTCGAACTGGCCCCAGACCACACGGGGCCTTTCCGTCTCCGGGTGTTTTCCGAACGCAAGGAAGGCAAGGGCGAGAAGGCGGCGACCGCGGTGGACGTGCGCCTCGTTTCCTCGCTGCAACGCCGCGCGGACCAAACCTACGGCGATTTGCTAGCCCTCGTGCTCTCGGCGGGCGCGGCCCCGCGCGAATTATCGGCGGGTCTCTCCGTGCCCTTTGCGGCGCTGTCGACCGAGGCCCGCCTGAGTTTCCGACTTCGCCACCAGCAAAGTTTCACCGCGCTCCTCCGCGTGCCCGGCCAATTTGACCTCGGGGTCTTCGAAGTGGAACCGATTGAAGTCGCCCTCGTCCCGCGCGCGGAAGATGTCGACGCCTGGGGCTTATGGCTTCAGGTCCGCGCCCTCGGGAGCGAACGCACGCCCGCCGCGGCGGCCAAAGCCGGCGAAGCGGCGCGACAGAAAATTCCCGCCTATCGTCCCCGGTCCTTACACGAACTCGCGGCCGCCCTCGCCCAACAACCGTCTACTGGGCCGACTGACGGCAGCCGCGCGGCGCTGCTCGAAGCCTACGACCTCCTCCTCTGGGAGGATGCGCCATGAGCATTCCTCCGCTCACTCGCACTTCGGAGCCCTTCCGCTACCACGAACGCGTGGTCGGAGATATCTGGCTAAAGCGCGCCGGCGAGCCGACGGCCACGCCAGAAGGTCCGCACGTCTACACGCAACGCGCGGCTTGGCTGAATGCGTGGATCACGGCCATCGGTAGCGCCCAGACCACGGTGCACCTGTCGCTGCCAACCCTGACGCATGCCGCGCTCGTCGCCGCCCTCGCGCAAGCGGCCAAGCAACGTCAGGTCCGCGTTTATATTATTACGACCGAAGGCCAAGGGCCCGAACTGAAGCCCGATGAAAAGAAGGTCCACTTGGCGGCGCTCGATTTCCTGGCGACCTCCGGCGCAACGTTGCAAAGCACAACGACTTTCCATCCCGCGCTCCTACTCATCGATGCCGCCTCGGCGCAGCCGCGGGCGTTCTTGGAATCGGGCGAGGGCCTCTGCGTGGATGAACCCATGCTGGCTCCGAACCTCCAACGGCTCTTTGCACTAGGCTGGTGGCGACATGGGCTCAACCGACTCTCGCGCGCAGGGGCCGGTAAAGCCGAGCAGCCGGTCGCCTTCCCCGCGCAGCGCGTGATTGCCGGTGTCCCCATCGACGTCCGCCCCATCGTGAAGCCACCCGCTAAGCCGGTGGCTCGACTGGAAGTGGCCGATGCTCGCACCGCGTTCGTAACCGGTGCGCAGGAAAAACTTTGGGTCGCCCTGGAATCGCTGGACGCCGACGCGGCGCTCCTCACCCAACTCACCGACAAAGCGAAGGACCCCGCGTGTGATGTCCGTGTGCTCCTCCCTGCCCGCTCCCCGCAAGTGGACACCTTGCGCAAGCTCCTCACCGCGGGCGTGAAAGTTCGCGTCTCGCCCGGGGCGGCGTACCTCCTCGCCGATGACCGTGCGTGGATCGTCGGGGGGCGTAAGTATGGACGTGAGCCCGTGAACGGACTTGCCTGTGCGGCAGTGCTGACGGGACCGGCTGGCGCGGAACTTATCGCCCGCTTTACCCAACGCTGGGAAAACGCTGACCTCACGCTGAGCGCTCAAGCTAAGCTCGGCGAAATCCGCACGGCCTACTTGCCGATCACCGCCCCCGAGACCGCCCCATGGCTCCCGGCACCGACGCCGAAGAAGTTCATCATCCTCGGCACCCCGTGGATTGCTAACTCCGCGGCCGACCTGACGGACAGTGCGCCGCACCGCGAAGCGAAGGACGACCCCAGCTACAATGCGCTCGAGTTAATCTACGAGTGGCAGGTCATCCCGCCCAAACTCCCCGCCGACGCCAAGGAAGACTTTAAGCTCGGGCCGGAACCAACGACCAAGGGAGCCGAACGCACCAAGACTCCCTACAGCCCGCGCCGTTTCCTCCGGGGCAAGGAAGTCTTCGTCCTCATCGACCGCACGGACGCCATCCGCCTCTCCGAATTCCGCGCCCTCGAACGCCAAACCAAAGTCCGCACCGTCATCGCGCGGGAGTAGTCAGCGTTACTTCTTCCTCAACTCGTCCCGGAGTTCGCGGATTTCGCCGTGGAGGGCGCGGACTTCGCGGCGGAGTTCTTCGTGGTCCTTGGTCTCCTTGGGGAGGATGAGCTTAGAGGTGACAATGGCAGAAATGGAACCGAAGAGGGCGATGCCCACTAGCATGAGGCCAGCGGCGATGATGCGGCCTTCGGTGGTGACGGGGTAGGTGTCCCCATACCCGACGGTGGTGACGGTGGTGAGCGCCCACCAGAGGGCATCTCCGCCTGACTTAATAGTGGCGCCCGGGGCGTGCCGTTCGGCCTGAACCATGAGGGCGGTGCTGAAGACAATCATGACCAACGCCACGCCCGGCAGCGCCAAGAGGCGCTCGTTCAGCGTGGTGCCCGTGGTGAGTTCCTGGAGCTTATAGAGAATACGCAGGACGCGGAGGATGCGGTAGACGCGGAGGATCTGCAGGGTGCGGAAGGCGGCATCAAAGGGAATTGCCGCTAGGAGGTCCACCCAGCCCCAGCGCCAGAACTCGGCCGACCAACCCATCCGGCGCCAACGCACGAGGACGTCGATGAAGAAGATCCCGCAGGCGGCGTTGTCGATCCAGCGGAAGACCGCCAAGGTCGGGGCCGACAGCACCATGAAGGTCTCGAGCAAGACCAAGAGCAAGGCCCCGAGGGCGACGACGAAGACAATCCAGTCCCAGCCATTGAGGCGGACTTTAAGTTCGTCGTGCAGCTTGGACATGGCGGCAACCTAGGAGAACTCTGTGCGAAGGGCAAGGGTGAGCCGCGTCGAGCTTTAGAGTATCAGCATCGCGTCGCCGTAACTGAAGAAACGGTACTCGGCGCGGATGGCCTCGGCGTAGATTTCCTTGAGCCAAGCGAGCCCCTCGGGTTGACCCGGGGTCAGGAACGCCGCGACCAAGCAGAGTAGCGTGGACCGGGGTAAGTGAAAGTTCGTGAGGAGAATCTCCGCGCAACCAATGGTATCCCCCGGACGTAAAAAGAGCGCGGACTCGGCTTGCCAATCGCCCGCGGGAGCCGCGGCGAAGTCTCCGCATTTCCGCAGACAGTCCTCGGCGGAACGAATCGTAGTCGTACCCACCGCCAAGCGCGGACGGCGGTCGCGCAAGGCGGCCAAGGTCCGAGCGGGGATGGCGTAGGTCTCGCGGTGCATCACGTGCTGCGTGAGGTCCGACACTTGAATGGGTTGAAAAGTCCCCGCCCCGACATCGAGCGTGAGGTTGAAGGACTCGTGACCACCGGCGAGCAACTGTGCGAGGAGTTCGGGCGTGAAGTGCAGGCCCGCCGTCGGCGCGGCGACGGCACGCGTGGCGGAGGCATCCGCATAGACGGTCTGATAACGCGCGGCATCATCCGTCGGCGTAAGGCCCCGATCCTTCCGGGCTTCCACGATGTAAGGCGGCAACGGTAGTTCGCCGACGCGATCCGCTAACTGCAGGACGGTCAGTCCGGCCGGCAAGGTGAAGCGCACGAGGTAAGCCCCGCCCTCCTCCGTGCGTGTGACGACGGCGTGATGGCCATCGACGAAGAAACCGGCGGGGTCGGCCGCGCGCTTGCCCGGACGCAGCATACAGCGCCACTCGTTGGGCTCGCCCGTGGGGTTGAGCAAGAGGCACTCAACCTTACCGCCCGTCGGCCGGACGCCGGTAAGGCGAGCTTTGAGGACACGGACGTTATTACGGAAAAGCGTCGTGCCCGGCGGCAACAGCGACGGTAAGTCAGCAAAGCGGTGGTGCTCGATGGTGCGCGTCGCGCGGCGGACCACAAGTAGACGTGAGCCATCGCGCCGGGCAGCGGGCTCGGCGGCAATCCGTTCCGGAGGCAGGTCGAAATCCAGCTCCGCGACGTCCATCGCTTAGCGACCCGTCTTCGGCGGCGTGATCAACAACTGGCCGTCGATGGCACGCAACTGCATGAACTCTACGCCGGGCGGGGCCTTGCGGAGCTCTTCCTCGACGGCGGACAACTTAGCGTCGAGGTCATCGATGCGAGCGACGAAGACGGCCTCAGGGGTCGAAGGAATGGCGGCGGCACCGTATTCGCGCATGGTGTGGTGCGAGAGTAGGATGTGCTCGAGGCGTTCGAGGAGCGAAGCCTCCAGGCCGACCTTGGTGCCATGCGTGCGGACGATGAAGGCACCGAGGACGAGGTGGCCGTGCAGGTTGCCAGCACGGGTGAAGCCAGCCTTGGCCATACCGGGCTCGAGGCGGGAATATTCCTGGACCTTACCGAGGTCGTGCAAAATGGTACCAGCAACGGCAAGCGAGTGGTCGACCTTCGTGTAGAGCGGCAACAAAGCCTCGGCGCACTTGGCCATGCGTAGCGTGTGCTCGAGTAGGCCGTGGCGATAGGCGTGGTGCATACCGAGGGCGGCGACGGCTTCGTAGAAACGCTCACCATGTTCTTCGAGGACGGATTCCACCGTGGCCCGCAAGCCCTCGTGCGGGATGCGGCTGATGATGCCGGCGAGCTCGGCGCGCATCTTCAGCGGGTCGTGTTGGGAGACGGGCGTCAGGCGACCCATCACGGCGGGGTCGGACTTCTCGGCGTCAGTAATCGCGGCAAGCGTTTCCATCTTGAGGTCGGGGCGGCCCATGTATTCGCCGACCGTCCCAGTGACGCGGAGAATGGAGCCGGGCTTAAGGGCCAGCAGGATCGGCTTGTTGGGCGAGTCGCTAAAGACGCGGGCTTTAAAGTCATCGGTCGCGTCGGCGAGCGTCACCTCATGGTAGGACGTGCCAGTCTTGGCCGTCTTGGTGGACACCTCGCCCATGGCACAGATGGCCTGGAAACGGGAACCCACGGGCAGGGATTTGCTTTCACGAAGCGTCTGGAGCGTATCGGACATGCGGGGAGGTTGGAGGGAGAAACAGGGGTGAGAAAGCGAAAAGAACGACCGCCCCAAGGATTATCGGGGCTCGGCCTACTCTTTACTCCGTTCGTCCACGTCCTAACTTACCCCGACGCCTTATGCGCCTCCTCCCTGCCCTCCTCCTCTTCGCCGCCGTCGCGAGTGCCGCCGAGACCGCGACGCTCGACCACGCTAAGTATACCGAAGCCTTGAAGGCCTTCCGTCAGGGCAAGGCCTCCGCGCTCCCCGCGCTCACCGACCCGGTCGTGGAAATTCGCCGGGCCGCCATCGATGATCTCCGTGAACGCCTCGTGGACGAACCCACCGCACCGTTAGCGGGACAAGTCGGCGCCGTGCTTGGGAAGGTCGACCTCGCCACCGCCCGCCTCCTCCTCGCGGCACTGGCAGAAGCAAAGGCCACCACGACCGCCGCGCAGGTCGCCGCCCTCGCTGGGCAAAAGGACTCGCCACTCCGAGCGGAGGCCGCCCTCGCCTTAGCCGAAATCGGTGGTGCGAAGGCCGTACCCATTCTCGCCGAACTCGCGAAGGATGAAGCCCTGAACGAGGATAGCATCGCCGCGCTGGCCAAGACCGCTGGCCCTGGCGTGACCGACGCCTTTAACGCGGGCATCCTCGACCCGAAACTCGATTCCGCGAGCCGCACTGCGCTGATCAAGGCCGCCATCATCCGCAACAACCGCGCGGTCAGCCCAAGCCTCTGCACGTTACTTACCGACGAGACCCTTCGCCTCGAAGCGCAGAAGGCGTTGCTCAAACTCGCCCGCCCCGAAGACATCCCGGCCTTGAAGGCCGCCGCGGCGAAAGTCTCGAATGCCGCGACCAAGGCCGCGCTGGAACGGCTGATCGTGAAGCTCGAAAAGCCCTCCGATAAATAAGTGCGGGTGGCGACGCTCCCGCCCAGCCTGCCCGACGAACGTCGGCACGACTTCGACGCCCTCCGCGGTTTCGCGATGCTCTTGGGCATCGTCCTGCACGCGTGCATGGCGTATATGGGGCCATACTGGGTCGTCCAAGACCGCGGTGAAAGCGTCCTGCTGACCGCCGCGTGGGCCTTCATCCACGGCTGGCGCATGGAACTCTTTTTTGTGCTTGCGGGTTACTTCACCGCAATGGTGCTGCGCCGCGACGGGGCCACCGGCATGGTGAAGCGACGGCTACGTCGACTCCTCATTCCCTTTGCCTTGGCCGCGGTCGCCTTCCTGCCGCTCACGCACTGGGTCTCGAGTGTGGGCCTTGAACAGAAAGCGCTCCGCTCGCGGGGGGCCGCCCAATTGACCGACGGAGTCTACGCAGCCGTCCGGCAAGGCGATCTGACCGCGCTGCAGAAAATCGCCCCCGACGATTCCGATCTCGGTAATGCGCAATACTTGGCGGCCGCACTCGGGCAGACCGAGGCGCTTAAAGCCTTACTCAAGCGCAACAATGGCCGCCCCGCAGAAACGATGCTGGCGCGGCTGCATGGCGAACACGCGCTCCATGCCGCGGCTCGCTTTGGCCAAACCGAAGCCGCCCAGGTAATCGTAGAATCCGCGCGTGGTCGCCCGTGGGCTGACGAGGTACTGCAGGCCAAGAACGACGACGGGAAGACGGCCGCTCAACTGACGACTCGGGATGAAAACGAGTCGTGGCAAATCTACGGACAGCTGGGATTGAAGCACACCGAGGAGCAGATGAAACAAGGGCGCCGCGCCGTCCTCGGGTTACTGGAGCCGGGCAAGGCAGGACAGCAGCGCTGGAGCCAACTCACGGCCGCCCTGCATCGTCCTTGGCTCAGCCACCTGTGGTTCATGTGGGTGCTGATGATTCTCACGCTCGCCTTCGGCTTGTGGGCCTGGGTCAATGAGCGCTGGAACTTGCCAGCGATGCCGCGCTGGATGTTGGCCGAATGGACGCGACTACTCTGGCTGCTGCCCGTCACGACGTTACTCTTCTGGTGGGCGCGCAAAGATATCGGCTTCGGGATCGACGGTGAGATGTCCGTCCTCGAGAAACCCGCCACGTTGGTCTTCTTCGGCTTCTTCTTCGCCTTCGGGGCAGCCATGCGAATCCGCGGTTGCGAGCCAGCGCGGATTCCTTGGTTAGCGTGGATTCAACTCCCCGCCCTCACGTTCATCGTCCTCCCGCTCGCATTCTTTTCAGCGTGGTCGAGCAACCCCGCCATCCACTTCGTGAGCTGTGGACTACAAGCCTGCGTGGCTTGGGGCATGACCTTTACCTTGCTCGACCTCTTTACCGCGCACTTCTCCAAGCCGATCGCCGCCGTGCGCACCCTCGCCGATGCCTCGCTCTGGATGTATATTGCGCACCTCCCACTCGTCATCGCCCTCCAACTCTGGATGGTTAATTGGAAGCTCTGGCCCATCGTCAAATGCGGGCTCGTTTGCTCACTCACCTTTGGCTCACTCCTCCTCATTAATCACTTCCTCATCCGCCGCACTTGGGTCGGGATGTTGTTGAATGGGAAGAAGGCGGCAGACGGGGCCGCGGATGAGGACCGTGCAAAAGTGGAAACGTGCGAAAGTGGAAAGGTATGAAGAAGGGAACCGGAACGAGGGCTAGGTCAGCACGCAGTGCTGACGCTACCAATTATAAAGACCTTTTGCACTTTTACACAGGCCTTCGGCCGTTTTGCACGTTTGCACTTGAGGGACTGCACATGGTGCAGTCCCTACCATCATTCCGGTCCCCGGTCTCCCTTTTCGGCCTGCCCTCATTCCCCTAGCCAACCATACTCTAGCCAACCAGCCCCCTAACTATTCACTTCCCCAACGTCCAGAGGAGGCCGCCGTTGACGTGCTGAATGAAGTCTGCCTCGGCGAAGGATTCCTTAGTGTGGCCGCCTGCGGTGTAGAACATCCGGCCCTTGCCGACGGGCTTGCACCAAGCAATCGGGTGACGCTCGCCGTTCTTGCCGCCTTTGTAGGTGGACTCGTCCAAGAGAATCAGGACGACGTTATCAGGCTGCAGGTCGCGGAAGTTATACCACTCATCCTTACGCTTCCACTCCGGGGGGAGATGGATGGTAGATGGATGGTCCTTTACGATGGGGCGCAAGGTGGCTGGCTGAATCTGCGGATGGCCAGCGAAATACCCGCCGATCATCTTACCGAACCAAGGCCACTTATACTCGGTGTCGCTGGCGGCATGGATGCCGACGAACGAACCACCATTCTCCATCCACTTCTGAAAAGCCTCACGGGCCACGTCACCTTGCTTGGCGGCAGCGGCCTTTTGCTCCGGCGTCGCGGTCTTGGCCAAGAGGGGTGTCATCACATCACCCGTCGTGCTCATGAAGGCCACCGAACGGTAGCGGGCCAGGTTCTCAGCCGTGAAAACCGCGGGGTCTTCCGAGACATCGACCTCTAAGCCAGCGGCCTTGTATTGAGCGGCGAGCATCTTGTTACCTAGAGGAATGGAGTCGCCGTGACGGAAGCCCGCCGTACGGGAATAGACCAGGGCGCGGGTCGGCTCAGCAGCCGAAGCGACGAGTGAGACAAAAAGCAGGGCGAGCAAAGAACGCATAGGGGGACGGGGATAGGGGGGTATGGGGATAGGAGATAGGGGATGGCACAAAACAGTGCAACGGTGCAAAAGTGGAAACGTGCAAAGGGGGAAGAGGGGAAGGGTGGCAATAGAGAGACAGTGTAAAAGTGCAAATCAGCCGATGGCCTGTGCAAAGGTGCAAACGTGGAAAACTGAGAAGGGGGACCGGGGACCGGAATAAGAGCCAAAGGGGGACCGGAACGATGGTAGGGTCGGCACGCAGTGCCGACCCTACCATTGTTATGGCTCACACTTTTCCACTTTTCCACCTTTGCACCTTTGCACTGCCTCTTCTCCCCCCCTTCCCCCCTCCCCCTCGTCCCCCTCCCTTCCCCCATCTTGCTCTTCCCTCCTCCTAAGTTTCGTCTTCAATCCCCTCACCCCATTAGGCCTCCCCGCCTATCCCCTACCCCCATCCCCTGTCCCCAGTTCCCCTATCCCCCATCCCCCATCCCCTACCCTCCATGCCCACCCCTCGTCTTGATCGCCGCACATTCCTACGCAACTCGACCCTCGCCGGCTTCGCCCTCGGCTTCCCCTCCATCATCCCAGCGTCCGCACTGGGCAAGGACGGCACCGTCGCTCCTTCCAACCGTCTACAGCTGGCCGGTATCGGCCTGAAGAGCCAAGGCGCCAGCGACATGCGCAGCCTGATGTCAAAGAAGGGCGTCCAAGTCATCGCCGTCTGCGATATCGACAAGCGCGTGCTCAAATCTTCTTCCGACGCTGTCGTGAAGGCCGGCCAAGCCGCCCCGAAGCAGTATCAAGATTTCCGCGAACTGCTCGCGAAGGAAAAGCCTGATGCGGCCGTGATGGGCCTGCCCGACCACTGGCATGGCGTGATGAGCTGCGCGTTCCTCCGGGCGGGGATTGACGTCTACGGCGAGAAGCCGCTCGCACAGACCTGGGCCGAAGGCCAAGCCATCGTCGACAGCGTGAAGGCCAACGGCCGCGTCTGGCAGACCGGTATGTGGCAGCGCTCCACGGGCAACTTCCGCCGAGCCGTCGAAATCATCCGCAACGGCGAACTCGGCAAAATCCTCCGCGTCGAAGCCGGCACCACGACGAACAACCACAAAATCCCCGACGCCCCTAAGCCCGGCGAGAAGCCGCCCGTCGAAGTCGATTACGACCTCTGGGTCGGCCCGTCCGCTTGGATGGAATACGATCCGCGCGTGTTCCACTTCCACTGGCGCTGGCACACCAATTTCGGCGGCGGCATGGTGCTCGATTGGGTCTGCCACCACGGCGATATCGCCGCTTGGGCCATCGGTAAGGACGCCGAATTCCCCGTCGCCGTCGAAGGCACGGGCGAGCTCCGCGAAGCCCCGTGGAATACGCACCGCACCTACGACTACACGCTGACCTACGCCGACGGCGTGCAGCTGAACGTGAACAGTAAGTTTGAAGGCGTGAAATTCACCGGCGAGAAGGGTTCGCTCTTCATCCGCCGCGGCGGCCAAGAATCCAGCATCAAGGGCCTCTGGGAAAAGGACCTCGGGCCTGACGCTTGGCGCTGCCCTGGCACGACGGACCACTACCAGGAATTCGTCGATTGCTGCCAGTCCCGCCGCAAGCCGATTTCGCACGCCCTCGCGGCGCACCACGCCACGGCCATCGGCCACTTCGGTAACGCCGCCATCTTCACGGGCCGTAAGCTCAAGTTCGATGCCGCCACCCGCAAGTTCAACGACGCCACCGCCACGGGCATGCTCTCGCGCGAGCTGCGCAAGCCTTGGTCGCTGGAGAAGCTTTGAGCCGTCGCACCCTCATCATCCTTATCGGAGCCCTCGTCTTAGCGATCGGGGCTTGGGTGCTTTCGTTCCGGCAACTGGATAAGAAGTGGCAGACCAAGCCGCCGCCCCCGACGAAACGGGTCGCTGCCCGCTCAGCCCAGCCGCTCAACCTGCAGGCCGTGACGGCCAGCGGCAAGACCGTGGCCGAAGTGTGGGCGGAGTTCCAAAAGAACGGCGCGCCCAAGCTGACGCCGGCGCAGATCAACGACTACGTAGATTCCTGCGGACGCGATGCCCAAAGCCTCATCGTGGCCGCACGCCTCTCGGGCGACTTAGAGTTCCTCCAAGAGGCCGCCCTCGCCTACCCCGAGAATCCACTCGTGCAGTTAGAAGTCGCGCTCAGCCCGAGCGCCACGCCCGAAGAACGACGCACCGCCCTCGAAGCCTTCAAAGCCGTCAGCCCCGATAACGCGCTGGGCGATTACCTCAGCGCGCACCTGTCTTTCAGCGAAGGCAAGTATGGCGAAGCCGCTAACGGGCTGCTCGCTTCGCTCGACCACGGCACGCTGGCGGATTTCTCCGAGCAGATTATGGCGGGCACCGAACAGGCCTACCTCAGCGCCGGCCAAGACCCGCTGAGCGCTCAGCTCGCCGCGATGGCAGGCCTCACGCGTCCGACGCTCACACCCATCCGCGAGGTGTCGCGGCACCTCGACAGTTTGAAGGACGAGTTCATCAAAGCCGAAGATTACGATGCCGCGCACCCCACGGTACTCGTCGGGCTCGACCTCGGCCAGAAGATGCAAAGCCAAGCGCCCTACCTCATCGACCAACTCGTGGGGATGTCGATTGAACGCAGTTTCCTCGAGCAACTCGACCCGCTGACCGCCACGGGTGGCAACGGCCAGACCGCGGGCGAACGGCTCGCCGAACTCGAAGCCAAGAATGCGGATATCAAAGCCACGACGTCCGCTTTTAGCGAAACCTCACTGAAGATGGACACCGCCGCCTCCCAGGAATACTTCAAACGCGTCCGCCGGGACGGCGAACTCAGCGCCATGAAGTGGGTGTTGGCGAGGTAACATTAGGGGATGGGGGACGAGTTAGGGGATAGGGGATAGGGGTAAGGGGATGGGGGTAAGGGGTAAGGGGGACGCGATAGGGGATGGGGGTTGGGGGATGGGGGGTAGGGGATGGGCGCTCCTAGGGCGGTTCCACCCCAAAAACATAAAGACCGCCCGGGTGGGCGGTCTGTTCTGATTGCTTCCTGCGTGCTAGGTCTCTTAATACACCCCCTACGGGGAAGAAGTGTTACGGTAGCACAGCGGTCTCCAAATCCGCGGGCGTGGGTTCGACTCCCTCCTTCCCTGCCAATTTCGTCGGGCGTTTAGTAACGATAATTATCCGGCTTGAAGGGGCCATTCGCCTGCACGCCGATGTAGGAGGCTTGGTCCTTCGAGAGCTGGGTCAGCTTAGCGCCGAGCTTACCGAGGTGTAGACGAGCGACTTCTTCGTCGAGGTGCTTCGGTAAAACGACGACGCTAGGCTTGGCCGTGGCGCGCGTTTCCCAGAGGTGCAGCTGAGCGAGGACCTGATTGGTGAACGACGTCGACATCACGTAGCTCGGGTGGCCGGTGGCGCAACCGAGGTTCACGAGGCGGCCTTCGGCGAGCATGTAGATCTGGCGACCATCCTTGAAGGTATAGCGGTCAACCATCGGCTTGATGGTGTCCTTCTTTGCGCCCTTGAAGGCGTTGAGGCGGGTCACCTGAATTTCGTTATCGAAGTGGCCGATGTTACAGACGATGGCCTGGTCCTTCATCTTGGTCAGGTGCTCGAGGGTGATGATGTCCTTATTGCCCGTCGCCGTGACGTAGATATCCGCCGTCCCGAGGGTGTCCTCGACGGTGACGACGCGGTAGCCTTCCATCGCGGCTTGTAACGCACAGATGGGGTCGATTTCGGCAATCTGGACGGTGGCACCGAGGCCACGGAGGGAGAGGGCCGAACCCTTGCCAACGTCGCCGTAGCCGATGACGAGGGCCACCTTGCCCGCGATCATGACGTCGGTCGCGCGCTTGATGCCGTCAACGAGGGATTCGCGACAACCATAGAGGTTATCGAACTTCGACTTCGTGGCGGTGTCGTTGACGTTGATGGTCGGGACGAGCAAGGAGCCTTCTTCAAGCATGCGGTAAAGACGCTTCACGCCGGTGGTGGTCTCTTCCGAGACGCCCTTCCAGCTCTTCACGACCTTATGCCAGTGGCCAGGCTTCTCCTTGGCGACCTTCTTGAGGAGGTTCTTAATGATCTGCTCTTCTTCGGACTCGGACTTCGTGTTGACCCACTTGGAGCCGTTCTCGAGTTCGTAGCCCTTGTGGATGAGGAGCGTGGCGTCGCCACCGTCGTCGACGATGAGCTCGGGGCCGTCGCCGTTGGGCCAGGTGAGCGCGCGCATGGTGCACTCCCAGTATTCTTCCAGCGTCTCGCCCTTCCAGGCGAAGACTGGCACGCCAGCCTTGGCAATCGCCGCGGCCGCGTGATCCTGCGTGGAGAAGATATTGCAAGAGGCCCAGCGCACATCGGCGCCGAGGTCGGCAAGCGTCTCGATCAGCACGGCCGTCTGGATGGTCATGTGCAAGGAGCCGGCGATACGCACGCCCTTGAGGGGCTGCTTCTTGCCGTACTTGGCACGCAGGGCCATGAGGCCGGGCATTTCGTGCTCGGCGACTTGGAGTTCCTTGCGGCCCCATTCAGCGAGGCTGAGGTCGGCAACTTTGAAATCGGCGACCTTCTTGGACGCGCGGGCATTGGGGGAGTACATGGAGTTAGAGATTAGAAATTAGGCGTGGAGGGCTTTGAGGAAAGCGGGGAGCTTCGTGGTCGTTTCCCAAGGCAGGCCCTGCTTGCCGAAGTGGCCGTAGTGGGTGGAGGCACGGTAGATTGGACGACGGAGATCGAGCTGACGGATAATCTCGGCTGGGTTGAAGAGGAAGACCTTCTTCACCGCCGCGAGGATCTGGGCGTCGGACAGCGTGCCCGTGCCGAAAGTGTCGAGGTGCAGGCTGGTCGGCTCCGGGTGGCCGATGGCGTAGGCAGCCTGGAGTTCGCAACGTTCGGCGGCACCCGAAGCAACGATGTGCTTAGCGACCCAGCGGGCCATGTAGGCGGCCGAACGGTCCACCTTGGTCGGGTCCTTGCCCGAGAAAGCACCGCCGCCGTGACGGCCCATGCCGCCGTAGGAATCGACGATGATCTTACGGCCGGTGAGGCCGCAATCGCCCTGGGGTCCGCCGACGACGAAACGGCCCGTGGGGTTGATGAGGTATTCGGTCCGCTTGCCGACGAGGGCCTTCGGGAGGACCTTCTGGATGACCTGCTCGATGCAGAACTTTTCGATCTGGCGGTGCGAGACGTCGGCCGTGTGCTGGGTGGAGATGACGACGTTCTCGATGGCGACCGGACGGCCGTCTTCGTAGCGGACGGCGACCTGCGACTTGCAATCTGGGCGGAGCCACTCGGTGCCCTTCGCGCCGGACTTACGGAGGCGGGCGAGCTCACGGTTGAGGCGGTGGGCGAACATGACCGGTGCGGGCATGAGCTCAGGCGTCTCGGTGGAAGCGTAACCGAACATGATGCCTTGGTCGCCGGCGCCCATCTTGGCGTGCTTCTTGCCTTCGGCCTTACGCTCGTCGACGCCTTGGGCGATGTCGGGCGACTGCTTGGTGAGCAGGTTCGTGAAGAAGACCTTGTCGGCATGGAAGACGTCGTCGTCGTTCACGTAGCCGATCTCGCGGATGGCCGCGCGGACCACTTCTTCGAAATTGACCTTGGCCTTGGTGGTGAGTTCGCCGGCGATGACCACATGGTCGCTCTTGACCAAGGTCTCGCAAGCGACGCGGGAGAAACGGTCCTGGGCGTAGCAAGCGTCGAGGACGGAGTCGGAGATCGAGTCAGCCACCTTATCGGGGTGACCCTCACCGACGGATTCGGAGGAGAACGTGAAGGAAGCAGCGCGTGCCATAAGGTCAGGGAAACAAGACGGGAATCGGCCTGAAGGCAAGTGAGCATCTAAATATCCTGATAGGAAGATACGTCATAAGGCGGCCCGCTGGGCAGCCTAGGGGATAGGGAAAATAGGGG
The DNA here is from genome assembly GCA_003569205.1 of Verrucomicrobiota bacterium. Lineage (GTDB taxonomy): Bacteria > Verrucomicrobiota > Verrucomicrobiia > Opitutales > UBA953 > UBA953. The sequence continues at coordinate 44,161 of BGOK01000014.1, read as the reverse complement.
ATAGGGGATAGGGAGTAGGGGTTGGGGGTTGGGGGTTGGGGGTTGGGGGTTGGGAAAGTAAAGGGCCACCACCCGGATTCATTATCCCCAATGCTCTATCCCCCACCCCCTATCCCCAATCACCTATTGGCTATCCCCCATCCCCAATCACCAATCACCTATTGGCTATCCCCCATCCCCATCCTTTCGCTAGGGCAGCACGCGGTGCTGCCCCTACCCGTTCCCAACAAAAAGGGCGCCCGGAGGCGCCCTTGAGGAGACCTGGGAGGCCCGCTTAACCGCCGATCGCCTTGAGGGAGGCGAGGTAGTCAATCATGGCACTGAACTCCTCGGCAGTCAGACCCGCGGCGAGGCTTTCCGGCATCATCGACTTGGTGTCACGACGTTCGTTGCGGATATCGGCGCGCTTCAGCTTGGTCACCTGGCCGGCAATATTGCGGAGCGTGATGATCCCATCGGCTTCACCGGTGACGAAGCCCATCTGCTGCGAGTCGTCCTTCATCTGGTAGATAATCGTCTGGAAGCCTTGAGCGACGACCTTGTGCGGCTGGAGCACGGATTCCACGAGATACTCGCGGGAGAACTTGGCGCCGGCGGAGCCGAGGTACGGACCCTTCTGCTCAGCCGCGAGGTCGATGGAGTGACAAGCCACGCAACCCTGTTGGGTGTAGAGCTTCTGGCCGAGCTTGAGGTTACCCTTCCCCTTCAGGCCCGCGGCGGTCGCGTCGGCGAGAGAGAGCTCAGCGAGGCGCTTGCCCTTATGCTGGGCGGCAGTCTTACCAGCTTCGCGGGCGGCCTTGGCGGCGTTGATGAGGATCGTGTTGTCACCGCCGATGGCAGCGTCGATGGCCTTATCAAAACCGTTTAAGCCGAGGTCAGAAATCGCCATGAAGAAGCCGATGTCGCGCGGGTTCTTATCAATCTCCGCTTGCACGGCCTTCTTCTGGGCTTCCTTAGTCAACGGGCTGCTCAACACCGTGAGGAGCGAGCGCCAGAGGATACGGGAGTTGGCGTCTTCGGCCTTATTGGCGAGGGAACGCAGCTGCTTCACTTCGTTGCCACGCTGGCCGTCGTTGACGAAGTCGTTGATGGCCTGCTCGACGCCGGCGGGGGCGCCCTTTTCCTTCAACCAACCGGCGAGCACCTGCACGCGCGGGGCGATGGCGTCGTTCCCTTCGAGCTTGGAGAGCGCCTTATAGCAATCAAAGCGCTCATTCCAGGGACGCTTGGCGGACAGCGCGGCATCGGTGAGGAGAGCGATGTCAGCCGGACGTAACGTCTGCGTAGCCATGGCGAGGCGAATCGGGTCCAAGCCCTCGAGCTTAAGCGAGGTCACGGCAATGCGGTTCTTCGCGAGGACTTCGAGAACGGCCATGCGGAGGTTGGCAGGGAGCTTGGCGTAAGCGGCTTCGATGGCGTCCTTGATGCGCGGGGTGGCTTCCCATTCGGCTGGGATGAAGTATGGGCCACGGTCATCCGGACGGGTGCTCCACCAATCCTTATAGTTCCAAGGCTTCTCAACGTGGTAGAGGCGAGCGAGGGCACCGATGGCGCCAGCCCGGAGGGCAGCATCACCCGTCGTGCTGAGGGCGATGAGGCCGTCCACCGAGTCGTTGGTGTGAATCAGCTGCAAGGAGCGGAACGCAATGTAGCGCTTAGCCGGATCCTTGGCCGCTTCGATGATGGGCTTAGCATGGCCGAGGTGACCGAGGGCGGCGATGGCCGTATGCGGGAGGCGGTAGTGCGCGCCTTCCTCGACCTTGGACTCGTCGACCGGCCAGGTGGAGGCGGCGTCGACGATGGCACCCGCGGCATCCTTGGCACCGAGGCGCTGGAGACCGACGAGGGCCTGCAGACGGACGCGTGGGTTGGCATCCTTGAGGCCATCGAGGAAGGGCTGAACGGGGACGCCCGCGATTTCGGAGGTACGGTCGGCGAGGGCGCGGAGGGCGAACTCGCGGACAGCGTCATCCTTGGTGAGGCCAACGAGGCCCGGGGTCGCATCCTTACCCAGCATCTGCTTGTAGGTGAAAATCGCGGCGACGCGGTGATAGAGGTGCGCCTTGCTGGCGCCCGCCAGAGCGAGGACGGCGGGGGCTAGGTCGCTCTTCTTGATATCGATGAGACGACGCGAGGCTTCGAGGCGCTGCACAGCGCTGTCGGAAGCGAGCAACTTAACGAGCTCGGCATCCGAGACCTTGTTCACGTCCACATACTTGTTCGGGGTCACGCCCGTGGCGACGACCTGCTGGATCATGCCCTGCTGCTTGCCCTTACCGAGGTAGCTGAAGCCACCCGCGCGCCAGTCGGCGATGTAGAGGCGCGAGCTACCGTCGACGTCGATGTCGGTCGCGTTCTTAACCTTATGGAAAGTCTGCTGCTGGGTGATGAACGTCGCTTCGAACTGCTTGATCGGGTGATTGTGAATCGTGCCCGTGGTCCAATCGCAGGTGAAGAGCGTCTCCCCCCAACCCTTGGGGAAGCCGGGCTCGCTGAGGTAGAGACCACCGGTGCCAGAACCGCCACCGTAGTCCGCCAACGGGCGGGCCGTTTCGTCATCGAAATTCTTGTACAGACGAGGGTAGCCAGCGTTAGCGAGGGCCGTGAAGTGGTGGAAGCGCGTGTTCCAGCCCTTACCGTCGTTGGTGTTGTCGCGGGAGAAGAGGTCGAGCGTCGGGGAGATAGCCGTATCGCAGATATTACGGGTCATCTCGGTGTAGATTTCTAATTCAGAGCCATCGGGACGAATGCGCATCACGCCGCCGCCGTAGAGCGTCACGCGCTTACCGTCGCGGCCCTTGGCGCCGGCCTTTTCCTTTTCGTTACCAGCGCCGAAGTCGCCGACCGAGATGTAGAGCCAGCCATCGATGCCCATGCGGCAACCGTTGGTGGTGTGGTCAGCGCCACGCGGGTGTTCAATCCCGCCGCCGAGGCCATCGACTAAGAGAATCTGTTCATCAGCTTTGCCGTCGCCATCCTTGTCCCGGAAGGCGGTGAGGAAAGGAGGGTTCACCAGATAAAATACGCCGCCCACCCAGTGACCGCCACGGGGCGACTCCACCTTGGCGTACTCGATCATCACGTCGGCCTGACCAGCCCCCTTGGTGTCGCGGGCGAGGAGGATGCGGCCCATCCCCTTGATGTGGCCGAGCGAACCGTTTTTGTCGGACGAAATATAAACGTCGCCGTTAGCGGCGGCCGCGACGGCCGTCGGGTAGATTTCGGGCTCCTGGGTGGTGCCGACGAATTCACGGATGGTGAAGCCTTCGGGCACCGCGTGGGCGGCAGCAGCGAAGAACAGGAGACTTAGGGTGGGGCGTACCATAGGGTGCAGGGGGGTAGAAGGTGTAGATGTAGGGTTTTCGCTCCTTGTTCCAAGACCGAACGATAAAAGGGGCCCACGGAGGGCTTGCCCGAGCGTTAAACAGGCCTAACCCTCGGATTATGCCTGCCGCCCTGCCCACGCTTTTTCCCCGGCCACGGGAATTGAGCCAGCGTGACGGCTTTTTGCCGGTACCAGCCCAGCCCCACCCCACGGCCCAATTTCTGGTCAACCTTCCCGCGACCATCGCCGAAGCCCAAGCGGCGCTCGCTGTCCAGTCCAGTGCTACCTGCCGCAGCGAATACTCCGCCCACCTAGGCGCAGATAGCTACACCCTCGCCATCCGCCCTGACGGCATCCGCCTCCAAGCCAGTGGCGCGGCGGGCCTCCTCTACGGTGCGCAGACGCTGCGCCAAATCCACGCACAGAACCCGGACGCCCTTCCCTGCCTCGAGATCGTCGACGGCCCCGACCTCCCGGTGCGTGGGTTCATGCTCGATGTGTCCCGCTGTAAAGTGCCGACGCAAGCCGAGCTGCTCGCGCTCATCCGCGCACTCGGACAACTACGCGTCAACCAACTCCAACTCTACGTCGAACATACCTTCGCGTTCCCTGGTCACGAGGATGCTTGGCAGGACGCCTCGCCCCTGACGCCGGTGGAGATCCGCGAACTCGACGCGGCTGGCGCGGCGCTCGGCATCGAACTCGTCCCGAACCTCAATACCTTCGGGCACATGGAGCGCTGGCTGCGCCACCCACGCTACCGAGCGCTCGCCGAATGCCCCCAAGGCTGGATTCACCCACTGACCGGACAGTTCAAAGAATTTCCCGGCACACTGAAGCCGGACGACGCGTCCTTGGCCTTCGTGGCCAGCCTGCTCGACGACTACCTGCCCTGTTTCCGCAGCCGCCAAGTAAACATCGGCGGCGACGAACCGTGGGAGCTCGGCCAAGGCTACAGTAAAGAAGCCGTCGCAACGCACGGTAAGCACCGCGTCTACCTAGACCATCTGCACAAACTCTGTGCCCTCGCCGCGGAGCGTGGACACACCCCGCAGTTCTGGGGCGATATTCTCCTCGAGGATCTCGTCCTCGCCCAAGACGCCCCGCAGAACGCTTTACCCGTGGTTTGGGGTTACGACGCGGGCCATCCCTTCCAGACGCAATGTGGACGACTCCAAGAACTCGGGCGCGCCTACCTCGTCGCCCCGGGCACCAGCGCTTGGCAAAGTTTTACGGGGCGCCTCGATAACGCGCTCACGAATCAGACTCAAGCGATCGGCGCCGCCCGCCAACTCGGCGCCCGCGGCGTGCTCGTGACCACTTGGGGGGATAACGGTACGCACCAACCGTGGCCGACTGCGTGGCTACCGATGGCCGCAGGCTTAGCCCAAGCTTGGAGTTTCACCGCCAACCAAGAGCCCGATACCGTCGCCGCCTGCCGAGTACTCGGCGGCCTCACCGCCGACGACGCGCGCGCGGTCGCCGCGGCGCTTACGCACCTAGGGCGGCTCGATAACCAAATCGCCAAGGCCAATCGCAATAAGAGCCTCAGCTGGGATTTCCTCACCGCCCAACCCGCCGCCCTCGCGGGCTTCGTCGCAGGCGTCACCCCCGCCGAACTTACACGCTCGCTGGCTTACCTCGAGGAGAGTGCCAGCCTCGTCGGCGCCATTCAAGATAACCGCGTACGCACCGAACTCTCCGTGGGCCTCGAACTAGCGCGTGCCGGCTTGCTCCGTGCCTCCGGTCAACCGCTGATCGCCACGGCGGCTCGCGAACTGCGGGAACGGTTCGAACACACTTGGCTAGCCCGCGCCCGCCGCGGTGGACTCGCCGAGAGCGTCGCCGGACTAGGCTTAGGCTAAAGCTTACTTGGCGGCGGGAGCATCCTTCGCCGACCCTGGCTTGGCTGGAGCGACATCGCCTGCGACGACCGTGGTGCGGCCGGCGACCTGGTTCTGCGTAATCTGAATATACCCACCGCGCACGACCGCCTTAGTATAAGCCGCGTCCTTCGTGAAGTTCGCATAGGAAACCTCCGCCGAGCCGCGCGGGCAGGTCACCGTCAAGACGGGTTCGCCGGAGATATTACGGCTCAGCCGGATTTCCACCGTGCCGGCCACGTATTTCACGAGCCCCACCTCGGTGCGCACCAAGCAAACACTACGCGCACTGAGCCAGCCCGTTTCAAGGTCGAGGCCACCGCGCTGCAGTTCCATCTCAATCAGCGAATAGCCACGCTCGTAGTTACCGTCGCCCGTTTCGACGCGGTAGGGATTGCTGTGGCCCTCGGGCTCGCCGAGGAGGGTGAGGAAACGCAGGCCAGAATTTTCCTGCAGCGTGCCCGCGACGCCATTGAAGAGGCTGAACGAAGCGGCAGCGGCGGCGGGGGTTTCGAGGGTCGTGCCCCGTTCGGTGTAGGAAGGGACCTTGAGCAGCGCGACCTTGTTGGCCGGGCTGCGCATGATGACCGTGCCTTTGGCCGGCGCCACGAGGACCAAGCCATCGTGCAGGCCCGAAGCGGCCTGGGCTGCCGGGGCATAGGGCGAGCCTGAGCAACCGGAAAACAGGCAGAGCGAGGTGAAAGCGAAAAGGCCGAGGAGCGAACGCATGCCGTCTTATGAGAACGTCCCCCGTCGGAGGCAATACGCCACTCACTGAAATGCCCTAGACCCGCCGGGTTGACTACGCCCGCGGACCGCATGGAATGCACGGACCCCGCGCGTGTTGCCCCTGCCCTCCACTCGACTCCTACTCCTCGCCTTGGCCTCTGCTTGGGCCAGCGTAGCGATGCATGCCGCCGACACCCCCGTCATCGGGGCACCCGATGTACCGCCCGTGCCGACACCGGGACCGAAAGTCCCCGACCAACCGAACGACGCCCTCTTCGCCGGGGCCGTCCCTCAACTCCAATTAACCATCACGCCGGAGAATATCGCGAAGCTCCTGCAAGACCCGCGGACGCTCGTCCCGATGACGATGAAGGAAGTCGGTGGAGCGACTTACGAAAACTGCTCGGTTAAAATCAAAGGTTCGGTCGGTAGCCTCCGACAGATTAACCAAGACCGCCCGGGGCTCTCCATCCGCACCGATAAAGTTAAGAAGACGCAAGAGTTCCGGGGCATAGCCAAGTTCCAGCTCAATAACTGCGCCCAAGATAATACCTACCTGCATGAGCAGATCGCGGGCGAGATGGCCCGCAAGGCCGGCATCCCGGCGTCGCGCTGCACCCATGCCTTCGTCACCCTGAACGGGAAGGTCCAAGGCACCTACGTCTTAAAGGAAGGCTTCAATACCGAATTCCTCCGCTACTTCTTCAAGAACACCACGGGCCACCTCTACGACGGCGGGCTCCACCAGGACATCCACCCCAACCTCGAGTGTGACCTCGGCGACCCCGCCGAAAAATCCCGGCTGACCGAGTTGGCGGCGTCCCTCGGTGAACCCGATGCTGCCAAGCGCATCGCCCGCGTCGGCAAAATCTTGGATATCGACGCCTACCTCCGGCACCTCGTGATGGAAAATATCATGGTGCACGGGGACGGTTATTCCTACCGAGCCAACAACTACCGGGTCTACGAAAACGTCGATGATGGCAAATTCGTCTTCATCATGCACGGCATGGATAATGTGTTCGGCGTCGACTCTTGGGGGCAGAGCAGTCCACGGGCCTACATCCACTCCTCGCCCGTGAATGCCCCGCTCTACCCGGGCGCCAGCGTCACCGCCGTGTCGCAAGCGCTCTGGACCGCCAAGGACGCACCGGCCCTCCGCGAACGGTTCCGCCAGCAGAGTTTCCTCGTCTACGAAAAGGTCATCCGGCCCATCGATTGGGGCCGGCGGACCGAACAGGTGGCCGCGGAACTTAAGTCCAAGCTGCAATCCATCGATGCCGCGGAGGCCAAGAGCTTCGAGCAACGGGGCAAGGATGGTGCCAAGCAAGTCCGCGCCCGCATGGATTTCGTGAAGGCGCAATTCGAAGACGCCTACCGCCTCCGCTCACCGAGTGGCGGCAAGGCTGCCCTCGGCAACTACCTCTGGTTCCCCTCGGCCGATAAAGGTGAAGCCAAGGAGACCACCGTCGCCGGGAAGGAGTGCTTTTACCTGCAGGCCAACGCCGGGGGCCGCGCGGAGTTACGGCTCGCACTTTGCCTCGGCCCAGGCCGTTACCGACTGGAAGCAAAAATTCAGCACAAGGGAATCAAGGCCGGGAGCGGGGATGGTGCGAAAGGCGCGCGCCTCCGTCTGTCCGGCAATGTGACTGGCGCTACGAACCAGACCTTCCTTGGGGACAGCCCTTGGAAGTCCACGAGCCTCGACTTCACGGTGACCGACAACGACCCTACAATTATTGTAGAACTCCCGCCCGGCGTCGCGGGCGAACTCTGGCTTGATCGGAGTAGCGTGCAATTGGTGCGGCTCCCTTGAGTCGCTCAGCTGAGTAGAGAGTTTCAGAGTCCCTCATAAAGGATAGACCTTATTACCCATCGCTCCAAGGGGTTGACTCCCTTAAATCCCAGAGCCATTTTGACGGCTCCCAGCCCACCTCAGTTTGGTCCCCTTTACCTCCACCCCGCCGTCCGGTCACGTTCTACTAACGTGTGGTGGGCATGGCTGTGCTTAACGGCAGCGGCCTCTGCCCAAACCGCGCCCGCCCCCGCGACGCCCGTCATCGGCGCCCCGGATGTCCCCGCTGCGCCAGTCATCGGGCCAAAGACGCCCGACCTCCTCCCCGACGCCCTCTTCGCGGGCTTCGTGCCCCGCCTAACGCTCCTCATCCCGCCGGAAAGCATGGCGGCGCTGGCCAAAGACCCCCGCTCCCTCGTTAAGTTCACCCTCAAGGAAACCAATGGTCAAACCTTAGATAACTGCTCGCTCAAACTCAAAGGATCCGCCGGTAGCTTCCGGCAAATCAACGAAGACCGCCCCGGGTTTTCGATTCGGACTGACAAGGTTAAGAAGGACCAAGAGTTCCGAGGCTCTTCGAAATTCCAGCTCAATAACTGCGCCCAGGACGGCACCATGCTGCATGAGCAACTCGCCGGCGAGATGGCCCGCAAGGCTGGCATCGTCGCCTCGCGCTGCACGCACGCCTACGTGACGCTCAACAATAAGGTGCTCGGCACGTACGTGCTCAAAGAAGGCTTCAACGGCGAACTCCTGAGCTACTTCTTCAAGAACACCAGCGGTCACCTGTACGACGGGGGCTTCCTGAACGAGATCAACCCCAACCTCGAAGTCGATAAAGGCGACCCGGCCGAAAAATCCCGCCTCCTTGAATTCTGCGGGGCCCTCGGTGAACCCGACCCCGCCAAGCGTCTCCAACGCATGGATAAGATTTTAGATATCGACGCCTACTTCCGGTACCTCGCGCTGGAGCAGGTGCTCTGCCACTGGGACGGGTATTCCTTTAATCAGAATAATTATCGCACCTACGAAGACCCCGGATCTGGGAAGTTCTACTTCCTCCTTCACGGGATGGACCAAGTCTTCGGCGACTCCCGCTGGTATATCTTCAAACCGCCCGCCAAGGCCGTGCCCAACGCCCTCCTCTTCGACAAGACCATGCGCGAACGGGCCCGGACCCAGTTCTTCGGCGTCTATGAAAAGGTCCTCCGGCCCATCGACTGGCCGCGCCGGGCGAACGAAATCGCCGCCGACCTTAAGGTGAAGCTGAGACCCATTGATCCCGAAGAATCCAAACGCTTCGAGCAACGCGGCAAGGACGCCGCGGGGCAGATCAAGTCCCGCCTCGACTGCGTCAAGACTCAGGTCGAAGACGCCTACCGCCTCCGCGGCGCTGGCGGTAAAGCCGTCCTCGGCGCGGCGAACTACGTCTGGGTCTGGTCGACCGATAAGGGCGAAGCCAAGGAAGTGAACCTCGGTGGCAAGGATTGCCTTTACGTTAAAGTCGGGGCGGAGAAAGGCGCCGACTGGCGCCTGCCGCTCTCGCTCTCGCCCGGCCGCTACCGCTTCGAAGGCAAGCTCCAGTGGAAGGGTGTGAAAGCGGGCGCCGGCGATAACGCGAAGGGCGGCCGCCTCCGCGTCTCCGGCGTGGGTGGCAGCGATAACGCCAAGAACCCTCCCCTCCTCGGCGACACCCCTTGGAAAAGTGTCAGCGTCGATTTCACCGTCACCGATGCCGACCCCACCTTGGTCATCGAACTACGGGGCGAAGCCGGCGAACTCTGGGCCGACCGCGGCAGCCTCACCGTCACCCGCCTGCCCTAAGCCCATGGATACCGCCGACCGCTTCGAGTATAAGTTTCTCATCCGCCGCAGCCAGCGCGACGAGCTCCTCGGACAGCTAGCCAACCAGCTGCTCGCCGACACCCATGGTGGCTCCGATGGGCACTACCCGATCATCAGCCTCTACTACGACGCGCCAGACCTGCGTTGCTACTGGGATAACTGGCGGGGCGTCCCCTCGCGCCGCAAACTCCGCGTCCGCGTCTACGGCTCCGATGACGGCGCCATCCCACCCACGAGCTTCATTGAGGTGAAACATAAGTCCGACGGCCGAGGGGTGAAACGCCGTATCCAGACGACGCTGGCGCAAGCACTCGCCGTGACCCAAGGCGCGACCCCAGACGCCTCTTTCTCCGCGCACGACCTCCGCATCGTGGCCGAAATCCAACGCCTCCGGGCCCTCGAAGAGTTCCGCCCCAGCTGCGTGATGCGCTACGACCGCCACGCCTACTTCCTCCACCTCCCAGAGGAAGACGCCCTCGGCCGCGAACCCCTCCGCGTGACTTTCGATCATGATATCGCGGTACGCTTCGACGACCTCACGCCCGTAGTGGACGACCGGAAGTTCAACCAATACGTCCTGCCCGCCGACCACTGCATCATGGAAGTCAAAGGCGCGGGTGCCGTGCCCTATACCTTTGCCTCCCGCTTGAGCCGGCTGAAACTCTACCCCCACCAATTCAGCAAATACAGCGAAGGCTTGCGTGTCGCCGGTCGCCACCTCGCTTTCGCCGCCTAACCCCCTTGACCAAACTTACTATGCTCCTCCCCCTCTTCGCTGCCCAAGCCCAAGCCGTCGCCGATAGCGACGGTATCATCGATGCCCTTTTCGCCCCCGGCGCCCAACTGCAAACCCCTGCCGCAAAGGAGATCGTCTTCGCCATCCTCTTCAGCTTCGTGCTGAACAGCCTGATTGCGCTGCTCTATAAGGTTACCTACCGCGGCACGAAGTATTCGCAGGACTACGTCAACACCCTCATCATCCTCGGCACGGTCGTGACCATGGTGATTATGGTGGTGCACGGAAACAAAGAGATGGCGTTCGGTATGTTTGCCGCCTTCTCCATCATCCGCTTCCGCCGGACCGTCTCGCAGGCCCGCGACATCGGCTTCATCTTCTTCGCTATGGCGACCGGCCTAGCCGTCGGGGCGCGCCAGTATGAATTGGCCCTTATCACGGTGCCACTCGTCTGCGCCGTCATCTACGTCCTCGGGACCATCACGATCTTCGGCAGCAAGCGCGGCTCTCACGTCCTCCGTATCCGCGTCGGTAATGACCTCAACTACGACCAAGCCTTCGCCGAGTCCTTTAAACAGTTCGCCCTCAGCCATGAGCTGATCTCGGCCGAGACTATCCAGGCCGGCATGATGACCGAGCTCGTCTACGACATCACGCTCAACGACCCCGCCGAGCTCAACCTCTTCACGAACGCCCTGCAGATGGCCAACGGCAATAACCGCGTGCTCATCACCAAGGCGAACGACCAAGTCGCGCAAGACAGCGACTAAGGTCGCCCAGCCAAGTAAGCAAAAGGGACGTCCACTGGACGTCCCTTTTCTTTGGGCGGTGAGCCCGACGGGGCTCGGCCTTTTTAGTCTCCGCCCTTGGAGGGCTTACCCGTGGAAGAGAAGAACTCCTTCACGCGGGCCCGAAGGTAGTCGCGGTTCAGCTTGGCGATGACGTCGAGCGTGATGCTCTTCGGGCAATGCGCCTGGCACTCGCCGTAATTGGTGCAGTTGCCGAAGCCGGCGTCGTCCATGGTCTTCACCATAGCGAGGGTGCGACGGTCGCGCTCCGCCTGGCCTTGCGGGAGAATATTCAGGTGGTTGATCTTAGCACCGACGAAGAGCATCGCGGAACCATTCTTGCAGGAGGCGACGCAAGCACCGCAACCGATACACTCGGCGGCGTCCATGGCCTCATCGGCGATGGGCTTGGGCACCGGGATGTTATTGGCTTCGGGGGCGGAGCCGGTGCGGACGGTGATGAAACCGCCAGACTGGATGACCTTATCGAAAGCGGAACGGTCGACGGCCAAGTCCTTGAGCACCGGGAAGGCGCGGGCGCGCCACGGCTCGACGGTGATCGTCTCGCCATCGCGGAAGTTGCGCATGTGCAGCTGGCAGGTCGTCACACCCGGAATCGGGCCGTGGGGCATGCCGTTAATCGTCATCGAACACATCCCACAGATGCCTTCACGGCAATCGTGGTCGAAGGCGAAGGTGTCCTTGCCCTGGGCGATGAGCTGCTCGTTGAGCATGTCCATCATCTCGAGGAACGAGGCCGAAGTCGGCACGGCCGGGAGGGCATGCTCTTCGAAGGCGCCGGGTTGCCCGCGACGCTGGCGCCAGACGCGCAGTTTGAGCGCGAGGGTGGGTTCTTTTCCGTTGTCCTGGACCATGGTGATTACTTGTAAGAGCGGGTGGAGAGTTGGGTCTCCTCGTAAACGAGGGGTTCGATATGCCGGGCTGGCAGCTGGCCATCGCCCTGCCATTCCCAGACGGCCGCGTGGGCAAAGGCGGCGTCATCGCGCTGGGCTTCGCCCGCGTCCTGATACTCCGTGCGGAAGTGACCGCCGCAGGATTCTTCGCGCGTGAGGGCGTCGAGGCACATCATGATGCCGAAGTCGAGGAAGTCGGCCACGCGACCAGCGCGTTCGAGCTCGGGGGCGAGGGCCTCACCGGAGCCGACGACCTTCACGTTCTTCCAGAAATCGTCGCGGAGCGCCTGCAGGTCGCGGATCGCCTGCTCGAGGCCAGCCTTATCGCGGGCCATGCCGCACTGCCCCCAAGTGATTTTGCCGAGCGCCTTGTGGTAGTAGCGCGGGGACTTCGTGCCATTGATCGAGAGGAGTTTGGCCACGCGGGCGTTGACGTCTTTAACGACCGCTTGGAATTCCGGTGCATCCTGAGCGGGGCGGCTCCCCGACTTCTCGCCCGCGAGGTAATCGGTCACCGTGTAAGGCAGGACGAAATAGCCGTCGGCTAAGCCTGCATGAGTGCAGAAGCGCCGAGGCGGTTGGCACCGTGGTCGGAGAAGTTCGCTTCACCGCCGACGAAGAGGCCAGGGACGTTGGACTGCAGGTTGTAGTCCACCCAGAGACCGCCCATCGTATAGTGCACAGCCGGGAAGATACGCATCGGTTGACGATACGCGTTCTCGCCGGTGATGTTCTCGTACATGTCAAACAGGTTGCCGTAGCGGGCGCGGACTTCCGCTTCGCCGAGGCGCTTGATGGCCGCCGAGAAATCGAGGGTAAACACCGAGCCGCTGACCGTCCACCAACTGGCCGACCCCGCGACCTTCGTCGCAGACTTCCTTGGCGGCGCGCGAAGCGATATCGCGCGGGGCGAGATTACCGTAGCTCGGGTACTTGCGTTCGAGGAAGTAATCGCGGGCTTCTTCAGGAACTTCGGAAGCAGGCTTGGCGCAGTCGGCCTTATCCTTCGGCACCCAGACGCGGCCGTCGTTACGAAGCGACTCGGACATCAAGGTGAGCTTGGACTGGTCTTCGCCGTGCACCGGAATGCAGGTCGGGTGGATCTGCGTGTAGCAAGGATTCGCGAAACCAGCGCCACGGCGGTGGGCACGGAACGTCGCGGTGACGTTGCAGCCTTGGGCGTTGGTGGAGAGGTAGAAGACATTTCCGTAGCCGCCGGTGCAGACGACCACGACATCGGAGGACCAAGCTTCGACCGCGCCCGTGACGAGGTCGCGCGTGACGATGCCCTTGGCCTTACCATCGACGAGGACGAGGTCGAGCATCTCATGGCGCGTATACATCTTCACTGTGCCGAGGCCGATCTGTCGGGAGAGCGCGGAGTACGCACCGATGAGGAGCTGCTGGCCCGTCTGGCCGCGGGCGTAGAAAGTACGGGAAACCTGCGCGCCACCGAAGGAGCGGTTAGCCAGTAAACCGCCGTATTCTCGGGCGAAAGGCACGCCTTGGGCGACGCACTGATCGATGATGTTCGTGGAGACCTGCGCGAGGCGGTAGACGTTCGCTTCGCGGGCGCGGTAATCGCCGCCCTTGATGGTGTCCTGGAAAAGGCGGCGGACGCTGTCGCCGTCGTTCTGATAATTCTTGGCGGCGTTGATGCCACCCTGTGCGGCGATCGAGTGCGCGCGGCGAGGGCTGTCTTGGTAGCAGAAGCAGGAAACCTCGTAGCCCATCTCGGCAAAGGAGGCCGCGGCGGCGGAGCCAGCGAGGCCGGAGCCGACCACGATGATGTGGTACTTCCGGCGGTTGGCTGGGTTCACTAGGCGGAGCTTCGCTTTATGGTTGTTCCACTTGTCGGCCAGCGGGCCGGCGGGGGTCTTCGGGTCGAGTTTCATGGGACTTACTTCAAGTAGCCGGAGAGGACGGCGAGAGGGATGGAGACGAAGCCAAGGACGAGAATCCAGGCGTAGAGGCTCGCGACACAGTCGAGGCGGGAGCGCCAGCGCTCATTGCGCAGGCCAAGGGTCTGGAAGACGCTGCTGACGCCATGGCTCAGGTGCAGGCCGAGTAGAATCAGGCTAACGATGTAGAAAAACGGCCACGGCCGGTTGGGTGAAGCCAGCAATCACCATCTTATAAACGTTGTCGCCGAAATCGACGCCACCGAGGGCAAGCTGCCGGAAGGTGAAGTGAAGAAGGTGGAAGACCAAGAACGCCAAGATCACGACACCCGAGTAGGGCATCGTGCGAGAGGACAGGCTGGCCCGGCGGGTCGCGTCAACGGCGGGACCACCCTCGCGGGCCGCACGGTTTTCCAAGGTCAATAGAATGCCAGTCCAAATATGAGCGATAGTGCTGAGGATCAGCACTATGCGCGCGCCCCAGAGGAGGCCGGGGTTGTCGTGTAACCAGGCCGCATAAGCGTTGATGGCCTCAGGGCCCTTGAACATCAGGAGGTTGCCCGTCATGTGACCGAGCACAAAGCCAGCGAGGACGAGGCCAGAAAGGGCCATGACGACCTTCTTCCCGATCGAGGCGGGACGACAGGAGGAGCAATAGGAACTTGCAGACATAGGGAGGGAGGTTGGGACGGGGGACCAAGGATCAAGAACCATCAAATCGGCAGAGCGGCCCCTGCCCACCACGGACGGGGGGCGCGGGGGAGGTATTAGGCGGGGGCGAGGGAACCGTGAAAAACGCTCATAAGACCCCTGGTCGCACCGGTGAAGAGCTGGAAAAACCTCTTGCCTCTCTTTTGCGTCCCAATGACATACGAAAGTCCAGACCGGCCTACCGTCACGCGGACCAGCCGGTCTTATCTTTTTTGCCGAATTTACCCCCTGCCCGACCTATTTTTCATGAAGTATATTTTCGTCACCGGAGGGGTTATCTCCTCCCTCGGCAAAGGCCTCACCGCGGCCTCCCTCGGTGCACTCCTTGAATGCCGCGGACTGAAAGTGCGTATCCAGAAATTCGACCCCTACCTCAACGTCGATCCAGGGACCATGAGCCCCTATCAGCACGGCGAAGTCTACGTGCTCAACGATGGCGCCGAAACCGACCTCGATCTTGGCCACTACGAACGCTTTACCTCGGGCGTCCTCTCCCGCCTCAACAGCCTAAGCTCCGGCCAAGTCTACGAAACTGTCATCCAAAAAGAACGCCGTGGTGACTACCTCGGTAAGACCGTTCAGGTGATCCCACACATCACGAACGAAATCAAAGACCGCATCCTCAAAGGCGGCGATGGCGTCGACGTTCTCATCACCGAAATCGGTGGCACTACCGGCGACATCGAAGGCCTGCCCTTCCTCGAAGCACTCCGCCAATTCCAACACGACGCGGGCCGTGAGAACGTTGTCTTCCTGCATTGCACGCTCGTGCCGTTCATTAAGGCCGCCGGCGAACTGAAGACCAAGCCCTCGCAGCAATCCGTCGCCAAACTGCGTGAAATCGGCATCCAACCCGACCTCCTGGTCTGCCGGACTGACCGCCCGATCGGTGAAGAAAACCGCCAGAAACTCTCGCTTTACTGCAACGTCGGCCTCGACGCCGTGTTCGAATGCCGCGACGTCGAGCACTCCATCTATGAGCTCCCGATGCAGCTCGCCGAACAACGGATCGACGATGTGGTCGTCAAGCGCCTCGGCCTACAGTGTGGCCCGATCGACATCGCGCCGTGGCGCGAAATCGTCCGCCGCCTCCTCGAGCCGAAGCACCATGTGCGCGTCGGCGTAGTCGGTAAATACATCGAACTCCAGGACGCTTATAAGTCGGTCTACGAATCCATCGTGCACGGCGGAATTGCGAACGAAGCGGCCGTTGAAATCGTCCGCATCGACGCCGAAGACCTCGAGACGAAGGGTACCGCGCAACTCGAAGGCCTCGACGGTATCTTAGTCCCCGGAGGGTTTGGCAACCGCGGCATCGAAGGCAAAATCATCGCCGCCCGCTTCGCCCGCGAACGGAAGATTCCTTTCTACGGACTTTGCCTCGGCATGCAGATCACCGTCATTGAATTTACCCGACACGTCCTCGGCCTCAAGGAGGCGCACTCGACCGAATTTAACCCACAGACGCCGGACCCAGTCATCCATCTCATGGAGTCGCAAAAGAGCGTCGTAACCAAGGGTGGCACCATGCGCCTCGGCCAATTCGACTGCGCCCTGACCCCCGGCAGTAAGTCCCGCGCCGCCTACGGCCAGGACCTCATCCAGGAACGCCACCGCCACCGCTTCGAGTATAATGACGCATATCGCTCAAAACTGGAGGCGGCTGGCTTAATTGTGGGCGGTACCAACCCCCAGAGCGGCTTGGTGGAGATTGTCGAGGTCCAGGACCACCCTTTCATGGTCGGAGTTCAGTACCACCCAGAGTTCCAGTCCAAGCCGAACCGCCCGCACCCTCTTTTTGCCGCTTTTATTAAGGCGGCAGTTGTTAAGTCCCAAAGCTCTTGCTAAGTAAGAAGACGAATCAGGGTCCACTGGACGCTGTCAGGTCAGTTATGAGCGGAGAACCGCTGCGCGCGGTTTTTGCGCTACCCCCTTTACCCCCACCCCTATGTCTAACACCATCAACGCCGCCGGCACTTGGGTGCCGCGACTCCGTGAACAGGTCGCTCGCGTCGTCGTCGGCCAGCAATACCTCGTCGACCGCCTGCTCATCGGCCTCCTCGGCAACGGCCACGTCCTCCTCGAAGGCGTCCCCGGCCTCGCCAAGACGCTCTCCGTCCGCACGCTCGCCCAAACCGTCCAGGCAAACTTCGCGCGCATTCAGTTCACGCCCGACCTTTTGCCCGCCGACATCGTCGGCACGCTGATCTACGACCCGAAGTCTGGTGAATACAGCGTGAAGAAGGGCCCGATCTTCGCGAACTTCATCCTCGCCGACGAAATCAACCGCGCGCCCGCCAAAGTGCAGTCGGCTCTTCTCGAAGCGATGCAGGAGCGCCAAGTCACGCTCGGCGGTGAAACCCACCGCCTGCCGACGCCGTTCCTCGTCCTCGCCACGCAGAACCCAATCGACCAAGAGGGTACCTACCCGCTGCCCGAAGCGCAGGTCGACCGTTTCATGCTGAAGCTGAATATCGGCTACCCGACCCGCGATGAAGAGCGTAAGATCCTCGACGCGATGGCGACCACTTCGCCGAAGCTCGACGTCAGCCCAGTCATCTCCCAACAGGAAATCATGGAAGCCCGCCAGGCCGTCGACGCCATCCATGTCGCCGACCCCGTGCGTGACTACATCGTCTCGCTCGTGCTCGCCACCCGCGGCCACCACGAAGGCGGCCCAGACTTAAAGAAGCTCGTGCAGTTCGGCGCCTCCCCGCGCGCGACGATTAACTTGACCCTCGCCGCTAAAGCCTGGGCCTTCCTACAGGGCCGCGACCACGTCACCCCTCAGGACATTAAGGATATCGCGCCCGACGTGCTCCGTCACCGCCTCATCCTCACGTATGAAGCGGACGCTGAAGGCGTCGACGCTGACGCCATCGTCCGCCGCGTCCTCGACGCGGTGAAGGTCCCTTAATCCGCCCGCCGCTCACGCCCCGTGGACCCCGTCGTCCCGACTTCCGCCCAGGACACTCTCCGCCGCGCCCAGCGCGTCGAGATTGTGGCTATGCGTATGGTCAACGACGCGATGGTCGGTGCCTACCTCTCGCGCTACAAAGGTCGCGGCACGGACTTCGAAGAGCTCCGCGAATATGTGCCCGGTGACGACGTGCGCGCGCTCGACTGGAATGTCACCGCCCGCACCGGCAAGCCGTTCATCCGCCTCTACCGCGAGGAACGCGAACTGACGATGGTGCTCGCGGTCGATATTTCTGGCTCCGCTGGTTTCGGCTCCGGCCGCGTGACCTTACGCGAACGCGCTGCGGAAGTGGCCGCCGCCCTCGCAGTCTCCGCCCTTAAAGCCGGCGATAAGGTCGGCCTTCTCCTCTTCACTGACCGTGAAGAATTGTGGATCCCCGCCAAGAAGGGTCGGCGCCACGTCCTACGCCTCATCCGCGACGTACTCGACCATCCGCCGCTCGCCAAACGAACAGCCTTCGCCACACCGATGCGCCGCCTCGCCCGCGCACTCAAGCGCCGAGCGATGGTCTTTGTCGTTTCCGACTTCCTGGCCGGCGCCGAAGGCGAGGACGCCATGGCTGCCGCCGTGGGCGAGCTCAACGCCCGCCATGACACCGCTTGCGTACAGCTCGTTGATGAGCGCGAACACACCCTGCCCGATGTCGGTATTGTCGCTTTAGAAGACGCCGAAACCGGCGAGATCCGCGAGGTCGATACCAGTTCGGCCAGCCTCCGCGCCCGCTTCACCGCAGCCGCCCAAGCCCGGCTCGCCGCCACCAGTGCCGCCCTCGGCCGCGCCGGCGTCGATGTTGTCCGCCTCGATGCCGAGGCCTCGGTCGCTCCTACCTTAAGCCGCTTCTTTGAGCGTCGTCGCCGCCGATGATTTTCCTCGCCGCCGACGATACCCCGCTGGTGCTGCAAGGACCGCACGCCGCGATTCCGCCGGGCTGGTGGGAATCCTATTGGGGCGCTGTTGCCTTTGGCTTCGCCTTAATCGTGACCCTTGTACTACTGGAAGTCGCCCGCCGCCGGCGCCAGCGGCCAGCGCTGACCTCCGCCCAACAGGTTCTTGAACAAACCTTGCAACAAGCCGCCCGCACCGCTGGCCCCGCCGCCGCTGCGCTGGTATCGCATGGCCTCCGGGACTTCCTCGCGGCGACCGACGGGCAACTCGCCGCTAGCCTCTCAACGCAGGAACTGGCCGCCCGGCTGGAAACCCTACCGCTTTACCTGCCAGCCCAAAGCCTTTTGCTGACCGCTTTACAGACCGCCGACCTCGCGAAATTCGCGGGGGCGACCGCGGCCCCTGACATCCTCATCGCGCAAGTGCGCGAAGCCGTCCAGCGCGTCGAAGCCTCGCGCCGGGCCTTCGCCGCTCCAGCCCCGAACCGCCCATGAACGAACTTGGCTTCGAATTCGAACACCCGTGGGTGCTGATCTTCCTCGCGTTACTCCCACTCTACTCGTGGTTGCGTGGAAAATCCGGCCAAGCGGCGGCCCTACTCTATCCCGATGTCGGCCTCCTGCGCGCCGTGTCCTCACCCGTGCGCGAAGCGGCGGGCTCACTGCGCGTCTTCCTGCGTCTCGCCACGGTGGCGGCCCTCATCGTCGCCATTGCCGGACCCCGGACCGTCAGTAAGGAAATTGAACGGGAAACCGAGGGCTTGGACATCATGCTCGTGGTTGACCTTTCGTGGTCGATGATGGCTTTAGACATGAGCACGCCGCGGGAAGAAGTTACCCGCTGGCAGGCCAGCTACACGGTTATCCAAGATTTTATCGCGAAGCGTAGTGATGACCGTATCGGCGCCGTGGTCTTCTCCGGCAAGCCCTACCTCCTCAGCCCGATTACCATTAACCGGGACTGGGTCAGTAAGGGCGTCGACCGCATGCACATTGGCATCATCCGCGAAGCGGGCACGGCGATTGGTGACGGCGTGGCCATGGCACTCGATCGAATGAAGAACTTGAAGGGCAAGAACTCGAAGGTCCTCATTCTCCTCACCGACGGCGACGATAACATGAGCAAGGCAATCCTGCCGGTGCCATCGGCTGAACTCGCGGCGGCGCTCGGGATTCGCATGTATACGGTCGGCCTAGGCAAGAATGAGCCCACCGTGCTGCCGCAGTTCGACATCCGCACGGGCAAAATCATCCGCGATCCCTTCGGTAAGACGATTCCGATGCAGACCATCAACCCAGCGAACTACGAAATGCTGGATAAGATGGCGAAGCTGACCAATGGCCGCTTCTTCCGGGCCTTGGATAAAGACGAGCTCTCGCGCGTCTACGAGGAAATCAACCGACTCGAACGCACCGAGGTGAAGATCCGTGAGAGCGTCACCTTCGAGAGCCACCGCTACGCTTGGATTATCGCCGCCTTCACCCTGCTCCTGGCCGAACTCCTCCTCGGGCTCTACCGTCCGCGTGCGCCCTAATCCATGGACTTCGCCGACTTCCATTTTGAGACCCCTTGGCTCCTCGCCGTCACCGTCGTCGTCGCGCTCGCTGGCTTCGCTGGGCTACGCTGGACGGAGAACCGCCGCCGGAAGGGCTTAGCGTCCTTTGCGGCCGAGCGCCTCTTAAGTCGCCTGACTGCCGGCTACTCCTCGACCCGTCGCTTCAGCAAGGACCTCGCGGTCACCACCGCCATCGCACTCATCGGCGTCGCCTTGGCCGGGCCGCGCTGGGGCGTCGAAATCACCGAGCAACGCGCCACCACTGAAGACGTGGTTTTCGTCCTCGATGTCTCCAAATCGATGCTCGTCGCCGACATGCGGCCCAACCGCCTCGCGCGGGCCAAAGCTTCGATTGCGAACTTCGTGCGCCGCAAGGGCACCGGCAGCGTCGGCCTGGTGGCTTTCTCCGGCCAAGCCTTCCTTCAGTGCCCCTTGACCCGCGACTACGACGCGTTCTTCCGCACACTGGAAGAGACGGACACGTCGAGCATCCAAGTGCCTGGCACGGACATCGGCCGGGCCTTGGAAGAGGCCGAGGCGGCTTTCGCCAAGAACCGTAACCGCAAACTCGTCTTGATGCTCACCGACGGGGAAGACCTCGAGGCCGGCGGCATCGACGCGGCGAAGAAACTCGCCCGTGAAGGGTTGGTGGTCCACAGCATCGGCG
This sequence comes from Verrucomicrobiota bacterium, assembly GCA_003569205.1. Classification (GTDB taxonomy): domain Bacteria; phylum Verrucomicrobiota; class Verrucomicrobiia; order Opitutales; family UBA953; genus UBA953. The sequence continues at coordinate 23,447 of BGOK01000014.1, read as the reverse complement.
TCGGTACGCCCGCGGGCGGCCCGATTACCGTGATCAGCGCGCTGGGTTCGCCCGACACCCTCAAAGATTCCAGCGGTGAAGAGATTCGCAGCCGACTGGATGAAGAAACCCTCACCAAGGTCGCAGAAATCACCAGCGGCCGCTTCGTGCGGCTCGGCCAAGCGGGGGAAGGCATGGAAGCCCTCCGCCTCGCCATCCAAGCGGGCACCGATGGCACGGGCGCGACGCGCCGCGGCGTCCCGCGCGAAGAATGGTTCCTTTCGCTAGCCCTCGCTTTGATCGTCCTCGAATCGCTTCTTTCCACCCGCCGCACACCCATCCGATGAAATCGCTTCTTCCCCTGCTCCTCATCGCGGCGACGGCCTTCGCCGCCGAAAAGGCCCCCGACGAACTCGCCCTGCTCGACACCCGCGAACTGCACAACCGCGGCACGCTGCGCTTACAGCAGGGCGACCTCGTTGGGGCGGAAGAAGCGCTACGGGCCTCCCTGGCTCGCAACGACGATGTGCTGCGCCTACCCGCCCTGCATAACCTCGGCCATGTGCGGTTCGGCCGCGGTAAGGTCGCCCTCGGCGGTAAGACGGTCGGTGACGTTACCGAACTCTCCATCGCTCGCTCCTACCTCGAGGCGTCGGACGCAGATATTTCGGATATGCAGGACCAAATCGAAATCATCGATAAGGCCAAAGCGGACGGCAAGGAGCCCGACTACGTTCCGGCGGTGTCCGCCCTCGGCGGTGGCATCGGGACTTACCGCACCGTCAAGAAACTCATTCCCAAGGAAGAGGCCATGGTCGCCAAGCGCGCGGGCGTTATTGCCAGCTGGGTCCGCTCCGTCGGCGATTTCCGCAGCGCCCACGAACTTAATACGCAAGACCAGCCTTCACTGCAGAATGCTGAGGCCATCGAAGAACTCTTGCGCGCACTCAAGAGAGAGACCCTCGCGCTCGAAGAAACCATCGCCGACCAACGGAAGAAGCAGGAAGAACTCCGCGAGGTCATTCGCGAATTAGCCAAGCGCATCCCGCCGGATAAACTCCCGCAGAACGCCGAAGGCGAAGGCGATGACGACGAGAACTTCCTCCCTGAAGGCATGCAAAAACCGAAGGGTGGCACGGGCGGGAAGACCGATCCGCGTGAAGGCCAAGAGAAGCGCATGTCCGAACAGGAAGCCCGGAGTTCCCTCGAAAGCCTCAAGGGTGAGTTCGGCCGCAAGATGCCGACCAGCGATAAACCCGGCAACAGCCCCGGCGGGAACAAGCCTTCGAGTGAGGCGAAGAAGAAGGATTACTGAGATGCGCGCCGCCTTCGCCATCCTCGCCTGCTTTATCGCGGCCAGCCTCGTCCGCGCCGAGAACCACATCACCTGGGAAATCACCCCACCGGTGTGCGGGCCCGGCCAGCCCTTCCGCCTCCAGGTGCGGATTGAGTCCGACGATATCCTCGGTGGGGCCAATCAGGTCGGCAGAGAAATCAAGCCTCCGCGCGGGATGGTTCTCCGCTATTCCGGGCAGGTGTTTCGTGCCAACGCGACAGAGGCCACGCTCAACTTCTCGGGCGTCGCCCCAGAAGAAGAGGGTAACTACGTCCTGCCAGCCTTCAACGCCCGCTTCCCTTCGCAGGTCGTACTGGTGCCCGCCATCACCCTCATCGTCAGCAACAAGACCGGCTACCGCAAAGAAGGCCGGGCCCGCGCCGAACTCGTCCTCCCTGAGCGCACCTTTTATGTCGGCGAGAAGATTGCAGGGGGCGTCGTCATGCGCGGCAGCGAACAGGAGACCGTGACGGGGTCGTTCGGGCTCGAATGCGAGGCTGAAGGCTTCACCTTCCAAACCGAAGGGTCGTCCTTCACCCAGCCCCTGCAAGATGGGCTTGGCCTGATGAAGCCCTTTGACCTCACGCCGATTCGGGCGGGCCAAAGCGAGTTCAGCCTGAGCGGCATCATGCTCGTGAATACTGGCGACCGAATCAGCTCACTCAATATCTCCGGGCGGGACCGCCCTTTCAACTTCCGCCGTAAACTGACCGTCGAACACGTCCCCGAAACCGGCCGGCCCGCTGACTGGGGCGGTTCGATTGGTAAACTGGAGATCACGCCACCCGACCTCTCCAACCGCTTCCCCGAGGTCGGCGAGCCGATTAAACTTAAACTCACGCTGGTCGGAGAGGGTAATTTAGAGCGCATCATCGCACCGGAGATTCCCGGCACGGATACTTGGGATATCGCGCTGGCCTCTGAGCTGCGGCAGCGGCGCAGCGAAGGCCGTCGCACTTTCATCTACACGCTGGTCCCGCGCCTCCCAGGCGACCTCAAGACCCCGGCCGTCCGGTTCCCGACCTTCAACCCCGACAGTAAAAAATTTGAGACCGTCGAGTTCGTCTCCGTCGCGGTGAAGGTCAGTGGCAACGCCCCCGCCAAGGTTGAGCTAGTGACAATCGACCCCTCGGCCAAGGTCGGTACCCCAGCGGCCAAGATGATTACCGGACTACTCACCCCGACCGTCGCCGCCGGCGTGAAAGGCGTGGCGAAGATTGAACCTCTGGCGGCTTCTCAGCCCTTCTGGTTATCCAACACCGGAGCTCTGGTGGCGCTCTTACTGGCCACGGCGGTCATCAGCGTTGTCGGTTACTTCGCCGCCCACCCCGAGTTTCTCATCCGGCGCCGAGCCCGGGCTAACCTCCGTCGAGCCCGGGCCGCCGCGCAGGACGCCTACCGTCGCCAAGACTACGCCGCCTACGCTCGAGCGATGACCCAAGGCCTGCGCACCGGCGCAGCCCCACTCCTCAAGGCCGAGCCCCTCGCGCTCACGCAAAGCGATATCCTCCGGGCCCTGCCGACGGCGAGCCCCACCCTGATTGAAGCCATCTTCCTGGCGGCCGATGGCGAAAAATACGGTGCGAAAGACCCTCGCCAAACTATCGCCGAGGACGCGCAACTCCAGGCAATGCTCAACACGTTGGAGGCACAACTATGAGCCGCTACCTATCACTGCTCGCCCTCTGGGTCTTGGGTGCTACCGCGCCCCTGCAGGCCGGCGTGGGTGAAGCCGCCTACGAACGCGGCGACTTCGTCGGGGCCCTTCAAACTTGGCGCGCCCAAGCGGAAGCGGATGGAGTCACCGCCGAGTTACTCTCCGCCATCGGCAACGCCGAGTGGAAGCTGGGGCACAAGGGGCGCGCGATGATCTGCTGGGAACGAGCCTTGCTCTTGAGCCCGCGCAATCCCGTGGCCTTAGCTGGTATCAAGCACGCGCTAGGCGCCGGCGGGACCGATCGCCCCACGCAGACTTGGTCCGAAAACTACGCGGCCTTCCTCGGTGCGGACCTCTGGCTGATCCTGGGTGCCATCGGCTTCTGGGGCACGCTCTTAGCGGTCCTCGTCCCCAAGCTCCGCCGCCAAACCATGGGCGATTGGACTCAGCGCATCCTCATCACCAGCGCGACCTTGTTCGCCCTGAGCATCCCGGGACTTTACGGCGCTTACACCCTCGCCAGCCGCGCGGTCGTGCGCCGCACGGACGTCCCAGTCAAACTGACCCCGACGGTCCTCGGTGAAGCCTTAAACGGAACCGCCGAGGGCGACGTCCTCCGCACGGGCCGCAAACTTAACGGCCACACTTATGTCACCTCCGCCGACGGCAAGGGGGGCTGGGTGAAGTCGACGGAGCTGGAGCCCATCTGGGGCGGTGCCTTACCGGTCAACCTCGACCAGCCACGGGCGCCCTAAGGCTTTGGCCTTGGACAATTTCCGGTCGGCGGTTTGGATAAACGTGTGCGCATCCTAGATCGCCATGTCTTGACCGAGACCGCCGTCGCCGGCGGCGTGGCCTCGGGTGCCTTCATCTTTGTGCTGGCGGCTGGCAACATCCTGAGCCAAGTCGCCAACGCCATCGCGACTGGTCGCGTCACCGCCTTCGAGGGCCTAGAACTGGTCGGCCTACTCTTACCTGGACTCATCCCTTACGTGCTCCCGATGGGAATGCTCACGGGAGTGCTCATGACTTTCGGGCGAATGGGCGCGCAACATGAGCTGACGGCGATGAAAGCCGGCGGCTTAAGCCTACTCCGCATTGCCGCGCCCACCCTCTGGCTCGCCGCGGCCCTCGCGCTTTGTGCCGCGTGGATTAACCTCGAAGTCGCCACGCGCTCTAATGACGAATACCGCCGGGTCTTGATGGGGTCGGTGAAGGAAAATCCCGCGAGCCTAATCACGCCGGGAGAAATCAACCGTCAGTTCAAGGGCCTGATCATCCAAGCGCGCGAGCGTAATGGCCCCGTACTCCGCGACCTCTGGATCTGGCGCCTCGACGCCGAGGGTCGTCTCTTCGAGACTATCCATACCGCCGAAGGCCGCCTGACGAAGGTCGATAAGCCCGACGGGTCCGCGGTGCTACGCTTGGTTGCCATCTCCGCTCAAGTCGACACCCGCCGGCCCGGCGACGATGGCTTTAAGTTTCCGTCCGTGACCAAGGAGGCCGGCCAGGCTCCGCTGGAATTCCCCGTGAGCGGCGTCTTCAAAGAAGGCAGCGGCTACGATCGGAAACTGCGCTGGCATACCACCTCGGAGCTACTCGAACTCATGGATAAGGGCTGGCAGGTGCCACCCAACGCCACGCCCGCCCAACTTGCGGAGTGCCAGATGATGCCGCGCACGCAACTGATGTCCCATCTCGCCTCCGCGTTTTCCATCTTCTCGCTCGCACTGCTCGCCGTCCCGCTCGCGGTTCGCGTCGGCCGCTCCGAAACCTTCGTCAACGCCGCCCTCGCCCTCATCGTGGCGCTGAGCTACTACGTCCTGAGTTCAGCGGCGGGTTGGGTGAAGAACCCAGCCTTCCGTCCAGACCTCTTGGTCTGGCTACCAAACATCCTCGTCGTCACGGTGGCGGTCGTGCTGCTCCGCCGCGCCTCCAAGCACTGAGTGCTCAGCGGTCGCGCTTGTACCAAAGGAAGAACGCCAAGGCCATATTGACCAAGGCGAAGACTTCATTGAAGCCCTTCATGATAGCCGCCCCGAGAATCATATCCGAGCTGGCGGACAGCGAAGTAATCCGCGGGGCCAGCCGGTAGGTCTCGTAAATAGGTTGCTCGCCGAAAATGAGCACGGCCCAGAGGGGGAGGTCCGCAATCATCAACGCAAAGCAATAGACCATGGCCCCACCGAAGCTAATGCGGGGTAGGACGCGGGAGCGAGATACGAGCGGCCAGACCATGAGAAGCGCCGGTAGGAACATCAGCCAGTGTTCGATGACGTGGAGGGTGCGGTCGCGTAAGGCGGCTTCATACAGTTCCGGAAAATGCCAAACCGAGAAGTTGAAATTAAAGATTAAGCCCGCCACCAAGGGATGGACTAGGAACCGAGTGAACTTGAGCAACCGTGGCCGGGCTTCCAGGAAGGGATCCGTCAACTCCGGCGGCAGGCCAAGAATGATGAGCGGGGCGGCGACATAGATAAGCAGCATGTGCTGCAACATGTGCGCCGAGAAGAGAAAGGCTTCGCCAATCTGGTCGAGCGGCGATCCCACCGCAATGTAGGCGACCACCACGCCGAGATGGAAACAGATCGCGTAATTGCGCGGGTAGGCCTGCAACCCTGGGGCACAGCGGGCGCGCAGCGGGCCGCAGGCGAGTGCATACGCCCAGGATACCCCAACGACGAGGAGCAGGAGGAGCGGCTCGGTATGCCAGTGGAGCGGGACGTTCATTTGAGTTTACTCAACGTTAACAGCCAATCCGAATCTGGCTCGGCTGCAAACCTGGAGAACCAATGCTGGCGGCGAGCTTCCGCCCCGAGCGGTATACCCCGCAAACGCGTGGCAAGCCCCGGCAGCGTGAAACTATCCACCGACTTGAAAAGCAGCCCGCAACCCAGCGTTAACCCCTGAAAAGCAGGAAGCTCTTCCCACCGGCACCCTGCACCAACGCACAGGCAAGCCAACAGGAAGAGCCTCAGTCGGCGCATTAGCCGGGTTTAGCTAAACCACTTCGTATCGATATCCTGGACGGAGAATAACGACAGTAACGCCGCATAGGTCGCGAACGCGAGCACCAGTCCGCACATGAAAATCCAGAACAGGAGCTTATGGTCGTAAATCAAGTGCATGAACCACAGGATGACCGCGAAGAACTTGATGGCGGACATCAACGAGAGCACCGTCAAGATAATCGGCATCGGCACTGGCAAAAAGATCAGGACGATCTCCGCGCCGGTGATGGCAGCCAGCCACAGGGCCAGCGTGATAAAGTGGTGGTAACGGCGGACTTCCTCGGTGAGGAAGTCAGGGTCGTGGGCGACGGCGTCGGACATGGCGTAAGGGTGGCGAGGAGGTTATTGGGCGAGCGGCAGACCCGTGCCCCAGAAGCCGCTCGGCCCGAGGTACTCGATGAGGTAGACGACGGTGAAGATGATAATCCAAACAATGTCGACGAAGTGCCAGTAGAGGCCCGCAACTTCGACATCTAGGCCCGCCATGTGGCCAGTGAGTTTGCCGGTGAAGCTGTAGAAGTAGAGCAGGATGAGCCAGAGAATGCCGATGGCAACGTGGGTGCCGTGCGTGCCCGTCAGGACGTAGAGCGTCGAGCCGAACACACTATTCTGAATCGTCAGGCCTAGATGATAGAAGTGCGTGAACTCATAGACCTGACAGCCCAGGAAGATGAGACCAAATAAAATGACGCCTAGGACGTTACGGCGGAAGGACTTTAACTGGCCCTTGTGCATCGCGGACACCGCGAGGGCCATCAGGAACGAGGACATCAGCAAGATGAACGTCGAGAAAGACGTCAGCTCGATGTTGAAGAGCTTTTGGATGAACTGCTGGTGGCCTTCGGCGTCCGTGAAGCCCGTCGGGTAGAGCTTACGGTAGAGCAAGTGCGTCGAGATCAGGGTCCCGAAGAACATGCAATCCGAAGCAAGGAAGAGCCACATGATGAGCTTCTTGTGTTCGATCCCCGTGGAGGTGGGAGCGTGCGCGTGCGTCGCGTCGGCGGCTTGAGACATGGTGCTAAAAGTTGGGAGTGACGAAAAAGTAATTAGTAGGCCGAGGCTGCGGCCTTGGCCTGAGCGGCGGCACCGTGCGGGTCATCCGGGGTCTTGAGCATATAGCCGCCGGGGCCTTCGAGGGCCCAGAGCCAGATGCCGAGGAACATGACACCGAGGCCGGAGACGACCATCCAACCAGCGTGGGGCATGCCCATGGCCATCATCGGCATACCGAAACCAATGATGAGGAAGCCGGTCCCAGCGAGAAGCGGGAACCAAGATTGGCTGGGCATGTGGACACCGGCTTCGCCACCGTCATTCTCGTAGGCCAGCTTATGCACGCCATGCTTGTGTTCGAAGAACGCGTCGCGGGTGGCAATGATCGGGCTACGGGCGAAATTATACTCCGGCACCGGGGAAGGCAGTGACCACTCGAGCGTGCGGCCATTCCAAGGATCGCTGGCGCACTTGACGCCCTTGAAGGCGGTGTAGACCAAATTCACAAAGGCCAAGAAGACGCCGAGGCCGAGGATAAAGGCGCCGATGGTCGCGACGTAGTTCCAAGTTTCCCAACCGTTGCCGGCGTGGTAGGTATGCGTGCGGCGCGGCTGGCCAGCGAGGCCCAGGTAGTGCATGGGACCAAAGGCGAGGTTGAAGCCGAGGATGACCATGCCCGTGGCCAGGTAAGCGATACCAGCGTTGGGCATGCGACCGAAGATTTTCGGGAACCAGAAGTAGAGGCCAGCCATCAGGCCGAGGAGCACACCGCCGAGGAGCACGTAGTGAAAGTGCGCGATGACGAAGTAGCTATCCTGCTGTTGAGCGTCGGCCGGAGCGGCCGAGTGCATGACGCCGGAGAAACCGCCGCACATGAACATCCAGATGAACCCGAGGGCGAGGACCATCGGCGGAGTGAAGCGAATGCGACCACCCCAGATTGTACCGAGCCAGTTAAAAATCTTCACGCCCGTCGGCACGGCAATGGCCATGGTGAGGAGCGCGAACGCGGCAGTCGGGATCGGGCCGAGGCCGGTGGTGAACATGTGGTGACTCCAGACGGCGAAGCCGAGGAAGCCGATGACGGCACCCGAGAAAACGATAATCGGGTAGCCGAAGAGGGCCTTGCCCGAGAAGGTCGGCAAAATTTCGGAGATAATACCCATCGCTGGGAGAACGAGAATGTAAACTTCCGGGTGACCGAAGATCCAGAAGAGGTGCTGCCACAGGACGGGCTGGCCGCCCGCCGAGGGGTTGAAGAAGTTCGCACCGAACTGGCGATCGAACATCAGCTCAATGAGCGCAACGGTGATGGCCGGGAAGGCCAGGATGATGAGGATCGAAGTGACGAGCGCCATCCAGGTAAACACTGGCAGGCGCATCATGGTCATGCCCTTGGCGCGCATGTTCACGATGGTGCAAATGAAGTTGAAAGAAGCCGCCAGCGAGGCGATGCCGAGAATCTGGATGCCGATGATCCAGAAGTCGGTGCCGACGCCGGTGAAACGCGGGGCCTGCAGGGCGGCGTTGGCTTGGCCGAAGGTACCTGAGAGCGGGGCGTAACTGAACCAACCGTTAGCGGGCACAAAGTCGGTATAGACCAAGGCTTTATGCCATGCGAAGTTATCGAACCAACCCGCGAGGTGGGCGAACTCGAAGAGCCAGCTGCCGTTGAGCACCATGGCGCCAGCCACGAAAGTCCAAAGCGAGAAGGCATTGAGGCGCGGGAAAGCGACGTCGCGGGCCCCAATTTGCAGCGGCACGAGGAAGTTGAAGAACGCCGCGGAGAGCGGCATGACCCCGAGGAAGATCATCGTGGTGCCGTGCATCGTGAACAGCTGATTATACATGCGCGCCGTGACGAAATCATTGTCTGGGCGGGCCAACTGCGTACGGATGGCCAAGGCCTCGACGCCGCCCACGAGGAAGAAGAGCATCGCGAAGGCACCGTACATGATACCGATTTTCTTGTGGTCGACGGTGGTCAACCAGTCAAAGAAGCCGCGCGTGCGGTCTGGGCGGAACAGGCCGAGGTCGCTGCGCTCAGGCGCGAGCTCCATCTTGTCGGCGACAGGGGCGTGGTGCGAATCGTGGGACATCTGCGTAGAAAGGTGAAAGGGTTACTTGAGGGTGAGGAGGTATTCGGCGAGGTAGTCGAGCTCCTCGGCGGTGAACTGCTGCTTGGAGATATTGAGGCCAACGACATTGAACATCGCGTAGTAGTGCATGCGGTTGCCTGGCTTCACGTCTTTCGACAGCTTGCCGTCCGCGCCGTGCGAGGTGCCGGATGAACCAATCCACTTGATGAGGTTAGCCTTGAGTATGGCTGGGTCGACGGCGACCGAGGCTTCGGTATTCTGCTCCTTCTTTTCCAGCGCGCGCTGGGCGACGGGGTCACGGTTATCGAGCCAAGCACCCGCGAGCGACTTGCGCGAGGCAACGTGCGTGAGGTCTGGGCCAAACATTCCGGCACCGAATTGGCCACCGACATTGTGACACATGGCACAGGTCTTGGCGGCGAAAATTTCCTTACCTTTAGCGGCCTTGGAGCCCGGCGTCGGCTCAGGGGCCGGGGCCTTCTGGGCCTTCACCCACGCATCAAAAGCGGCGGGCTCGACGACTTCGACGCGGAAGAGCATGTAGGCGTGCGAATCGCCGCAGAATTCAGCACACTGGCCATAGTAGTGGCCGACTTGGTCCGCCTGAATCCACATGATATTCTTCCGGCCAGGCATAAGGTCGACCTTGCCAGCGATCTTCGGAATCCAGAAAGAGTGAATCACATCCTCGGAGCGCAGGTTGATGCGGACGGCCTTACCCCGGGGAATCACGAGTTCATTCGGGACGGTGTGCTTAGCATCGCTGGTGAGGCCGAGCTGCGGGTACTCGAAGCGGAACCACCACTGCTTGCCAATGACATCGACAATCAGCACCTCCTCTTCGACGGACTTGGGGTAATTTTCCTTCCCGTCGGCACCGACGCGCGGGTACCAAGCCGAGAGTTTTGAGGTCGGGACAGCTTCGTCAGGAACGTCGTGCGTGTACCAAATCGCGCTGAGGGTGGGAATCGCGATAAAGACCAGTGCCCCAATCGAAGCGGTGATGAGACCGATTTCGATGAGCGGGTTGCCGTGGCCTTCTTCGACGATAGCGGGCTTGTTCTCGTCGCCCGGACGCGCGCGGAATTTAATCACGGCATACACGAGCAGGCCGCCGACCAAGACGAAGAGGACCACGACGAGCCAAACCGTGTCCATGAAAACATCATACTGCATCTGGGCGACCGGGCCCTTGGGGTCCAAGGTCGACTGGCGCACCGTGAGCTCCTCCTTAGAGCAACCGCTCAAGAGGAAGAGGCAGAAAGGGGCGACGAAAAGGGCGACCCGTTGGAAAAGACGAGAAAACATGGGTGAAGCGTGAAGAGCGAACTGCAGGGAAAGTCGTAAAAAAGTCGTCATTTGCAAGCACCGCCCACGTCTAAGGACATAATCTTGGCCGATGGTATTTATTTATTACAGGTTAAGTTTGTAAACATATGATATACAACAATTTATGTTTTAGTGATGCCTATGAAGCCGCCTAATGTAAAGGGCGGGAGCGGCTTCTACCCCTCGGGAGCCTTGGAGGTTGCACCCAAACTGCCGCCGCTTACCCCCTTGGACTATGTCTTGGCGCAGTCCACATGGCACGCCCCTCCCCTCCTGGCGGGAGCGGACCCTTTTGATGGGTATCCTTAACCTGACGCCCGACTCTTTTTCTGACGGCGGGCAGTTGGCCACGCCCGAGGACGCCCTCCGACAAGCGGAGGCCTTGATCGCCGCCGGCGCCGACGTCCTTGACTTGGGTGCCGAATCCACCCGGCCAGGCAGCCATCCCGTCGAGGCAAGCGCGGAGCTCGACCGCCTGCTGCCGACTTTACGTCTCCTCCGCCGACGCTTACCGAAGACACCTCTCTCGATTGATACCTATAAAGCCGACGTCGCCGCCGCTGCACTCGCGGAGGGCGCCGACCTCATCAACGATGTCGAGGGAGGTCGGCACAACCTTCAGGGAGACGAATCACCGATGGCCCAAGTTTGCGCTCGGGCCGGTTGCCCACTCATCCTCATGCATCGGCGAAAAGAGGCTGATTATAAGGACTTTTGGCCTGAATTTAGCCGCGACCTGCAAGGCTCGCTGCACCTCGCCCGCCTTGCGGGCATCCGCCCAGAGCAACTGTGGACCGACCCTGGTTTTGGTTTCGGAAAGACGCCCGCCCAAAACCTGATGCTTGTCCGCAACCTCTCGCAACTCGTCGCGCTCGGTTTCCCCGTGCTGCTCGGGACGAGCCGAAAATCCACGCTCGGGTTGGTTCTCGGCGAAACCGACCCACTCAAACGCGAGGTCGCCCACCATGCCACCGTCACCTGGGGCATCGCCCAAGGGTGCGCGATGATTCGCGCGCACGACGTGGCCAGCCTCCAACCCGTGGTACGCACGGCCGATGCCCTGCGCCGCGGACCCAACTGGTCCGCAGGCTAAATCGTCCAAGGGAGCCAGCAATCGGACTTGAACCGATGACCTGCCGCTTACAAGGCGGCTGCTCTACCAACTGAGCTATGCTGGCGTTTCCCGTGGGTTAGGGAGTCTTTTCGGGCAACCGAGCCTGTCAACCTTGGGCCGAGGGTCGTTTTAGGGGTTGAACCCCGCCTCCTTTTCAACGGAAAATCGGCTTCCTATCCCCGTCCCATGCGTCTCCCCGTATCCCTCCTCGTTCTTTGCGCCGGTATCACTGGTTGCACGACCTCCATTGACCCCGCGCTCCTTGACACGATCACGGTCACATCCAATCCGACGAGCGCAGCCGTCCGTCTGAACGGTGTGGCCGTCGGCCGCACGCCGACGACCGTCACGCTCGATCGCAACTCCAACTACGAACTCGTAGTGGGCAAAGGCGGCTTCTCTCCTGAGGTAGCCTACCTAAAGCCGGCGCTCCGCACCAACGACCGTGGCTCGCTCGACTTCGGCTTCCCCTCCAAGGTTAACATGACGCTGACCAAGCTGCCCGCCGCCGGCGAAGTCTCTATTCCCGAAGGCGACGAAGCCGAATTCAAGGGCCTCGTGAAGAAGGCCAATGGCGAAACCGCCGAAGCTTCTGGCTCCCTCAAGTCCGATATCGCCGCCGTCATCGACGCCTCCCAAAAGGTGAAGGCCGCCCTCGCAACGCGCGAAACTGCTTCCAAGACCAAGCTCGACGCCATCAGCAAGGCCCTCGATGAAGCTCGCTCGTCCGCCGCTAAGGGCACGGACGCTGCTGCTGAAGCCAAAATCACCGAAGCCGAAGCGAACCTCCGGGCCGCCCTCGCTGAACGCGATTCCGGCGCCGCCACTGAAGCCGCGACCACCCTCGCCAAACTCGAACAGCGCCGCGCTAACCTCGAAGCTAAGATCGAGACCGCTAACGCCAATGACCTCGCCCAGCAGGTCGCTGCGGCCAAGAACGAAGTCGCCGCCGCCTTCGCCGCGTCTGACGCCAAGGTCGCCAAGGCCCAAGCCGAACTCGCCACCGCCCGCGGCAACGCCTCCAGCGGTAAGTCCGCCGCCGAACGCGTGACCGAACTGGAAGCCCAGTTCAACGCCGAGAAGGCCGCCCTCGCCGCCGCCCAGCAGAATTCGCAAGATGTGCTCAAGGCCCTCACCAGCCGCAACGAAGAGCTGTCCCAGCTCGCTAATAACGGCGTCAACGCCGCTAAGGCCGATGCAGCCAAACAGCTCGCCTCCATCCAACAGGCCCTGGAAGAACAGAAGGTCGCCGTCGGTAAGGCCACTCAGGAACGCGACGACGTGAAGGCCGCGAATGAGAAGGCCGCTGCTGCCGCCAAAGCCGATGCCGACAAGGCCCTCGCCGAAGCCCAAGCCAATGCCGACAAGGCCCTCGCTGCCGCCAATGCCAATGCCGACAAGTCCCTCGCCAACGCCAAGGAAGAAGCGGACAAGAAGGCCGCTGAACTCTCCAAGCAACTCGAACAGGCTAAGGCCGACAGCAAGGCGGAAGCCGCTGCCGCTGCCGAGAAGTCCCTCGCTGACGCCAACGCCATGCTGAAGGAAGCTAACGAAAAGCTCGCCGCGACCGAAAAGGCCCTCGCCGAAGCCAAGGCCGGCGCCGACAAGAGCCTCGCCGAACTCCAAGCCGACGTTGCCAAGCAGATCGCTGCCGCCAAGGCCGACGCCGACAAGGCTAGCACCGAAGCCAAGGACGCCGCTGCCAAGGCTATCGCCGCGACCGAGAAAGCCCTCAACGACACCAAGGAAACCGCCAACGCTGAAAAGGCTGCCGACAAGGCTGCGACCGAAAAGGCCCTCGCTGATGCTCGTCTCGATGCCGAAGCCAAACTGGCCGAAGCGACCAAGGGCGCCAAGGAAGCGATCGCCGAATCCAAGCGCCGCGTCTACGCCGAACGGAACACCCGCGTCGCCCTCCTCGAACTACGCGTCCGCACCAAGGCCATCAGCGAAGACGAGTATAAGGCTCAGCTCTCCGAACTCCGTAAGGAATTCGCTCAGTAAGCACCTGAGGTGCTTCTACTGCAAAGCCCGGCCTTGTGCCGGGCTTTTTTGTTGGAAGAGCGGCCAAACCTCAGCACCTTGACGTCATGTCGGAAACGCTCGCCCGCACGCCTCTCTACGACCTCCACGCTGAACTCGGCGGCCGCCTAGTCCCCTTCGCCGGCTGGGAGATGCCCGTGCAATACACCGGCATTATCGAAGAACACATGGCCGTTCGCAAAACGGCCGGGCTCTTCGACGTCTCGCACATGGGCGAGGCGCGTATCCGCGGCCGCGATGCCGCCGCGTTCCTCGACCGTATCATGACTAATGAGCTGTCGACGCTCAAGCCCGGCGCCGCCCGCTACACGTTGATGTGCCAGCCCGACGGCGGCTGCGTCGACGACTTGATCATCTACCGTTTCTCAGAAACGGAATTCCTCATCTGCCTCAACGCATCCAACGCCCAGAAGGACATCGCCTGGATGCGCACGCTCATCGGCACCGCGAAGGTCGAGGTCATCGATGAATGTGTCGCGTGGGCGCAGCTCGCCATCCAAGGCCCCCTCGCCGAACAGGTCTTAGCACTGACGACCTCCCTCCCCCTCGCCTCAATCCGCCGCTTCGGCTTCCTGGTCGGAGAAGTGGCCGGCGCCTCCGGTTGCGTGGTCTCCCGCACGGGCTACACCGGGTCCGCTGGTTTTGAAATCTACCTACCAGCCGCTTCCGCGACTCAAGTCGCCCGCGCGCTTCTGGCTGCCGGCAAACCGCTCGGGCTCATCCCCGCCGGCCTCGGCGCCCGTGACTCACTTCGCCTCGAAGCAGGTTACCCGCTCTACGGACATGAGATCTCCGAACGGATCTCCCCGATCCAAGCCGGCCTCGGCTGGACGGTGAAGTTTACGAAGGCCCAGTTTATTGGCCGCGAAGCGCTCCGCCGCCAAGCCGAAGGCGGCCCGCCGTCTTCTGTGGTCATGTTCTCCCTCGATGATCGCCGTATCGCCCGCCAAGGGGCCATCGTCTTCGCTGGCGATACCGCCGTCGGCGAGGTGCTCTCGGGTACCCTCTCCCCAGTTCTCAATAAGCCCATCGGTACCGCCCTCGTCGCCGCTGGCTTCACGGGTTCATCCGAACTGACCGTCGACATCCGCGGCACCCGCTTGCCGCTGCACATCTCGGTCGAACCGTTTGTAAAATAAACCGTCCCCTTTCTATATCATCACACCATGAGCCAAGTCCCCGCCCATCTCCGCTACACCAAGGAACACGAATGGATCCGCCTCGAAGCCGACGGCACCGCCACCATCGGCATCACCGACCACGCGCAAGCCGCACTGGGTGACGTGACGTTCGTCGACCTCCCCAAGGTGGGTAAGAGCTTCGCCGCCGGCGAGGTCTTCGGCACGGTGGAATCAGTCAAGGCCGCTTCCGACCTCTATAGCCCAGTCTCCGCGGAAATCGTCGAGGCTAACACTGGGCTCAATGACACGCCCGACCTCGTCAACCGCGAGCCCTACGGCGGCGCTTGGATGATCCGCGTGAAGTTAAAGAATCCCGCCGAAGCGGCCCAGCTGCTCGACGCTGCGGCCTACAGCGCCACGCTCTGAGCCCGTTCGGCTACACGCCGACTTTCTTCATGTCGTTCGCCGCCGTCCATGCCGCCCATCCTTGGGATGATGTGCTGGCCGGCGTGCACGCAAAGTCCGACGCCGACGTCCGCCGTGCCCTCGCCCGCGCGGCCCAAGGGGTGTGCGACTTAGCGGACTTCCAGGCGCTGATCTCACCCGCAGCGGCCCCTCACTTAGAGGAGATGGCTCGCCTCAGCCAAGCGCGGACGGTTCGCCGGTTCGGCCGCACGATGCAACTGTTCGCGCCCGCTTATCTTTCGAACGAGTGCCAGAATATCTGCACGTATTGCGGCTTCTCCGCAGGCAATAAGGTCGCCCGCCGCACGCTGAGTCCGGGCGAAATCCTCGTCGAGGCCGGCGCCCTTAAGAAATTAGGCTTCGACCACTTGCTCCTGCTCACTGGTGAATCCACGAAGGTGGCGCTGCCGTTCTTCGTATCGGCCCTCGACCTACTCCGCCCACACTTCGCATCCTTGTCCATCGAGGTCCAGCCGCTGGAGACCGAGGAATACGCCGAGCTCCGCCGGCACGGGCTCAACGCAGTGCTGGTCTATCAGGAAACATACCACCGCGAGACGTATAACCTCCACCACCCTAAAGGGCGGAAGTCCGACTTCCTCTACCGCCTCGACGCCCCGGATCGCGTCGGCGAAGCCGGAGTCCATAAGATCGGGCTCGGGGCTCTTTTCGGCCTCGAGGACTGGCGCGCCGAATGTTTCTTCACGGCCCTCCACTTGCAGTGGCTCGAGCGCAAACACTGGCGCAGCCGCTTTAGCGTCTCCTTCCCACGTATCCGCCCACACGAAGGCGACATTGAACCGAAGGTTGAGATGACCGACCGCGACCTCGTTCAGGCGATCTGTGCGTTCCGTCTATTTAATAGCGAATTAGAATTAACGCTCAGCACCCGTGAACGCCCAGCTTTCCGCGATCAGGTCTGCAAGTTGGGCATCACCGCCATGAGTGCTGGCTCGCATACCAATCCCGGCGGGTACTCCGAGGGCCGCGAGGCGTCACTCGAACAGTTCGCCATCGACGACAGCCGTTCGCCCAACGAAATCGCCGCGATGCTCCGCACCGCCGGCTTCGAACCGGTCTGGAAAGACTGGGATCCTTCTTACGATCGCCCGGAGGCGCAGCTGACATGAGCCCACTCCGTGCTTGGATCGACCCCGCACAAGCGCGTACCGCCGCGGCAGGCTCCCGCCTAAGCCTATCCGGCGAAGAGAGCGCCCACTTGGTCCGCAGCCTGCGTGCCCGGCGCGGCGACCCACTGGTGCTACTCGACGGCGAAGGCCATCTCCTAGAAGGTAAATTGGAATCAGCCGATGGTGAAGGTTCCGTTGTCGAGGTTACCCGCACGCGGATGGTCGAACGGGTCCGCCCATCCATCACCGTCGCCCAAGGGATGCCCAAGGGCGGCACGATGGACGACTTAGTCCGTGGCGTCTGCGAGGCGGGCGCCAGCGAAGTGGTGCCGCTCGAAACCGCCCGCTGTGAGGTGAAGCTCGATGCCGATCGCGCCCGTACCCGCACGATGCGCTGGCAACAACAGGCGGTCGAGGCGTGCAAGCAGTCGGGTCACCCCTGGCTCGCACACATCGGCCCGCCGATGCGCTTCGACGCTTGGCTCGCCGCGCTACCACCCTGCGCTCCGGGCGAACTCCGCTTAACCGGTTCGCTGGAGTTAGATGCGCAACCCGTCGGCGAACTCGACTTCGCGTCCGCGACGAAAGTGCTTTGGCTCATCGGCCCCGAGGGAGATTTGACCGCGGCCGAATACTTGGCGGCCCGCGCCGCAGGATTCCGTCCCGTGGTGCTCGGCCCAACCGTCTTACGCGCGGAAAATGCGGCTTTGGCCTGCGTGGTGATAACGCAAGCCTTGGCCCACCATCGCTAAGTTCGATTGGCGCCAGGGCCTACGCTTTAGGCAATCCTCCCCGCCAAGAATCCGTGGTCTTTTTGCGGGGCAGACTTGATTTTCCGTCCGGGTTCTGTACTAGTGATTGTCCCCTGCAGTGTTCGATAACCGCGGCAGCCTCCGTCTCCTACGAACATAATAATCGGGAGGTGCGACCCGACCGGCCTCGTCCGAGCCGTGGCAACGTACCACCCACCTTAATCCAGGAAAAACTGGAGCTCCAATCGGAACCGGCACAGGCGGGGGACCCTTTAAAAGAGCAGATGGGGATAGGGGATGGGGGGATGGTTGAGCACGCAGGCCTCCCCATCCCCTCCCTTCATCCCAGGTTCAAAGGACCGCCGTTACACAGGGCTGGGTTGCCGAAGGCGTCCAAGCGATGGCCGAAGGCATGCGCCAGCGCGAGGTGCAACCGGTTGTGCGCGGTCTTGGTGTATTTGAGGGCGCGGCCGGTCTTGAAACCTAAGCCGCCACCAATGAGTACCCAAGGGATGTCCTCAAGGGCATGGCTATTGCCCTTCCCGAGCTCGTTCGTCCAGATGATCGTCGTGTGGTCGAGCATCGATCCCGTGCCATTGGGCTCCGGGGTCTCTTGGAGGCGCTTAGCCAGGAAGGCAATCTGCTCGGCGAACCAGGTGTTGATCTTCGTGAGCTTCTCCACCGAACCAGTATTCAAGTCAGGGTCGTGCGAAAGCGAGTGGTGACCTTCCTCGATGCCGATCCACTTCATACGGATACTACCTACGGAGTTGCTGAACTGGAAGGTCGCCACGCGGGCCAAATCGTTCTGGAAGGCGCTGACGAGGAGTTCGGTCTGCATCTTCGTGACGACCGGGATGTTATCGTTCTCCATCGTCACACCAATCGCCGGCGAAGTAGGAACAATCAAGGCGCCGGAGGTCTGTTGCTCCTTCATGTTACGCTCCAGATCGCGTAAGGCCGTCGTATGCTGGTCGAGCAAGCCGCGGTCCTTGGCGTCGACCGCCCGCGAAACCGTTGCGAGGTCATCGCGGAGGCCGTCGAGGACGGAGACCATGCTTTCGCTTTCCTTCATCTGGCCATAGAGCTTATCGAAGAGGTCGTAAGGATTAGAGATGGGGGCGACGGGCTGGTTGGCGCCGACATAACTCCAGCGCGTCCAGGGGTCGGCGCGATTGCCGACGGACACGCCAATCTCGAGCGAACCCATGCGGGTCTTGGTCGCAGGCTTCGACTGGAGGAAGCGGCGGATTTCTTGGTCGATGGAGGGTCCGCGCGCCCAGCCCGCGGGCTGACCGCCGCCGCCCATGATATTACCCGGGAAGAGTTCGATCCCGGTGAGCAGGCAGCTCATGCCACGCATGTGCGAATCGCCATCGCCGCGGACGAGATTATTCACGCCCTTCAGCGTGAGCATCTTATCCTTGAACGGCGCCAAGGGCTGCAAAATCCGCTTTAGCTTAAAGGCACTGCCCTCGCCTTCGGGCCAAAACTCCGACGGCACCGTGCCATTCGGCGAGAAGACAAAGATCACCCGCTGCTTGGCGGCGGTCGGCTCAGCGGCCTGGAGGGAGGTCAAGCCACCGAGTAGCGGTAGCGCAGCGGCCGATAGGCCAAGCTTGCGGAGGAAGTCGCGGCGATTTTGGAGGTTCATAAAGGGTAGGTCAGGTAAGGTTACTTCTGGAGGGCGGCGACCACCGCGACCTCAATCGCGAGGTTGCGCACGTGACAGTGGTCGCGACGGAAACGTTCCGTGAGCTGGCTCAGTAGTTCGGGTGAGTAGGCCGTAGTGGGCTGCTTAACCATCGTCTGGAAGAGATTGCGGACGAAGCCCGTTTGCCCGGCCAGGCTCTCGGCGGCATGGACCGCGACATCGCGCGCGCCCGTGAGGGTTAACTCCGTACCATCGGCGGCGATGTAGGGGGAGACCGTATTTACCGGCTTAGCGTTGTCCGTCTCACGAATACGCCCGACAGCATCAAAGCGTTCAAAACTAAACCCGAGCGGGTTAATCGTGATGTGGCACGACTGACAGGCAGGCTTGGCGGTGAGTTCGGTCACCTTCTCCCGCATGGTAAACGAAGGGTCAAACTTGTCGTCCATGAAGGCAATCGCCATGGGTGGCGGCTTCAGCATGCGCCCCAAGATATTACGCGACAGGAAAACACCGCGGTGAATCGGCGAGGTCGACTTGGTGTAGGAGAACGTGGCGAGGAGATACGGGTGCGTGAGGACGCCCGCCCGTTGCGCTGCATCCATCTTGACCGGACGGAACCCATGGCCTTCGGGCAACTTCTGGCCGTAGAACTTCGCCAAGCGCTCGTTCATGAGAATCGTGTCACTGAGCAGAAGCTGGCGGTAGTCCGAGGCCTCCGACCAGACGACATCCTCAACAAAGAGGTCCAAGGAGGTGCGGAGGTCCATCACGACCCCGGGATCAAAGCCCGGATAGGCGGCTTGGTCCTTGGCAATTTCCGCCCCTTCCTCGACGTGCAACCAATGGTGGAGGAAGTCCCGCAGCTTCGCCTTCGCCCGCGGGTCCTTCTGCATCCGCTGCGCCTGCGCGCGCACCTGCTCGGGCGTCTTTAACGCACCCTGAGCGGCGACCTTCAGGAGGGCTTCATCGGGCAAAGAATCCCACAGGGCCAACGCCAACCGCGTGGCGACGGCGTAATCATCCTGGGTACCAGTGGCGGGATACAGAAAGTGCGGCGAGGAGAGCACGTGCAGAATCGCCCGCCTGGCGGCAATCTCGGGCGTGACTGCGGGTACAAAGATTTTGGCGAGGTCGGCCTTCTGCTCCACCGTGAGCGGACGGCGATAGGCCAACTGAGCAAAGCGCCACGTGAAGGCTTTGAGCTTCTCCGCCCGGTCCGGAGCGGTCGCGGTGGTACCCGCGTATTCGTGCAGGTGCGGGGCCAGCAAAGCGGCGGCCTGGAGGCCTCCCTTGGCGACAGCCTCCGTCCATTCGCGGGAAACCGAAACGCCGCGCTCATAGCCCATGCTGGCGTCGTCGGGCGGGAAGGGTACCGAGACGACGTCCACGCTCGCGGAGAATTTTGGCGAGAGGTTTTCGGCCGGAATAACCGTCCAAGCCCCACCCGGCGGACGCCACTCCAGTTTAATGGAGGCGGTCTTATCCTTGTACTTGAAGAATTCGACTTTCAGCGGGTAGCTGCGGCCACCCAAAAGGAAAACTTGGCCCTGACCGCTGCGCAGCATCGCCGAACTCACCCAGAGATCGATGAGAGCATTCTTTTCGGAGCCGTTCGCCGGTGGGTTAACGTAGACGCGGACGCCATTAGGCGTGGTGACACGGAAATCGTATTCACCAGTGTCCGGCACCAAGAGCGAGCCTGACCAATTAATCTTAAACTGTTCCGCCCGCGAGCCGGCGGCCGGCGCCTTCGTGCCAAAATCAAAACTAATGACTGGGTCGACGCGCTCCAAGAACTTGGCCTCATTCTTGTCCGTGTTCGTCGAGTCCCCATCCTTGAGCCCGCGGTAGACCGCCGCTAAGCCACCGGACTCGTGGGTCGAACTGCCGCGCCGGAAAGAGCCAAGGAGATCGGTGACGCTTTCGCGGTACTGCCGTTCGGTCAGGTGCGCGAGCTCGAGGCGCGGTGGGTTATTCCGCGCGCGAGCTTCGGCCGAATAAAAGGCGTCGTGAATGTATTGCGCGGAGGCGAGGGCTTCGGCGGGCGATAAGGTGCCGGGGTCGTCCTCAGGCATATCCCGAGCGATGTATTTTGCGAGGAAGGCAACGGACTTCTCACCGAGGAGGGGTTCATCGGACTTCCCCGCTACGCCCTGCCCCATCGGGCCATGGCAACGGAGGCAGTCTTCGCGGTAGACGACTTCGCCCGAACGCGGGTCGGCGAGGTTCTTCTTATAA
This sequence comes from Verrucomicrobiota bacterium, assembly GCA_003569205.1. Classification (GTDB taxonomy): domain Bacteria; phylum Verrucomicrobiota; class Verrucomicrobiia; order Opitutales; family UBA953; genus UBA953. The sequence continues at coordinate 2,523 of BGOK01000014.1, read as the reverse complement.
TAGCGCTGCCCCTGGCGAACGCCGACGGCGATCAACCCAACGGCGCACACGGCACCGATAATTTTCAGAACTCGAGCAAGGGGCATGCTGGGGTAAGACCCTTAAGCCCATCGGGAAGTTCCGCTAAATCAAGCCCGCTTCACCGAAGCTAAACCAGCCTTTCCCCGCGGGATCAGCCTCGGGGCGGCCCATAACCACATGATCCACCAACTCCACCCCCACAACCCGCCCCGCCTCGACCAATTGCCGGGTGACGGTGCGATCAGCCGCACTCGGGGTTGGGTCCCCGCTGGGGTGGTTGTGGGCGACGATGGCGGCCGGGGCCCCGTGCCGCAGCGCTTGCCTAAAAACTTCCCGCGGATGCAGGAGCGCGCTCGTCGCCGTCCCCGAACTGACTTCATGCAAGGCGAGGAGACGGTTGCGTCGGTTGAGGCAGAGAACCCAACACTTTTCGACGGTGAGGCCAGCCGCCAACGGCTCCATCCGCGCCCAGACCTTTAAGGGTGCGTCTAACTTCTCGCCGGGGTCTTGCGCGCGTTCACGAATCCGCCGCGCCAACTCCATCACCGCGGAAAGTTCCGCCGCCTTGGCCGGACCCAGTCCACGCACCCGCGCGAAGTCAGCGGCTTCCCAGGTCGCCATCATCGCCAAACTGCCGGCTTCCTTTAACAACGCCTGCGACACTTGCTGCACTGGGGAGCCCTTCGTCCCCGCACCGATGAGCAAGGCGAAGAGTTCTTCATCCATCAAAGCTCTGGGACCGAGCCGGGCCAATCTTTCACGCGGGCGATCTTCGGGGAGCATCCTCCAAAACAAGCCGCATCCGCGGGCCACTCAAGTGCCCCTGCGCCTCAGGGACTAAGCCTTATGGTAACGAGCCAAGGCCCTACCATAGGCTGGGGTAATTTCTTCGAGTGCCGATACGTTCATCCCCAGGTCTTTCAAGAGGCCATCGCGCAGGCCGTAGATCCAGCCATGGACTTGCACCTTCTGCCCCCGCGCCCACGCGTCTTGGACGACCGTGGTGTGGCAGGCATTGTAGGCCTGCTCGATGACGTTAAGCTCGCAGAGGGTGTCTAACTTCGCGGGACCGAGAACGTTCTCCACGGCCAGGACATGCTTATGATGGACGTCGCGAATGTGCCGCAACCAGTTGTCGATGAGGCCTAGTTTGCGGCGTTCAAGCGAAGCCTGGACGCCACCACAACCGTAGTGACCGCAAATAATGACGTGCTCGACCTGCAGGACATCGACAGCGTACTGCAGCACGGAGAGGCAATTCAAGTCGGTGTGGATGACGAGGTTAGCGACGTTACGGTGCACGAAGAGCTCTCCGGAAGGAGTCCGACGACTTCATTCGCAGGCACCCGGCTATCCGCACAACCAATCCAGAGGAACTTCGGGCTTTGTTGCTTCGAGAGGGTCTCGAAGAACTCGGGCCGCTTCCGGCGAATGTCCTCTGACCAGTTTAAGTTCTGAGTGAACAATTCACTGATTTTAGGCATGCCTCCGAATTTGCTGAACAACGTAGCGTTGCAAGCCGTTAAAGATGGGAATTTTTAGGCATGCTTGGAGCTCACACCGCTATCCTAACGATTTTAGCCCTTCTGCTCGGCGGGTGTACGGTATTAAAGGTTATCCAGGAATGGATTAAGCTGCTCCTCGGCGTGCCTTTTCTAGGGCTTTTCCTGGGTGAGAAGTGGAAATTAGCCTATTAATGGGCGTTTTCTCCGGCCTCGGGGCGGCTTGGTCGCCTTTCACCCCGACAAGGATTGAAACCTCACCCGGGGCGTGGTGTTGTATTTGTATTATGAACCTCTTCGTCCTCGCCCTGCTCGCCGCCGCGACCAACACGCAGCCCGCCAACAACAACGGCAATACGACGACCTCGAAGAACACGCCGTCGAAGCCGAGCGCGAAGTCGAAGCCGAGCAAGCCGTCGACGCAGACCGATGCGGCAGGTAACGCGGTCCCCGCAGCGGATGGCGCCGCCGCAAAGAAGGAGTCTGCGGACAAGCCCAAGCAGAAGAAGGGCGAAGAAGGCCCCGCTGCACCAGAGGCGGGTAGCCCTGCCTCCCTCGTCGGCAATACCATCGACGCCGCCACGCAGATCGCCAACGAAGCGACCAAAGCGGCCATGGAAGAAATCAAGCGCCTCCAGGGCCTCGGCGGCGATTCGGCCGCCCCCTCCCCAGGTACCGCTAAACTCGTTGAAGCGGGCGTCGCCGGCACGGCTGCCGCCGCCAAGGAAGTCAGCAAGGCCAAGAAGAAGCCCGCTCCTGAAGAAGCCGCCACCGAAGCAGAGCCCGCAGCTAAGTCGGATAAAAAGAAGAAGCCTGCACCCACCGAAGAAGGCGCCAAGGACGGCAAGGTCTTCGGCGTGAAGGTCGAAGGGGCTCCGCAAAAGCAGTAAGCCCTCGCGACGCTCCCTAAAAACCCCGGGTCACCGGGGTTTTTCTTTGGGTAAGGCTGCTGCAACCATTGCGGCTTAACGGGGTTTTATAAGTACACTCCTATGCGTAC
>BGOK01000013.1 GCA_003569205.1 Verrucomicrobiota bacterium | reverse complement strand
TCACCTCGGCTACGAAGGTGAACGCACGATTGATGGGAAGAAGGTCGCCATTACGTTAGCCTATAACCCAAGTCACCTCGAAGCCGTCAACCCGGTGGTTTTAGGCCGGACCCGCGCCCGCGTTGACCTGCAAGGCGACGGCAAGCGCTCCTCGGCCCTGCCGGTCCTCATCCACGGCGACGCGGCCTTCGCTGGCCAAGGCATCGTGATGGAGACCTTTAATTTCGCTAGTGTCAAAGGGTACGCCGTCGGTGGTACCGTGCACCTTGTGACGAACAACCAAGTCGGTTTCACCACCGGTCCCGAGGAAGCCCGCAGCGGACGTCATTGCACGGAAATCGCTAAGTTCGCCGAAGCCCCGATTTTACATGTCAACGGTGATGATCCCGACGCCGTCGTTCTCGCGACGGAAATTGCGCTCGAGTATCGTCAACAGTTTGCCGCCGACGCCGTCGTCGACATCGTCTGCTACCGTCGCTACGGCCATAACGAAACAGACGAGCCAGCATTCACTCAGCCCGTCCTCTACCGCACGATTTCCAACCACTCGAGCGTCTCCGAGCTCTACGCTTCGCGCCTGACCACTTGCGGCTCCGCCCCTGATGGCGAGCTCGTTACCCTACGCACGGAATTCGAAGTCATGCTCAACGCCGCTCAGGAACGTGCCAAGGTGGCCATCGCCAAGGAAATCGCCGAACGCGAAAAGACCCCCGCCACCGTCCGTCCGTTCCAGTCTCCCTACGACGCGAAGGTCGATACAACCGTACCGGAAGCTTTGTTACAAAAGGTCGCGCCCGCCCTTTGGACGATGCCGCCCGATTTCGCTCCTAACCAAAGATTAAGCGCCTGCTCGAGGCTAAGGCAGAGGCTTTCAAGTCTGGTGCCAACTTTGACTGGAGCCTCGGTGAAGGTCTCGCTTTCGCCTCGTTGCTAGCCGAAGGCTATCCGATCCGTCTTTCTGGCCAGGATTGTGAACGCGGTACCTTCTCGCACCGCCACGCCGTCCTGCACGACCCTTCGAACGACGCCGAATACTGTCCGCTGAATGCCGTCAGCGGCGGCGAGTCCATCGAGCTCGTCAACTCCACCCTCTCGGAATACGCGGTCCTTGGCTTCGATTATGGCTATTCGCTCGAAGCGCCTGATTCGCTCGTGATTTGGGAAGCACAGTTCGGTGACTTCTCTAACGGTGCGCAGATCATGATCGATCAGTTCATCGCCTCGGCGGAAACTAAGTGGGGCCAGACGAGCGGACTCGTCATGCTTTTGCCGCATGGTTTCGAAGGCCAAGGCCCCGAGCACTCCTCGGCTCGCCTCGAGCGCTTCCTTCAACTCTGCGCCGAAAATAACCTGCAAGTCGTCCAACCTTCGACGCCAGCACAACTCTTCCATGCTCTCCGCCGGCAGGTGAAGGCCGAGCACCGCAAGCCCCTAGTCGTCATGACGCCCAAGAGCTTACTGCGGCACAAGGCCTGCGTGAGCACTTTTAGTGACCTGACTAAGGGCACCTTGAAGGCATCTTAGCTGACCCAACGCCAGCGGCCAAGACGGAGCGCCTAGTCCTTTGCTCGGGCAAGGTATTCTACGAACTCGACGCCGAGCGTACCACCCGTAAGGACACATCCACTACGATTGTCCGCGTAGAACAATTCTATCCGTTCGATGCGGCCGCCCTGAAGAAGCTCCACGTGCACTACGGCTCGCCGGCCAAGGTCGTGTGGGTCCAGGATGAACCCCAGAACATGGCTGGCTGGTCCTTCATTGCCCCCTTGGTCGAGTCCACGCTCGGTATCCGTCCAGTCTATGCCGGTCGCGACAGCGCCGCCTCCCCTGCGGTGGGTGCGCTCTCCGTCCACAAGGTCGAGCAGGCGGACGTCATCCGGCAGGCGTTTAATGCCTAAATTTAAGCATTAGCCTGCCACGAAGCCCTGATTCAATTGCCGTCTACCCCTCAAAGGAGGGGAAGAAGCCGATTAAAGGCATATTTACCCGTTGAAACGGCCACGGGGGGGTTCCAAAGTTCGCTACTCACTTTTCATGGCTGTCGAAGTCAAAATCCCCCCCATGGGAGAATCCATTACCGGAGGTCTCCTTGCATCTTGGACCGTTAAGAGCGGCGACGCTGTCCGTAAAGGGCAGCCCCTCTTCTCTTACGAGACCGATAAAGTCACTTCTGAGGGCACCGCCGAGGTGGATGGCTGTATCACGATCGGCGTACCCGCCGGCACCGAAGTCTTGGTGGGGCAAGTCATTGCGACGATTGAAGCTGGCGCCGCTGGCGCCGCCCCCGCCCCTGTTGCCGCTGCGCCCAAGGCTGTATCCGAAAAGTCGGTAACACCCCCTGCCGCTACCCCTGTCCCGGCCCCTGTGCTCGCGAAGTCTGGTGCCGCCGCCGAAATCTCGCCTGCTGTTCGGCGGATTTCTGCCGAGACCGGCCTCAACCCAGCGTCGATTCCTGGCACCGGTAAGGCTGGTCGTGTGACCAAGGGCGACATGCTCGCCGCCCTAGAAGGCAAGACGCCCATCATGGCCGTCGCTTCAGCGCCGGCCGTCAGCGCCTCAGCCACGACAACCGCGGCCCCTGCGGGTCCCGTGTCGATTCCTTCGCGCGAAGGCCGCACGACGCGCAAGCGCATGTCCCCTTTGCGTCGGAAGATTGCCGAACGCCTCGTCCAAGCGAAGTCCGAGACGGCGATGCTCACGACCTTCAACGAGGTGAACATGGCCCCGGTCATGGAACTGCGTAAGCGTCATGGCGAGGAATTCCTTAAGAAATACGGGGTCAAACTCGGTTTCATGTCCTTCTTCGTGAAGGCGGCGGTCCAAGCGCTCAAGGATGTGCGTGCAGTCAATGCGCAGCTCGACGGCGAGGACATCGTTGAAAATAATTTCTATGATATCGGCGTAGCCGTGGGCACTGAGAAGGGCCTGATGGTCCCGGTCGTCCGCGATTGCGACGCGCTCAGCTTCGCGGGGATCGAGAAGGCAATCACCGACTACGGTAAGCGGGCCCGCGACGGCAAGATTCAGCTGCCCGAACTACAAGGCGGCGTTTTCACCATCTCTAACGGCGGCATCTATGGTTCGATGTTGTCCACGCCGATTCTCAATCATCCGCAGGCAGCCATCATGGGCCTCCACAATATCGTCGAGCGCCCGGTCGCTGAAAACGGCCAGGTCGTCATCCGTCCGATCATGTACCTCGCCCTCTCGTACGACCACCGGATCATCGATGGCAAAGAAGCCGTGACGTTCCTCGTCAAGGTGCGTCAGTACATCGAAGAGCCCCACACCCTGCTCTTCGGAGCCTAATCCTTTTTTCTACACCTCAATGTCTCAACTCGATCTCGTTGTCATCGGTTCCGGCCCAGGCGGTTATGTCGCCGCCATTAAAGCCGCCCAACTCGGCCTCAAAGTAGCCCTCGTCGAAAAGGACCCCGTCCTCGGCGGCACCTGCTTGAATGTCGGCTGTATCCCTTCTAAAGCCCTCCTGCACTCGACCGAAGTCTTCCATCAGGTCACTCATGGCAAGAAACACGGGCTCGTCGGTGGCGAGAAGGTGACCATCGATGTGGGCGCGATGATGGCCAACAAAGACAAGGTTGTCTCCCAGCTCAATCAGGGCGTGAAGTTCCTCGTCTCCAAGCGTGGCATCGAAATCGTCCAAGGCCTCGGCCGCCTCGACAAGCAGCCAGGTAAGGTCCTCGTCCGCAGCACGGCTGGCGAACGCACGCTCGAAACCAAGAACATCATCATCGCCACTGGCTCGTCCATCGTCGAGCTGCCGTTCATGAAGTTTGATGGCGAAAGCGTTATTTCATCCGACCATGGCATCGCCCTCAAGAGCGTCCCCGAAAAGATGGTGGTCGTCGGTTCCGGTGCCATCGGCCTGGAGCTCGGCTCCGTCTGGGCCCGCCTCGGCGCCCAAGTCACGGTCGTGGAAATGCTCCCCTCCATTGGCGGTCCGGCTTACGATGAAGACGTCGCCAAGGTCGCGCAGCAGGCTTTTGAAAAGCAGGGCATCAAGTTCGAGCTCGGTGCCAAGGTAACCGGCGTTAAGAAGAGTGCTGGTGGCTTGGCCCTGACGGCGGAACGCGATGGCAAGCCCCTTGAATTCCCGGCCGACAAGATCCTCGTCGCGGTTGGTCGCAAGGCCAATACCCAAGGTCTCGGCGCTGCGGAAGCTGGCCTCAAGCTCGATGAGCGCGGCCGCGTTATCATCGACGGTCATTTCCGCACTAACCTCCCAGGCGTCTACGCCATTGGTGACGTTGTCGCCGGTCCGATGCTTGCCCACAAGGCCGAAGAAGAAGGCGTGGCGGCGGCCGAAATTATTGCCGGCAAGGCTGGTCACGTAAATTACAACATCATCCCTGGTGTCATTTACACCGACCCCGAAATTGCGGGTGTCGGCATGCTGGAGTCGGAAGCCAAGGCCAAGAATATCGAGGTCAAGGTCGGCAAGTTCCAACTCGCTGGTAACGGCCGTGCTATCGCCACCGACGCTACGACTGGTTTCGTAAAGGTGATCGCCGACGCTAAGACCGACAAGGTTCTGGGCGTGCAGATTGTCGCCCGTGGCGGTTCCGAAATGATCGCCGCGGCTTGTGCGCACATGGAATACGGCGCCAGCGCCGAAGACATCGCGCGGACTTGCTTCGCCCACCCGACCATCAGCGAATCCTTTAAGGAAGCCGCCATGGCCGTGTCGAAGTCGAGTATTCACTCGCTTTAAGTTCGGCCTGCAGACTTAACGAACGAAAGGGTGCAATTCGCACCCTTTCTTGTTTTAGAATTTGTTTCCGTCATTAAGCCGGCGGAGGAAAACCTAGTGCCCTGTTTAAGGGCTTAAAAGTTAAAGGGGCTAGGCTGACCACGGCACACGGGGAACCAGACTGCCGTTGCTTCCTTCCGGACCTGGCGGGATTCGTCGGCACCCATTGCATGGGGCCTAGCTTGCATCTTTGATGAGTGACCAATCCGCTCTTTTCAACCCCCAAGTTCCTCTCTAATCATCACCCTTCCCGATGGCCGAAATTCCCAAGTCCTACGACCCCCAAGGGGTCGAACAACAATGGTACGACCGCTGGGTCGCCGCCGGCTGCTTTGCCGGTAAGGTCGACCCGACCCGTCAGTCGTTTGCGGTCATGATTCCGCCACCCAATGTGACCGGCGTTCTGCACATGGGGCACCTCCTGAATAATACCTTACAGGACATCATGGTGCGCCGCGCGCGCCAAGAAGGTAAATCCGCCCTCTGGCTCCCCGGCACTGACCACGCCGGTATCGCCACGCAGTCGCGCGTCGAAAAAGATCTCCGCCAAAACCATGGCAAGACCCGCCATGACCTTGGTCGCGACAAGTTCATTGAGGTCGCTTCCGAATGGCGCGACAAGCACGGCGGTATCATCCTGAACCAGCTCCGTAAGCTCGGCGCCTCGTGTGACTGGGATCGCAAGGTACACACGCTGGATGCTGGTTACTCGGAGGCGGTCTTGCAGGCTTTCGTCACGCTCTACGAGCGGGGCTATGTCTATCGCGGTAAACGGATGGTTAACTGGTGCCCAGTATCGCAGACGGGCCTCTCCGACGAGGAAGTAATCATGAAGCCCTCTAAGGGCTCCTTGTTTAAGATGCGTTATGAAGTCGTGGAACAACCGGGGACATTCCTGGAGATTTCCACCACTCGACCCGAGACTATCCCGGGCGACACGGGGGTGGCCGTGCACCCGGAAGACGAACGCTACAAACATCTCATTGGACTACACGTCTGGCGGCCCTTCCCGCGGGCCCAAATCCTGATTGTTGGCGACACGGCGGTTGAGCGCGAGTTCGGTACCGGTGTGCTCAAGGTGACCCCGGCTCATGACCGGACAGACTTCGATATCGGCAAGCGCCATGGCCTGCCGGTGCTCGATGTGATGAATCCGGACGGTACGATGAACGCGGATGCTGGGCCTTTGGCCGGTATGGAACGCTTCAAGGCCCGTGACGCCGCTGCCAAACTGCTCGAAGAGCTCGGTGCCCTCGTCAAGATTGAGCCTTATGAGAACACCGTAGGCTTCTCCGAACGGGCCGACGTGCCCATCGAACCTCGCCTCAGCGAACAGTGGTTCATCCACTACCCGAAGATCGAAGAAGCTAAGCGCGCCGTCACCACGGGTATCATCAAGTTCCACCCCGAACGCTGGACTAAGACATACCTCCACTGGCTTGAAAACATCCAGGACTGGTGCGTCAGCCGTCAGCTCTGGTGGGGCCACCGCATCCCTGTTTGGTATCGCAAGGGGACCGACCGCAATGAGGCCGCCAATCGCCACGTCTCCCTCACCCCGCCAGCCGACCCGCAGAACTGGGAACAGGATCCGGATGTGCTTGATACTTGGGCCTCCTCGTGGCTCTGGTGCCTCGCGACCATTGGCTGGCGAAAGCCCGGTGAATCAACCCCTGAACTCCAGCATTGGTACCCCACTGGTGCGATCGCGACTGGGCCCGATATCATCTTCCTATGGGTCGCCCGCATGATTATCGCTGGCCTTGAACTACACGGCCCCGAGAAGAAGACCCTGACGGACGACGAGATCCGCCAGCGTATTCCGTTCAAGCGCGTCTACTTTAACGGTATCATCCGCGATAAGCAGGGCCGGAAGATGTCGAAGTCCTTGGGTAACTCGCCCGAGCCGCTTGACCTCATCGCTAAGTTCGGTGCCGACGGCCTGCGCTTCGGCCTACTGTCTATCGCCCCCAAGGGACAAGACATCCTCTTTGACGAAGATCGCGTCTCCCAGGGACGGAACTTCTGTAACAAACTCTGGAACGCCGCACGCTTCCGACAGATGTCGGGCCCGATGTTCGAGAACAGTACCCTGCCCGCCATCGCTGCGCGGCTGAAACCTGCGCAACTGGACGATGACGACTTCGCCATCCTCCATGGCTTGGCGGAACTCACCGACGCCACGAGCCAACGCCTCGAGGAGCATGAGTTCACCGCTTATTCGCAGGGCCTTTATACGTTCTTCTGGGGGGACTTCTGCGACTGGTATGTCGAAGCCTCTAAGGCCCGCTTGGCCGACCCGGCCTTGCGCGACAACTGTTTAGCCGTTCAGGACCTCGTACTCCGTCAGTTCCTCTTGATGCTGCACCCGATTGCCCCGTTCATCACCGAAGAACTCTGGCACCTGCTGGGTTACGGTACCGAGAAAGATTTCATTCAGAACCATGGCACCGGTACGGGCGGTGATTTACTGCGCGTCCTCCGCGATCATGGGGTGAAGATGATGACCTCCAAGGTTGCCGATGTCGGCCTACTCCGTGAGTTTGTCGCTGCTGTTCGCGCGATGAAATCTCAAGCCAACCAAGCGAACAAACGCGATAGCGTCATCACGGTCATCGCCAAAGATGCCTCGGCTAAGGCTTTGCTTGAGCATAATCGCGATAAGGTCAGCCGCTTGGCGGGTCTCGCTGAATTAAACTATATCACTGACGCTGACGGTCGCCCCGGCACGGTTACCTCGGTGGGCGTTGTCCTACTTGAAGTCGGCGATAACTTAGACGTCGGTGCCGAGAAGGTACGGCTCGCTAAGGAAATCGAGAAGATCGAAAAGGCGGTGACCGCTGGCGAAGCCAAACTCTCCAACGAAACGTTCGTCTCGAAGGCGCCCCCGCAGATTCTGGAAGGCGCCCGGAAGCAACTCACCGAAGCCCAGACAAAGCGCGATGAACTCGTGCGCATGCTAGCTTCTCTCGGTTGATGTCTAAGGTCATCGTCCATGCTGACAAGGCAACCGCTGCTAAGGCCGTCGCGGCCACCATCCGCGACCTCATTATTGCTAAGGCCAAGGCTGGACAGGCTGCGGTCTTGGGACTTGCCACTGGCTCCACCCCCCTCCCCTTGTATGCGGAATTAGTCCGCCTGCATCGCGAGGAAGGCCTGAGTTTCCGTAACGTCGTTAGCTTCAATCTCGACGAGTATGAAGGCCTCGCCGGCGACCATCCGCAGTCCTATCGTTATTTCATGGAGGAGAACCTCTTTCGCTTCATCGATATCCGCCGCGAGAATACGCATGTCCCGGCCGGCATCAGTGCGGATGCTAGCCGCACCTGCGCCGACTACGAGGCCGCCATCCTTGCTGCTGGCGGGATTGACCTCCAGGTCCTGGGGATTGGCCGCACGGGCCACATCGGCTTTAACGAACCCCCTTCGGCCCTCGATTCGCGTACGCGGCGAGTGCACCTCGACGAGGTCACCCGTCGCGATAATTCCATCTTCTTCGGTGAGCTAAGCCTCGTGCCGCAGGGCGCGCTCACCATGGGCGTGGGAACCATCATGGACTGCCGTCAGGTTGAACTACTGGCCTTTGGGACGGGTAAGGCTGAGATTATTCGCCAGACCCTCCGCACCGCACCTTCAGCGGACTGCCCGGCTAGCTGGCTCCAAAGCCACGCCCGCTGCACGTTCCATCTCGACCCCGAAGCGAACGCTTTACTCTAAGACGCCTGTTCAGGATGCAAGTCTCACCCCGCTATACCTCATCCATCGATCCGGGCTTTGTCCCCGCTTCGCTTTGGACCAAGGAATTCCTGAAACTTTGCCAGCATACACGGGGTAGCTCGGCTCTTGCGATTGGTCTATCGCGACCCGATGGCACGGCCTCGGTCTTCCGGACGACGTTGCTACCTGCCGGTTTGACTAACGACGCGGACAACCTGCTGCACGTTGAGCGTACCGTGAAGTTCCTGCTCTGGGCTCGCAGCGGTAACCTGGTCTTGCTGTCCGGCGAGCAAGCCCCCGCCTTGGTCAAGGAGTTACAGGCCATGTACGCCCCCGGTGGCGTCCGCTCCTTTGACGCAGACTTTACACGCAAGCTCTTCGAACTTCCGCTGACGTTCCGTGCGGTTGCCGAACAGGACCTGCCGGCCGAAAGCACCTCTCACCTCCCCTTGGGACGTAACCTCGGAGGCTGCCGTATTGGCTTCGACCTCGGCGGCTCCGACCGAAAGTGCGCGGCTGTCATTGACGGCCAAGTCGTCTTTTCGGAGGAAGTAAAATGGGATCCGTATTTCCAGCCGGACCCCGCTTACCATCTCGAGGGCATCCGCCACTCCCTGCAGATTGCCGCTGCTCACCTCCCGCGCGTCGACGCGATCGGTGGCTCCGCGGCGGGCGTTTACATTAACAATAAAGTTCGCGTCGCCTCGCTCTTCCGCGGCGTGACCGACCCGGCGCTCTTTGCGGCCAAGGTTGAGGGCATGTTCTTGGATCTTGCGAACGAGTGGAAGGTGCCGTTTGAAGTTCTTAACGATGGGGACGTCACGGCGCTCGCTGCTTCGATGTCGCTGAGCCGCAACGCCGTCCTGGGCATTGCGATGGGCACCAGCGTTGCCGCGGGCTTTGTCGACCCCAAGGGCAACCTGACTAACTGGCTCAGCGAGCTCGCTTTCGTGCCGGTCGATTATCGCGTTCAGGGACCGGCCGACGAATGGTCCGGCGACCTCGGGTGTGGCGTGCAATACTTCAGCCAGCAGGGCGTGGGGCGTTTGCTCCCCCTCGCTGGCATCCATCTGCCGGGGTCCATGCGCCTCCCCGAGAAGTTGGAAGAACTACAGAAACTCATGCTGGGCGGGGATGCTCGCGCCCTGAAAGTCTACGACGCCATCGGGATTGCCTTCGGCTATGCCATCGCGCACTTCGCCAGCTTCTACGACATTCAGTGCATCCTCATCATGGGTCGCGTGACATCGGGTAAAGGTGGCGATGTCATAATTGAGCGAGCTCGGTCAGTACTGGCTGATGAATTCCCCGAACTTCGCATCGACCTCGTGGTGCCTTCTGAGAAGGATAAGCGCCACGGCCAAGCCGTCGCCGCTGCCTCCCTCCCCGCACTTTGATATGAAGCTCAACCCTAAGGCTAACTTGCTCTTCCCTGACCAAATGACTGGGCCGGACGCCTTTAGCCGTACGACCCACCTCGGAATTGGTGCGCACCAGGATGACCTCGAGTTCATGGCCTATGAAGGGGTGCTTGCTTGCTACGACCGCACGGACCATTGGTTCGGGGGCATCATCATGACGGACGGGCGCAGTAGTTCGCGGAAGGGACCTTATGCCGGTTGGACGGATGACCAAATGGCCGCCGAGCGCATCAAGGAGCAGCACCAAGCAGCTGTTATCGGTCAGTATTCGTTTATCGCCCAACTCGGCTACCTATCGAAGGAAGTTCGCCCCGCCAATGAGCCTTCCGTCGTCGGCGACTTGCTGGCCATCTTAATGGCCGCCCAACCTGAAGTCGTTTACCTCCACAACCCTGCGGATAAGCATGACACCCATGTGGCCTGCCTGTTGCGTTGTATTGAAGCCCTGCGGGCAATGCCGGCCGAACTTCGTCCGAAGAAGGTGCTTGGTTGTGAGGTCTGGCGGGGACTCGATTGGATGCTCGACGCTGAAAAAGTGCCGATGGCCGTCTCCGCCCGTCCCGAACTGGCCAATGCCCTCAACGAGGTCTTCGCCACACAGATTGTCGGCGGCAAGCGCTACGACCTCGCAGTCCTCGGCCGCCGGATTGCGAACGCCACTTTCCACGACGCCCATGCGTCGGACCAAGAGACTTCACTCCAGTGGGCTCTCGACCTGACTCCGCTGATCAATGACCCCAAACTCGACGTCATCGAATACACCCTGGGTTTCGTCGAACGACTGAAGCAAGACATCGCTGACCGCCTTAAACGCGCGCTCTAAATGAAGCCCACCCTTCTCGTCCTCGCCGCTGGTATGGGCAGCCGCTACGGTGGCCTTAAGCAGATCGACCCGATGGGTCCGTCTGGTGAAACCATTCTTGACTACTCGGTCTTCGATGCGATTCGCGCGGGCTTCGGCAAAGTAGTCTTCATCATTCGTCCAGACTTTGAGCAAGATTTCCGCGAACGTATCGCCGCCAAATTCACAGCTCAAATTGAGGTCGGCTTCGCGTTCCAGACCTTAGATCGGTTACCTCCAGGGTTTACCGTCCCCGCTGGCCGAGAAAAGCCTTGGGGCACCACCCACGCGATTCTCTGCGCCCGGGATGCCGTTCACACCCCCTTCGCCGTCATCAATGCGGACGACTTCTACGGTCGCGATTCCTATGCGACTCTCGGTCAGTACTTGGCGGGCCTCCAGAACAGCGACCTCACCTACGCCATGGTTGGGTTTACCTTGAAGAACACCCTCTCAGATCACGGGACAGTTGCTCGGGGCATCTGCCAAGCCGACAGCCAAGGGCTGCTGACCGACATCCAGGAACTTACCAAAATCGCGAAGACTGCCACGGGCGCCGAGAATCGCACCGAAGACGGCGTCGTCACGCTACTGAATGGTGAAGAGCCGGTCTCAATGAACATGTGGGGCTTCACGCCGAGTATCTTTCCGCTGCTAGCAAAGGACTTCAGCACTTTCCTGTCGGCCAAGGGGCAAGAACCTAAAAGCGAGTCCTACATTCCCCTGTCCGTGGGTAACCTCGTAAAGAGTCAGCAGGCTACCTGCCGCATCCTCCGAACGACTGCGGCGTGGTTTGGCGTGACCTATCGGGAAGATAAGGCGATGGTCCAAGCCAGCATCCTTGAGCAGGTCCGCCAAGGCAACTACCCTACTTCCCTCTGGACCTAGTCTCATGGCCACTTCCGTTTCTTACGACACCCGCGCCATCGCCGCCGCTTTCACCCTGCTGGGTGACTTCGCCTCTGCGGAACCCTACGGCAGTGGGCATATTAATGACACCTTTGCGCTTGAGATGAGCCAAGGCGGTCGCCGTCTGCGCTACGTGCTGCAACGCATCAACCATAACATCTTTAAGAATCCCGACGGACTGATGGAGAATGTCGAACGCGTCTGTCGCCACACCCAAGCGAAGCTCCAGGCTGCGGGTGCCGTCGATGCCTCGCGGCGCGCCTTGACGTTAGTCCCGACGAAGGCCGGGCGGGGCTGGCACACTGACCCCGCCGGCAACCGCTGGCGCTGCTACGTCTTCGTCGAAGGGGCGACTGGCCACGACATCATCCGCAACGCCGATCAGGCATACCAAGCGGCTAAGGCCTTTGGAGCCTTCCAAGCCCTCGTCGCGGACCTCCCAGGCGGTCGTCTAGTCGAGACCATCCCCTATTTCCACCATACTCCTACCCGTTTCGCCAACTTCCAAACTGCTTTGGCCAAGGATGCCCATGGACGCGCCGCGCAGGCGCGACCCGAAATCGCCTTCGCCCTCGCCCGTGCCCACGAGGTCGGCGTTATTGCCGACGCCATGGCCCGTGGTGACATCCCCGAGCGCGTCACGCATAATGACACCAAGCTTAACAACGTCCTCCTCGACAACGAAACCCAAGAGGGCATCTGCGTAATCGACCTCGACACGGTCATGCCCGGTTCGGCCCTTTACGATTTCGGTGACTTGGTCCGCACCTCGACCTCTCCAGCCGCCGAAGACGAGACCGACCTCTCCAAGGTCACGATGCAGTTACCGATGTTCGAGGCTCTCTTGAAGGGTTACCTGACCACCGCCGGAGGCTTCTTGACCGCCCGTGAACGGGAACTCCTCCCCTTCGCTGGTAAGTTAATCACCTTTGAGATTGGCCTACGCTTCCTGACTGACTGGCTAGAGGGAGACGTGTACTTCAAAATCAAGCACCCGCAGCAGAATCTCGACCGCCTGCGGACCCAATTCAAGCTCGTCGAATCCATTGAAGCCCAGTTGCCTGCTATGCAGGTACTCGTCAAATAACTCATGAAAGTTCTCGTCACTGGCGGTGCTGGCTTCATCGGTTCGCACGTCGTCGAACACTTCCAAGGTAAGGCTGAGGTGATTGTCCTGGATAATTTCCGCTCGGGCCACCGCCGCAACCTGGCGGGACTCCAGCACACCCTGATCGAGGGGTCGATTCTGGATCGCGCCAAGCTCGACGAAGCCATGCGCGGCGTTGACCAAGTCTACCATTTGGCCGCCATGATTTCCGTGCCGGAGTCCATGCTGAAGCCGCGCGAATGCGTGGACCTCAACGCCACGGGCACTTTGCATGTCCTCGAGGCCGCCGAAGCCGCCCGGGTGCGTAAGGTTGTCCTCGCTTCCTCCGCCGCCGTCTACGGCGATAACCCGACCGTCCCCAAGGTGGAGACCATGCTGCCTGAGCCCAAGTCGCCTTACGCCGTGACCAAGCTCGACGGTGAATATTACCTCGACCTCTTCCGCCGGGAACGCGGTTTGGCCACCACGAGCCTTCGCTTCTTTAATGTCTTTGGCCCGCGCCAAGACCCGAAGTCTCCCTACGCTGCCGCGGTCCCGATCTTCATCGAAAAGGCCGTCCAGGGCGACCCCATCGGCATTTATGGCGACGGTGAACAGACCCGCGACTTTATCTATGTGAAGGACATTGTCGGGGCCCTCACCTTTGCGGCTAACAACCCAGACATGGGCGGGGTCTATAATGTCGGCTATGGTCGCAAGATGACGGTTAAGTCGCTCGCCGAAGAGGTTATCCGCCTCACCGGCTCAACGTCCCTCATTGAACACATGCCCGAGCGTCCTGGTGACATCAAGCACTCGATGGCATCCTCGGATAAGCTCCAGCAGGCGGGCTGGCAGCCGCGCCACAGCGTGGCCGAAGGGCTTGGGGCGACGGTCGCTTACTTCAAGTCGCTCAAGGCGTGACTTCGAACGGCACGAGGAGGTAATCCTCGGCGCCATCGCTGATATTTAGCCAGAGGTCATAGCGGCCAGGCGGGGGCAGTCGTAAGCGGAAGGAAAGTGTCGGGTTAGCGTCGTATTCGCCGCCTTCTAACGACGGGTGCATATGGGCGTAGCCCGTTTGGGTGGTCGCATCGCCAAAGAGGACCGCATGCCCCAGGGAGGCCATCAAGGGCTGGAGCTTGAGCGGGGGCGAGCCGGCCGGAGCCGATAGCGTAACCCGCACCAAAGCGGACTTATCTGACTGAGTCGTCGAGATGGTCACCGCCTTCACCTGATTGCGGGACATGAGCGGAGGCTTGGGCAAGGACTTCACCTCTAGGCTGGCGGTCGCTTCGGCTAGTAAGACGCGGCCAGCGCGTAGTGTCACGAAATCAACGTAGACCTGAAAGTCGCCGCCAGGATTTCCCTCCGTGAACCACGTGGGCAATACAAAGTTCCAGGTGCCATCATCGGTCGGGGTCGGATGAACGTGAATATAGCCCTTTCGTCCCGTGACCTGTCGGAGGTGCAGGTGGACCTTCTGCGTGTGCGAGACTCCGACTTCAAAGGGCAGGATTGGTCGACCCTCATCACCGATGAGGCGGAGGGACCCACCCTGACCATTCTCGTTAAAGGCGAGCTCGAGTTTCACCGGGAACCGCAAGGCCTTGGGGGAATAAAAGTTAGCCTCCTCATTGACCCCGCAGAATTGGACACCTTGCGAAATCACGGGCTCATGGGCAGCGTGCAGGAAGGCGCACTGCGTATCCGGCAAGGCGCGTAACCCGAAGAATGCGACGACCGCTAGGGCGGTTAGAATCCAGATTTGGCGTGAAGTGGTCATCGGGGTTGAGAAGGCTCGGCGAGACGTGCAAAGTACTCGGCAACCTCGGCCGAGTCAAATACGGCACCCTCGCGGCGTTGGACGATACGACCTTCTGGACTGACAATCACCAAGGCGGCATTGTGCAGGATCGTGCCGTCACTCCGCGTCGTCAGGATGCCATAATGGCGCATGAGATCCTTGATGTGGGCTTCTCGACCGGTCAGGAAACTGTGTCGTTTAAAGTCGATTCCATAACCCTGCGCATAGGTGCGAAGCATGCCGGGGGTATCCACTTCGGGGTCGAAGGTAATGGTGACCAGACGGACATTCGCAAGGGCTGGCCGCTTGGCCAATTCGTCAGCCAGTTTGCGCATGGCCGACGTCGAAGCCGGGCACATGCGGGCGTTCTGGCAACTCGTAAAGACGAAGTTGATCGCCAAGGGAGCACCGAGGAAGTCTTTCTTCAACCGGAACTGTCCGTCTTGATCCCAGAGGGCCATCATGGGCATGAGGTCGTTGGCGCCACGCATCACGATCCGCCCACGTTCAAAGGTATCCCGGCGCAGGCCCTCCACGACCTGTTGCTCCTGTCGAAGTTCCTCGGGGTCAGCCGAAACCACACCTTCCGCCGATAGTTTACCGTCACGTTGCACCAAGCTACAGCGGACTTGCTTAGCCCAAGCAATTTCGAGGTCACCGGCTTGGAGCGCAACCGTCACGGGGGCACTAGGCTTAGCTTCGCTAGGCGTAAAGACCGCGGAGCGGCTCGCCGGTTCAAAACGGTTTAACTGCCCAACCTGCGAGACCGAGTCGGCCGCAGCGAGGAGCGACACCGAGAGGATGTAGAGGAAAACTTTCATGAAAACAGTTTACCGGATTCGCCCATGAGGAGTTGGACCATGCCATGTCGAACGCCCCGATGGGTCAGCTGGAAAGCTTCGGCACCCGTGAGGTCGGCCAAGATACACAAAGTCAGCAAAGCCGCTGGCATAATATCTAAGCGATCGGCAGGAATCCCTGGCAAGGTGCGTCGTTCATCGGCAGTCATTCGGCAAAGTTTGTCTTTGAGTTCACGGATACGCAATAACGGCAGACGGCCGCCGACCGAGGATTCACCCAGCGCCTCTAGGTATAAGGCAATCACCGCGAATGCCCCCCCTGCGCCTACAATGAGCGCGCGTTCGGCTATCTGCGGTGGAATGACTTCGCCCAAACTCTGGAGAACCTCTGCACGAAAAGCCGCCTGTGCAGACTCGCTGATCGGACCGGGGGCACCCCCGAGTAGTGTCTGCGTGAGGCGGACCGACCCTAAGGGAAAACTCCGGGCTAACGTGCAACGCTGGCCACGGATTTCCATCACCTCCAAACTCCCGCCACCGAGGTCGAACGCGAAGATGTGTTGATAGCCAGCCAAGGCGGGGTCTGAACGGACGCCATCTGCGGCTAAACGGGCTTCCACTTCTCCAGAGACGAGCGTCAAACTTAGGCCCGTCAGCACATGTAACCTGACATCAAAGTCTGCCCGGTTGCCACACTCGCGCAGGGCGCTGGTGCCTAATAAGACAATCGGATCCGCCTTCTGTTCACGGGCGATTGCCACCAACCGAGCCACGGCTTGGGCACCGGCTTCAAGTACCTCAGCCGTCAGGCTGGATTGGCCCCCCGCGGACGAAAATAAGCGAACGGACTCAGATGCCCGCAGCACTTCGTGGCCGTTCTGGCGATCGAGGACGGAAACCTTGATTGAATTCGAACCGATGTCGACGACAGCGAGAGTACTCATTAGAATTTGATGTCGGCCTTCAGGCCCCCGAAGCAGTGCCAGTCTTCCTGGGTCTCGAAATCCTTAGTCCGCAGGCTGAGGAAGTAAGTTCCGCTCAAGTGATAGAAGTGAAAAGTCGTTCCAGCCGAAACTTGGAGGACCACTGGCCGCCGCGTCACGGAGCGTGAATTCACGAAGTTCGTTCCATCGGTAGCGTAGTTCCGCACAATGACCTCGGTCTGCGCATCCAGAAAAAACCAAGACGAGATCATCGGCCCGTCCGTCGGCAAATTGAAGCCCTCGACGGGTTGGTAGGCGTTCGAATGCCGAATCGTACCATGACCCCATGAGCGATCCAAATCCCAGCCCCACCGGTACTGCACCCCGAGCACCACCTCGGTCCGCAACGTACCGAGCTGCAACTGCCCACGCGCGATCAAATCACGAAGGTTTCGATTAGCACCATCGAGGTCGAAGCGACGCTTAAACTCGAGGTTTAGGTTCATGGCTGGCTCGTTCGGTAACTGGTAATCCCAGCCGGCGGGGCGCGTAATACCCACCAAGTCGTGGAACTTATCTTGGACGTTTTGTGCCCCGGAAGCAGGACCGATGACGCCCAACTGGAATTCAGCGCTAAACAGGCAATCCCGCCGGCCACCGCGTTCCAGCACGGTTCCATAACCATAGGCCAAGTAGAGCGCGCCCGAATACGGTAAATCCGTATCGGGTGGAATTGAGTTGTTCGTATCGGACGGCGTATTGATTTCCTGGGTCAGGGCCCAGTAGTGGTTTTCGTCCGTATTGAAGGAAAAACGCAACCCCTGCGTATAGTAGCGGTCCTTGTTGGTCGGGGCGAACTTGTCGTTTTCCTCGACCAAAGAAAGGACCGTCCCGGGGCGCGGCAAGGGGATGGCCGAGTTCCAGACCAGCGGCAACGTCTGTGCGCCTAGTTTAACCACAGCCATGAAGGCAATCAGGGGGAAGGACCGCATGAATCAGAAGAGGAGCAAAGCCGTTTCGGCCAAGCGTCACAACGCCTTTCTGCTTGTGAACTATTCACCGCCCAAGTATCTGACTGTCAGGATGTCGCATAATTCCGCACGAGCGCCGACCGCCAGGACAGAGGTCCTGAGCGATGGGTTGACCCTCGTGGTCGTATCGGGCGATTGGACCATTCAAGACGACCTCCCCCGAATCTCTTTTAAAGGGGATAAGGTTAAAGTCCAAGCGGACGCACTAGGGGCATTTGATTCGTCTCTTCCCGCCTGGCTCTATGTGCATTTCAAGAATGTCCGCCAGTGCGACCTCAGCGCCCTGCCCCCTCGGCTGCAATCCTTAGTCGAGATGGCCGAGAAAGCTACCCTCAGTTCTGATCGCTCCCCCACCGCTGGTTTCTTTGAGAACTTTGGTTCCTGGGGTATCGATAGCACATACTCGTGGGGGCGGGCTTTTGACCATATTGGCCAAACCGCCGTCGGCTTTGCCCGGGCTTGCATCGGACGTGCTCGGGTCAACTGGAGCGACTTCACCCTCCAACTCCAGACCGCTGGTGTGGATGCCCTGCCCATCGTCGCCTTGCTGGGCTTCTTGACTGGCCTGATCATGGCGTATGTGGGCCTTATCCAACTTCGTCAGCTCGGTGCCAGCGTCTATGTCGCCAACCTCGTTTCGCTGGCTATGACCCGCGAGATGGGGGCCTTGATGACGGGCATCATCGCCTGCGGCCGGACGTCCACTTCTTTCGCCTCTCAGCTGGGCAGCATGAATCTTAGCCAAGAAACGGATGCCCTGCGCTCGCTCGGCATCAACCCCGTCGAATACCTCGCGGTTCCGCGCATCCTCGCCGTCACCTTGATGGTCCCCCTCCTCGCCATTTTCGCCACCTTCTTCGGCATCTTTGGCGGGATGATTGTTGCCTGTGCCGGTGACCTCAGTATCGAACAGTACCTCACGCAGGCTATTCTAGCGATTCAGTTTAAGAGCTTCTTAGTCGGCTTCATCAAATCCATCGCCTTCGGCTTTATCGCCGCCTGGGCAGGTTGCTACCGTGGTTCGGTCGCCCAACGCTCCGCCCTCGGCGTCGGCGATGCTGCCACTTCGGCCGCCGTCCTCGGGATCACGCTCATCGTCATCGCCGATGCCTTGTTCGCGGTGATCTTCAACCTCTACGATTTCTGATGAACGACGTCGCCCCAATCCTCCTGTGCGAAGACCTCGTGGTCGGCCACGCCGGCCAGCCGGTGATGAGCGACGTTAATATCCGCCTACCCGCTGGTAAGATCATTGCCATCGTCGGTCCCAGCGGCTGCGGGAAAAGCACGTTGATGCGCGTCTTGGGCGGCCTCGATGAACCGATGGCTGGGCGTTCGGAATTACTCGGCACGGACCTTGTCCACGCGACTGCGACCGAGCGGGAATCCGTCCTGCGCCGCTCCGGCTTCCTTTTCCAGGGGGCCGCCCTCTTCTCCTCCTTGACGCTCCGTGAAAATGTCGAATTACCGTTGCGGGAATTCCTGCCGATCCCACCGCAGGAGATCGCCCAGCTCGCCGAATATAAGTTAGCCTTGGTTGGCCTAGCCGACGCCATGGACAAGCTGCCCTCCGAGATCAGCGGCGGTATGGCCAAACGCGCAGGGATCGCCCGCGCCTTGGCGCTGGACCCGGCGGTGATGTTCCTCGATGAGCCCAGTGCGGGCCTCGACCCAGTAACCTCCGGCAAGCTCGATGAGCTCATCCTTAAAATCAAAGAATCCTTCGGTACGACCATCATCCTGGTGAGCCATGAAGTGCCCAGCATCTTGCGAGTCGCCGACTTCTGCGTTTACCTCGACTCCGATACGGGCAGGATGGGCGCCTACGCGCCGCCCAAGGCCTTCCTGTCACCGGAAGCCCACCCCAAAGCCCACGCCTTCTTCACCCTCGCCCGGATATCCTAAACCATGAGACGCCATGCTAATAAGACCTTAATCGGCGCCTTCGTCGCTGGCGGCGTCGTGCTCTTTCTCGCCGCCTTTATTCTCCTCGGTGCTGGCTCCTTCTCCGGCGCCAAGCCGACTGCCCTCGCCTATTTCGACGACTCTGTCAGTGGGCTCGACATCGGCGCCCCTGTCAAGTTCCGCGGCGTGACGATTGGTAAGGTCTCGCAAGTACTACTCCGCACGGAGAGCCAAGCCCCGTCCGACTATTCCATCCCAGTGGTGATGGAGTTCACGCCCGACCTCCTCACCCGGCGCGGCCTTGACCAAGCGCTCGTCGACAAGAGCGGCCTACGCGTCTCCGTCGAGAAGGGCCTCCGCGCCAAGCTCCAACAACAGTCCGTCATCACGGGCGTTCTTTACGTCGAGTTAGACTACTTCCCCGATACGGCCTACAAGCTACACGACACCAAGGGCATCCAAGCCGAAATCCCAACGCTGCCGTCTAACCTCGGGGCCTTAACCAAGGCTGTCTCGCAAACGCTCGATCAACTGAGCCGCGTGGACTTCGTGGCCATCACGAAGAAGGTGGACTCCATTCTCGGGCGTATCGACAAGGGGGCTTCCCAAATCGAGTTCGAGAAAATCAAC
Organism: Verrucomicrobiota bacterium; assembly: GCA_003569205.1. GTDB lineage: Bacteria > Verrucomicrobiota > Verrucomicrobiia > Opitutales > UBA953 > UBA953. Next base: position 46,899 of record BGOK01000013.1, on the reverse strand, counting down.
GGCAACCTCGTCCGCGCTTCCGATAACATCGCCCGTATCACCGGCGACCCTGCTATCACTAAGGCGGTCGAAGACTTTTCGGCGGCGATGAAGTCCGTGGATTCCTTAGTCAAACGCCTGAATCAACAGGTCGACCCGGTCGCTGATGATATCAAGTCGATGGCCGCCGCTGGTCGCAAAGCCTTGGAACGTCTCAATGAGACGGCCGAAAACCTGCGAACCCTGACTAAGGCTGGCTCCCCGACGCGGCGTGAGCTCGACACGGCCTTGGCCGACGTCTCCGAAGCCGCCACGGCCATCCGCTCCTTGGCCGACTTCCTCGAGCGCAATCCTGAAACTATCATCCAAGGCCGGAGCAAACGCGGCGCTCCCGACAAGAAGGTCGAACCTGCACCCGAGACCCCTGTCACCAAATGACCAATCGCCTCCTCACCATCCTGACGGCCAGCCTACTTCTGACGGGTTGCATCGTCTTCGATAAAAAGAGCGAATCGGTCACGTTCCATCAGCTGGCCGCCCCGCAGGCAACCCCGACCGTTCAAGGTCCCTTACTCTTCATCCCTAGGGTCACCCTGCCGTCCTCGGTCCGTCGACCGACTCTGGTCCTGATTGACGAAGCGAACAATGTCCAGGTGGAGGACTCGCAACGCTGGGCCACCCCCTTAGACCGCGGGCTCGCTGAGGCCCTCGGCCAGCACCTCGTCAAAAACACTGGCCGGCCCGTCACCAACCAAGCCCCAGGGGAGAGCCACCTAGTCCTGCTTATCGACGTGGACCAATTTGCCCTTAACCATGGAACGGCCGTTCTCCAGTTGCGCTTCCGGGTTGAAAACGACGCTGGGCACCTCCTCGCTGAAGGCCAAGGGACCTGGAATAGCCCTAAAGCCGAAAAACCCGAGGACTTTGTGCGCGCCCAGTCGGAAAACCTCGCCAAGGCGGCCCTCATCATTGGTAAAGTGTTGGCTCCCTTGACGACTAAGTCCGGGCCACCCAGATGACCGACCAACCTATCCACCGCCCCAACGGCTTCAGCGAAGTGACCGGTGAGATCTGCTACGACCTCCCCTCGGCCTATATTCCGCATCGCGCTACAGGGTTGCTGCATCTGGCCCGCTTCCTTGGGAAGATTCGGAAGCATCTCAAGGGGGAGTTACCTAAGTCCTACCAACGGAACTTCTGTAAGGGTTTTGACCGTTTCCTCTGCGCCCACCTCGACGTTACTCCGGAAGCCGTCATCCAATGCGTACGTGAAGCCCAGGACGAAGCTGACCTCGACGCTCGTCTCCTCGCACTATTCCCCAAAGACCTACTCGTCCATAAATGGAACCGCGAGCTCGTCCAAAAAGGCATGAGCGAAATGGGTCGCGAAGCCCTCGGTAACGCCAAGCGCTTAATGGGTGCAACCGAGCGCACCGACGTCATTTCTTTTGCCGACATGATTGATTTTGACGAGGGACGCATCCTATGAGTACCGACGAAGCCAACCCCAACCGGTTAGTGCTCCGCGGCATCGACGCGGTCATCGCCTGCATCCTGGAGCACCCGAAAGCCCTCCGCGAGGTCCATGCCTCCTCTGCTTTTGTCGCGGCCTTATCCCCTCACGTCATCGCCCTCGAGGCGATCGGTGTGAAGCTGCGGACCTCGTCGCCCGACGACATGTCGTACCTCTGCGAGGAATCATGTCATGACGCCTGTGCGGTGACCATGCGTCCCGAGCCTGGCCATGTACGCGTGTCTGACTTCTCCGAATGGCGAGAGAAACACGAGACGATCGTCATCGCCGACCACATTAGTCGCCCAGCGGATTTAGCGGCCATCGCCCGGACCATGAGTGCCTTCGGGATTCATCGGCTGCTGCTTTCTTCCGGTACGGAGAAACTCGCGTTTAACCCGGATGTCTGGTCCCTCGCCCGTGGGGCTATGGAACATGTCCGCCTCATGCGCGCCGCCGCCCTCGGTGGTCTACTCAAACTCGTCGAGGATAAGTGCTGTATCGTCGGCTTCACGCCCGGCGTTGGCCGCAAGGTCGACCTCGGCACGCCCGTTCGCGTCCCTGGCCGCCACTTGGCGCTGCTGCTGAGCGGCACGGAAATCCATGGAGATCTCCAGCCTCGTCTGGACCACGTTTTCCGCTACCCCGGTCTCGTCAGTCGTCCCTCCTTGGCCCTAGCCGAAGCCGCCCCGATTGCCATCGCTTGGATTGCCTCCACGCCGCAGCCCCGCGCCGATGGCTTCCTGGCCCGTAAGCGCGCCCGCCACCTTAAATCTGATCCACCCCCTCCTTCTGCCTAATCATGTCGTCCGTCCAGCCTCCTGAAGGCGAGAACGTCATCTCGCTTCAAAACATCAGCCGCAACTTCCTGTCGATGCTACAACGCCAGCACGACATGCTGGCCTATAGCCTCGCTGGTCTCCGCACCGCCGACCCCAAGGCTTACGACTATTATTCAACGGTTTCGCGCGTGATGCCCGCCCCGCAGGTGCACCTGCCACACGACCAGATGTTGGCGTACGCTCGCAATCTCATGCTGCGCACCAGCATCAACGATTTGATCGGCCTTTCGGCGGAGTGCATGAATCACTGTCACTTGCTCTGCACCCTCATTCGGGTCCGCGGTAAGCAGCAGCAGGTCTCGCCGGACCTCGATAAACAGATTGCGCAGAAACATGAGGCCTTCTGCCGCTTGAACCTCCAAGAAAAGTTTAACGAATTAGAAGCGACTTTTGACATCATCTGCGACCTTGAAGATGGGATTTTCAGCCTCGCTGCCGCCCTGCGCGTCCTAGTCCGTGGTGGCATGGTCACCAACGATGACATCACGCCCGACGGCTCGCTGACCTTAGAGTTCAAAGCGATGAAGGACGTTGAAGTACCCAACGACTCGCCCGAGGACTTACCCGAGAACACGCCCGTCGAGCGCCCCCTCGGCCTCACGGGCACTCCGCAAGTGAACCTGACCGGTGGACTCAATAAGGCGACCAAGACGATCTCCAAGCTTTCTGATACCCAGCGTACCTTCCGTCCAGGCGAGATGCTCGATTTGACCGATGAAGAAGTGCTCGGGCTGAATATCACGGTCGCCAAGTTCTTCGATGGCCTCTTCCGTTCGGTCGAACACTACGGCCGGTCCTCGCTGGGCGACCCTTCTTAAGTCCGCGCCATGGATGCGCCGGCCCAGATCACCCGACCACGCCTAGCTTGGCTGTGGGTCGTCGGTGGCTTCGTATTCCAAGCACTGCCGGCGGCAATCAGGGAGGAAGCCCTGCCCGTTGCGCTTAAGAACATTGGCATCTCGAATGCTCGCATCACCCAAGTGGTGGCAATCCTCGGCCTTGCCGTCGCGGTCAAGATCCTCTGGGCACCCTTGATGCCGCTGACTGGCCCGACTCGGCGCTTCATCCTCATCGCCCAAGCCTGCCTGCTGCTCGCCCTCCTCGGCTTAGCCGTACTCGTCGGACAAGCGTCCCAATCAACGCTCCTAATCCTCGGCACCTTAACCCTGATTTCGGTGCTGTCGGCGGGCCACGACTACGCCCTGGATGGTTACTTTGTCTCTTCTTTAGACGACCAAGGACGGGCCAAGCATTCCGGCTTACTCAACTTCGCATCTAAAACCGGCCAAGTCATTGCGGGCCCTGGTCTGATTTGGTGGGCGGGCCACCAAATGAGCCAGAACGTGGCCGCCAATGACGCGTGGCAAGGCGCCCTGCTACTCGCCATCGGCGTCGGCGCCCTCGCTTGGGCGGCTAATCAATACGCGTTTCGGCGTGAGCCCGCGATGACTGTCCCCACGGCGACGTTCGGCGACCGGTTAGCCGCGATGCTCGGAGCCTTACGAGACATGGTGCGCGACCCGCGCTTTCCGGCTTTGCTCGGACTCATCTTCTTCTATCGAGCGAGTGAAATTCACATGGCGCGAGTGTTGCCTTTATTTGCGATCTCAACCGCTGCCGAAGGGGGCTTGGCCCTCGGTAACGAAACCTATGCGGTGCTGCGTATCCCCACAGCCATCTTGGGCCTAGCCCTCGGCGGGCTCTTCGGGTCGTTCATCGTCACCCAGCGTGGCTTAGCGAAGTCCCTGTTCCCGCTAGGCTTGCTCATGCACTTGCCCTTGCTGGGTATCGCCTGGCTAGCCGCCAACCCGCAAGTCAACCTGCCGACCATCAGTGCACTCTTCTTCATCGAATATTTCGCTTACGGCGCCGGGCTCTGCGCGTTGCTGTTGGCGATGATGAAAATGGCTGCGGGCGAAGAAGCGGCCACCCGGTATGCCCTACTCTCGACCATCGCTTTGGTCGCCAGCTACCTGCCGGGACTATGGGCTGGCAGCCTGGCCCAACAACTCGGCTACGCCCACTACTTCCTCTTCGCACTGGCCCTCGCTATCCCGGGCCTGCTCGCTGCTTATTGGGGGCGACGGGCTTTTAACGAAGGCTAAACCTTTTTCGGCAGGACGACTAAAGTCTGCGCGAGTTGGGGATCAAGATAACGCTGGGCAAAAGACTGGACGGAACGACCATCCGTTGCGGCCATGCGTCGATCCCACTCGGCATCGAAGTTGGCGCCCAGCCCGACCAGTTCGCGGACCATGGCGCCCTGCATTCGAGCGCCGGCGGATTGACGGCCCTGGCGACGGCTAACTCGCAGGCGACGCTTGGCGTCCTCAATTTCCTCGGGCTTAAACTGGCCTTTACGCAGGCGTACGAGTTCGGACTCCATTTCCTGGAGGACCTCTTGCGCAGCTTCGGCCGTGGTGCCGGCATACAAGTAGAACATGCCTTGATCGACGGTCTCGACGCGGGTCGCCCCAACGAAATAGGCCAACCCTTTCTCCTCGCGGACGCGATGGAAGAGGCCACTCGCCATGCCACTGAGTAATTCTTCAGCGATGTTAGCGGATGTCACGAGGTCGGGGCCGAAGCCGCAATGCGGGTAAGCCACGCAAACAACGGCCTGCTCTCCGACGGCTTCATGGCGCTCACTTTGGGCTTTCCGTGGGGCGTGGGTGGGTAACCCTTTGGTATCAAAGCCGACCTTAGGGAGATGCCCGAAACGGGTCTCAACGAAGTCCAAGGCCATCTGGCGATCGTAGGAACCGCTGATGCCCACCACCAGATTACCCGCCACGACGAGTTGCTGATGTAAGCTCGCCAAATCGGTAGTCGTAATCGCCGCTAAAGTCTCCGGTGTGCCGGAGGCATCGACGCCGAGGGGGTGGTCGCCAAAGAACTGCTGCAGGAGACGCAGGCGTGCCTTTTCGACAATATCGTCTTCGGCCTCACGACAGGCCGCGATGGCGGCGGAGCGTTCTGTTTCAAAGGTTTCGGGTAATAACTTTGGGCAGAGTACCCCGTCGGTGACTAACTCGGCGATCTTGGCGAAGTCAGAGCTCAGCGCTTCGCCCCAGACGCCGCAGGTGATTTGCGAACCGTAATCCGCGAAAGTTGCGCCCATGGCATCGACCTGACTCGCAACTTCTTCTTTAGTGCGCTTGGCCGTATCACGGGTGAGCAAGGTCGATAACAAACCAGTAGTCCCACGCTTGCTGGCCTCTTCGTAGGCCGTACCAGCAGCCACAAACACCCCGAAGCCTGCCTTGGGGATGGCTTTGTCGGGCTGCAGGAGGACGCGGACGCCGTTTGCCAGGGTAATGAGTTCAAAGGTTTCGGACGCAAGCGTCGGTCGGCGTGCTAGCACGACTTCCGCGACCTTCTGTCCACGCATGGTCGCTTGCGTCACGGTCTCAGGCTTCAACCACTGCCGGGCAGACTTGGTGAGTTCCTCCGGCGTGACCTTGGCGAGTTCCTCGACGCCACGGCGGGGCCAAGAGATGTCATGGCCCACACACGCGGCGTAACCATAACGCGCCACGGCCGCATGGATGCTCTTCAGGCCGTTGACCATCGAGACAACGGACTGGCGGCGCACCTTGTCCAATTGGGTTTGCGATACCCCTTTCTGGAGGAGTCCATCAATGACTTCAAAATAAGCCCGCTCCACCGCAGCGGCATCCGTGCCGGCATCCCCAATCCAACTCAACCAGGCTAAGCCGACATCGCGGATACCCATGACATGGGCGTCGATGGCATGCACAAGTTTGCGCTTCTCCCGGAGCTCGTCCCAAAGCAAGGAGCTGTTCCCAGAACCTAGAACACCGAGGCATAAGTCCAGCGGCGCGCGGCCTTGCTCGAAGAAGCCCGGGACCCGCCACGTCGCCACGCCCTTAGTGGTCGAGACATCCCGAACTAAGTCGCAACGGCGGGGACCCGCTTGGGGCGGTTCAAAGGCGGGAATCACCTCGAGGCCGGGGCGACGGGAGAAGCGCGCAAACCAACGTTCCGCTGAAGCAAAGGCTTCCTCTGGTTCCATCGAGCCACCCAAAGCGAGCACGACATTACTGGGAGCGTATCGACCCGCATGATAGGCCCGAAGATTCTCGGGGTGATCCGGATAAAGAGTTCGCGGTGTCCGATAATCGGATGACGCATCGGGTGATTTCGTAAGGTCTCCGCCAGCACCTGCTCCGCTAAAATACTGTCGTGCTCATCATCGCGCATCGCGATTTCGCGGAGAATCACCTCGCGCTCCATCTTGCAGTCCGCGTCAGAAATCAAGGGGTCGAAGACCATCTCGGACAAGGCTTCCATGGCGGTTTCAAAACCTTCCTGCGGGGCATCGATGTGGTAGACGGTGCGGTCAAAGGTCGTGTAGGCGTTGGAATTACCGCCCGAACGATGGACGGTTTCGGTTAGTTCACGATTCGTGAAACGCCCCGTGCCCTTGAAGACCATGTGTTCGAGGTAATGCGAAATGCCGGAGCCTTCCCAGCGCCCTTCCTGTGCGCTCCCGGTCCGCACCCACGCCTGGACCGTACATAAGCCAATGTGCGGACGGTGCACGTAGATGACCTCCAAGCCGTTCGCTAGTAAGCGTCTTTCGGGGTCGGGGCCGGCAATCTGACTGAAGCTAAGGCCTTCAAGAAATGACATGCTGTCAGGTATGCCCCTCAGGCAGGCGGGCGCAAGCGTCTGGCGTGGGTTATTTACCGTGTCTTTCCCCTGCGAGCATCGTCTGCTCGGACCCGCTGGAAGCTTTTAAGCGGGTGGAGTAAATCAACAATGCCATTGAAAAATAAGGGGAGCCCCCCTATCCCCTTCTTTCCCCTTGTTCCAAGGGTCTCTTCGTCCTTCCCGCTCTTCGTCCATGTATATCCCCCCTGAAATCCGCGCCCATCTTGAGGAGGTTGAACGTCGCTCGGGCTACCTCTGGAAGTTCCTGGATGTCGCCGGTAAACAGGTATTGATCGGCAAGCTCGAAGAACAGATGACCGCCCCTAACTTCTGGGATAGCCAGAAGTCCGCCCAGAAGGTCATTTCCGAGTGCAACGGCTATAAGACGATCATCAGCCCGCAAATTGTCTTTCGTCGGAAACTCGAGGATGCCAAGACCTTAGCCGAATTAATCGTCGAGTCTCCCGACGGCTCCGCCGACGCCGAGGTCGAAGAGCTGCGCACCCTCGCCAGCGACATGCTAGCTGAAGTCGCCGAACTCGAGATCGCCTCTTTCCTTTCCGGCTTACATGACAAGTCCAACGCCATCGTCACCGTGAAGGCCGGCGCGGGCGGTACGGAATCCAACGACTGGGCTGATCTCCTCTTCCGCATGTATACCCGCTGGGCCGAACGCCGCGGATTTAAGGTTGAAATCGAAGACGTCGCCGAAGGTGAAGGCGCGGGCATCAGTCAAGCCACCTTCCGCCTCGAAGGTCCCAACGCCTACGGCTACATCAAGGCCGAACGTGGCGTCCACCGTCTCGTTCGCATCTCCCCTTTCGACGCCAATGCGCGCCGCCACACGTCGTTCGCCTCCGTCGACGTTGTCGCTGAAATCGACGACGACATTGAAATCGAGATTGAAGAAGCCGACCTCCGGGTCGACGTCTACCGCTCCAGCGGCAAGGGCGGCCAGCACGTTAATAAAACCGAATCAGCCGTGCGCCTCACGCACATCCCCACGGGCATCGTGGTGGCTTGCCAACGCGAACGCTCGCAGGTCAAGAATCGCGCCTTGGCGATGAAGATCCTCCGCGCCCGTATCTACGAAAAGACCCTCGACGATAAGCGTGCCGAGATGGAGAAGTACTACGGCGAAAAGGGTGACATCGGCTGGGGTAACCAAATCCGCTCTTACGTTTTCCAGCCTTACCAGATGGTGAAAGACCTCCGCACGGGCGTTGAGACCGGTAATATTCAGGCAGTGATGGATGGCGATATCGACGCCTTCATCAACGGCTGGCTCCGCGCAGGCGGCCCCCGCACGCGCAATAAGGACATCAAGATCGAAGACTAAGCGTCTTCACCCCGTCCCCATGCCCAGCCAAGCCACCCTGCGCTCCAAGCTCCTCGATCAGCCGCTCTTCGCGGATAAGATCTGGAAGCTTTCGCCGGAGCCGTGGCCGCTCTCCGAAGCCCAAGTCAAAGACCTCAAGCGCATTGGGGCTGCCTGCCTGAGCTACCATCGGGCGCTGGAACGGCTCTACGTCCGTTCTTTTACGGATAAGAAAATCCTCCGAAATCGGGAGGTTCACGCCAAGTGGGTCTCGGAATACCTCGATCGCTATAAGCCCCAAGGGCTGATTGAACACGGCCGCCACCGCTCGGTCAAAGGACAGTGCCCCGTGGTGCTGCGGCCCGATCTGCTCATCACCGACGAGGGCTTCACGATGACGGAGTTAGATAGTGTCCCCGGCGGCGTCGGTCTCACCGCCTACTTGAATGAGGTCTACTCCGAGGACTGCTCTACCCTGATCGGCTCGACGACCATGCCGGAGCGTTTCTTCGCCGCCCTGGGTCGACTGACTCCATCGAACCGCTTCCCACTCGTGGCCATCGTGGTCAGCGAAGAAGCCGCGACCTACCGTCCTGAATTCCTTTGGCTGGGTGAAAAGCTCCGCTCGCTCGGCCATGACGTTCACGTGGTCGACCCGGGACAACTCATGCAGATGGGCTCCGAGACCTATATCCCCGTCGACGGTGCACCGCGGAAGGTTGACCTAATCTATCGTTTCTTTGAGCTCTTCGACCTCGCCAACGTCAAGGGGGCCGACGGGATTTTCAATGGGGTTGAGGCTGGCCAAGTGGCGCTGACCCCACCGATGAAAGCTTACCAGGAAGAGAAGCTTGGCCTCGCCTTACTCCATCACCCGATGCTTTCAGAGTTCTGGAAGGAGAACCTCCCCGAAGACCATCATGAGGCCTTGTTCCGCATTGTGCCAAAGACGTGGATCATGGAGAAGACCGACTTACCGCCAACTGCCGTGCTCCACGCCCCGCTCGTCAACGGCCGCCCGATTCGAGATTGGACCGAATTAGCTGAGGCCTCCCAGCGGGAACGTAACCTCATCATCAAGGCGAGCGGCTTCCATGAAACCGCTTGGGGGGCCCGCAGCGTGACCCTCGGTAGCGACGTCTCCCGCGAGGAGTGGCTCGAGGCTATCGAGCGCGCCCTCGACCCAGAGAACGACACCTTCCACGTGATGCAGGAATACCATAAGCCCTCCCGTCTGAGCCACCCGGTCTACGCGGAGGATGGCTCGGTCGTCCCAGCCGATGGCCGCGTGCGTCTTTGCCCTTACTACTTCGTCGATGGGGATACCGTGGAGCTTTCAGGGGTACTTTCGACGTTCTGCCCAGCCGACAAGAAGATCATCCACGGGATGAAAGACGCCGCCTTACTGCCCTGCAAACTGGTCAGCGCCACGGCCTAATATCCCTCGGGTGGCCGAGGTTGCCTTGCCTCCGGCAGGGAATCCGCCAACTTCGAGGCCATGAAGCGACTGCTTACCCTCCTTTTGCTCGGCTACCTTTGGCTAACTCCGCTCGCCGACGCCGCGTCCCACACCAAGGTCGACCTCGTCAACCTGACGCCTGATATCCGTCCCGGCCAAAAGGCTATGGTCGCGGTGCGCTTTGTTTGCGACGATCACTTCCATATCTACTGGAAGAATCCCGGCGATGCTGGCCAAAACCCGACGATCGAATGGCAAGACGCCGCCGGGACGACCTCAGGCCCCCTGCTCTACCCCGGCCCCAAGATGCTCGACCAAAAGGGCATCTATAATTTCGTCCATGAATACGAAACGTTGTTGCTCCTTGAATTAACCATCCCCGCCACCGCCACGGGCGAACTCAACTTAAAGGCGAAGGTCGAATGGCTCGAGTGCGACGACAAGGGCTGCTACCCGTTCGACAAGGAGGTCTCCCTGAAACTCAAGGTCGGTCCTGGTAATGCCGCCGTTAAGCACGACCCCAAGCTGTACGGTGATCTACGTCCCATCGTCCGCGCCAGTTATACCGTCAAGGCCGACACGCTGACAGTGACCCCGCCGGCGGAGGCCAAGTTGGTTCTCTCCAAGGTATGGTTCCCGGAACGCGGCGTCCTTTCCCCCGAAGGCGTGTTTAAGCAGAAGCAGGACGCGACCACGAAATCCTTTAGCCTTAAGGACGCTACTGAGAAGCTGGAAACGGGCCCCGTCGTCTTCGCCGCCCAAGACACCAGTGGCACTTGGCACCGCGTGGAAGCTCTCCCCGCCGCTGGCAGCACGACCCCTGCTCCCGCCAATACCACTAAGGAAACGCCCAAGGGTAACTCTGCTTGGCTCCCATGGTCGCCAGAGGCCGAAGCCAAGGCTCTAGCTGCCGGCCAGACGGTCTATATCGATTTCACGGCCGAATGGTGCGCGACCTGTCAGATTAACAAACGTGTCTACAAGCATGATGTCGTCGCCGCCGCTTTCGCCGATAAGGGCGTGGTTCTCATGAAGGCCGACTGGACTAAAAAGGATGCGGTCATCGCGGCCGAACTCACCAAGTACGGCCGCAGCGGCGTGCCATGTAATGTCTTTCTTAAGCAAGGTGCCCCGACGGCCTTACTGTCTGAAGTGATCTCCGATGACGAAGTGCTCGCAGCCCTCAGTGCGATTAGCGCCGGCAAAGAATATCGGGCCGCCAATGAGTCCCATGGTTACGTGGTGTGGCTTCTGCTGGCCTTCGGTGGCGGCGCCCTGCTTAACCTCATGCCCTGCGTCTTCCCAGTCATCGGCCTCAAGGTCTTGGGGTTTGCACGCGAAGCCGGCGCTGACCGTGGGGTCGTTATCCGCAATGGCCTGCTTTACTCGCTCGGAGTCGTGCTCAGCTTCCTCGCGTTAGGGGGCGTTATCCTCGCCCTCAAAGCGGGTGGTAACTCCGTCGGCTGGGGCTTCCAGATGCAATCCCCGGGCTTCGTGCTTGGTACTTGCGTACTGATGGTGACGCTCGGCTTGAGCCTGGCAGGGGTCTTCGAAATCGGTACGGGGTTGGCAGGGACCGCCGCGGGCGCTGAACCGCAAGGCGGTGCTTCGGGGGCTTTCTTCTCGGGCGTACTCGCCACCGCCGTCGCCACACCCTGCACGGCGCCTGGTCTCGGGGCGGCGCTGGGCTTCGCCCTCGATAAGGACCGTGCATCCGGTGAGACGTTACTCTTCTTCGTCGTGATCGGCCTGGGGATGGCCATCCCCTATCTCCTGCTCTCCATCTTCCCCAAGCTTACTAACCTCCTGCCCCGCCCGGGCGAATGGATGGAGACGCTCAAACAAGCGATGGCTTTCCCGCTCTTTGCCTACGCGCTCTATTTGCTCTGGGTCCTTAACTCTCAAGTCGAAGATCGCGGCTGGGTGCGCGACGCCTCGCTCGGCCTCGCCGTGTTAGCCACCGCCTGCTGGATTTGGGGTCGCTGGGGTGCCCCGCATCGCACCGACCGTGAACGTCTAATCGGGAAGACATCGGCGGTTCTGCTTTATGTTCTCACCCTCGCCCACCTTTACTGGTACCTGCCATAAACTTTAGTGGCACCAAGGTTATGGTATAAAAAAGGCCCGCCGATTGGCGGGCCTTTTTGTTCATGGGAAGTAACTCAGAGAGCGGTCACGGGCGCAGGGGAAGGCGCATTGCCGGAAGCAGGAGCGGTCACGGTCGCAGGCTTAACGGCACCCGAAGAAATCGGACCAGAGTAATTCGCGTCGACAACGATAGCCTTACGATCCTTCGCAGCGGACTGGCGGCCCGCGGCGCTCTTGTCGGCCTGTTGGGAACCGAGCGCAAGGACTTCGGTGGAGCTTTGATTAGCGCCCGACTTCACGAGGTAATCGCGGACGCTCTGAGCACGCTTGTCGGAGAGACCGAGGTTGTATTCTTCGGTGCCGAAATGGTCGGTGTAGCCGGCGATGATGACCTTAGTCGCATTCACGCGACCAGCGATACCGTCGAGCTTGGTACGCTCCTTGGCGTCTACCGTGTAACGATCGAAGTCGAAGTAGATAGTCGTCAGGATGGCTTCAGGGGGGACGTTGCCATTACGGATGGCGTCAGCCATGGCGTTGAAACCTGGCGGGCGGGTATCGAGGCCAGTGGAATTACCCCCACCTGCATTCGCATTGAAGTCGGAAGGCATGCGGGAAGGACCGCAACCCACGAGGAGGCCGGCGGCGACAAAGAGAAGGGAGAGACGCTTCATGGTTAAGAGGGATAAAAGGTGCGTTTTCTGGGGTCGGCAAGCCTTGACTAGGTCAGTAACGGCGAACCTTGGGGTCGACCTTCAAGGACCAGGCATCGATACCCCCCTGGACATTGGAGACCTGGGCATAACCTTTAGCCCTCAAAAACTGGGTGACCCGGAGGCTGCGGCCACCGTGATGGCAGTGAATGAGGATAGGTACTCCCTGGGGAATTTCGGCTAAACGTTCTGGCACCAAGGCCATCGGAATGAGCTTGGCACAGGCAATGGAACAGGTGGCGTGCTCGGAGGGCTCGCGCACATCGATGAGCAAAGGTGGCTGGGCGGAGGCGAGCAGGCGTGCAGCCTCCTCGATGGACACTTCTAAGGGATGTTCGGACATGGCGGTGGGCGGTGGCTGGCAGGCGGTGGGTTGATAGAAAGATTTTTCGAGCGAAAGAATCGTCGGTTGGTGACCGCACGCTGGACAGGTGGAGTCCGCGGCCAAATGCACCACGCGCGCGGTGCCAGCGTCCACGTCGATCAAATGCAACCGGGACTGCGTCCGACGGCCCAGTAAAACTGCGATGACTTCCGATGCCATCCAGGAGCCTACCACCCCGCAGGTCGCACCCCAGACGCCAGCTTCGGCGCAGGTTGGCACCGAAGCAGCGGCGGGCATGACAGGATAGACACAACGATAGCAACCCTGCTTCGGCAGAAAGACACCGACCTGACCCTCGCTCCGGATCACGCTACCATGGATGAGTGGCTTGCCAGCTAAGACGCAGGCATCCGCCGCCAAGAATCGGGTGGCGAAATTATCGGTACCATCGACGACCAAGTCGTAGCGCGCCACGAGCTCGGCGGCGTTCTCGACGGTCAAGCCCTCGGGGTGTAGGGCGATCTTCAGCCCTGGGTTTATTTCCGATAAAGCTTCCGCCGCGGAAATCGTCTTCGGCAGGCCCAAGGTGTCGAAACCATGCAGGACTTGGCGATGGAGATTGCTGAGTTCGACTTGGTCTGGATCGGCGATGCCAAGCAGACCAACCCCCGCAGCCGCTAAATAGAGCGCGGCGGGCGAGCCTAACCCACCGGCCCCGAGGACCAAGACTTTGGCGGATTTCAGCCGGAGCTGCCCGGCCTCACCGACCCCGGGTAGACGGATCTGCCGGGAGTAAAGCTCCCGTTCATGCGACCCTAGACGTTCATCCGACGACATGCCCCTATGCAGTGCAAGCCCTGCCCCCTGTCAAACCCCAGCCACCGCAAAGCAGGGATTGAAAATAACCCCCGCCCTCCACAGCGTTCTAGCCGTGTCCTCCGTTTTCCTCGGCATCGACTATGGTTCCAAGCGCGTCGGGCTCAGCCACGGCGATGAGCTCGGCTTTGCCTTTCCCTTACCTGCTGCCACCGCTCCTGAAGCGGAGGAGCGCTTTAACCAAATCGGCCGGGAAATCGCCCGGCTCAAAGTCACCCAGTTCGTTTTAGGCTACCCGTTATCCTTGGAAGGCGAAAAGACCAAACGCTGCCTCGAGGTCGATGCCTTCGCCGTGGAACTGACCAAACGCTTCGGCCTACCAATCGAGCTGGTCGACGAAGGCCTAACCAGTCAGGCCGCCGACGCCCTCTCCGGGCAGCGCAAGCCTCGCTCGTCCCAAGAGCGCCAAGATCAAGCGAAGTCAGGCGAACGGGATTCCCGCGCCGCCGCGGTCTTACTCCAAGACTTCCTCAATAGCCGCGGCTTTAGCGCCTGAGCACCCATGGCTAAAAGTAAACTCGTCAAGTCCCCCAAGACCGACCTCACCCCCGAGCGGTTCTTAGTCCGGGTCGCCTTCGATGGCACCGATTACAAAGGCTGGCAGATCCAGGATACCGGTCGCACCGTCCAAGGTGAATTGGAGGGCCGCCTTTCCCGCATCTTTAAGAAGCCCATCACCATCCATGGCAGCGGGCGCACCGATGGTGGCGTCCACAGTGTGGGACAATGTTTTCATTTCGATGCCTTTTGGCCGCACGCGACTAAGCGCCTCATGCATGCGATCAATACCGGCGAACAGTACGGCCTGTTGATCACGCACATTCACCGCGTGGCCGCTGATTTCCACTGCCGTAGTTCGGCTATCGGCAAGCGCTACCGCTATGAAATCCATCTCGGCTTCCCGCCGCCGTGGGAAGCCCGTTATTGCCTTGGATTGAATTGGGATGCCCTTGACGTAAAAGCGATGCGCAAGGGCGCCAAGCTACTCTTGGGTCGCCACGACTTCCGGGCCTACGGTGCTACCCATCGCCAAGGCATGGAGAACGAATACCCCGTCAAAGACCTCTGGCGGCTCGACGTTCGGCAAAAAGGCCGACGCATCACCATCACCACGGAAGCCAGCGGTTACTTATACAAAATGGTGCGTCGGTTAGTCGGTGGACTCCTGCGCGTGGGCGAGGGCAAGATGCCTCCCGAGCGACTGTTGGCCTATCGCGAAGAGAAGGTCATCACGGCGGAAATCCCCACCGCCCCTGCCCGTGGCCTCTTCATGGATAAGGTCTTCTACGACCCGGCTGATCTCCGCCCGAAGAAATAACCTTAAGCCGAGATTAAGGCCTCGAAAATATAGTCCGTTTTTACCTGCAACTCACTGGCTTAGGCGGGTTTCTATAGAAAACAAAAGCTCTCATGAAGACACAACTCATCCTTAGCCTGCTCTGCACTAGCCTCAGCTTGGCTGCCGCTGAAACCACGCCGCCAACCGCTTCCAAGCCGGCTGCGCCGAACACACCGGGCATCCCGGATGTCATGGCCCTTTTCGATAAGCGGGCGCTGGTGAAACCGATCACGGAAATGGAGGGCACCCTTACCGACGGCTCTAAGTCCATCGTTTATAAAATTGTCGTTCGCTCCCTCCCGCCTGACCACGAAATGGGTCCGTGGGCTCCGGCGACGCTCAAGGATAAAGGCGGCTACTGGGAAGATACCGTTGATAAGAAGATGTACCGTATCGATGCCGAGTACCTGAAAATCTTAAACAAGCGTGGTTGGGATATGTTCGATGCTGACGGTACGGTACACCGGACGAAGGATCGGACGGAGTTCGATAAGGTGGCCCGCCAAGAGTTGGGCGGCTGGACCTATGAACAAGCTAAAGAAAAGGGCGTGGTGAACTCGAT
The DNA here is from genome assembly GCA_003569205.1 of Verrucomicrobiota bacterium. Taxonomy (GTDB): domain Bacteria; phylum Verrucomicrobiota; class Verrucomicrobiia; order Opitutales; family UBA953; genus UBA953. The sequence goes on along the minus strand of BGOK01000013.1, from coordinate 31,208 downwards.
TATCGAACTCAAGCCACTTGAACAGATTGTTACAATTTTCATCCCGAAGAATCCGAAGGCGACTGCCAAGGTCACTCCGCTGCGCCAAGCCAAGTTCTCCCCCCGCTCGGGCCTCGGGCTCAGCACAAACGGCATCCGCTTCTTTCCGCCCGAACCAGTCGATCGCATCACGGCCTTTCATAACATCGCCCCGATGGACCCCCAAGGTGGCCACACTGGCTTTGGCCACGAATACCACTATCACCGTGCGCCTTCGGTGATGAATGAAGATAAGTCCGGCAAGATTGTCGGCTTCGCCCTCGATGGCTTCGCTATTCGCGGGCCGACCGAAACCGATGGCAGCAAGCCCAAGAATCTTGATACGATTAATGGCCATGAGCACGACGGCCTGCCTTATCACTACCACGTCAGCGATAAGTGGCCCTTCGTGGTGGGCGGCTTCAAGGGCCCGCTCGGCACGGCCGGCCTCGGCGATCTCGACATCTGCGACGCGACGAAGACCTCCAACGGCCCTGGTGGCGGTGGCGAAGGTAAAGGTGGCAAGAGCGGCGGCGCCAAGAAAGGCCCTCCGGGCGGCGGCAAAGGTGGCCCTCCGGTCGGCAAATAATTCGCGATGCGCCTACTCCTCCTAGTTTGTCTCGGCCTGATCAGCACCCCGGGGATCTTTGCCCAAAAAACCAACGGCCCGACCAACGTCCTGGTGCTCATGGCCGACGACCTAGGCTGGAACGGCGTCAGTTATCATAACCCCAAGATGACGACACCGGCTTTGGCCAAGTTGGCCAAGGAAGGCGTGCAGCTCGAACGTTTCTACGGCTATCCGGTCTGCAGCCCCGCACGCTCGGCCCTACTCTCGGGCATGATGCCCCGGCGGTTTGGCGTGACGGGCGTCGTCGGCCCTGGCCAACAGGGCATCCCCAAGGGAACGGCCACGCTGGCTTCCACCCTTCAAAAAGCAGGTTATACTACCTCGCTCATCGGCAAGTGGCACCTGGGAACTAACCCAGGTCCGCTCGGCTATGGTTTCGACCACTTCTATGGCTTCACCGGTGCCGAGGTCGATTACTTCAAGCACACTAACCAACGCGGCCAGACGGATTGGTGGCGGGATAACAAACAGGTCGAGGAAGAAGGCTACACGACGACGCTCTTTACGGATGAAGCCATCAAACAACTGAAGAAGCGTGACCCGAAGAAGCCCTTCTACCTACAGGTCGCCTTTAACGCTCCGCACGCCACCCTGGCGGCGCCGAAGGAGCTCACCGACAAGCACAAATCGGACGGCCTGTATAACGCCGTGGTCGAGGGCCTCGATCAAGGCATTGGCCGAATCTTGGCGGCGCTCGACGAACAAGGCCTGCGGGAAAATACGTTAGTCATCTTTTTCTCGGACAATGGGGCCTCTCGCCGAATGAGCGCCAATACTCCCTTGAAAAATGGTAAAGACACGGTGTTCGAAGGCGGTATCCGCACGCCCGCCATCGTCCGCTGGCCTGGCAAAACTGCCGGCGGCGCAGTGAGTCAACAGCCCATCGCCGTGCACGACCTTTTCCCGACCATCTTTGCAGCGCTCACCCTGCCCCTCCCGGGCGAACTCAAACTGGATGGCTCTAATCAGTGGCCTGCCTTGTCGACTGGGAAGACAGTCCCTCGACCAGCCTTCCTCATCGCCATGCAAGATATCGCTTACATCGATGGTGACTGGAAGATCATCGAGACCAGCGATGGACAGCGCTCCCTTTTTAACCTCGCGAAAGATATCGGCGAAGAGAAAGACCTAGCGTCCGAACAAGGCGAAGTCCTGAAGGCCCTCGGCACTAAGCTTGACGAACTAAAGAAAGGCCTACCCGCAGCATCGGCGGGACGCGGGGTCGGCCCAGCCGGCAAAGGACCTGGCGCCGCTGGCGCTGGCAAAGGCCCGGCGGGTAAAGGTAAAGGTGTGCAAAAATAAGGCCTTAATCTTTCCCTAAGGGTATTTCTGATAAACTGAATCCATGACCACTCGCTTACTCCGACTCACCCTCGCCTGCCTCTGCACCAGCGTCCTCTTTGCCGCCGGACCCGAGGACAGTAAAGGCCCAGAGCCCAAGGGTAAGAACAGCAAAGGCGGTAAAGGGGCCGACGGGTCTAAGAGCGCAGTCGATCTCGTAGCGGCTGCGAAGCCGACGAATAATCCAACCCCGACTTTCACCCTGACTAGCCCGGTCGTCAAAGATGGGGCGGCCCTGCCGTCCGAATTCACGGGCGACGGCGCGGGTGCTAGTCCGCCCTTGGCTTGGTCTAACGTGCCCAAAGGCACGGTCTCACTCGCGCTCGTCATGCACCACCTCGACCCCGAGGGTAAGACCAAGATTTACTGGCTGATGACCGACATCGACTCGAAGACAACGAACGCGGGCAAGAATGCGACCGACTTCGGTAAGATGGGCCTGAGCACCGTCCATAATCGCGTCGAATATGCCTCGCCCCACTCCAAGGGCCCCGGCCTCAAGAAATACGTGCTCACGCTCTTCGCCTTATCCGCCAAACTCAACCTAGCGGACGCCACCCAACCAGTTACCGTCGAGGCCTTATTGCCTGCGATGAAAGGCAAGGTCCTCGGCGCGGCAGACTTAAACGTCACGTATACCCGACCTGCGGGCGCTTCCAGTGAAGAAGAGAAACGCCCAGCTCGCAAGGGCCCGGCACCAGCCGCTAAGGGCGAATAAGCCTCGGTTGCGAATTGCTTGCGAGTAGGCCCGCACCTAGACCCGTCCCGTGTCCCTTGTCCGTTCACTCTTTCTAGCGGTCTTCCTCCTGCTCACGGCATCGTTGCAGGCGCACCCCGAGTGGAAAGAGGCTTACTGCATCGGCGTCATCGACGATGAGTATGTCTTTGATTTTAAGGTCAAGTTTGACGCGCCATCGTTCTACGTCGGCAAGCACCCCAAAGAGGCGACGATTAAGGAACTCGACGCTCTAATGTATGAACCCGGCCGCCTCGCGGCGGCCGCTGCCCAAGCGCCTAAGGATTTCCTCCGCGGAACGCGCGTCTATGCCGATGGCGTCGCGGTACCACTCGAGCTGGTGGGCTTCCCCACGGCCGCCGAGGTCCAGACTCTCTCCAAGCAACAAGGCGAGGCCGATCGCTACCCCGTGATCATGACGGCGCGGCTACGTGCTAAGATTCCACGTGAGACGGGCATTGTCGAAGTCGTCTACCCCGATGCTCTTGGGTCGGTCATCACCAACCTTCGACGCGGGATGGACTCACAGGTCCTGATGACCGTCGCCCCAGGCGAAAAGGGACTTTTCAAAATTGGCGAAGTCCACTTCACCTTGAGTGGCTTCCTCCGCGAGGGCTTCGAGCATGTCATCCCCGATGGTTGGGATCACTGTCTCTTCATGCTGGCGATGATGTTGGCCGCAGCCTCCGTCGGCGAAGCGCTTCGACGTTCACTCGTCTTTACCCTAGGCCACGCCATCACGCTCACGCTCGTCATTACGGGCACAATCCCCCCCGTGGGTAATTGGATCGAACCCATCATCGCGGCCACCATTGCCCTTGGTGGCTACCTGGCTTACCGACAGAAGCCCGCGCAGACCGCGTTCGTCGTCGTGCCCTTAGTCTTCGGGCTCATTCATGGACTAGGCTTCGCTGCCGCCGCGGCCGACAAACTACAAGGCATCGGCCCAGCGGATCTCGCCAAGCTGTTACTGGGCTTCAACGTCGGCGTCGAAGCAGCACAGGCCGTCATTATTCTCACCACTGCTGGAATCCTTTACGCACTCTCCAAGGCGCGGCTCGAGACCTCCGCCCTGCGCCGGATACTCGGGCTACTCATTGCCATCGCTGGGACGGCTATCATGGCCGCCCGCACCTGGTCGCTGACTAAGGGCGCTTAGTTACCGACTCGGCCAACCGGGCGCTTGGCTTCATCCATGCGCTTACGCTCTGCTTCCGCAAAGGCCTTCAGTTCGGCCACGACTTGGGGCTGCGTCGCACTGACGTCGTTACGCTCACCTTCATCGGCCTCGAGGTTATAGAGCGCCCACTCCACCTTGCCTTGATTATACTTCGATGGCTTACCGTCGACGGCGGCAGGGACGATGTTCTCGTAGCTGCGATAGGTGTGGGGGAGATGTAGCTTCCATTTGCCGACGCGCACGGCCTCGAGCTTATCACCGTAGTAATAGGCAAAGTTCTCGCGAGCTTTGGCCGATGTGCCCTTAGCGGCCGCGAGGAAAGATTGGCCGTCGATGGGAAGGACTGGTTTGGTGGCTCCGCAGGCTTCGACCAACGTGGGGAGGACATCAAGATTGCCGGCCAAGGCCGAGGTCACCTTGCCCGCCGGTACTACCCCTGGCCAGCGAATGATGAAAGGGACGCGTACGCCGCCTTCCCACGTGGTGCCCTTGCCTTCACGAAACGGACCAGCGGACCCGGCATGCCGTCCGAAATTCAACCACGGACCATTATCGCTGGTGAAGATAACGATGGTTTCATTTTCCACACCGGTCTCGCGGAGCGTATCCATGATATTACCGACATGCGCATCAATCTCGGCCATCGTGTCAGCGTAAGGGGACGCTCCCTTGCCTTTGAACTCCTTCGACGCGCCGAGGGGCGTGTGCGGCATGGAAGTGGCGAGGTAGAGAAAGAACGGCTTACCCTTGCCGGCATTCTGCCGAATAAAACGTACCGCGCGAAACCCTTGCACCGAGGTCAAGGCGTCCATGTCGGCCCAGTCCTTCACAGTCCCGAAAGGGACCCCATCCGTCAACCGCGGCAGCGGCGGGTAATTCTTGGTCACGTCCCCAGGCACGTAGCCTAACGGCCACATGTCATTGGAGTAGGGGATCACGAGCGACTCGTCGAAGCCATGAGCGGGCGGGAGAAACTTTGGATTGTCTCCTAAGTGCCATTTACCCACGACGCCCGTATGGTAGCCAGCTTTGCGCAAAAGAGCACCCAGCGATTCCTCCGACGTACTGAGTCCCAGTTTAGAATTCGGGGGCAGGGCCGTGCCGCCCAAGCCCAGACGATTCGGATAGCAGCCCGAGAGTAACGCCACCCGGGAGGAGGTGCAGACGGCCTGCGTGGCGTAGAAGCTCGTGAAGCGCGTGCCTTCCTTTGCGAGTCGATCAAGGTTGGGGGTAACGTTCAACTTTGAGCCATAGCAGGCCGGGTCGGCCCAGCCCATGTCGTCGGCCATAATGAGCACGACGTTGGGTTGGGCGCCGAAGAGAGATGCGCACAGGAACAGGCACAAGGTTGGGGTTAACCTCATGCACGTTTTCTAAAGGCTACCAGGCCTTTGCCAAGCCCTCTTTCGACTCGGCGCCTAGATCTTCAGACCGAGCTCTTTGCAGACCTGTGGGTACTTGCGGGCCTTGGCCTTAAACTCGTCGACCGAAAAGTCGGCCACGATGAAGTCGCCGTACCGCAAAGAGGGGCACTTCGACTGGCTGGTCAGCGCCACGAGCTGGCGCATCTGGTGCATGTCAGCGACCACGTCACGGACGTCGAGTTGCACCCCTTGAGCGGCAAAGAATTCCAAGGCTTCCGTGCACCATGGGCACCCGGGCTTGACGTAAAGAATCGGCAATGGCTGTGGCATAGCCCCAAGCAACCCGAGCCAGCACTCGATGGCAAGCCCCCCTTCCATTTCCAGCCAAGGCGTTGACACCCCGCCGACCGAACGACAAAAAACACCCCCTTCCCATGGAAACTATCCACGGCGCCCCCAGCTTCACCCTTCGGACTGCCCAGGTCGAGTTGGCCATCACGCAGACCGCTGGACACCTCGGTCCGGTGACTTTCCACCTGCCCGGCCTCCAGGCGTCTCCGTACTCGCTCTCGCCTTGGCAACCACACGAGATCGACCAGTCTCTGCCCAACCTGCTGACTTACCTGCGGGGAGATTTCATGTGCCTGCCGTTTGGTGGGCAAGAGAAAGGCCCGCCACACGGTGATACCGCCAATGCCAAATGGGATTTTCAGAATCAAACAAACCATTCGCTAGTGCTGCGCCAAAAAGGGACCGACACCGGCGCGACCGTGACCAAAACGATGTCGCTGGTCGACGGCCACCATGCCATCTACGCCGAGCACGTCATTGCCCAGCTCGAAGGTCGTTGGAATTACGGTAACCATCCGATTCTTAATCTCTCGTCCGTTCCCGCCGGCACCGCTCGCATTGCGACTAGTCCGTTCCGCTACGGCTCAGTCTACCACGCTGAATTCTCTAATCCGGCCGCCGGCGAATTGGGTATCCTTAAACCCAACTCCCGCTTCACTGACCTCCGCAGCGTGACCTGCAAGGACGGCAGCACCACGGACCTCACCCGCTATCCGGCTCGGGCTGGTAATGATGACCTCATCATGCTGGTCAATGCCCCCGCGACTGAAGCCCAACCCTTCGCGTGGACGGCGGTGACCTTCCCAGAAGGCTACGTCTGGTATCAGCTCAAGAACGTCGCTGACTTCCCCAGCACGCTCTTCTGGCTCTCCAACGGGGGTCGCCCTGGTCACCCCTGGGAAAAGCGCCACCTCGGCCGGCTAGGACTCGAGGAAGTCTGTTCTCACTTCTGCGATGGCGTCGACATCGCCCGCGAAGACCGTTTGGCCACCGACGGCGTCCCCACTTCCCGCGAGTTCCGCAAGGATCAGCCCGTCCGCCTCCCGCTTATCCAGGCCGCGGCTGCGGTCGGCCCCGGCTTCGGCCAGGTCCAGTCCATCACCCCGGCCGGGCCTGAGTCCGTGCGGATTTTGGGCGAAAATGGTCAAGCCGTGACTGTCCCGCTTAATTGGCACTATTTGAAGCGCTGAAACCTCCAGCGACTAATACTTGTCCACCCCCACGGACTCCCCTAAATCTCACTCCCCAACCTTTCCCCCACCCTCATGTCTAAAGCTCCTCAGACCACTCATGACCTGACCACGAAGAAGGCCAAAGTTGCCTCCCTCGTCGAAAAGGAACTCGCCCGCACGGGCGGGCTGCTCCGCCTGGCTCCTTGCTGGGTGCCGCGCTCCTTCCTGCAGCCCGGCAAGCGCCTCAAGCTGCACCCGGATGACCTTTACGCCTTCGGCCTGAGCCGCGGCGGTATTGACGAACGCTGGTTCGCTTCCACCACCGAAGCCGCCAACGACAACCGCACGCCCGACGAAGGTCTGTCTTACGTCGTTATCGGCGACACGCGTTTCACGCTCAAGCAGGCCGTCGCCGAGTGCGGCTCCGCGCTCATCGGTTCCGCCATTTGGAAGAAGTATCAGAAGTGGCCCGTCTACTCCAAGTTCTTCGACAACATGGGTCCGATCCCGCACCACATGCACCAGAATGCCAAGCAGGCCAAACTGCTCGGCCTCGAAGGCAAGCCAGAGTCCTATTACTTCCCGCCGCAGCATAACAACGTCGGTAACAACTTCCCTTACACGTTCATGGGCTTCGAGCCCGGTACGACCAAGGCGCAGGTCCGCGAGTGCATTGCCAACTGGCACAAGGGCGACAACAAGATCCTCGCCCTCTCTAAGGCCTACAAGCTCGAGCCCGGCACTGGCTGGCTCATCGACCCGTGCATCCTGCACGCTCCCGGTTCCCTTTGCACCTACGAACCCCAGTGGGGCTCGGACGTGTTCGGTATGTATCAGAACCTCGTCGAAGGCCGCGAAGTACCGTGGCCTTACTCGTCAAGGACATGCCCAAGTCCAAGCATCAAGACGTCGACTTCATCGTGGACCAGCTCGACTGGGACAAGAATGTCGACCCGAACTTCAAGGATAACCACTACCTCGAGCCCGTCGTTTCGGTCCAGGGCAAGGGCTACGTGGACAAGTGGATTGTCTACGGCAAGGTCGACAAGTTCCAGTATTTCACCGCTAAGGAACTGACCGTCGAGCCGGGTGCCGAGTGCACCATCACCGACAACGGCGCCTACGGCCTGATCTGCGTCCAGGGTTCGGGCACGATCAACGGCGAGGTCCTCAACAGCCCGAAGCTCATCCGCTTCCACGAGCTCACCGAAGACGAATACTTCTGCACCGAAGCTGGCGCCAAGAAGGGCGTCACCTTCCGTAACACTTCTACCACCGAACCGCTGGTCTGCCTGCGTTACTTCGGCCCGGAAGTGAACCCGGCCGCCCCCGCCATGGGCGCTTACAAGAAGGCCAAGCAGAAGTAAGCCTCACCCTCTACCCCAACCCCCAAGACTATGAAACTGCACAACGCCATGTGGCCCGGCCTCGTCGGCAAGGAGCCCAACACCGATCATCCCCCGATCGCCCTCGACCAGATGCTCGACATGACGGTCGCTGCGAACGTCGACGGTCACAAGTTCGACGGTGTCGACCTCTTCCTATTCCACCCGCACACCGACCCGGACATCTCCTCCGATGCGCTCAAGGCGATGGCGGACAAGATTGCCGGCAAGGGCCTCAATGTCGGCTCCCTCGTGGCGCCGGTCTGGGGTGGCACCGTGGGCGATTCCGCCATGGGCACCGATGAGCAGCAGCAGAAGTTCCTCCTCGCGATCGAGAAGGCCTGCCGCATTGCGCAGCAGTTGAACCAGCATGGCGTTCGCAAGTACGGCCTGATACGCGTGGACTCCGCTGAATTCGGCGTGGCCAAGTGGCGCGAAAACCCGACGGCCAACACGGCCCGCATCGTCGATACCTTCAAGAAGGCTGCGAAGATTGCGGCCGACCACGGTGAGCGTATCGCCGCAGAAGGCGAAATCTGCTGGGCTGGTATGCACTCGTGGAAGGCGATGCTCGATACCCTCGAAGGCGTCGGCATGCCCAAGCACTTCGGTTTCCAGGCCGACCTCGCTCACACTTACCTCTACTTGATGGGCTACAACGAACCTGAGGCCGCCCTCCTCCAGGAAGGCTACACCCAGGAACAGTTCTGGCCTGCCTACCGCGAGATGGTCAGTAAGCTCCGTCCTTGGACCTATGACTTCCACGTCGCCCAGAACGACGGCACCGTGCACGGCACGGGCTCCCACGAGAAGACCGGTCGTCACTGCCAAGCCGACGACGCGAACGGTAAGCTCGACATCGCTGCTTGCTCTAAGGTCTGGCTCGAAGGCGCCGCCGACCGCGGCATGCACCACATCTGCTGGGATGGTTGCATGTTCCCGAACGCCATCCTCGAGAACCCCAAGACCTGGAACACCATCCTCTCCGCGATGGTGAAGGTAAAGAAGGCCCTCTAAGCCTTTCTCCCAGTCCCCCTCCCCTACCCCCCTCCCCTATCCCCTATCCCCTACCCCCTATCCCCTAACCCCTCATACTATGTCTAAACCCGTTCGCATCGGTCTCATCGGTTACGGCTTCATGGGCCGCACCCACTCCAACGCCTATTCCCAGGTTGGTCACTTCTTCCCCAAGGATAAGGTGACTGCTGGTCACCATGTCGTCCGCCAGGCCGTCTGCGGTCGCGACGAAGCCAAGGTCAAGGACTTCGCTGAAAAGTGGGGCTACGCCTCCTATGAAACCGATTGGCGCAAACTCGTCGCTCGCGACGATATCGACGCCGTCGATATCTGCACGCCCAACGACTCGCACGCCGAGATCGCCTTGGAGTGCATTAAGCACGGCAAGATGATCCTTTGCGAAAAGCCCCTCGCCCTCAACGGTGAGCAAGGCGAGAAGATGGTTGCTGCGGTCGAGAAGTCGGGCCTCCCGAACCTCGTCTGGTATAACTACCGCTTCCTCCCCGCCGTGACGTTGGCCAAGAACATCGTCGCTGCCGGCGAGCTCGGTCGCGTGTTCCACTACCGTGCCAACTTCCTCCAGGATTGGACGATTTCAACTGACCTCCCACAGGGCGGCGCTGGTCTCTGGCGCCTCGACGCGGCTTCCGCCGGCTCGGGCGTGACGGGCGACTTGCTCGCACACTGCATCGACACGGCCCGCTGGATCAACGGTGAGATCACCGAAGTTTCCGCGATCACCGAGACGTTCATCAAAGAGCGCGTCCACACCGCCACGGGCAAGAAGCAGGCGGTCACCATTGACGACGCGGCCATCTTCCTCTGTCGCTTCGCCAACGGCTCGATTGCTCAGTTCGAGTCCACGCGCTACGCTCGTGGTCACAAGGCGCTCTACACGTTCGAAATCAACGGCGAACATAAGTCCCTCCAGTGGGACCTGCATGACCTCAACCGCCTGAACTACTTCGACCACGCCGTGCCGGGCGACCGTCGCGGTTGGGCCAGCATCCACACGTCCGACGGCGACCATCCGTACTCGGGCAACTGGTGGGTACCAGGTCTCTGCCTCGGCTACGAGCACTCCTTCACCCACGCCCTCGCTGAGTTCCTTAAGAGCCTCGACGACCCTAAGGCCCCCAAGGCCTACCCGGACTTCCGTCACGCCCTCGGCACCCAGTATGTCTGCGACGCGGTCCTTGAGTCCGCCCGCACGAAGCAGTGGGTCAAGGTCAAGCAGTCCTAAGGCTCACACCAGCCACGAACCAGACCCCGGCCATCGCCGGGGTCTTTTGTTTGGCAAGGCACGGACCGCACCACGGGCTCTCCTCAGACCCCTACCCCCTACCCCCTACCCCCAACCGCTACCCCCTAACCCCCATCCCCTTGTCTCCTAAAGCTTCCCTAGCTCGCCGGCTTTCCGTGCCTGACGTCCATAGGTCCATTCGAAGAGCGGTCCCGCGAGTAGGGTCGTGACCACGGCCATGACCACCAGCACGGAGAACAAGACGTTACCCACGAGTCCGGCCTGAAGTCCAACGTTCAGGAGAATCAGTTCCATGAGTCCGCGCGCATTCATGAGTGAGGCGACCCCACCTGCCTCCGCTGCAGGCAAACCCGCCCAACGAGCGGCAATCCAGCACGCTCCACCTTTCCCGAGGAGTGAGACCAAGAGTACCAAGGCCAAGAGCCCGAGCGCGGACGGCGAGATGAGTAAATCGATGCGTGTCTGTAGGCCAGAAAAAGCAAAGAAGAACGGCAAGAGCCACATGGCAATCCCGGGCTCGATACGCCGAAGGCCAAGGGTGAGTTCACCCCGCGGTAACGCCAAGCCACAGAGAAAGCCGCCGAAGACCGCATGCATGCCGCACCAAGTGCTGAGAGCTACGAACGCGGCGAAGATTGCGGCGACCGCCCCCATGGCTGCCGGCGTCAATGCTTGCCGGCGATCACACTCGGCGGAGAGCCCCGCCAATAGGCGTGGTACGAGATACCGGGCGAGCGCAATAATCAGCGCACCTCCGACGAGGCAGCGGATAATTACATTGGGTTCACCCGAGAAGGAAGCGACGACGACCGCCAAAATGACCCACGCGAAGGCATCACCGATGGCACCCGCAGAAATGGCGACCGTACCCATCGGGGAATTCGCTAAGCCCTTGGACCGGACGATCCAGACGAGCATCGGGAAGGCCGTAACCGAAAGCGCTGCCCCCAAGAAGAGAACCTGCTGACTCAACGTCGCTCCGACCTTAAACCAGTCCGGGCTATTCTGCGTGGCAAGGGCCAACGGAATCGCCAAGCAAAACGGTACTAAAACGCCGGCGGCAGCGACCGCGAGGGTCAAGCGGCTCCGCTGGCGAACTTGCGCCAGATCGAAGTCTAGGCCAACGCAGAATAAGTAACCACCGACACCGAGTTCCGCCAAGAACTTCAGTACGTCGCGCGACGACTTCGGAAACAGCCACGCTTGTTCGACCGGCCAGATGGCCCCCAACAACGACGGCCCCAGTAGTACGCCCGCAATCATCATCCCCACCACCGAGGGCTGCCCAAAGCGCTCGGCGATCCAGCCAGCGACGCGGCACGCGAACAGGACCATGATGGCCTGCAAGCAGAGGGACAAAAAGATCGGCGGTTCACTCACGAGTATCTTCTAGCGACTCACTCCTCTAATGAAAAGATAATGCGTACCAGCCATGTCTCGGGTAGGGGCGTGGCTTCGCCGCGCCATCCTGACAAAGGCTAGGTTGGCACGCAGTGCCAACCCTACCAAAACAAAAGGGTCATCGGCATCGCCGATTCCGCCCACCCCCTACCCTCGTTCCGCTTTAGGCTTACTTCTTAGCCGGCGCTGGCGCCTTGGCCGAGGTCGGCGCGTAGAAGCGATTCATCCGATCAAGGATCGCATTCACGGCGTCCATCCGGTTGATGACACCATTATGGCGCCAGACGATTTCGCCGCCCGGGGCGACTAAGATGGTGTGCGGTATGGGGCCAGGCATGTCCTTGTCGAGCGAGGCGATGAGCTCGTCGTTGCTGCCGGTAAAGAGGTAGCTGTTCGTGGTGCGCCCTTCTTTCTTCACGGTATTCTCGACCTTCTTGCTCATGCCCGCGGCCTGCTTGAAGAGGAAGGCCTCCGCCTTGGCCTTATCGGCGGGCTTATCGAGGCTAACGGAGACTAACTCAAAATCACGCATATCAAACTGACGGGAGATCTCGACGAGGTCAGGGAACTCCTGCACGCAGGGGGCACACCAGGTGGCCCAGACGTTGATAAGGCGGTATTTATTGGAGGTGTTAGCGCGGAGCTTAGCGAGGCCGGCGGCGTCGATGGAATCAATGGTGACCGGGGTCTTGGCCCAGCCAGCGTGCTTGGCGTCATGGCCAGCCTTCTTCTCGCGCCACTTGGTCGAGCAACCCATGGGCTTCGTCAGTTCGAGGGCGACGGGCGTACCCGCGAGGATTGAGTCGACCGCGTTCTGGGCGTCCTTGGACTTCACCGTAGAGTCGTCGTAGAAACGGGAGTCATCGAAGCGGCCCTGGTAGCGGAGCTTGAGGTTCTTATCGAAGACGAAAACGTGAGGAGTCGCGAGGCAGCCGTAGGCGCGGGCCACGGTCTGGGTGTCACCGTCGTACAGGTAGTCGAAGGTCCACTTATTCTTTTCGGCGTAGGGCTTCATCTCGGCGTACGAGTCGCCAAACTCACCGTAACCGAGCTCGTCCTTGCTGAGGCCGTCCGGATGGTTCGGGTTGATTGCGACAAGCTTCACGCCCTTGCCCTTGTATTCTTCATAGAACTTCTGGAGGCGTCGCTCGATGCTGTGCGAGGTCGGGCAGTGATTCGACGTGAAGAGCACGACGAGGGCCTCGCCGCCGGCGTATTCGGACAGCTTGTGCTTCTTGCCATCGGTGCCGAGCAGCTCGAAGTCCGGGGCGGCGTCGCCGACCTTCAGCGTCTTGATGTCCGGAGGGTGGCCGTTGACGAGACCAGGGCCATCGGCCGCGGACAGAGACAGGACCGCGACAAAGGCAGCCAGGAGGGTAAGCAGGCGTTTCATGGGGATAGGCGCAGTCTCACCTATCTCCCCTAGCCTTCCAGCCGAAAATACCTAGCGGAGGCGGTCAGACCATGGCCCGAGGGGGACCGCCGCCTCTGGCAGCCCCGTGGGCACCACGAAGAGCGTCCCCTGCTCCACCGCAAAGAACGCCACCTGCAGGAAATGGTCGGCGAGTTCATCCGCGGACTCCTTAGACATATCCACCGCCCAAGAGGGCTCCTGATGGACTAGGTCGGGCGAAGCCCCAGTCACCCGATGATGACGCAGGCCGACGCGCTCGAGGGCCTGCCGCAAGGCCTCATCCGCCGCCTGATTGCGCTCAAGGGGCCAAGTCTCGCCGGTCGTCTCCCAGGCATTGATGATAACGAACGAAGCCGGCCAGTTGGCAGGCAAGGGTTCACCCAAGAAGACCGTTGAGGCAAAGAGCTTTAGTTCAGCGTCGTCCATACTTAGGCGACCGGATTTTCAGGACGTAACGCGTCCGTCCCAAAACAGACGGCCAAGATAGCGCCTTGGACCAACAGCGCCACCGCATCGATGGCCGCTAAGAGCCCAGAGTAGACCGAAGGCTCAGATAACGTAAAGCCCACCCCGAGGACTGTGATCGCCAAGAAAAGCCAAGCTGCCCAACGCTGCTGCAGGAAAAGCCCGACCACGGAGACGAGATAGCCGCCGAGCCAACCAAGCCACAGGGCTAAGAGTATTAAATCGGTTAAGGACAAGGCGTCCTCGTCTAGTTGAGCCTCCTTCCACTCGGCCAAAGTATCCGGCAAGAGGTAGCCATCGAAAAAGGATAACGACACCCCCGCGACCAGCATCAGGATATCCAGGACGAGTAAGAGTCGAAGCGATAGGCGGGCATTCATCGGGTGAGCATCGAAGCCTTTCCCGCCAAAGCAAACCAGATACGCACGTGCAGCCGATGGTAAGGTTGGGACTGCATCTCACCCCTTTGGTCAACGACGCGACGCCGTCCCGATCCAACCTCTTAAGCGAACAGACCCTTGACCATCTTTGCCTTGTTACCGACCTGCATCGGACGGCCCGCAGGCGTGATGATGTCGGTCTGCACCGGCAAGCCGGCCGCATGGGCAATGGTGGCATGGAGCGAGCCTGGGGAAATACCTTCGCCATCGGGCGCATAGCCCTTGGCATCCGTAGCGCCGTGCACGTAGCCGCGCTTGACGCCGCCGCCTGCCAGAACGGTCGAGAAAGCGAGTGGGTGGTGGCCGCGGCCGCCCCCAGAGAACTCAGGCTTGCGACCGAACTCCGTCGTCACCGCCACCAAGGTCGTATCGAGCATGCCCCTGGAATCTAAGTCCTGAATGAGCGCTGCGAAAACGCGGTCAAAGTCGCCCCCGACGTCTTCCATGCGGTCTTCCAGCGTGGCGTGCATATCCCAACCGCCATGCGCTACTTCCACGAAACGGACGCCGTTCTCGACGAGGCGACGAGCGAGGAGGCAACCCTGTCCAAAACGCGAGGTGCCGTAGCGAGCTTTAGTCGCAGCTGACTCCGCCGTGAGGTCGAAAGCTTTGAGGTCCGAACTCTTCATTAACTGGAACGTCGCATCATAGAAATCATTATAGGCTTTCACGTTTTCGTCAGCCGCCTTGCCGCCAAAGCCCGTATCGAGGTCGGCGAGGAGCTGCGTGCGCTTAGCGTGCGTGGCCTCATCAGCCAGCGACTGCACATCCTGAAGCCCATCGGTAGGCGATTGGATGGGCAACGGGGAGAAGGCTGCCGGGAACCAACCGTTCCCTTTGTTTGCCGGACGACCCACGCAGACCGAAGAGGGCAGGGTCTTGCTCGACGCACCCAGAAAGTGTTGAGCCCACGCACCCAAGGTCGGGTGCTGGACGCTGCCACGCTGTTCAAAGCCCGTGCGCATCAGGTAGGCAGCGGAGGCATGGACGCCGACCTTAGCGGTCATATTGCGGATAACGGCAATTTTGTCAGCGACCTTAGCGGTCTCTGGTAAGAAGGAGGTCACCTGGTAGCCCGCCTTGGTCGAAACGGCCGACGCTGGCCCCTTATTCGCCCCAGCCTTCGGATCAAACGTGTCGATGTGCGACATGCCGCCAGCCAACTGAATGAAGATGACGCGCTTAGCTTTGCCGAAGCCAGGGAGGCCGGCGTTCGCGGCTGCGCCTGGGGCTTCCGCGGCCGTGGCTAGTTTACTGAAGAACGGGAGGACGCTCAGGCCAAAGGAGACTTTGGCGCAGCGCTCGATGAAAGAGCGACGGGCGAGCGGATCGCGGAGCTGGTCGGCAGGAATGGGGAGGTTCATTGGATAAAGAGGAATTCACGGGTGTTCGCGAGGGCCCAGGCGAGGTCAGCCAAGCTGAGCCCATCGGACAGGCCCTTGCCGGCAGCGCTCATCTCGCGGGCGTTCGGACGACGCGAGAGGTACGAAAGGTAGAGCGAAGAAATCTGCGCCTCGCGGGTCTTCTCCGCATAGGCGGCGACAACCGAGTGAGACTTGAGATCCGAAACGAGGCGACCGACGTTGCCATTCATCAACTGCAGAACCTGCGGCACGCTACCATCGTTGGTGGCGGAGTCAGCCAGCTGGCGGTCGCCTTGACCGAAGACGCGGAGGAAGTGCGTCTCTGACGCGGGTTGCGGCAATTCACTCGCCCGGGCCAAGAGCAACTTATACTTCGTCGTCGGCTTTTCGCCGTCATACCCAGTGGCTAGGCCAGCGGTCGAACCGCCCGACGATTTCTTGGCCGCCCCACCCTTACTACTAAGGCCAGCGGCCTTCATGCCTTCATAGACCTGCCGGACAGCGGCCGCCGTGACGGCCCCTTCAGGTAAAGCCATCTTCTTTAGGTCATCACCGCGTCGGAGGAGGATGTTGTCGGCGTTGGCGCCGACGGCGTTCACAATCAGGCTATCCCAGGTTTGTTCGGCGGTTAGCCGGCGGATGATCGGGCCATTGAATAGATAAGGTCCCTGGCTGAGGTCGGGGGAAGCACTGGCCGATGCCTGGTACGTCTTGGAGTTGTAGAGGACGCGCTGAAACTCGCGTAGGTCAAAGCGGGCGGACTTCATCACCTGCGTGAGGTGCTGGAGTAAGGCGGGGTTGCTCGCCTCGCTATAGACATCGATGTCGTCGACGGGCTCCTGCACAGCGAGTCCAAAGGCCTTCTTCCACAAGCGATTGGCGATATTGGCCGCGAAGCGGGGATTCTGCGGACTGGTCATCCACTGGGAGAAATGGTTGCGCAGTTGGGCCGGCTTAGAGACATCGATCGCGTAGGCCGGGAGGGAGCGATCGGACTTCTCCCAATGAATCAGCGCAGGCGAGACGGGGCTATTGGGCTTAGCGTCCTTGTATTTATAGTCCTTCGGGAAGGTCAGCTTCTGCTTGGTGCTATCCTCTAGCCGGAACGCGTTGAAATCCGCAATGCGACGCGAAATATTCTGTGGAACGGAGTCGTCCTTACCGATGGCCTTCTTGACCTGGCTAATGACCATCTCGTCCTTACCGTCCGTCGCACCAAAAAACGCCGCCATCTGGTAGAAGTCACGCTGCGTCCAATCGGCGAGCGGATGGTCGTGGCATTGCGCACAGGCCATATTACTTCCCAAGAAAGTCGTCATCAGGTTGGACACGCCATCCAGGGGCATCTCCGCATCATACAGCAAGAAACCCGCCGCACCGTTATCGCTCAACCGACCATCGGCGGTGAGCATCTCGCGCACCATACTATCCCACGGGGCATTAGCAGCGATGCGAGTCTTGAGCCAATCCTCGAAGCTGAACGCGGGGACTCCCTTGTAGAAAGTGTCTTTCACGCGCAGGAGGTCAGCCATCCAGTTAAACATCTGCAGCGAGTAGCCTGAAGTATAGACGACTTTATCGATGAGTTTGGCGCGCTTATCGGCGGAACGGTCGTCCAAGAAAGCGGTGGCTTCCGCGGCGGTTGGCACGCGGCCGACGGCATCGACGTAAATCCGCCGCAGGAACTGTTCGTCGGACGCTGGAGCGTTTAGTTGCTGGCCTTTGGCGGCGAGGGCGGCGCCGACCAGACGATCAATATCGGCAGCGGCCTGGGCCACACTCAAGCCACTGAAGCCCGACGCACGTGACTTCGTGGCACACTCTTTGGCGAAAGCGATGTCTTCCGGACAGAGGACATTGCCGTTAAAGTGATAGGTCTTACCGTCCTTAGTTTGCAGCGTGATGAATTCCCCGGAGAGTCCGCAGAACATGGCTTCGACGGTCCGTCCCTGATTGTCCTTCCAAACGCGCCAAACGGCATTGGCTGGTGGGACGACGGGGACAGCCGCGGCCGGCGCGATCGGCTTAGCTGGGACCTTGGGCTTGGCGGCCTCAGCGGCAGCCTCCTTGGCGTCCTTCCTGGCGGCCTTGCCTGGAGCAGCACCCAGAGAGGTCACGGCTAGGCTAGTCAGGGAGAGAGCCAACAAGAGGATACGGGGAAGCATGGGGGTAGCCCTAGGGCGAGTCATTCACGGATAAAACCCCAGAACCTGCAATGGAGTTTCGTCTGTCATCCCCCGAACCGATGCTTTCTTTTATCAGCCGATAAGACAGGCTTCGGCCATGCTTGGAGCCCTCGCTGGAGATACGATTGGGTCAGTTCTGGAGTTCACCCAGAACGCCGACCCCGCTTTTCCCTTGTTTACCGAGCGTTCCTGCCCGACGGACGACGGTATCCTCACCGGCGCGATCGCCCAGGCCCTGCTGGATGGGCAACGGGACTTCCGTCCTTATCTCTTGGAGGCCATCCGGCGAACGGAGCATTCCACGGCCCCCATGCCCCCCTGCTGGGGATCAGGTTTCTATGCCTGGGCCACCGCGGGCGGGACTTATGATAAGGACTCCTACGGTAATGGCGCCGCCATGCGGGTCTCGCCGGTCGCCTGGGTCGCGCAAAGCGAGGTCGAGGTCCTGGAGCTCGCAGCGCTCACGGCCCAGCCTTCCCATTGCCACCCCGAGGGCATCAAAGGCGCCCAATGCACCGCACTCAGTATCTGGGTAGCCCGGCAAACCCGCGACCCTGCGGCGGTCCGAGCCGCAGCTATGCGATTCTACCCTGAGCTGCCGACGTGGGACTTCGTTCAGAAGAATCACCGCTTCAACGAGACCTGCCAAGGCTGCGTGCCCGATTGCGTGACCTTAGCCACCGAGTGCGAGACCTACGAGGAAACTATCCGCGCTGCGTGCTCCATCCGCGGTGACGCCGACACCCTCGCCGCCATCGCGGGTGCCATCGCGCATGGCCTCTACGGAGTGCCAGACGATATCCGCCGCGAGACCATCGCCCGCACCGAACCCCACTACCCTTGGCTAGCCCAGACTCTGTCCGACTTCGAAGCCCGCTACGGGGCGTGATCAAGGAAGTTTGGGCTACCACAAAACTTTGCTTGGAGGCGAAGGCCGGCGATGCTTTGCTTCGTCCATGCGCCCCTGCTTGCTCCTATTGCTGACCTTGCTTGGTATCGCCGGCCAAGCGGCCCCGAAACCAAACATCGTGGTCTTTCTAGCCGATGACTTAGGCTACGGCGACCTCGGTTGCTATGGTCACCCGACCATCAAGACGCCGCACTTGGATCAAATGGCCGCCGAGGGTCTCCGCTTCACGCAGTTCTATTCTGCTGCCGAAGTCTGCACCCCGAGCCGTGCCGCATTACTGACCGGCCGCTACCCAATCCGATCCGGCATGGCGCACAACCAGTACCGCGTCTTGCGTGCAATCTCCACAGGTGGTTTGCCGAAGGAAGAAGTCACCCTCGCCGAAACTCTCAAGTCCGCCGGCTACGCCACGGGCCTGATCGGTAAATGGCACCTCGGGGTTTGGGCCAATGACCGTCCGGAACACCACCCGCTGGCGCACGGCTTCGATTACCACTTCGGTTTGATGCACTCCAACGACATGAACCCGTCGAGCGTGTCCAAGCCCGCCCGCGCCAATGCGCTGGTCCAACAGCAACCGGAGTGGTGGGACGCGGCGCTCTATCGTGGCCGAGACCTGCTGGAGCCGCGGACCGATCAGACGCAGCTGACCCAGCGCTACGCCGCGGAGGCCGTGAAGTTCATCGGTGCAAACAAAGACCGCCCCTTCTTCCTCTACCTGCCCCATACCTTCCCGCACACACCGTTGTTCGCTTCGGAACGCTTCAAGGGCAAGAGCCCGCGGGGCATCTACGGAGATGTGCTGGCCGAATTGGATTGGAACGTCGGTGAGGTGCTCAAGGCGCTCAAGGCGCATGGCCTCGCCGAGAACACGCTGGTATTCTTCACGAGCGACAATGGCCCGTGGACGTTGATGGGCACCGAGACCGGTGGCAGCGCCGGCCCGCTGAAAGACGGCAAGGGTAGCACCTGGGAAGGCGGGATGCGCGTCCCCGGCATCGCGTGGTGGCCCGGCAAAATCAAACCAGGAACCACCGATAATGTCGCCACCATGCTGGACCTTTACCCGACCTTGGCGAAGCTCGCTGGGGCGGAGCTGCCCGCCTCTCGCCCCTTGGACGGTACCGACCTATCCCCTCTCCTGCTGCAAGGCCAGTCGGTCGACCGAGGGTTGTTCTGCTACTACCGCGGCGAGCGGCTCTTCGCGGCCCGTCTGGGCGATTGGAAAATCCATTTCATCACCCAAGGTTCCTATGGCGACCCCAAGGCCGTGACGCATGAGCAGCCACTCCTCTTTAACCTAGCCCGCGATCCGGCTGAGGCCCTTGAGGTCTCCGCGCAATACCCCGATGTGGTACGTCGGCTCACCGAAGCGGTGGCCGAACACCGCCAAGGGGTCGTACCGGTCCGCAGTCAGCTGATTGACGTGGTGACGAAGTAACCCGAGCCCCTCAGCCGCCGAGGTCCACCGCGAAGCGCCAGCTAGGGTCGTCCCAATAGTGGGGGCGGCCTTCCTTCTGTCGAAGCGGCGAGAAGGTACGCACGGACAGAGTCCGGCCATCCGGCTCAAAAGTGAGCAGACGCAGCCAGCCGTCGCCGCCGTTGCCGCGATGATCAGAGCCGCCGCCGAGGCCTTGAGCGTTGAAGAGCATCTGGTGGACGTCGTGTCCGACGTCATTCTCGTCGTTACGATAGCCCACGTGGGTCTTCATCTCATGGCCGTTGAGAACGAGCCGTAGGTTGGGGGTCTTGCGGACCAACGCCTGCCAGAGTTCTTCGCCGTCATGGGCATCCCCGTCAGCCCCTGTCTTATACCAATGCGGGTTACCGGGGCGCTTGCGATCGCCGTCCTGACCATCGCGCAGGCTACTGGGCAGTAAGTAATCATGGACCAGTAAGATGCCGAAATGGTTACGGAAGCGCGGACGGGCGAAGAGCTCACGGGCCCACTCGACCGCTTGTCGACGCGGACTCCATTCGAGGGCGACCATCAAGAGGTCGCGTCCATCTGGGGCGCGGTACGAGTAAGCGGCGTTCTCCAACGTCACCTTCCCATCGCGGGTCGGGGGACCCTCGAGGAAAATGCCCCCACCCTTCCCGTCGCACGTCAGCGGATTATGGGTCAGTGGAAAGTAGTCATTGAACTGTGTCTCACGCGTTTCGGCATTCCGTTCGCCGTAGTCGTGGTTACCCGTCGTGAAGACTGTCGGGAGCACGCCATCGAAGACCTGGAGGGCGCGCTTGGCGGACTTCCATTGCGAATCCGAATTCTGGTCGCCGAACCCACGACCGCCGCCGACCGCGATGTTGTTCTGTTCCACGAAGTCACCCTCGTGCATCACCAGCTGGACATTCCAAGCCTTGCGATGCTCCAGCACCCACTTCGTCATCAGGTCGAAGTTCGCCTGGTTCTTGGCGTACTTGGCGTAGTTCTGCGTATCGGGAAAAACCACGATGGACCAACCGGCACCGGGCCCCTTGGCCGAATCAACCAAGTCAGGCGTCTTCGGCGAGCGCCACGATGAGCACCCCGCGAGGAATGGGGCGGCCAGCAGGCCCTTGAGCAAAGTACGCCGCGAGAAGTCGGCTGGGGGTGACATGTCCCCACCATGGTCACTCCCCCGGATATTTCAACCCGGCGAATCCGCTTCCCCTCCGCCCCCCTTTTGGACTAAAAACCTCTCTTACGGGCCTATAGCTCAATGGTTAGAGCAGGGAACTCATAATTCCTTGGTTCCCGGTTCAAATCCGGGTGGGCCCATTTTACTTTCGTCCCCTGATTTAAAGCTGGATTCAACCCTTTGTTGGGCCCGAGCAATCCCCTGCTCAGCTGGCTTATCAAGGCATTGATCAGCGCTGCCGGGGAAGGACCGTGGTGAGCGTGAGGGTGTTTTTGCCGAAGGTGCCGTCTTGAACGTTTATGAGGGACTCTCGGATGAAGGCGCCTTTGTCATCGTAATGGCGGATGGCACACGCGTGGAGCACACCAGTAGCGTCGCTTTTTTCCGCGGAACTGAAGCTGAGGAAGAGACGACCTTCCCCCGCGGACTTCGAGCCTAACTTGCTGAGCAAGGGCGTGAGGTCTATGCCGACTTCGAGCGGGCTTTCATCCCCTGGTCCAGCGAGCGGGACTTCGCCAACGTTATTCTTGGGCTTACCAAAGAGCGGCCAGCCATTGAGGGCTTGCGGAGCGAGTTCATGTTCGGGTTTCGTGGCGTCTTTGTCGCCGGCGATGCCGATGGTCACCCGCAGGTCCGAGCGCTTATTGCAAGCGAGCTTTAGTTTCAAGGTGCTGCGGGGAATATGCCGGGTAACCTCAATCCGTCCGAGGTAGTTGCCGCGTTGCCAAGTGGGATCGACCATCGCGCTGTAGAGCAGGTAAATTTTACCGTCTTTCGACCAGGTCTTTCCCCATGAGTTGACCACGATGAAAGCCCCGCGCTCCCGATCCGCGAGGGTGACTTTGCCATCGCCGTTGATGTCGCTGTCATTGGTCACTTTACCGTCACCATTCACATCAAACCCGACCTGGTCATCGTAGCCCACACAAGTGATGCCGTGCCCGTAACCGGTCGGCCCCCAATGGATCCAGACATCTTCGCCCGCTAGGTAATCTCCTTCGGGAATCGTCCGCGTGACCTTTTTGAGCTCACCCATGCGTCCGTCCAGCGCCAGCAATCCACCGATGGATGCTTTGCCGGCTTTGGGTTGGTTACGATCGAAGAGCCAACCGCGGGCTTCGTTGATCTGAGAGACGGTGGCGGTCGGGGTGTAGCGATAGCCAGCGACGCGATACTCCATCGCCTCGCGCCAGATGGGGTAACCGTTCGCCCACGTGCCAATCTTGTCTTTGTCTGCCTCCACGCGGCCGTAGGATTTGACGGTGGGGATGCCGATATGCTTGGCCGTTTCCCAACCATGATACGCTTCCGAGCCTTGCGCGCTATTGGCCGCGTTACACATGTTCCAGGAGAAATCCGCAGGGAATTGCGTGGCCTCGGTGCTGGCCTCGGTGCCGTTCAGGAGGTTCATTTCGTAGGTGAAGATTGAGGCGATCGACGTGAACTGACCACAGGCTCCACCTTTCTGTTTGTAAATAGGAGGGAACTGCGGGCGGGTGGAGTTATCGACGCGCGATGGCAAGCGCTTGATATCCACGGCCGTCTCGCCGATGTCCGGGCCTTTGGCATCACGCCAGGTATCGTAGTCCGCCCCCATGGAACTGGGCCGAGAAAACGGCCGGGGGTAAGCGGCGTGGGCGGGCTTCTCGACCTGGTCCGCCTTTGCCTCATAGCCCTCAGAGGCCTTCACGTCTTCGGTCGTAATCTCTGCGTGCCCCGATGCCGGTAACAGGGCCAGCAAACCAAGAAGGACGGCGACAATCCAGGGGCGGGTGGTCAGGGGCATCCCTTTCTAATACAAGCCCAAGGGGCTGCGTCAATTCGGCAAGCGGGCTGCTACGGGCAAGCCAGCGGCCCTTTCCTTCAAGCTATGTCGTTCAACCCAAGCCGGAGGGCTTATCGCTCAAGGGTAAGTGCCCAACGAAAGAAGCCGACACTCAGTCAGATAAGGGAATCGCATGGAGCGCGTGGGCCAGGGCGATATCCCGCGCCGTCACCTTTACCCCCGCATCGTGCGTGGTGAGGACCAAAGTCACCACATTCCAACAAAGATGGATATCGGGGTGATGGTTCATTTGCTCTGCCACCGCCCCGACGCGATTCGTGAAGACCAAGGCGGCCGGAAAATCCTTTAGCTTAAAGACTTTCGACACTTTAACCCCATCATACTCCCACCCGTCGAGTCCAACCAGCGCGTCGCGGATTTGCTGAGGAAGAAGCGGTGAAGCCATAATGGCGGTTTGTAATTTCGTCAAAGTGTTCGAGTCAACACTGCATGATCGGGTCCCGCTCAAAGGGGAATCGATAGCTCGCGATATCCCTATATTCCCCTCCCCTGACGAACTCAGTCAGGGATTGGGGGCTCCTGGCTGTTTACTACACCCTCTCGTGGGTCAACTCGATTAGCCCCTGTCGGGTTTGGGCCGTAATCGTTGTCACCTAATTCACTCTCTCCGACGAACATATCCAGCCCATAAAAAGGGATTAGCATATAGATACCTGGATTCCCAAGATCATGGCATCGCTTCGACATGCAGGCTAGGATATACCAAAAAAAGGCCAATAGTAGGAACGCGTAAAAAATAGCTGCGCCGGCCCCACCAGGTAAGAGGCTCGAAAAGCGGGGTGAAAAGAGAACCGTAATTCCCGATACGATTACAATAATAGTTACCGCAATATGGGCCAAGAATTCGCCACGGCCGATTCGGCCTTTAAATGAGAAAATCCCAGATAGATTACTCATGGTGAATTACCGTAACACACCTGAGTAGCCAGCGTACATCGTTAATCCTGATAGTGGGCATCATCCTGGCGTAGTCATCGAACTCATCCTTCACTACGGCTGAGCGGTTGGCGCACCCAACCTAGCCACAGGGTGATGGTAACTGGAATCGAACGGCGCGTAGTCATGACGGCAGTGGAGACTTACTTCTGCCCTGCCGACTTCGGCGCCGCCTTCTCCTCGTCGGACATCCTGCGGCCGAAGAGCGACCCCATCTTTGCATCAAGGTCTTCACCGGAGGTACGAGGAGCAGACGGTTTAGGGCTGGAGACAGCGGAGGGGCCAACCGTCAAGGGCGTCGCCGACTGAGGCGCGACTGGCTGTCCACTTGTCGGTGCTACCGCGGCCTGCAGAACCTTTGATCGCGCCATACCGGCCCGTAGCGAGTCAGGCGACAAACTATTCTCAAACTCCTCCCGGCGAACCACGGCGGCGGCATTGCTACGACTTGCGAGAATATAAAAGGCATACCCTTCGATCTCATCCTTAACCAAACCGCCAATGCCTTTGGCGTAACAAAAGCCTAAGGCCTCCTGTGCATCGGCATCACCCTGTGCGGCCGCTTGCTGCCACCAACTGACCGCCTTGCGCGTGTCCTTCGGCACCCCGATGGGACTACCGTTAACCTCAAAGTAGGATCGGCCTGAGTAATATTGCGCCCTCGGATGGCCTTGCTCAGCTGATTTGATAAACCAAGTGACGGATAACGGCATATCCTGGCTTACCCCATGACTACCCGTGCGGTAGATCAGCCCGAGGGCGTATTGCGCCCCTGCCTTGCCGGATTGAGCCGAGTCTTGCAGGTACTTCAAATAACCCCCCTCGGTTTCACCCTTGGTCTTGTCGGGGTTCTCAGTGACTCGCGGCGTAGAGCCCAAAGGGACCGTGGGACGTTCAGTCGAAACAGTCTTCTTCGCGCCGATCTGCTTTTGAAGCTCCAGCGCGCGTTGCTTTCCTATCTGGATGGCATCCGGGGTCATCCCGAGGGCCATGTTATCAAGATACCCGCGAGCGTAGGAGTCGCCGGATAGAGCGAGCGTCAAGAAGGCGTAAGCCTCTATTTTATCGATTCCAACGCCTTGGCCGCGGTCGTAGGCGATGCCAAGAAAACGACAAGCGGAGGCGTTCCCCTGATCGGCAGATTTGCGAAACCATTTGGCTGCTTCGCTGAGATCACGCGGCACTCCTTCGCCTCTTCCATAGCAATACCCGATACTGAATTGAGCACCGGCATGCCCTTGGTCGGCCGCCGCCCGCCACCAGCGCGCCTTCTCAACATAATCAACCGGCACCCCTAGTCCCCTTTCGTAAATGAAACCCAAACGGTATTGGGCCTCAGCCTGGCCCTGCTCGGCCTTTGCTTTATAGGCCTCAAAGGCCTTAACCTCCTCGCTGGCTGGTGGTGTCGAGTTGGCTGTAGCGACAATCGCGCGCATGGCATCACGGGCATCCAGTAACGCCAGTGTCGGATCGGCCGCTTTAAAATCAAAGCCCACCACGACCGCACGAAGCTTTTGCCGTCCAACATCTCCTGCGCGGCCGGAATCCAATTCACTGAGGCAACGCGACTCCATCGCTTTAAGCAAAGTTGGAAAATTTGCAGGGTTATTCCGTTCCTGACGGGTCACCCAAAAAGAAGGCGTGTCGATAAACTTGGCATAATCATTGAGTACCTCTGACCAAGCGGTGGCGGCCACGAAGCCGGCGCTTATGCCACCGCCTGCGCGGCCAGTGGCACCGAAGGCGCCCATGCCATGCTGCATCATCCAAGCCGGATGGTAAGTAGGCGGGCCCGACTTCCGTGCCCATTCCAAGACCGCGCGATGGTCTTCCGCCCCAATAGTCTGACTACCCCCACCCCAAGACAACACACGCTCATTGGCGGGCTGCATGGTTAAGACACCAAAAGCTTGGTGAGCCGAACGGTCAGCGACCCGTTTCTGGTCAAACTGCGACTGCAGGCGGGCCGCTAGCCCAAGCTGATAAGCCGCACGTTGATTCTGAGGGAAAAGCTCGACGGCGCGAACAAGTAGGTCGACCGGGTTATTCTCCGGTTTGATTGCTGCCAAAGTACTTCCAGTGAAGGCCTTATTCGGGCTCAGGTTTCCGACTGTTTCGACGTTGGTGACGTTACCCTTCTTGGTAATGACCACGCGTGCCCCGTCCAGGGTCGTGACGGTCTTCTCGGCGGGGGGAGTTCCCTTACTCGGGGTCTTACGGCTCAAGGCATCGAGACTCTGCGCGGCTTGGGGGTGTCCTTGGTCAGCGGCCTTGCGATACCACTTCGCTGCCTCGGCCTCATCCTTCGCCACGCCCTCTCCGTTGAGGTAGTAATTCCCAAGGTTGAATTGGGATGGCGGGTCGCCTTGCTCAGCGGCCTTGCGATACCACTTCACCGCCTCGACCGCATCCTTCGCGACGCCGCGGCCAAGGTGGTAGGAGCTCCCTAGGTTATACTGGGCAGCGGCATCTCCTTGGTCAGCGGCCTTGCGAAACCACTTTGCCGCCTCGACCTGACTAATCGCCACGCCTTTGCCGTTGGCGTAGTAAGCCGCTAGGCTGTTTTGGGCGCTGACAAAACCTTGGTCAGCAGCCTTGCGCATCCACTTCGCCGCCTCGACCGGATCCTTCGTGACGCCGTTACCGTTGTCGTAGCAATTAGCTAAGCTGAACTGGGCCATGGGATATCCTTGGTCTGCGGCTTTACGCACCCACTTCACTGCCTCGGCTTGATCCCTCGCCACCCCCCAGCCCTGGGCATAGCAAGCGGCCACGTCGAAATGGGCCTTCAAGTCGCCTTTCAGCGCCTTCTCCTTGTGACCCTCAAACGCCTTCACTTCTTCGGGTGACATCCCGGCAATGGCCGACGTCGGCATTTGCGAGAGCAAACCAATGATGGCGGCGATTAACCAAAAACCCGGGGTGCGTGGTTTCATAATACACAACTATAACACAGATTCGGCGCTAGCGAGCATCGATAATCCTGATGCAGGCTATCAATCTGAGCGCGTCAGCCCACCTATGACGGCCAGCCAGAGGGGTCTAATGGGCCTCCAGAATCGCCTTACTTGCCAGCTGGCTTCGTAGCCATATTAGCTTCGATCTCTTTCTGCAGCTCCTTAAAACGTTGCTGACCGCGGAGTCTGTCTCTGGGAGATAAAATCTTTTCAAGGGCCGCGAGCATCTTGCGGGCATCCTCGTCCGTGCGGCCAGCGAGGCTCCAATAAGCATACGATTCGACCAAATCCTTCGGAACGCCTGTGCCGTATTCGTGACATACCCCCAGGTTGTATTGGGCATTGGCAAACCCCTGGTCGGCAGATTTGCGATACCACTTCACCGCCTCGGCCTCATTCTTAGTTACGCCTCTGCCGCTGGCGTAGCACACCCCCAGATTGAATTGGGCCTCGGTATGCCCTTGGTCCGCGGCTTTCCGATACCACTTCACGCCCTCGACGGCGTCCTTTTTCACGCCTTGGCCGGTGGCGCAGCACAAGCCCAGATTGTATTGGGAACTGGCAAGCCCTAGACCCGCGGCCTTGCGAAACCACTTCACCGCCTCGACCGCATCCTCCGCCTCGTAGTAGTGCACCCCCAGATTGTGCTGGGCCCGCACATGCCCTTGGTCCGCGGCCTTCCGATACCACTTCACGCCCTCGACTTCATCCTTCGTCACACCTGTGCCACTGGCGTAGCACACCCCCAGGATGAATTGGGCCCGGTCATACCCTTGGTCCGCGGCTTCGCGATACCACTTCACGCCCTCAACCTCATCCTTCGGAACGCCGTCGCCGTTGTCGTAGCTCTCCCCTAGATTGTATTGGGCCTCGGCATTTCCCTTCTCCGCCTTTGCCTTGTAGCCCTCAAAGGCCTTCACTTCCTCGGGCGTCATCCCGGCAAAGGCCGACGTCGGTATTTGCGTGAGCAAACCAATGATGGCGGCGATTAACCAAAGACCCGGGGTGCGCGGTTTCATAATAAAACTATAACATAGTTCCGGCGCCAGGGTGCATCGATAAAACTAATACGGGCTATCAATCCTGGCGCCGGACCCAACTCCGCGGGGAAGCCAGAGGGAGCTAAGGGAGGGGGGGCTTACTTACCGCCTGCTTCGCAGCTATCTTCTCCTCGATCGCTTTCTGTAATTCCTTCGAGCGCTTCTGCCCGGCGGCAATCTGGTCGGCTGTCATCTGCTTTTCGAGGACGGCGAGGTGATTGCGAGCGAATTCATTCGTTATCCCGGCAAGGTCCCAATAGGCATACGCATCGACTTCATCCTGCGCAACGAGGCCTATGCCGCTGGCGTAGCAAAGCCCAAGAGTGTATTGGGCGTGGGAAGACCCTTGTTCAGCAGCCTTACGATACCACTTAACCGCCTCGACCTCATCCCTCGCCACGCCTCTGCCATTGGCGTAGCACACACCCAGTCTGTATTGGCTCTCAGCATCCCCCAAGTCGGCAGCCTTGCGATACCACTTGAACGTCTCAGTCATCCCGGCCGCGGCATTGCGATACCACTTGAACGTTTCGGTTATCCCGGCCACGGCATTTGGATTCTGGCCATTTTTGTTATTTGGATTCTGGCCGTAGAAGTTATCACCGACATCACCTTCCTGGAAGAGCATAAACAGCAAGTAAAAGGGGATTAGCTGGTAGAAGCCGGAGTTGCCGAGGTCATGACAACGCTTCGCCCCATATGCTAGTAACCACCAAAGGAGCGCGAGTTGAAAACCAGAGATTACAAAACCTATTAATATCCCGACCGCCTCCCCGTGACGGCCCAAGGCCATAGCCGCGATAAAAGAACCAGCGAAACGCACTACCACTAAAAGAATCCAGAGAATGGCATTAATCCCCTGTATACCCCAGTATTTCTCACGGCCTATACGGCCGTCCGTTGTGAACCAGATATCAGAATTATGAGTCATGGTGAATGACCATAACACATCTGGTTAACCTCGGTGCATCGATAAAACTGATGCTGGGTATCTGGTCAGCCGTGACACTACCCCCATTTAAGCGCCTCAACGGCTGGGCCCGTTTGACAAGGCCCGCAGCCTTATCTCCTGGCGTAGCTCGTCCATCCGTTGGGCGACTGCTAGAGTAAAGAGGTGGCCCTCGGCGGGAGTCATGCGCTTGAGTTCATCGGCTTGGACGAAGGCGAGGCTCGCCTGGGCTTGCAAGTTCGTCGTACCGACCAAGCTCCACCAGGCACACGCCTCAAGCTGATCCCTCTTAACCCCATGTCCGTTATGGTAGCAGATACCTAATTTATTCTGGGACTCAACATGGCCTTGGCCAGCGGCCAGACGATACAAGTTAAACGCCTCCGGAAGATCGCGCACCGCCCCCTGGCCATCAAAGTAACAATTCGCTAGTTCGTACTGCTCCCCGGCGCCTCCTTTAGACACCAGCTCCTTCAATTCCTCAAAGCGACGGTCCTTAGATAGTTCCTCGGCCTTCTGGGCGGCGACGGCTTTGCGCTTCTCGGTTTCAGGGATAAAGAGTGCCAGTTCATTGAGGGTAATAAAGGTGAGTTTAATCGCATCCTCGTATGAATTAAAGGATTTCATCTCATTGAATCGTCGGTCCGCGCACCCTGTGACCACGCTCATCATCACGAGCCCCTTCAGGCCTACGGCTAACCAGGAGAAACCCTGCCGTAGAAGATGATGAAGTGCCATAGGTGTCAGGAGTGCCTGGGTATCTAGCGCTTCGCCTCGTCGATAGGTGGTGACTTGGCCTTAAGCATAAGCTCCGACCAGAGGCCCAGTGCCCGTTGACTGCCCGCCACGACCTCGCCCGGGGTAAGCCGACCTTCCATCTCAACGAGGCTCTGCGGGCCAGCTGCGCCCACCTGGGAGGCCAACCGTGCATAGGCGTAGGCCTCGACCTGATCTTTTGTGACGCCCGCCCCCTGTGCGTAGCAGTCACTGAGGTTAACAAAAGCCGGGCCATAGCCCTGACCAGCAGACCGATGGTACCAATCAACCGCGAGGGCCTCGTCTTTGACGACCGCCTTCCCCTTGGCATAACACAATCCAACGGCGTGTTGCGCAACCGGATCGCCCTTCCTTGCCGCGGTATCCATCTGCTGATATTCAAATACGGTCATGGTCAGCTCCTCGGGCAGCGGAGGCGGCCTGTCGACGTACTTCCCCCCTGCCCAGTTGAGGAGATGATACATTCCAGTAAAAGGTAAGGTAATCAGGCTGCCTTCTATGCCGTACCTTCTGGCTTCTTTGTAATCTGGGCGACCGCTTTCAGAGACGCAGCCAGTTAACCCGACAGATAGCATCAGGGTGTAGAGAACGAATTGGGGTAACTGGAGATTAATTGATTATGGGGATTGGAGAAGTAAGCGGCGGGGTCGCACCTATCGAGTGGTAGGATACCATGCTCTTGGCGACGGGCGTGCATCGATAAAACTGATAGGGTCTATCCGTGCTCCCCGCACGCGCGTAACCTAACTAGCCTAACGGGTCGCCGCCGTGGCTTACCAAATCCTTACGCGCTCCTTCGGCGCAGGATACAGGGCGTCACTGGGCTTAGCCGGGAAGGCTTCGTAGAAGGCGTCGAGGTTGCGGACAATCAGATTGCTGCGGGCGTTAGCCGGCGAAATGACCCGATCAACCGAGGAAAGGAAGAACCTTCTGGAAATTGCTCAAGGCCGCCGCAAGATGCCGACACACCCCTATGCCAAAGCTCCCGCTCTCTCTGGCGTCTCTGGCCGCATGGCTGCTGGCGCTGTCCACCCAAGCCGCCGAGCCGATTCGGGTGGAGGTCAGCCGCGACACTTGGCTGTCGTCCTACGTCAAGGAAGTCGAGGGCAACAATGGCGCCTCCGGCAAACTCAAGTTAAAGGGCCATCAGGAGTTCTTCCTCATCGATTCGACCCGACGAAATTTAAGGGCAAGCGCGTCACCCAAGCGGTCCTCGCCGTTCACCTCGAAGGCAACGAGACACTCGGACGCATTACAGTCTCTTCCGTTGCCCAAGAATGGGTCGAGGGCCAAGGGTCCAGCTACGCCCGCACCCCTGGTGCCAGTTCCTTCCAGTGGGCCAAGACCGATGTGACCCGCTGGGCCGAAGATGGCCCTGACCTTACCTCCGTGATTCTCGGACAGCGCGGATCTATTTGGGGGTTCGGCGACCCCACTCCACCA
>BGOK01000012.1 GCA_003569205.1 Verrucomicrobiota bacterium | reverse complement strand
CCGGACGAGATGATATCTATAACGGGGACTACCCTTTGCGCCTGCCCCTGTATCTGTATGTGCGGACAGATAGCAGATGGCACATAAAGATGCCCTTAAATGGCTCTTTTCTGAGGCCGCCGCCGAGAGATTCGTGCTTTAGGCCTCTACCCTGCCCCAAGGCCATCCGCGAGCGTTTAGCCCAAAGGCTTGACAGCCGTTAAGCAGATTGGTCTGCTCACTTTCCGAAAGCGCGCGTAGCTCAATGGTAGAGTACACCTTGCCAAGGTGGCTGTTGCTGGTTCAAGTCCAGTCGCGCGCTCCACTTTAAACCCACCCTAACCGGTGGGTTTCTTGTTTTAGGCGACAACCGGCAGGGTCACCGTCACCCGCAAGCCCTTCGGACGGACGTTATCCGCCGTCACTGACCCGCCGTGCAGTTCGGCGACCTGTCGGACAATACTCAGGCCCAGGCCACTCCACCCGCCCGCCGTGATTTATCTGTGCGGTAGAATCGGTCGAAGAGGCGCGGGAGATCGACGGCGGCCACGCCCGCCCCATCATCCTGAATTTCTAGGGCGACGCCGCCAGGCACATGCGAGGTGCGGATCAGGATGTGCGTTTGCACCCGAGGCGTGTGCGAGTGCGTTCTCGATAAGGTTCTGGACGAGCCGACGCGCTTGTACGGGATCAGCCGCGGCACTCTCCTCCGCCCGTAGGTCGAGCTCAATGGTGACCTTGGCCGCCCGACAACGTGGGCTGAGCTCTTCGGCGACTTCGCGGCACGCGCGATGTAGTGCACCCCGCTCGCGTCGCATGGGGTCATGGGAGCTCTCCAAGCTAGCTAAGGCGAGTAAGCCTTCGACGAGGCCCTGTAGGCGCCCGACGGAGGAAACAATTTTTTGGGTGAACCGCGCCCGGTCTTCTGGCTCATCGTCGCTTGATCGTCGGCCAGTGTTTCCGCATAGCCACGGAGAATTGTCACCGGCGTGCGGAGGTCGTGCGAGACGTTCGTGACAAACTCGCGTTCCATCGCTTGGAGCCGTTTCAGTGCGGTCACTTCGGCCAAGACAAAGATGACCGCGCCTTCGCCGAAGGCTTCGGGATCGGTACGCGCCCCGGCGGCTTGAATCCAAGCGTCGGCGAGCGGCGCTCGGTGCAATAAGATCGTCTCGCCCGCCCTGCCCTCGCGGCGCACTTGCCGAATCAGTTCGATGAAATCCGCGCTCCGCACAATGGCACGATGGATGCGCCCAGTTCGGCGTCGGATAAGCCAAACAATGCGTTCGCTGCGGGATTCGCCAGCCGGAGGCGGTCCTGAGCGTCGACGACAAGCACGGCGTCCGTCAGTGGGGCTAAGAGTGCATCCACGCGCTTAGCCGCCGCCGAACGGATCTCCTCTTCGGTTAACGTGCGTCCTTCGATGGCCGTAAAGAGGTCATCCAGCGAGAGCCAACGGATTAACCAGCCCTGCGGCCTTCCCTCGGTTCCTCCACTTAGCAGCGAGCGTCGGCACCAACGGAGGCAGTGGCCTAGTTCGGAGACGCACCAGCCAACCAGGCCAAGCCCGATGGCGAGTATCATCCAAGGAATCCAGCTCATCGAACTAAGAGCGTGCGACCAGTGGTCGTTCGGTGCGAGTGCAAAGCACTCATCCCGTTACGCGATAGCCAACCCCGCGAACCGTCTCGATGACATCACCCGAGGGCCCGAGTTTTTCGCGGAGACGGCGGACGTGTGTGTCGACGGTGCGCGTTTCGAGGTCGGGCGAATAATTCCAGACATCGGAGAGGAGCTCTTCGCGGGACTGCACGCGGCCTTTACGCTCTAAGAGTAGGCGGAGTAACTTGAATTCAGTGGCCGTTAATTCGAGGGGCTTCCCGGCAGCGGTGACCTCATGTCGTTCGATATCGAGTAGGAGCGCACCAGCCGCGAGCCGGGTTGAGGGTTTGGCGGCAGCGGATTTAGCACGGCGGAGTAAGGCCTGCGCGCGGAGCATGAGTTCACGCACGTCAAAAGGTTTCGTCACGTAGTCGTCGGCACCAGACTCCAGCCCGCGCACTTTGTCGGCGGTCTCCCCTTTCGCGGTCAGGAAAATAACGGGGGTGTCTTGTAGTAAGGCATCAGCCCTAACCATGCGAAGCAACTGTACGCCCGTGAGTTCGGGCATCATGACATCCAAGATGATAAGGTCGGGGCGGAAGTCGCGCGCGAGGCCGATGGCCCGGAGCGGATCGTTTAAGCTGCGGACCGCGTAACCAGCCTGGCGAAATTTATAATCCAAGAGCTCGGTGACATCCGTCTCATCGTCTACGACGAGGATGCGTTTGAGGTGTTCAGCGTCTTGAGTGGCCATAGATAGAAATAAATCGGCTTGTGCGATGAGCGCCAGATTTAGGTGTCAATTAAGGCGGTTAGGTTACGAGACGACTTAAAGTACATAAACTGTTTACGAGCAATTACTCAAGGAGTATCGTCACCTGATTGTTTCCCGTATACGGCACAAGTGTTACCTGGGCACTGTTCCACGTAGAACATCACTGCCCCGCCCTGCCCTTACGCGCTCTTCTGCGCCCGAAACAAGACCATCAATAAGGAAATATCCGCCGGGTTCACGCCACTGATGCGGCTCGCTTGGCCGAGAGTCTGGGGCTGAATTGCGTGGAGCTTTTGGCGTGCCTCAATCCGTAGCCCATAGGACTTTAGGAAGTCGAAGTTTGCCGGTACCTTAAAGGACTCCAGGTCATGGAGTTTGCGGGCGGATCGCCGTTCGCGATCCAAGTAGCCGCGGTATTTGACGCGATACATGACTTCGGCTTGGACCTCGGGGGATTCAGCCAGGAAGCTCGGCGGCAGGTCCGCCGGCATGCCTTCAACATTTCTTCGGAGTACATCGCCGGCCAGACCGCCGCTAATGGCGATCTTTTCAAGGTATTCGGTCCAATGTGCGACTTGGGCGGCCTTGGATTCAATTCGGGCTAAACGAGCGGCTGGGACTAGGCCGTAATCTGCGATTTTGGACTTTAGGCGAAGTTCAGCGCTGCCATGGTTGAATAAAAGGCGGTATTCGGCCCGGCTCGTGAACATACGGTAAGGCTCTTGAGTGCCTTTAGACACTAAGTCGTCGATGAGAACCCCAATATAGGCCTCGTCGCGCCCAATGACCATGGGAGTCAGGCCTTGGACCCTACAGGCGGCGTTAACCCCAGCGACCAGCCCTTGAGCGGCAGCTTCTTCGTAGCCGGAGGTCCCATTGATCTGCCCAGCGAAGAAGAGGCCTTCGACTTTCTTGGATTCGAGGGTGGGGTAGAGTTGGGTCGGTGGGGCAAAATCGTATTCCACGGCATAGGCCGGCCGAAGCATGACGGCTTTCTCTAGCCCCGGGATGGAATGGAGCATCTCGAGCTGAATATCAAAGGGCAGGGAGGTGGAGAGCCCATTGATATACCACTCATCCGTATTCCGGCCCTCGGGTTCCAGGAATAGCTTGTGGGAGTCCTTCTCCGAGAACTTCACGAACTTATCTTCAATCGAGGGGCAGTAGCGCGGGCCAACCCCTTTAATCTCCCCGCCGTAGAGAGGAGAGCGGTGGAGGTTATCGTGGACGATCTTGCCGGTTGCCCCCGAGGCCTCGGTCATCCAACAGGAGACTTGGTCGCTGCCAGGGGTCCATCCAGGGAGGCGCTCGCCACGTTGTTCCACGTGGAACATGTCGGCTTCTTGCCGGGTATCATGGAAGGCAAAAAGGGTAGGGGAGGGATCGCCAGCTTGCTCCTCGCATTGGCTAAAATCAATGGATGAGCCAAGGATGCGCGGAGGGGTTCCGGTCTTAAGACGCTGCAGTTCAATTCCAGCATCTAAAAGACTGCTAGACAACGACTTAGCACTAAAATCACCCAAGCGACCGCCTTCAGTTTTATTGTTCCCGATGTGCATCAACCCGCGCAGAAAAGTGCCCGTCGTAACCACGACGGTTTTACCGTAGAAGGCCAGGTCGAGGTTGGTGTTCACCCCGACCACGGCCCCGTGCTCAAAGATGAGGCCGGTGACCATGGCTTGGAAGATGGTTAGCCCGGGTTGAAGTTCGCAGAGGTGCTTCATCCGGAACTGGTACGCCTTCTTGTCGCATTGCGCCCGCGGGGCTTGGACGGCGGGACCTTTAGAGGAGTTCAACAGCCGGAACTGGATACCGGTGGTATCGGCGGTCAGGCCCATCTCACCGCCGAGGGCATCGATCTCGCGAACGATGTGCCCCTTGGCCTGTCCCCCGATGGCGGGGTTACAGCTCATCTGGGCAATAGTATCAATATTCCCACTGAGCAGCAGGACCTCAACGCCCATGCGGGCCGCGGCTAAGGCGGCTTCGACGCCGGCATGGCCAGCCCCGCAGACAATGACGTCGTAGGGCCGAGAGGGGCCGAGGCGGATTTCTTTGGGCGGTCGCATAGGAGGCTTCCCTCCTAGCGGAGGGAATCACTTCCCTATGCAGAAGGAAGCAAAGAGCTTGTCCAGCATACGCTCATTATCAATGCGCCCGACAATCTCCCCGAGGGCGTCCAAGGCCTCCCGACACCGGGCCGCCGCCAGTTCAGTCTGGGCGGGGGGTGCTAGGTGCTCCCGGGCCACCTTTAAAGCCGCGACCGCCCGGAGGAGAGCGTCCGCATGGCGGACCCCGACGACCAGGTCTTCGGTACCCGGGGCGACTTCGCGGGCGACCAAGATTTGGCCTAGCTGGTCGCGGAGGGCTTCGGCGTCCCGACCATCTAATAGGCAGGTGGGAAGTTTCGTGAGATCTGCCCGCCAGGAGGCGTGGGCGGGGTGGGCGGGAAGGTCTGACTTATTAGCAATGACGAGCGTGCGCGTTGGATCAAGTAACGCCTCGAGTTCCGCGGGTAACAGCGGCGGCGGTGCCGAGCGATCGACGACGAGCAGAAGAAAGTGGGCGGCGCGCGCTTGTTCAAGGGCACGCTCCATGCCGGCATGTTCCAAGGCGGAGCCTTCCGTGCGCAAGCCTGCGGTATCGACCGCCGTGACGGCGAGAGGGAGCCCCGCAATGGGCGCTTCGAGGAAGTCACGCGTGGTTCCCGGTTCCGCACTGACGAGCGCCCGCGCGGAACCACTCAGTGCGTTGAGCAAACTCGATTTACCCGCGTTCGGTGCGCCGACTACGGCGACGCGGAGGCCGGTGCGCAGGGCGACATCATGCCGCGCGGTCCGAGCGTATCCAGAAAGTTCTGACTCAATTTTAGACAATGTTTGCAAAGGTCCTGCGGGGTCCTCGGTCGGCAGGTCTTCTTCAGGGAAATCGATATGCGCTTCCAGCGTGGCGAGCGCCGCGAGGAGGCGGTCACTCCACGCAGCGACTTGCCGGCCGAGTTCGCCCGCGAGTTGGCGGCGGGCCGAAGCGAGCGCGCGCTCCGAACTGGCGTGGATTAAATCAGCAATGGCTTCCGCCTGGGTGAGGTCGATTTTTCCCGCGAGGAAGGCGCGGCGCGTGAACTCACCAGGCTCGGCCGAGCGACAACCACGGGCGAGACAATCTTCGACCAGCCGACGGACGAGGAGGGGATTGCCGTGACACGTGACTTCCAGCGAATCGTTGCCGGTGAAAGAATGCGGTGCGATGGCCAGCACGGCGACAACTTGATCGATGGGCGCACCCGCAAGGTCACGCCAGACGGCCGTTGTCGCGCGGCGAGCGGCCGGTGCCGTGTTGCGGCCGAAGGCGGCGCAGGCGATGGTCGCCGCCAAGGGGCCATCGATACGGATTACCGCGAGCGCGGAGCGTCCGGTGGGCGTGGCGGCGGCGACGATGGTCTCGGAGTTGGACATGCGGTCGGGTCATCCCAAGGGGGCGGGGCAGGGGAGGCAAGCGGTGTCATCAGCGTTGAAAAGGCTGGAAGGGCGGGGGGGTAATGGCAAAGTTCGCCCATCACTCTCGTGGAACTCCATCGATTCCTCTCTCCTGCCGCCGCCGCGGCCATCGCTGCCGCCCATGGCACGCCTTGCTACGTCTACGACCAGGCCACCCTCGCGGCCCAAGCCGCCGCCATGCTGGCCTTCCCGAATGCCTTTGGGCTAACGGTCCGCTTCGCCATGAAGGCCTGCCCGAATGCCTCGGTCCTTCGGCTCTTTGCCGCCCAAGGCCTCCACTTAGACGCCAGCTCTGGGTATGAAGTTCGCCGCGCCATCCAAGCAGGGGTCCCAGCCGAACGCATTTCCCTCTCGTCGCAGGAGCTCCCCAGTGATTTTGCGGAACTCCTCCGCTTGGGCATCCACGTGAACGCTTGCTCGCTCCTGCAGTTGGAGCGCATCGGTCAAGCGGTACCTGGCCAGCAGGTCGGTCTCCGTTTTAATCCCGGTCGTGGCTCCGGTGGTACCGGGAAGACGAACGTCGGTGGCCCGGATTCTTCTTTCGGTATCTGGCATGAATGGGCCGACCAAGCGCAGGCAATCGCGACGAAGTATCAGCTCAAGGTCATCCGTATCCACACGCACATCGGCTCGGGCAGCGATCCCGTCGTGTGGCAGGAAGTATCCGCGGCCAGCCTCGCGCTCGTCTTGCGCTTCCCGGACGTCGTCACGCTTAACCTCGGCGGTGGCTATAAGGTCGCACGCGTCGCGACGGAGAAGGGCACCGACCCGCAAATTGTGGGCGCGCCCGTGAAGCAGGCCTTCGAAAAATTCGCCGCCGACCATGGCCGACCCCTCCGCCTCGAGATTGAGCCGGGCACTTTCCTCGTCGCCAATGCGGGCGCGGTGTTGTGTCGCGTGCAGGATGTGGTGTCCACGGGTGCCCGTGAATTTTTGAAGCTAGATTCGGGTATGACGGAAATTTTACGTCCATCGCTCTACGGCTCGCAGCACCCGGTGCATTTATATTCGGCGAACCCGACGGGCCGTATGCGCGACTACGTCGTCGTCGGCCATTGCTGTGAATCGGGTGATCTCATCAGCTGCGCTCCCGGCGAACCCGAAACCTTGGCGACGCGCGCGTTGCCCGAAGCGGTCGCTGGCGACCTCGTCGTTATCGGAGGTGCGGGGGCGTACTGCGCTGGCATGAGCACGAAGAACTACAACTCGTTCCCAGAAGCACCCGAAGTACTTCTGCAGCCGGGCGAACAATTCCGCCTCGTTCGTCGTCGCCAGACGCTCGACCAGATTCTCCAGAACGAAACCGGCCCCGAAGGTCTCTGAGCTGTGCCGCTTTGTCCGCCATTAGGAGCAACCTTGCCGGCCTCGCCGCATGGCACGGTAGTCTCCCTGCCGACTCTGGCCGATGTCGAAGGCTATGAACGCCGCGAGCCAGCGACATGGAAGCACATCACGGCTGGCTACCCGCGTTTCGTCCGCAACGCCTTAGTGTCGCAGGCTGCCCAACAGGCCGCTCAACAGTTCGGGCGCACGGGTTCACTCTTTCCGCTCGCTTCGCGGCGGGCCGCCGACCGCATCCTCGCGTGGACGCACGTCACGGACGCACACATCGACGCGGTGGGTGATTGGGTCCTGGTTTCCTTCCCCGAAGGCCCAGCCTCCGAACCGTTCGCTAAATTTGTGCAGCATACCGGCGCCCTGATTTCGTCGCGCCAAGCGGAAGCACACTTGGCTGGCTGTTCGGCGGATCCGGCGGAGACCGTCCGAGCGTTGGAGCAAGTCCGTGCCGTGCTATCCCCTTATTTAGCGTCTGTTAAGCCCGCAGATATTCTGGTGGCTTTAGCCGGCATGAACGCCGTCGCTGCTGGCATCGCCGCCGTGAACGATGTGCAACGTCCGCGCGGCAAGCGGGTGTGGATTCAACTAGGCTGGCTCTACGTCGATTCCACGCGGCTCTTCGAAAAGGCGACCGATACCCAGCACGTATTTGTGCCCGATGTGACCGACCTCGGTGCCGTCGAGCGTTTACTGGCCCAAGGGGATGTCGCCGGCGTCTTCACGGAGATTCCCAATAACCCCCAGCTCGAGACGGCCGATGTCTATGCGCTGCGCCGCCTCTGCGATCAATTCGGGGCCAAGTTAGTCCTCGATCCCAGTTCCGTCGGCTTAGCTTCGGTTGATGTGTTGCCCCCCGCGGACATCGTGTGCTCCAGCCTCACCAAATATGCAGCGAGCAACGGTGACGTCATGGCCGGTGTTCTCGCCGTCAACCCGGCCCGACCAGACGCCGAAGCTTTGCTTCAAAGCGCGCGGTCGTACATCGATGCGCCTTATGCGGCCGATACGATTGCGCTGGCCCAGCAGATTGTGAAGTTGCCAGCGGTTACCGCGCGACTTTCACAGCAGGCGATGGAGCTTGCCCAACGGCTGGCCCAACACCCAGCGGTGAGTCGCGTGCGCACCGCGCTGACCACGTCCACGGCAAAAAACTATCAAGCCATGTTGCGGCCGGGCGCAGGTCCGGGTGCCTTGATTACGCTCGAACTCAAAGCCGACCTCCGGACCGTTTACGATCGCCTACAGGTCGTGAAGGGCCCGAGCTTCGGCCTCGAATTTACCTTGGCGACCCCCTTCCTCTGGCTCGCGCATTTCTCGGAAGTCACGACGCCGGAAGGCCGCGAACGCCTCCGCCGGGCCGGCCTCGACCCGGATCTCTTGCGCGTTTCCGTTGGGCTGGAGCCGATGGAAGAAATCTGGGCCGCGTTTGAGGTGGCCCTTAAAAAATAGGCCCACCATGAGGTGGGCCTAGGGTGAACTCACCGCGGGTTTATCTTTCGCTCCGTTCGGGATCGCCGTCGGTGGCCGAGTCCGGGTTGGCGGCGGCAGGTTTGCCGGCGCTCGCCTTCTTCTCCGTGCGGGCCTTGAGCATCTTTTCCCGGAAGGCATCGCGCTGCTTTTTTTGGATACTAGCCGCTTCGGGATCTTGTTTCGCCAGGGTTTCGTCGAAGGCCTTGCGGTAAGCCATTTCGGATTCTGCGGCCTTGGTCCGGGCATGTTTATACTCAGCCGAGGTCTTGGCGGCAAGGCCCGGTCGGCCTTGGCTTGTTGCTGCGCGCTAGCGATTTCTGGTAGTTCGAGGACCTTGCGTTTGGCGGCGCTCAGCTTGGCCTGTTCGGGGTCGGCCGCGGTGGCCGGCTCGACTTCGGTGGTGCGCTCGGGCGTTGGCGGGCTGGCCTTGGCGGCGAGGAGCGGGGAGGGGAGGGCGGCGACCGTGAGGCCGGCTACCAGGAGGAGGGAGGTGAGTTTCATAGGAGGAGTGGGAACGGGCTTGAGGAAGTTCACAGGTAAACGATACTGCAAGGATTGCCCCGTAAGGTTCATTCCATGAAATTTTTCTCCCGTCTCCTCCTAGGGTTACTCCTCCTCGCTCCTTCGGTCGCCGAAGCGCAAAAGAAGGATCCCGGCCGGCTGATCACGACGACGCCCCTGCCGCAAGTGCCCGAGTTGCCGGATGCGTTCCCGCAGGTGCTGGGCACGCAGGTAATCGGGCCGGCTTACAAGTTTACGAAAGAAGATCCGATCGTGGAAGGTGCGATGGTCGTGCAGAACCTCGGCTCCCGTATTCTGAAGGTTCAGGTCCCGCCCGGGCCGCAGTTTAACCAGCTCATCGCGATGCCTTTCACGCACTACTTAGTGTGGTTCCGCTCCAATGGCGATTGGAGCAAGGGATTCACGCCCGAGATGCGCCGCCGCGAATATAATGCCACGTATGCGTTTACTAAGGATCTGCTCACGCGCCGCGAAACGACCGGCAAGACCTTCTTTATCGGGCATTGGGAGGGCGACTGGTACCTTTTGCCCGACCGGAATACGCAGGCAGACGTCAATCCCGCCGCAGCTGCCGCGATGGTCGAGTGGCTCAACGTCCGGCAGGAAGCCGTGGACGATGCGCGTGCAGAAGTCCCGTATACCCGCTGCCGCGTCTACACCTACGCCGAGGTGAACCGCGTCCGCGATGCCATGGTCGGTGGCAAGAAGCGCATGGCTAATCTCGTCGTGCCGAAGCTGAACGTCGATTTCCTCTCCTACGCAGCCTACGATTGCCAACTCCTACCGGCCGCCGAGGTCACGAAGACTTTAGATTGGCTCAACGGGCAGCTGCCGCCTAAGGCCAACCTACCCGCCAAGCGCGTCTTTATCGGCGAGTGTGGCTTGTCTTGGACCGCCTGCGGGAGCGACGGCAAAATCCACGAGCAGAAGAACCGTGAGATTTTCACGAAGTTCCTGTCCTGGCGCCCACCGCTGGTCCTTTACTGGCAGGTCTATAATAATGAGGTCGTCGATGGCCAGCAGGTCGGCTTCTGGTTGGTCGACAATAAGAATAAGAAGACCCCGCTCTATGAGACGATGAAAGAGCTTTTCGTCCAGCAGGAGGAAGCCGCCAAGGAGATGCGCCGGCGTAGTAATCGCTTGCCCGCGTTCGAACAGATAGCGGAATTCTCCGAAAACTGGCTCGCGCAGAAAGGAAAGTAGTCGGGGCTTGAGGTAGCCCGGTGGTTCGCAAGATTAGTCCCATGCGCCCCAAGCTCTTGATCGAAGGCCTTGCGACTTTCTTCCTTTGCCTAGCTTGTTCGCTCGTCCAAGGCCCGCTCGCCCCTTTCATCATTGGTGCCCTCCTGCTTGCGCTCATCTATATGGGTGGCCCGGTCTCCCAGGCCCATTATAACCCTGCCGTGACCTTGGCCTTTTGTGTCCGTCGCCGGCAGGCATGGTCGGCCGGTGCGGCCTATGTCGCGGTGCAAATGGTGGCCGCCCTCGCGGCGGCGGTCGTCGCTGGGTTGTTCCTCGGCCATTCGGAAGAGAATAGTGAGCACATCCTGAGCGCCCTCACGGAGCCGGTCTTGGAGGGCTGGCTGCCTGGGACGATGGCGGAGTTTTTCGGCACCTTTCTTCTAGTCTTCGTCATCCTGCTAGTGGCGACCTCCCGCCGGACGGTTGGTAATAGTTACTACGGCTTGGCTATCGCTGCGACGGTGGCAGGCCTCATGGGGATCTTCGGGGCTTTCTCCCCCGACTTTAATCCGGCCGTCGCCATCTGCCGGGCGGTTACGGGCTGTTTCGGCGCCCTGAATGCGGAAGGCAGTGGCTGGCTCGCGTTTCAGCAAGAATTCGCCTTTTTGGCCCATTCAACACCCCGCATCTTGCTGGCCTTAATCGCCCAAGGGTTAGGGGCGCTTTTAGCGGCTTGGACCTTCTTGGCTATCTTCCCCGAAGAACGTTAAACCCAAAGTGTGCCCGTGCTTGAGTCCGGGGCGGTTGCCATCAAGGTCGGGGTATGAATCCGCTCTTCACCGCCCATAAGCACTACGGCTCCCTGCTCCTTGTTCTTATCCTCGCTGTCATCGTGGTGGCCCTTCTTAAGGGGCCGAACACCAAGTTCCAGCGCATCGTCACCGTCTTGGTCGATATCAACCTCGTCCTAGGACTCGTCGCTCTCTTCTACACCGTCCGGCCGATCTCCTGGTTTCACCCAATCCTCGCCCTCGCCGCCGTCGCCTTGCTCCACATCGGCGCTAAGAGCGAAGATAAGGGCAAGGTTGTCCGCTGTTTCTCAATCGCCCTCGTCCTCCTCGTCGCCGCTTGGGCTGTCAACGCCTCTTGGGGTCCAGAATGGTTCAAGACGAACTTCGTTAAGCTGCCGGCGACCGCGGTCATCGCCAAGTAAGCCTTCGCGATACAATTAGGTTACGACGGCCCGGACGTTATCCGGGCCGTTTGACTTCCCACTGAACCGAGGCTTATTGGGGAAACACTCCACAGACACGCTAGATGTATCGCCTCGCCCTAAACATGCTCTTTGGAGACCGAGCGAAGCTCGCGATGCTCCTCTGCGGCTTGGCGTTCTCCGCGCTTTTGATGGCCCAGCAGACTTCGGTCTTCTTCGGCATCATGAGCTGGACGTATACGCCAGTGTATAACATTCGGGCCCCCATTTGGGTCAGTGATCCCATGGTCGAGCAGGCCAACGATGCCAAGCCAATGCGCGATACCGACCTCTACCGCGTGCGCTCGGTGGATGGCGTCGCCTGGGCCGCGCCCCTGCACACGTCCTTCCTGCAGGCCCGTATGCAGGATGGTAATTTTAAGTTGATCACCATGGTCGGGATTGATGCCGATACCTTCGCCGGGGCACCCGCGGTTTTGTCGCAAGGTCACATTGAAGATCTCCGTCTCCCCAACACCGTCATCGTGGATGAATGGGGTGCGCAGTTAATGGGCCGCGTCACCAAAGGAGCCGATGGTAAGGAGGTCGTCATCCCGCTGAAGGTTGGCGACACGTTCGAGGTCAATGACCTCGAGGCCCGCATCGTCGGTATCTGTAAAGTGCGGCGCGCGTTCACGGGCGGGCCCTTCGTCTATACCACTTACGACCGCACTAAGCAGTACACCCTCGGCGCACGCCGCACGTTGAGTTTCATGTTGGTCGAGCCCCAGGCCGGCGTTGACCCCGTCAAGCTGTGCGCCCGCATCGAGGCGGATACCGGACTCAAGGCCTGGACGTCCGACACGGTCATCTGGAGTTGGTCCGACCGCAGTTTGGCCCGTAATACTTTCTGGTGGTTCTGGAAGAACACCGGGATTCCGTTCTCGTTCGGCACCGCCGTCGCGTTGGGGCTGTTTGTCGGTATCGCGGTCTCTGGCCAGACGTTCTATTCCTTCGTGTTGGAGAATCTGAAATACTTCGCCGCGATCAAGGCGATGGGAGCGGGTATGGGCGTCATTGCCCGCATGTTGCTAGTCCAGGCGTTCACCGCGGGCCTACTCGGCTTCGGCCTCGGCGTCGGCATGGCTCAGGCCATCGGGCGCGCGATGATCGAAAAGGGGATGCCGCCCTTTATTATGTTCCCGCAGATTTTCTGGGCCACGCTCGCGCTGGTGCTCGGGATCAGCCTCGTCTCCGCCATCATCGGCATCATCAAGGTATCGCGCGTCGATGCCGCTACCGTCTTCCGCGGATGAGCACCCACGCTGCCCAACCCGTCGCCGTCCGCACTCATGGTGTCGACATGTTCTTCGGTGATGGTGAGACCAAAGTCAACGCGCTGAAGCAGGCCGACTTCGAAGCCAACCGCGGCGAGCTCATCATGCTCGTCGGCCCATCGGGTTGCGGGAAGACGACCTTGCTCTCCGTTATCGCGGGCACGTTGACTCCGCAGACGGGTACGGTCGAAGTCTTCGGCCAACGCCTCGATGGCCTGAGCCAAGAGGAGTTAACCACGTTCCGTCGCAAGCACCTCGGCTTCGTCTTCCAGTCTTTCAACCTGATTCCGACCCTCTCGGTGCTCGAGAATGTCATGGTGCCACTGCTCATTCAGGGCGCCTCGCACGATGTGGCCGTCGCCAAAGCGCGCGCAATGCTGGAAAAAGTCGGCCTCAAGGGTCGTGAGTACGGACAACCGAACGCACTTTCCGGCGGCCAGCAACAACGCGTCGCGATCGCGCGTGCCCTCGTGCATGAGCCCTCGCTGCTCATCTGCGATGAGCCAACCTCTGCCCTCGATAAGGACACCGGTGCACAAATCATGCAGATGGTCCGCGACTTGTCCCGTTCGCCCGAACGCTGCGTGGTCGTCGTCACGCACGATCACCGCATCTTCCGCTTCGCCGACCGTATCGCGGAAATGGAAGACGGCCGCATCCGTCGCGTCGTTGAAGACGCCAGCTTACTCGACACCAACCACCTTTAAAACCTATGTTCCAGAAACGCTATCTCTTGGTCGCCTTGGCGATCGCCGGCGCTGCCGCCGCCCTCCAGTTGACCCGTGGTACCGCCACCGAGACCCCGACGAACCCGC
Source organism: Verrucomicrobiota bacterium (assembly GCA_003569205.1). Classification (GTDB taxonomy): domain Bacteria; phylum Verrucomicrobiota; class Verrucomicrobiia; order Opitutales; family UBA953; genus UBA953. The sequence goes on along the minus strand of BGOK01000012.1, from coordinate 64,803 downwards.
CCGCCTACCCACCCGCGACCCGCGACAAGGACGGTCTAATCGCCGCCGCGGGCCTCGTCGAAGCCGTTGCCGAGAACACGCTGTTGGGCTCACCGACCTCTGGCACCGTCCTTAAGGTGCATGTCAAGGTTTGGGACCAAGTGAAGGCCGGCGATGCCATCATCACCCTCGATGACCGTGACCTCACCGCGCAACTACAGGTGCAGCTGGCGTCCGTCACGGCCGCGGAGGCCACCGCTGAACGGGCCGAAGACGCCGCCCAACGCTGGACGGGCCTGAAGGACAGTGGTGCCGTCAGCGCGGGTGATTTACTCGGCTACCAAGTTGCCGCCAAGGAAGCCCGCGCGCGTGTCGCCCTGGCTAAGGCCCAAGTTGCCCAGACGAAAGTGATGCTCGACCGCTTGGTGGTTCGTTCACCCATCGATGCGACGGTGCTCCAGGTTTCCGTGCGCGTCGGCGAATTCGTCGCGGCTGGGCTCAAGGCTCCGGTGGTACTCGGTGATATTTCCCGCCTACAAATTCGCTGCGACCTCGACGAACAATTGGCGCCACGCATGAGCGCTGGCCTCTCCGCGAAGGGCTACCTAAAGGGCGAGAGCGGCCGCGTGGGGAGCGAATCCCGGGCGATCCCGCTAAAGTTTGTGCGCATCGAGCCATACGTCATCCCGAAGGTTTCGTTGACGGGCGGGAGCGCCGAACGCGTCGATACCCGCGTGTTGCAAGTCATCTACCAGTTTGATCGTCCCTCCGACCGCCCGATCTTCGTCGGTCAGCAGATGGATATTTATATCGATACCACGAGCAATGTGCCACGTAAGTAAGAGCCTACTTCTCGCCGCGGCCATGCTCGCGGGTTGTGCGCACGAGCCTGCACCGCGCCCGGCGGCCCCAGTTGCCCCCGCAGCTTTTAGCGTCCCGGGTTCTGCGGCCACGGCAGGGTGGGTGGAAAAATTTCAAGACCCCGCCCTGGCTGCGCTCATCGCGCAGGCTCGTACGGGCAGTCCAGACCTGGCGATTGTCCGGGCCCGTCAGCGTGAGGCCGACGCGGTCTTAGTCGCCGCGGGCGGCTCGCTCCAACCCGTGCTCTCGGCCCAAGCCGGTATTGATGCCTCACGAATCTCTTTAGAAACCGGACGCATCCCGTTCGCTGCCGCCGTGCCGCGCCGGACCGACGTCACGGGCTTGGGCGTTAAGGCTTCCTGGGAATTAGACTTCTGGGGCCGCAAGGCTTCCACCGTCGCCGCCGCGGAGAGCGACGCCCAGGCCTCGGCCGCCGCAGTCGCGCAAGCGGACCTAGCACTCACCGCCGAAGTCGCCCGCGTCTGGTTCGCCGTGCGCGGCGCTCGCGAGCAAGTCGCCTGCTTGGAAACCGAATTTGCCGCCCGCTATCGCGAGATGGAAATTGTTCGACGCAGTGTGGAGGTAGGTATCCTGCCAACGGATCCTCTGTCGTCCGCCCGGTTGGCCGCCGCGCAAGCGAAGGTCGATGAAGGCCTAGGACGGCGTCGCCTCGCGGCCGCCGAGAACGCCCTGCGCGCACTCATCGGGGCTGCCCCTGGTGCCGCTTTGCCCGTCGCCACCCAACGCGCCGCTATGCCCACCTTCGGCGCCGGCCTTCCTTCCGAATTACTACAACACCGCCCGGATGTCCGCGCGGCTGCCCTCCGTTTTGATGCCGCGGTCGCCCGCGAAGGTGCCGCCCTCGCTGACTTCTATCCTTCCGTCACGCTGAACGGCCAAGCGGGTTGGCAGGCCGACCCAGCTTCGCGGATTGGTCGCGGCTCCGCCTCCTTTTGGGGCTTGGCTCCAATGGTCGACGTGCCGCTTTTCGATGGCGCCCGTCGCGAGGCCAACCTCGAAGTCACGCGGGCCCGCTTAGCGGGCTCCGCCGCCGAGTGGCAAAAGGTAGTTCTGAACGCTTTCCGCGAAGTGGAAGATGCCCTCGCCGATTTACGTGAACTAGCCTTGCAGGAGGATCTCACCGCACAGGTCCAAGTCGCCGCGCAGGAACGCCTGCAGAATGCGGAAGCTCGCCAGCGTGCGGGCGTAGCGGCTGAAGCCGAAGTCACGGTTGCCCGGCGCGACGAAGCTTTAGCTCGTCGAACGCTTTCGATGGTGGTGTGGGAACGGCGCCAAGCCGCGGTCCGCCTCGCCGCTGCGACCGGCGGTTGAGCGCGACACGTTTAGCCAACAAGAAGGGCTCCCTCGCGGGAGCCCTTTTGCTTAGGCCTTGATCTGCGGACGCTTGGGATCCGGCCAGTCGATGTGGAAGAACTCACCGCGAGGCTTGTCCGTGCGTTCGTAGGTGTGCGCACCGAAGTAGTCGCGCTGACCCTGAAGGAGGTTCTGCGGGAGGCTTGCCGTGCGGTACGAGTCGAAGTACGAGAGCGCTGAACCCAAGGTCGGCACAGGGATGCCGTGCTTCACCGCGAGGGCGATGACTTTGCGCCAATTCTTCTGGGCCTTCTTGACGGTCTTCTTGAAGTACGGGTCGAGGAGGAGGTTCGCGAGGCGGGGCTTCTTTTCGAAGGCCTCGGTGATCTTCTGCAGGAAGCGGGCCCGGATGATGCAACCGCCGCGCCAGATCTTAGCGATTTCACCGAAGTGCAGCTTCCACTTATACTCGTTCTGCGCCTCGCGCATGAGCTGGAATCCTTGGGCGTAGGAGCAAATCTTGGAGCAATAGAGGGCGTCGCGGATCTGCTCGATGATCTTAGCCCGGTCGGGCTTAGTCATGGCGCGCTTTGGACCGCGGAGCGCCTTGGCGGCAGCGACGCGTTCTTCCTTCACGGCGGAGAGGCAACGAGCGAAGACGGCTTCGGCGATCGTCGGGGCGGCAACACCCATGTCGAGGGCGTTGGCACTCGTCCACTTCCCCGTGCCCTTCTGGCCAGCCGTGTCGAGGATGACGTCCACCAGGGGAACGCCCGTCTCGGGGTCCTTCTGCTTGAGCACCTTGGCGGTGATTTCGATGAGGAAGGAGTTCAGATCACCCTGGTTCCATTCTTCGAAGGTGGTGCCGATTTCATCAGGGGTCATCCCTAGAAGGCCGCGCATCAGGTCGTAGGCTTCGCAGATCATCTGCATGTCGCCGTACTCGATGCCGTTGTGGACCATCTTGACGTAGTGGCCGGCACCATCCGGGCCGATGTGCGTCACGCAAGGCACGCCGCCCTTGATGGGCTTGCCCGGGGTCGCGCCGGTGAGCTCGACGCCGGTGACGGCATCGACCTTGGAAGCGACGGCTTCCCAGATGGGCTTGAGTTCAGCCCAAGCCGCGGGGTCGCCCCCAGGCATGAGGGATGGCCCAAAGCGGGCGCCTTCTTCACCGCCGGAGACGCCGGAGCCGATGAAGCGGAGGCCCTTGGCCTTGAGTTCTTTTTCGCGGCGAATCGTGTCCGTCCAAAGGGCGTTGCCGCCATCGATGATGATGTCGCCCGCTTCAAAGACGGCGGCGAGTTCGTTGATGACCGCGTCCGTCGGGGCGCCAGCCTTGACGAGGATGACGGCCTTGCGGGGCTTCTTAAGGGAAGCCGCGAAGTCCTTGATGGTCGGGTAGCCCGAGAGCCGCCCTGGGGTCTTCGGGTTCTCCTTGATGAATTCGTCGGTCTTGGCGGTCGTGCGGTTGTAGACCGAGATCGCAAAGCCGTGGTCGGCGATGTTGAGGGCTAGGTTTTGACCCATGACGGCCAGTCCAATGAGACCAATGTCGGATTGCATAAGTGAGGTGCATCGCAACCCCCCCCGCCCTTGGAGGCAAACCAGAAAGAGCGTTTTCGGGGGTTTCGAGGGCTTTTAAGGGGGTGGGGGATGGGGAAGCCCTTTCCCCTCGCCACCCTCCGAGCGCTTCCTTCTATAGAAGAGGTCATGTCACAGCTCGTCGGCAAACGTATCACCCTCGGGGTCACCGGCTCCATCGCCGCCTATAAGGCCGCCGACCTAACCTCCCAGCTCATCAAATACGGGGCGGAGGTCCAGATCGTCATGACCAAGAGCGCCGCCCAGTTCATCACCCCGATGACCCTGCAAATTATGTCCCGTCGCCCGGTGGCCATCGATATGTGGGAAGAGGGTCGCAACTCCATCCCCGGACACATCGAGATCGCCGATTCTTCGGATCTCTTATTGGTCGCTCCTTTGACGGCTAACACGATGGCCGAATTCGCCCATGGCTTGGCGCCGGACCTGTTGACCTCAATTTACCTTGCGACCCGCGGCCCAGTGCTGCTGTGCCCGGCCATGAACGGTAAGATGTACGAACACCCCGCCACCCAGGCGAACCTCCAGACCTTGCGCTCCCGCGGCCATGCGGTGGTCGACCCGGCGGAAGGCATGTTGGCCTGTGGCTACGAAGGCCTGGGTAAGCTCGCGCCGGTCGACGAAATTGTCGCCCGCGTGTTGCTCATCCTCGGCTAAGCCATGGAGGCGGTTGCGCTGCGGGAACGCCTGCGGGCCGAAGCTTTAGCGATGGGGTTCGATGCGTTCGGCGTCGCACCCGTGCACGCGGATGTGCGCGCCGATTATTTTCGCCAGTGGATAGCGGACGGCATGCACGGCGACATGGACTGGCTAGCAAAGAACCCCGACCGCCGGACCGACGCTACGCGCGTACTCCCAGAGGCCCGCAGTATCATCGTGGTCGGCCTGAATTATTATCAACCCCATCCGCCCGCGGCCTACCGCATTGCGAAATATGCCCTCGGGGCGGACTACCACGATGTGATGCTCCGCCGGTTGAAGAAGTTGTGTGGCGTGATGCGTACGCTCGGCGGCGACCAGAAACCTTACGTCGATACGGGGCCCGTCTTGGAAAAGCCGCTCGCAGCGGAAGCCGGCTTGGGCTGGCAAGGGAAGAGTACCATCCTTTTACAGCGCGGGTTCGGGACGTGGCTATTCCTCGGCGTCATCCTGACCACACTCGAGCTCGAACCCTCCAAGAAGGAGGCCGACCGCTGTGGTACCTGCACGCGCTGTATCGACGCTTGCCCGACCGCGGCCATCGTTGCGCCCTATCAATTGGACGCCCGTCGTTGCTTGGCCTATCTGACCATCGAGCACGACGGGCCCATTCCGGAAGAATTCCGTCGGCCCCTTGGAAATCGGGTCTTTGGGTGCGACGAGTGCCTGGATGTCTGCCCTTGGAATCGTTGGGCCAAAGCCACCCAGGAAGCGCGGTTCGCCCCGCGGGCCTTACCCGTGTTGCGTGAGACCTTGGCCTGGACGGAAGAGCAGTTCGTCGAACATTTCCGCGGGACGCCAGTCAAGCGGTTGGGGCTTCGTCGCTGGCAGCGTAATGCCCTCACGGTGATTGGTAATACGGGGACCGGCGCGGACTTGTCGGCGGTCCGTACCTTGCTAGGCCACACCGACCCGATGGTCGCGGAGCATGCCGTCTGGGCGGAGCGAGAATTGGTCGCACGGCTGTGAACCTCCCTTGTTGCTTCAGGCGGTCGGCTTGTCCTAAGTTGTCCGCGTGACGCTCGCCCAAGCCTATTACGCCCTCGCTGCCTTTCTTTGCCTAGGTGGCTGGTTGCTTTTCAGTGGTTCCTCACTGCTGGTCTCCTTTCGCCGTGACCGCACCGCGACGCTCGTGCTGCTGGCCCTCGCGGTGGGTTGGTTTGCTTGGCAGCTCTACACGATGCCGGACCCCGACCTCGCCGGGCTCCCGCGTAATATCGTGATGATCGTCTTCGTGGGTGCGAGCTTGCTGACCTATATCTACATGCCGGACTTCCTGTCCGTCCGCTGCCTCGCGGTGCTGATGTTGTTTTTGGCACGCCTGACGCTCGATGCCGGCTACCGTCAGTTGCCCTATAGCCTCCTCGATGCCTCGGTCTCTTACGGCATCTTGGTGCTCTTCGGTCTCTGGTGGGCCTCGTCGCCGGTCGCCTTCAACCAACACTGTGACTGGGTCCTCGCCTCGGCGACGCGTCGTAAGCTGGTGGGTGGCCTCACGCTCGGCCTGGGTTTGGCGTGCCTCTACAATTCGACCTGCCTCGCGTGAGTCGTCCTTTGCTCATCGTGGTCTCAGGTCCTGCCGGGAGCGGGAAGACGACCCTGTGTAGCCGCCTGACCGATGCCTACCCGCAGGCCATCCGGCGCGTCATCACTTGTACGACGCGCCACCCTCGCCCAGGCGAAGTCGACGGCGTGGATTACCATTTCTTGGCCCGCGCCGAATTCGAAAAGCAAATCGCCGCCGGGGTCTTCCTCGAGCACGCCACGGTGCACGGTAACCTCTACGGCCCGCGCGCCAAGGATGTCGCGGCCCATCTCGACGCGGGCTTTGATGCGCTCTTAAACGTCGACGTCCAAGGCGCTGCAACTATCCGGGCCCAAGCGGCTTCTAACCCGCGCCTCGCCGCCGCTTTGGTGACGGCCTTCGTCCGCGTCCTCGACCCGGTCGAGCTACGCCGCCGTCTGACGGGCCGTGGCACCGACCCCGCCGATGAGATTGACCGTCGCGTTAAGGCCGCCGAGTGGGAACTGAGCCACGCCGGCGAGTACCAGCACGTCATTGAGAGCGGTAGCCGCGAGGCCGACTTCATGGCGCTCGATAGCATCTACCAGGGAGAAAAAGGGCGTCACTTATGATGGCTAAATCCGAAATCGCCGCCGTCCTCGACGAGATTGCGACGTTGCTAGAGTTGATGGGCGAAAACCCGTTTAAGATTCGCGCGTATTCCGCGGGTGCCCGGACGCTCGAATCGCTCACCGAAGACTTAGGGGAGTTGATTGCCACGAACAAACTGGAAGAAATCCCGGGCATGGGGGAAGCGCTCGTCGATAAGATCACGACGCTTCATCGCGACGGGGTCCTGCCTTTCCACCAGAAGCTGAAGGCGAGTATCCCGCCCGGCCTACTGGAAGTTATTCAAATTCCTGGCCTTGGGCCGAAGAAGGTCCGGGCGCTCTGGACGCTACTGAACATCGACGACCTCGCCAAACTCGAGGCCGCTTGCACCAGCGGCGCCGTCGCGGAGCTCAAGGGCTTTGGCGAGAAGACCCAGGTGAAGATCCTTGAGGGCATCAAGAACCGCGTCGCCTACGGCAAGCGCCACCGTTGGTATGAAGCGGCGGAAGTGGCCGAACCTATCCTGGCTGGTTTGCGTGCCCTCCCACAGACGCAGCGTGCCGAATCGGCGGGCTCGCTCCGCCGGTCGCGCGAGACCGTGGGCGATTTAGACTTCCTCGTGGCCTCATCTGACCCCGCCACGATTATGGCTTGGTTCGTGGCCTATCCTGGCGTGAAGGAGGTCACCGCCCAGGGCGAGACCAAGTCCAGCGTCCGCTTCGAGAGCGGTCTACAGGCCGACTTGCGCGTCGTGCCACTCGAACAGTTCTATTTCGCGCTCCATCACTTCACGGGCTCCAAGGAGCATAATGTGGCCATGCGCCACCGGGCCTTATCTCGTGGGTTGAGCATGAGCGAGTGGGGTTTCAAGTCCCTCGAAGGTGGTCCGGCGGTCGCACCCGGGGCCAAGGACGAGGCCGAGGTCTTTGCCGCGCTCGGCTTGCCGTGGATTCCACCAGAACTACGCGAGGGCAACGGCGAGATCGAAGCGGGCGAGAAGGACCAGTTGCCCCAGCTCGTCGAGTTCACCGACCTCCGTGGCGTCTTTCATAATCATACCACTGAATCTGACGGGGATCACACCTTGGAGCAGATGGCCGCGGCGGCGGAAAAACTCGGCTGGGACTACCTCGGCATCTCCGATCACTCGAAGTCCAGCTTCCAGGCCCGCGGGCTCGATGAAGAACGGCTCGGCCGCCAGCTCGAAGCGGTGGCGAAGCTCAATGCCTCTGGCCGCTTCAAGGTTCGCGTCCTCACCGGCAGTGAAGTCGATATTCTCGGCGAAGGGGAACTCGATTTCGCAAACGACGTTCTCGCCCAACTAGACTTCGTCGTGGCCTCGGTTCATAATCGGTTTGGCCTCGACCGCGACGCGCAGACAGCGCGTATCATCAAGGCTATCGAGAATGAGCACGTCGATATGGTCGGTCACCTCACCGGTCGCCTTTTGAATAAGCGGGAGCCGTACGAGCTCGATATTGCCAAGGTCATCGACGCCGCCGCTGCTAACGATACCATCATCGAACTGAACTCGAACCCTTGGCGCCTCGATATGGATTGGCGCTGGTGGCGACGGGCGGCGGAGAAGGGCGTCCTGACGTCCATTAATCCCGACGCCCACGACATTGAACAGTTAGCTTTTGCCGCCCATGGCGTGCGCATTGCCCGCAAGGGTTGGCTGACCAAGGAGCAGGTACTGAATACGCGCTCCTTGGCGGAGGTCCTCAAGTGGCTGGGCCGCTGACGGCGGGTTCCGGCTCGCCCTGTCGGGGGTTGCTCTCCTATTAGAGAGGCATGCTGCACGACAAACGTCGCCTCCTCCTCATCGCGGGCCCTTGCTCCCTCGAATCCGAGTCCAACTGCCGGACCGTGGCCACTGAGTTGAAGGCCCTCGCCGCCAAGCACCCGGAGCTGAATATCATCTTCAAAGGCTCTTACGATAAGGCCAACCGTACCTCGCTCTCGGGTGATCGTGGCCCTGGTATGCAGGCGGGCCTAGAACTCCTCGCGATGGTGAAAAAAGATTTCGGCTTCAACGTCCTCACGGACATTCATGGCCCCGAGCAGTGCGAGGCGGTCGGTAAGGTCGTCGATGTCTTGCAGGTGCCGGCCTTCATGTGCCGTCAGACCGATCTCCTCGTAGCCGCCGCCAAAACTGGCAAAGTCGTCAACGTAAAGAAGGGCCAGTTCCTCTCGCCGTTCGAAATGCGCTTCGTCGTGGATAAGCTCGAAGGCGCCCAGGCCGCCGAGATTTGGCAGACCGATCGCGGCACGACTTTCGGTTACCAGAACCTCGTCGTCGACATGCGGGCTTTCCCCATCATGGCCGGCTTCGGTCATCCGACGATCATGGACGCCACGCATGCCGTGCAGCTCCCGGGCGCCGCGGGTGGCTCTTCGGGTGGCCAGCGTGAATACGTGCCAGTCCTCGCCAAGGCCGCCCTCGCAGCCGGGGCCGATGGTCTCTTCATGGAAACGCACCCGGATCCAGCGAAGGCGATCTCCGATGGCCCCTCCCAGGTGCCGTTGGCTGACTTCCCTGCGCTCGTGGAGTCCTGTCTCCGCGTCTGGAAAGCCGTCCGCGCTTAAGCGTCGAAGAGCCGCTGGGCGGCGGCGCGATCAATTTTGCCCCGAGCATCTGTGGGGAGCTCTGCGACGAAGATATATTGCTTCGGGCGGGCCGCGGGCTCGAGGCGCTCGGCCAAGCGGCGCAGCGCCGGTTCGAGTTCCGCCATCCCAACCACCAAGGACACCACCCGTTCGCCCCATTGGGGATCAGGCCGCCCGAACACATGCGTCGTGGCGGCCGCAGCTAAGACGCTTTCCACCCGACTGGGGTCGACCTTTTCTCCGCCTGAGACGATAACCCGATCGGCCCGCCCGAGGATTCGAACAGTGCCGTCCGTGCCCAGCTCCGCGCGGTCTTGCGTGAGGTAGCCGCTAGTCGCAATGGTTTCATTCGGCCAGATGGCTTGGGCGAGTGCGGACGTCGCGACCGTTAGGATATCGTCCGCGAGTCCGAGGTGTACGCCCGGCAACGGCACGCCGCGGGGCGGTTGGTTCTTCCAAATGGTTTCGGGCGGACACACGGCACAGGCCGCAGCCGTTTCGGTCATGCCGTAAGTGAGAAAGACGGGCAGGCGACGGTCGCGGATTTCACGCAGGCAAGCGGGCGGGACGGAGGAGCCGCCCAGCAGCACGACGTGAAAGCGCTTGAGCCAAGCCTCACCATCGGGATGAGCGAGCACGCGCAAGAGCTGTGCCGGAACTAAGGAGGCGATACGCGTGCCGTCCGTCGGCAGTTTGACGATTGGCAGCGGTGCGTCAGCGTGGAAGCGGCCATCGAGCACGACATGGCGTCCGCCCGTGACGGCAGCGCGCACGAAGGGCATCAGTCCACTCACATGCCAAGGGGGCGTTAAGGTCGCGCCGTGTAGCGTGGGCGAGAGGCCGCGCGCGCTGAGAAAATCACCCAGGGATCGCACCGCAGCGGCGAGTGATGCGGGATCATGGATCGCGAATTTCACCGTGCCGCCCGTGCCGCCCGTCGGAATCATCGTCCGCCCGCGGGCGCTGGCTGGCCAGTCTACTGGGGCCGGGCCCGTCGGCGTGAGTTCTACACCGATGATACGCGTGCCGGCAGGAATGAGGCGGGCGGCCGCCGCCATTTCTTCGGGCCCCCACTGAGGATTTCCTAGGAATACCGGCAGTTCAGCCCCCCAAGCCGCGGCGACTTCGGACAGGTAGTCCGTGTGGTCGCGATGAAAGACGGCGACGGCGTTCATGTGAGGTCGCGCCAGAACTGCTCCCAGCTGATATCGAGTGCGCCGCGCGCCTCGGGCCCGCTGACGTGCCGGTCGCGGCCATCCATTTCAAAGCGGCCGAGCGTATCGAAGCCCACCGCGGAAGTTGTGAGGTCTTGCGCGGCCAACCATAAGGCGCCTTGTCGGCCAATGGCGGTTTCAAAGCAGGATGAATAAGTCACGGCGCGGGTGGCGTCCGCCTTTCGCCAGGCGAGGAAATGATCCCAGTCACCGACCAAGAGCGGTTTGACGATGACTGGGCCGTCCCACTCTAGCCCGGCAGGCGTGAGAAAAGATTCGTCGAGGGCGACCTTCGCCGTGCCGAGTGAAGCGTAACCGGCATGGCCAACCGGCAGCGGCTGTTCCAGAAATTGGATACGCGGTTCGCTGCGGACGAACTCTAGCCACGCGCGGGCCGTGGCGAGGTCGAGTGAAGCGTTAGCATCCAGTCGTAACGCCCCATTGAAGTTAGCGAGTGCGCTGCGGACATCGTTGAGCGTGGTTTCAGGGAGGATTTTCACCTTCAACGTGCGGAAGCCTTCAGCGTTTTTCTTGGCGAAGTCCTGGGGGTCATCCGTCACCAAACCGGCGCAGGGTAGGCTACCCCCGAAAGCGGCGATGGTATCCCAGTGGCGGCAAGAACTCAGTGCAGCCGCGAGGCACGGCAATTGTGGCGAGGCTCCGACGACGGCCGTGAGATGGGATAAGCTCCCTTGCGCGGAGTGGAGGACTTCGATGGCTGTCTCGGTCGTTTCCGTCGGGAAGCCCGGCCAAGGGGCAACCTCCCCGTAGCCTATACCTAGTTCGGATTGCGTCTGAATCAGGATGCGTTCGACGGCTTCGACCGGGCCCATGCCCGTCCGCAAGGGACGCCGAAAGCGCCGCCTGACCCGCTTGAACCCGAATTTGCCGTCCTTCATAGGCCGATCGTTCCTTAAATACCTCTCCGCCGCAAAAACAAATTGCCAGCGCGCGGGGGTCTCCCTAACACCCTTTGGGGAAACTGACCTGCTATGGCCTCCTCTAAAAACAAGGGCCGCGTTTCCCTCGACGAACGCTTTTACCTCTCCGCGGACAAGTTCTTCTTGGCCAACGCGGGGTTAGGCCTGACTTACGACGACGTCTCGCTCGCCACCCGCTATTCCGAGGTCCTGCCGCGGATGACGCGCTTAGACTCCTCCCTGTCCGATGCCCTCACGCTTTCTTTACCCATCCTGTCCTCGGATATGGATACGGTCACGGAGCATCGCATGGCCATCGCGATGGCCCTGAACGGCGGGCTTGGTCTCCTGCACTATAATATGAAGCAGGAAGAGCAGGTCGCCGAGGTCCGGCGCGTGAAGAACCACATTCACGGGATGATCGGCGATCCCGCCGTGGTTTCCCCCGAGCACACCATCGCCGAGGTCCTGCTTCGCATTGAGGCCGATGGCCTGGCGTTTAGCACTTTCCCGGTCGTCGGTCGCGACAACACGCTCCTCGGCCTCCTCCCTGGTAGTGCCGTCAAAGAACGCCACGGTCAACGCAAGGTCGCCGAGGTCATGATTCCGCGCGATAAAGTCTTCTCAGTTTTCGAGAAGGATCTGGGGAAAGATCCGATTGCCAAAGCCGATCGCCTGTTCTCCGAACACGTCGGCCAGAACAAGCTCCTCGTCGTTGACGCGAAGAACCGCCTGCGTGGCCTGTTCACGCTGAGCGACATCGAGCGCATCTCCGAAGAATCCCGCGCACACGTCCGCCCGACCCGCGACTCTGATTTCCGCCTTCGCGTTGGCGTGGCCGTCTCGCTCCCACGGACCCCCGAAGGAGAAATCGATCGCGAGCGCTTCTTGGCTCATACCGCCGCCTTGGTTGCCGAAGGCGCGGACGCCCTCGCTGTTTCCACCGCCCATGGCCATACTAAGGGCGTGGGCGACGCGATTCGCCTCCTCCGTAAGCAGCATAAGGGTATCACCCTCATTGCTGGTAACGTCACGAGCGGCGACGGCGTTGCTTTTCTCGCCGATGCTGGCGTCGATGCGGTCAAAATCGGCCAAGGCCCCGGGTCTATTTGCACGACCCGCATCGTCGCGGGGGTTGGCATCCCGCAACTCACCGCCTTGTACGTCGCCGCGCAAGCGGCCAAACGTAAGGGCGTCCGGATCATTGCTGACGGCGGCATCACCAAGAGCGGCGATATCGTTAAGGCCCTGACGTTGGCCGACGTCGTCATCCTCGGCGGTCTCCTCGCTGGCTGCCGCGAAGCTCCGGGCAAGTTGATGGAAATCAACGGCAAGACTTATAAGGAATACCGCGGCATGGGTTCGCACGAAGCCATGCGCAAGGGGTCCGCTTCCCGTTACGGCCACTCCGCCGCCGGTAAGTTCAATAAGGTCGCCGCCGAAGGGATTGAAGCCCTTAAGGAGGTCTCTGGGTCGGTCGACCAGGTGCTCGGCACCCTCGCTGGCGGGGTCCAGAGCGGCCTCGGTTACCTCGGCGCCCGTAATTTAACGGAACATCGGGCCAACGCCCGTTACATTAGGGTGACTCCGGCTGGTCAACGTGAGGCGGCCCCCCACGACGTGATTGAAATCAAGGCCGGTTCCTAATACACTAACTTTCTCATGCTCGCTTTCTTTCGTCACCTCATGGTCTTCCTGCTCGGCGCACTCGTCGGCGCCGTGGCCATTTTGTTCTTCCTCCCGACCTTTTCCGCGACCTTTACGAATACATCGATGGGGGCCGTGGCGAAGGTCGAAGAGCCCGCCAAGCCGGCCGAGCCTGTGGCCAAGGTCGAAGAACCTGCCAAGCCCGCTGAGCCGGTCGCCAAGGTCGAAGAACCCGCCAAACCGGCTGAGCCCGTGGCCAAGGTCGAGGAACCTGCCAAGCCGGCTGAGCCCGTGGCGAAGGTCGAAGAACCCGCCAAGCCCGCCGAGCCCGGGAAGCCGATGGTCGAGGAGCCTGGTAAGCCGGCCGACCCCGTGGCTAAGGTGGACTCCAAGCCGAAAGCCGACTCTAACCAGAAGCTGGATTACACCGCGCTCAATGCTCGACCCATCTTCTGGCCACCCTCGGTCCTCGTGACGACCGCGACCAGTTCAGCTCTGATGGAACAGGGCAAGAAGGTCGCCGATATTCCCTTAGCTGAAGCGGACGTTCTGCAAATTTCTAAAGTGCTCGGTGACGGCACGCTCGAAGTGCGCGCGCAAGGCCTCAAGTTTGAAATCGACCAGAAGCTCACGGACTTCGAAGCCGGCGTCCGCCGCAAAATCGCCGAACTCGCCGATAAGGGCAGCACGATTCCTGCGCCCTACAAGACCGACCGTCCTTACGTCCCGCCCATCGCCCCTCTCCCCACCGCCCCAGCTCCCGTCGAGAAGCCTACTCCGACCGTGACCGAGAAGCCGTCGCCTGCTCCGACGACTAAGCCGCCGACGCGCTCCAAGGACACCTTGGATGATAAGATGAACTCCCTCTTTGGCCGCAAGTTGACCCCTGAGGAATCTGCTGAAGCCGCTAAGAAGAAGCCTGCCAAGTGAGTTCAGCCAAAATCTTTTCGTGGAACGTCAACGGGGTCCGTTCAGCCCTCGGTAAGGGCTTGGGGGATTTCATCGCAAAAACGGCGCCCGATGTCCTTTGCCTGCAAGAGACGAAGTGCGAGACGGCTACGGCGAGCACGCTGGGCCTGGCGTTCCCCCATCAGTTTTGGCATGAAGCCGAAAAGAAGGGCTACTCCGGAACGGCTATTTTGTCCAAGACCGCCCCGTTGTCCGTTGCGACCGACTTTCCCGGCGACCACCCGCGCGAAGGCCGCGTCGTCACCGCCGAATTTGCCGGCTGCTATGTCCTCAGCGCCTACGTCCCTAATTCGCAGCGCGAACTGGAACGTCTCGACTATCGCCTGCAGTGGGATGCAGATTTCCGTAAGTACCTCGCGAAGTTAGCCAAGAAGAAGCCCGTTGTCGTCTGCGGCGACCTCAACGTCGCCCACGCCGAGATCGACTTGGCGAACCCCGCTACCAATCGCCGCAACGCTGGCTTCACGGATGAGGAGCGCGAATCCTTCGGGACGTTGCTCAATGATCATGGCTTCACCGACACCTTCCGCGCGCAGTTCCCGAAACTCGCGCAACGCTACAGCTGGTGGAGCTATCGACCAGGTATCCGCGCCCGCAATATCGGTTGGCGTTTAGATTACTGCCTGACTTCGGATGGCCTAAAATTCACGCAGCCCGAGATTCATGATCAGGTCACGGGGTCGGATCACTGCCCAGTCTCGGTGCAGGTGGACGCGACGCTCTGAGCGCTTCGCTTAGTCGTCTGCGCAAACAGGAGGATGGTCGTCCCCGCGGCCGAAAAAAAGAACACGAGCGGGCCAATCCAGATGAGGTCCGGATCGGCGGGCCACACTTCGGCGGCCTGGCCATCGGGCTTCAACGCGTAGCGCACCGGCAATTCCGCGCCTGGCGCAAAGCTCCGCCAGATGGTCTGGAGCTCGCCCTTCTGCGCCCGCCCGCGGTCATCGGTCCAGGTGACGAGGTAGTAGATCTCCGTCCGCTTGCCGTCTCGGTCCCGAAGGACGCGCACGTCCCGTCCTTGGACCGTTGCCTTCGCCGGTTCATGAACGAAGAAGCCTTCGCCGACCATCGGCCAGACGTAGGCCGCGACCGCGATAATCATTGCCACCCCAGCGGTGAGGAGTGCCACCGACAACCAAAGCCGGAGTAGCGTCGGCTGTTCTTCTACCCTCGGGGCCTCGATGAACGGTTCCGGCTGCACGGCTTAGTGGTGTTCCTTGCCCATCAAGTGGCGCACCCATGGCACCAAGGCGAGCAACACGACCGCCACGATGCCCACGACGATAGCCTGGTTACTAAAGAAACTCGCCAGTGCCGCCGGGTCCTTTGCAGAGAAGCTGGCCGACAGCGTGCCCGAAAGTTTATTGCCGAGTGCCGTCGCCAAAACCAGACGCCCAGGACGAGGCCAGTGAGCCGCGCTGGCGCTAGTTTACTCATCGTACTCAAGCCGACCGGGCTGAGCACATTTCCCGAGGGTTTGTAAGAAGTACACGCCAATGAGCCACCAAGGGCTGACCTTGCCCGCGACGATGCCTTGCGCGGCCGGCACCATGAGCGCGAAGGAGAGGCCGAGGAAGATGAGACCAAAGACGAACTTTAGGGCAACCGAAGGCTGGCGTGTGCCGAGCGCGACCCACAGCCACGCGAAGATTGGGGCGAGGGCGATGACGAAGAGTGCGTTGACGGATTGGAACCACGAGGAAGGGAAGGGCTGGCCGAGAATCTCGGTGCGCGTGAGTTCATCCGCGAACAACGTCAGGGTCGTCCCCGCTTGTTCGAAGACCGCCCAGAAGAGGACGGCGGCGATGAAGAACACGCCGATGGCCGCGATGCGCTTACTGTCGTCGTCCTTCCGGAAAAGCCCGAAATACAGCACGACGAGGATTGGTAGTGAGTAGATGGTGTACGCGAGCCAGACGTATTCGTCCGACTTCATCATCAAGTAAAGCAAGGCAATGGTGCCGAGGGTGACGAGCGCGAGGCGTTCCCACGGGCGTTTATGGTGCGCTTCCGGAGCGTCGCCGACATGGCTCACCCAGTTGAGTCGCCGCACATAGACCCACATGCCGAGCGTCATACCGACGCCGGCGGCGCCGAAGCCCCAGTGCCAAGAGTGGGCGGGATCAAAGCCCCAGGCCGTCAGGATTTCTTTGAAGCCCGCGTCTTGCGCGAGGTAGCCGGTCACCAGCGGCGCAGCGAAGGCACCGATGTTGATGCCCATGTAGAAAAGCGAGAAGCCAGCATCGCGGCGGGCGTCGCCGCGGGCGTAAAGTCCGCCGACGAGCGTGCTGATGCTTGGCTTGAGTAAGCCCGTGCCAACCGCGATGAGGATGAGGCCCACGTAGAACGCCGTAAGGGAATCCAGTACGAGGGTGTAGTGTCCGGCGGTGATGACAAAGCCGCCGATGAGGACCGCTCGCCGCGCCCCGATGAAGTTATCAGCGATGAACCCGCCGAGGATGCACAGCATATAGCTCGCCATGACGTAGTTCCCGTAGACCGAGGAGGCTTGCTGCTGGTCGAAGCCGAGGCCGCCAGCCGCCATCGGGGCGATCATGAAAAGCATCAAGAGGGCGCGCATCCCGTAGTACGAGAAGCGCTCCCAGAGTTCGGCGAAGAAGAGGTTACTTAGTCCCTTAGGGTGGCCGCCAATGCCTCCAGTGTGCATTTCCTCTGGGACATGTGGGGTCGAATCCGGGACAGGGAGGGGCGATTTCATCGGGCAGGGGCTATAATAGACAGGCGAAACCCGCCAAAGCAGGCAACGCATTTGCCCAAAACCCCTAGGCAGGCGTTGACAATGCCCCCCTCGCCCGTAACTTCTTGAGAACCATTCTCAATAAGCGTGACCCCGCTGTCCCAATTACTGCCTGGCCAATACGGCAAATTGACGTCCCTCAATCCTGAGCGGTCGGTGGATCAACGTCTCATGGCCCTCGGGCTTCTTCCGGGGATGGTGCTTAAGTTAGTTCGCAAAGCCCCCCTGGGTGACCCGTTGGCGATTGAGTTCGCGGGTCAGGTGGTGAGCCTCCGCCTGACCGAAGCCCAGACTATCATCATCGATGTGGCCGCGGATTGTCCCATCCAGCGCCCCCGCCCCCAAGCATGAGCGCCGCTGAGCAAGGCCTGACGGTCGCTTTGGTCGGTAACCCGAATACGGGGAAGTCGACCTTGTTCAATGCCCTGACGGGCCTGCGTCAGCGCGTCGGCAACTACCCCGGCGTCACCGTCGCCCGTAAGTCGGGACAGTGCGATTGCGGCGATGGCACCAAGGTGGAGCTCATCGATCTCCCGGGGCTCTATTCACTTTCGGCCGCATCCCCCGACGAACAGGTCGTCATCGACGCCCTCTCCGGACACCTCGCCGAAGACCGTCGTCCCGATGCCGTGGTCGTCGTCATCGACGCGACTAACCTGCTGCGGAATCTCTTCCTCGCCTCGCAACTCTCGGAGTTGGATTTGCCGGTCGTCCTAGTTTTAAACCAAGCCGACGTCGCCACGGAGCAAGGCCTGAAGATTAACACCGAACTACTGTCGCGTCGCTTAGGTGGCATCCCCGTTGTGCTCACCTCCGCGTGGAAGGGCGAAGGGATCGCGGCGGTCCGTCGCGCCATCGGCGAAGCCCTCCGCGCGCGCGTGCGGATGCCAGCGGTGGAATGGCCATCCCTCGTTGCAGAAGCTTTGGCTGACGTGGCGGCGGGCGTGGCTGCGGACATCGGTCGTGCCCCTGGTCGCGCCGATGTGGAGCGGCTCCTTTTTGATTCCACGAGTTCTGTCGGCCAGCGCCTAGGTTGGGCGGCACCCCGGCGCGACGTCGTCATCCGCGCCGCCCGCGATAAGGTGCGCCGGGCCGGTTATAATCCCTTGGCGGCGGAGCCGCTCATCCATTACGAGCGTCTCCGTAAACTGCTCGAGGGTGTCGTCCAAGGCGGCGGCAATCGTACCGGTGGCAGCGCTGCCGTTGACCAAGTCCTCCTCCACCGCGTCCTCGGGCCAGTTGTTTTTGCAGGCATCATGCTCGGCATGTTCGCCGCAGTTTTCTGGCTAGCGAAATTCCCGATGCAATGGATCTCCGGGGGCGTCGACGCGCTCAAGTTGGGCGTCGCGCCACTCTTGGACGGCATGCCCATGCTGCAGAGTCTCGTTACCGATGGCATGATTGGCGGGGTCGGGGCCTTCCTCGCCTTCCTGCCGCAGATTCTCATCCTTTTCTTATTCGTCAGTATTTTAGAGGACAGTGGCTACATGGCGCGCGCGGCGTTCATCATGGACCGTTTGTTCAGTTGGTGCGGGCTCAACGGTAAGAGTTTCGTGCCTTTGCTTTCAGGCTTCGCTTGCGCGATCCCCGGTATCCTCTCCACCCGTACCATCGAAGACCCGAAGGCCCGCTTGGCCACTGCGTTCGCGGTACCGTTCATGAGTTGTTCGGCGCGCTTCCCAGTCTACGCACTGATGTGTGCGGCATTCATTGGGCCACTCTACGGGCCGGGCTGGGAGTCCGTGGTCATGGTCGGCATGCATTGCGTCGGGCTGCTCTTCGCCGTCCCCACTGCGTTCGTGCTGACCCGCTTCGTGCTCAAGGTGAAGCCGCAGCCGTTCGTGCTCGAACTGCCCCGCTACCAGATGCCCAAGCCGCGCGATGTCCTTTGGCGTATGTGGCAGAATGCCGCTGAGTTCGTCTCTCGGGCCGGCACGGTCATCTTCGCCATCACTATCATTGTGTGGGCGCTCTCTTACTTCCCGCGCGATCCCGCGGTCGAACAGCGTATCCGCGCCACCTCCGTCGGCGTAGCGCCCGAGGTCGTCGATGCCCAAGTCCAGTCCGCCTATGTCGAGCAGTCCTGGATGGGACGCTTCGGTAAAAGCGTCCAGCCCATCTTCGATCCGTGCGGCTTCGACTGGAAAATCACCGTCGGCGTGCTCGCGAGCTTCCCCGCCCGCGAGGTCATCGTCTCGACGCTGGGCGTCACCTATTCCGTGGGCGAAGGCGCCGAGGCCGATAGCAAGCACCTGCAGCAGGTGATGCGCGCCGCGAAGTGGACCGAGGGCCCGCGGGTGGGCACACCGATTTTTTCCTTAGCTGCCATCCTCGCCCTCATGGTGTTCTTTGCGCTTTGTTCGCAGTGCGGACCGACCGTTGCAACCCTCGCCCAGGAAACGGGCGGATGGAAGTGGGCGGCGATCTCTTTCGTCTACATGACGGCCCTCGCCTGGCTCATGGCCGTGGCGGTCTACCAAGGCGTTAGCCGACTCGCATGAACCTCGAAACCGTCCTCATTGGTGCAATCGTCGGGGCGGCCGTTGGCTGGCTCGTGCGTCGCTGGCTGGCCGCTGCCCGTCGCCGCAAAGAAGGCGGCTGCGCCGGTGATTGCGGCTGCGCGGCGAAGATTCAGCCGAAGAAGTGAGAGAGAAGTCAGGGAGAGTACGGATTACAGAGTACAGATTACAGAGTACCGAGTACAGAGTACAGAGAGGCATGTGAACGAGGATTCAGCGACCCTTGTCCCTTATTCCGTAATCTGTACTCTGTACTCTGTAATTCGGTCCCTCTTTGGATTCTGCTTCTTAGCAAAATCCACTTTTGCACTTTTGCACGCGGCTTAGCCGCAGTTGCACCTTTGCACGGCAACCAGCCTTTTTCAAACCGGCTGCTGCTGACTGAGGCAATGCAAGGCGCCGCCTTCGATCAGGAATAAGCGGCAGTCGAGGCCCACGATTTTTCGTCCCGGGAAGCAGTCGGCGATAATCCCGAGCGCCAGTTTATCAGAGTCCTGTCCATACAGCGGGACGAGGACGCCATCGTTGACGATCAGGAAGTTTGCGTGGCTCGGGGGGAGGTCGCGACCCGCCAAGCGGATCGGCTCGGGCATCGGCAGTTCGATCACGTCGAGGCGCTGTTGGCGTGGGCGCATCTCGCGCAGGCGCTTCAGGTTTTCCTGCAACGGGGCGTAGTTCGGCGAAGCCTTGTTGGCTTCGGCGACCGCGAGGATCGTGCGCGGGGCGATGAAGCGGGCGAGGTTATCGATGTGGCCGTCGGTGTCGTCGTTGGCGAGGCCTTCGCCAATCCAGAGGAGTTCGTCGATGGCGAGGCCGTCGTGGATGGCAGCGTGAAAGGCGGCATCATCTCGGCCTTCGGCGCGGTTCGGGTTATTCTGCACGGCTTCAGTCGTGAGGAGCAGGCCATCGCCAGAGACTTCAATGCCGCCGCCTTCGAGTTCAAAAGGATAACTGAATTTTTTCAGGCCGAGGCGCGCCGCAATCTTGCCCGGCACTTGGTTGTCGAGCGAGGCCTCGAACTTCCCGCCCCAACCGTGGAATTCCCAGTCCGTCAGGGCGAGTTCCTTGGTGGCATCGTTCTTGACGAAAATCGGGCCGTGGTCGCGGCACCACACGTCGTCCGTAGCGATGTCCGTTAATTCAATGACCGAGAGGTCGGCCTTCGCTTCCTTGAGCGCATGTTCGGCTTCAGCGCGGAGCTTGCCCGCAGCGTTGATTTTCACCGGCTGAAATTCGGCGATGGCCGCGGCGAACTCCGCGAACTTCGCTGGGATCAGGTCGTAGTGACCCGGCCATAACGCGGGGTTCGAGGGCCACGAGAGCCACGTGGCGGACTGGGGTTCCCATTCCGCAGGCATGCGGAAACCGAGGGAGCGAGGCGTGGCCATGCGAAGGGTTAGTCGCGCAGACGGCGCGTCAGGTCGCCGTAGGCGTCGATGCGTCGATCGCGGAAGAAGGGCCAGATGCGGCGGAATTCCCGCTGTTTGACGAGGTTGCAATCCGCGAGGAGGACTTCTTCTTGGTCGCTCGAAGCGCGGGCGACAATTTCGCCGTAGGGGTCCGAGACGAAACTCTGCCCCCAGAACTGAGTGCGACCTTCGGTGCCGACGCGGTTAGTGGCGGCGATGTAACAACCGTTGGCCACGCCATGGCCGCGCTGGACGGTTTCCCAGGCATTATGCTGGGCGCGACCGAAGGCTGCTTTTTCTTCGGGGAGCCAGCCGATGGCGGTCGGGTAGAAGAGGATGTCGGCGCCGGCGAGCGCCGTGAGGCGAGCGGCTTCGGGATACCATTGGTCCCAGCAGATGAGGACGCCGAGGTTACCGTGGGCCGTCTTCCAGCTGCGGAAGCCGAGGTCGCCGGGCGTGAAATAAAATTTCTCCTCAAAGCCTGGGTCCTGCGGAATGTGCATCTTCCGATACTTGCCGAGCACCGTGCCGTCGGCGTCAATGACGGCCGCCGTGTTATGGTAGACCTCGCTGCCGCGCGCTTCGAACAGCGGGGCGACGATGACCACGCCGAGGCGCTTCGCGACCTTCGCGAGCTCGGTCACCGACGGGCCGGTCTCAATGGGTTCGGCGAGGTCGAAGTTCCGCGGGTCCTGGGTAATGCAGAAATACTTCGTCGTGAACATCTCCTGCAGGCCGATAACCTTCGCCCCCTTGGCCGCGGCTTCTTCAATGCGTGGAATCGTCTTCCGGACATTCGCCGCCGGCGTGTCTTCGGCGGTGAGTTGGATCAGACCGACGCGGACGGAGTCAGCCATAGTGCTTTAGTAGACGAGCTTGTTAATCGGATACTCCACGATGCCTTCGGCCCCGGAAGCCTTGAGGGTCGGGATGAACTCACGCGCCTGGCGGGTATCGATGATCGTTTCGACCGCAATCCATTCAGGGTTGCTGAGCGGCGAGATCGTCGGGTTGCGCAAAGCGGGCAGGGCGGCGGCGACTTGCGCGAGCTTCGCCTTCGGGAGGTTAAACTTGAGGCCGACCATGTGTTGAGCGGCGAGGGCGCCTTGCAGCATCAGGACAATCTGCTCGATCTTCGCGCGCTTGGCGGGGTTGGCCCAGGCCGCTTTATTGGCGATGAGGACCGTCGTCGTTTCCATGAGTTGGGCGACGATCCGTAGCTTGTTAGCCTTGATCGAGGAGCCCGTCTCGGTGATGTCGACAATCGCATCCGCGAGCTCCGGGACCTTCACTTCGGTGGCGCCCCAGGAGAATTCGACCTCACACTCGATGCCTTGCGCCTTGAACCAGCGGCGGGTCGTCTCGACGAGTTCGGTGGCGACGCGCTTCCCCGCGAGGTCCTGGGCGGTCTGGACGGGCGAGGCTTCCGGCACACAAAGAACCCAGCGCGACTTTTGGGCGGAAGCGCGGCTATAGATGAGCTCGCAAACCTGGACGACGTCGGCGGCGTTTTCCTGGACCCAGTCCTGGCCAGTTAGCCCGCAGTCAAAGAAGCCATGTTCAACATAGCGGGCGACCTCCTGGGCGCGGATGAAGCGGCCGTCGAGGGAGGGGTCGTCAAAAGAGGGGCGGTAAGACCGGCTGCTCTTGGCTACCGGGAACCCGGCACGGGCGAAAAGCTGGAGGGTGGCCTCTTCAAGGCTCCCTTTGGGCATCCCAATCATCAATTTAAGGGCTTCCTGACTCATTAGGCCTTTGAGGAAGCCCACGGACTGCCCCTCCGCAAGCATTAAGGGGTTGACTCGTTTGGTCCCCGAAATGACCCTTCGCGAACTCCCCCACCTGTCATGCAGCGCTCTCTGCTTATCCTCTCCGCTTCCGTCCTGCTTGTTGCCTGTGAAGGCTCCAAGAGCCCTTGGTCTACCTCTACGCAGGCCACTTCCGGCGTGAGCGATGTCAACGGTAAGCCTGTCGAGGCCGCTGCTCCTGGCGTTAAGTTCTCCTGGGACAAAGATGCCCCCGCAGAAGCCCCTAAGGCTGTGGTGGCCGCTGCCCTCGAAGCCCCCAAGGATGCCAATAAGGCTCGCGTGCTCGAAGTCCGCGAAGGTTCGGGCCTCATTTCCCTCCTCCGCTCCGACAAGCCAGACGTCAAGGCCCGCCTCCAGCTGGTTAAAGACGGCAAAGCCCTCCTCGTCGAAGTCGTGAAGGTCAGCGATAACAACGAGATCATCGCCAACATCATCCCTAATCAGGAAAAGGCGCCTAAACTGGCTGCTGGTGATGAAGTGGCTTGTGGTGTCCTTGCAGCCGCTGCCCAGTAATTAGCCGGGGCGAGACAGCCCCGTGACAGAAGGACCCGCCTGCCCACGCTGGCGGGTCTTTTGTTTTTACGCCACCCCTCCAAAATAGGTTAAAACAGGGTTTTTCGGCTCTGCCGTTGACCCTTCAAGATGGCACACCTATTGCTGATTTTCCGTACTCTACCCATGCCTTGTGCCCGTTCCACCGCCCGCCCTGGGAATGTTTCCCGCCGGGTCCTCAGTCTCTTGGGCGGGGTCATCCTCTTCATTGTCTTGGCCGCTGCCTTGTCGGTCTGGTCGGTGGGCCGCTTTGCCCCTAGGCTCCTCGATTCGACGTTGTCGTCCAAGTCGGGCGCCCACCTGGCCGTCGAAAATAACGACACCAATTTATTCGTCGGCCGGGTCAACTTCACCGACTTTACGGTCACTAATCCTAGCCGTTGGACCGACGCTCGCTTCCTTAAGGGCAAGCGGCTGCGGCTCGACCTCGATCCAGCCACGTTCATCGGCGACGGCCGCCGGGTCGTGCACTTACTCGAACTCGATATCGATGAGCTCACGCTGGTCGGCAAAGAGGACTACCTGAAGGATAATAATGCGCAGGATATTTTCCGCGGGCTTAAATCTGCGGACACTGCGCCTCCGCCCGCCGGCCAACCAGTCGTCGCGGCGCCGCGCACCCCGTTCTTAATCGAGAAACTCCGCCTCCGCATTGGTCATATCACGGTCATCGCCGCCGACGGCACGCCGCAACGGCGCGTCGTCATCGATCGCCAGTTTGACCTGGTCTTCGAGGCCCAGAATATCACGGATGTGAACCTCGAGGAGACCCTCACGGGCCCCCTCGGTAAACAGGTGGTCGCCCAGACGCCTGCCACCGCGGCTGGCCTGTTGTTTGACCTGTCGAAAGACAAAATCCGTACATCCATCACCGAAAAACTTTTAAACGAAAAATAATTCTATGACCGACACCCCTGCCCCTGAGCCCGTGCCGCCCGACGCCGCGACTCGCCTCGCCGAATTGGAAGGCGAAGTAGCCCGCCTCCGCGATACGGTTCTCCGTAGCCAAGCCGATCAACAGAATCAGCAGCGCCGCCATCAGCGCGACCGCGAGGAGCTGCGTAAGTTCGCCTCCGCTGGCCTGCTCGAAGAGCTCTTACCCAGCCTCGATGCGCTCGCGCTCGGGCTCGCCTCCGCCCAGGGCCAAGCTGAAGGCCGCGCCGTTGCGGAAGGCTTCCGCATGGCGGTTAACCAACTGCGGAATACTTTGGCCCAGCAGGGGCTCGCCGAACTCAACCCGCTCGGTCAGCCTTTCAACCCCTCTCACCATGAGGCGGTTTCGCAAGAGGCCAGCGACACCGTGCCCGAGGGCTCCGTGACGCGCGTGGCCCGTCCGGGTTGGTCGTTGCATGAACGCGTCCTCCGCCCCGCCGCCGTCTTCGTCTCCACCGGCCCCGCGAACAAGTAATTCCTCCGGCGATGAAAGAAGATTATTACGCCATGCTCGGCGTTGCCAAGGGCGCGACGGCGGATGAAATTAAGAAAGCCTATCGCAAGAAGGCGATGGAGTTTCACCCAGACCGTAACCCCGGTGATAAGGCCGCTGAGGAAAAATTTAAACAAGTCTCCCGCGTCTATGAGGTGCTGTCCGACGAACCGAAACGGCGACTTTACGACCAACAGGGCTCGGCGGCTTTCGAACAGGGCGGCGCCGGCGCCGGCGGCGGTGGTGGTGGCCAGCGAGCCCAACGCGGCGCTGACCCGATGGACATCTTCAATCAGATGTTCGGTGGCGGCGGTGGCGGCGATATGTTTGGCGGCGGCGGTGGCCAATCCCAGGAAACGTCGGGCGAAGACTTACGCCATGAGATCACCTTGACGCTCGAAGAAGCGGCCACTGGGGTCAGCCGTAAGGTGACTTACCGGAAGCACAAGTCCTGCGAGAAATGTACCGGCAGTGGCGCCGAGCCGGGCTCCAAGAAGAGCCGCTGCCCGACTTGTGGTGGGCAGGGACACGTGGTCCGCTCCAATGGTTTTTTCCAGATGCGCCAGGTTTGCCCTTCTTGCGGCGGCCAAGGCGAACGGATCGAAAAGCCCTGCCGCGGTTGCGCCGGCGAAGGCCGCGTGGTCGGCGACCATACGGTTGATCTCCGCATTCCACCTGGCGTCGATACGGGCACCCGCTTACGCTCAAGCAATAATGGTTCCGCGGGCCGTCGCAACGGCGCCGCGGGCGACCTCTATGTCGAGATCACCATCCAGGACCACGAGCTCTTCGAGCGCGATGGCGACGACCTCGCCTGCGCAGGTCCCCGTAAAGTTTTCGATCGCGGCCCTCGGTGGCCCCATCGAGGTTCCGAAATTAAAGGGTAAGACCATTTTGAAGATCCCGGCGGGCACCCAAGGCGGCACCACCTTCCGCCTCAAGGGCGAGGGCATGCCGAAGCTCCGTGGCGGCACTTGCGGCGACCTCTTGGTGCGTGTCGACATCGACGTACCCAAGAAGCTGACGGATGACCAGCGGGCCACGCTGCAGGCCTACGCCGATGCCTCCAATGACGGGGCCGCCCCCGTTGCGGATTCTTGGAAGCATAAGTTCCGGAAGTTCTTCTCCTGACCTTGCGGTCAGACGGCCGCGACCCTACGTTGCCGTTCATGCCACGCGACCCTGGCCAGACCGATCGACTCATCCGCCGTTTACGGTGGGATGAACTCGACCCGGCTTGGTTGCGTCGCTTGGCGGAAATGGCCCGCGCCGAAGATATTGCCGGCGGTGGTCTCTTGCACCCGCCCGCCCGCTCTGGCGACCCTTCGGCCGCCTTGCTCGTGGCCTCGGGTCGCCGTGCCCACGCCCGCTTGGTCTCCCGCGGGGAATATGTCCTCGCTGGCCTCGGCCTGCTCGAGCCCATCCTTTCGGTCTACGGCGCGGCCTGCCACGTTCGCCCGCTCGTCGCCGACGGCACGGTGATCTCCCGCGGCACCGTCGTGGCTGAGCTAGAAGGTCCGGCGACCGAATTATTGACGGCTGAGCGGACGCTCCTGAATTTCCTGCAGCGGCTCACGGGCGTGGCGACGCAAACGCAGACCTATGTCCGCGCGCTGGGCTCCTCGACCGCGCGGCTGCTAGATACGCGCAAGACCACGCCCGGCTTTCGCATGCTGGAAAAATACGCGGTCGGCCAAGGTGGCGGCTACAACCACCGCCTCGGGCTCTTCGACCGTATCATGGTGAAGGACAACCATCTCGCCGCGGGTGAAGCGACTGCAGCGCAGCGCTTGACCGACCTCGTCCAGGTCGCGCGGGCTTCGCGCCCCGACTTGCTCGTCGAAGTGGAAGTCGATGCGGTGGCGCAAATTGAGCCAGTCTTAGCCGCCGGGGCAGATATCGTCTTACTAGATAATTTTTCATTAGTGCAACTGCGCGCGGCGCTCCCGCTCCTCCGCGGTCGCGCTTGGTCCGAGGTCAGCGGCGGGGTTAACCTCGAAACGCTTCCACTCATCGGCGAACTCAACCCCGACTTTGTTTCCTGTGGCGCGCTGACCCACGCGGCGACTTGGGCGGATATCGGCCTCGACTGGGCTTAAACCATGCCCGCCCTCGATAGCAGCATTCTGGTGGCGTTCCTCGAAGCCGGCGACCAACCCGTCAGCGGCGACCGCTTGGCGAAAGAACTCGGTATCTCGCGCGTCGCCGTCTGGAGTCGCCTCGAGCGTTTACGCGCGGCGGGCTTCACATTCAAGGCCTCGACGCGGAAGGGTTATATTTTAACGGATGTGCCCCGCGAACTGAACGCCGCTTGGCTCGGTGCTCAGCTACGGCGGCGTAAGGTGGTTCCGGAAGTCGAATTACTCGCTGAAGTCGACAGCACGAATTCGGAAGCCGAGCGCCGGCTGGCCACGGGGCAGGAAGCACCGTTCGCCGTTTTAGCCCGAGCCCAAAGCGCTGGCCGTGGTCGCCTCGGTCGCCGTTGGCATAGTGCCCCCGCAGGTAATCTCTACATGTCCTTAGCCTTCCGGCCGTTCATCCCGCCGGACAACCTGAAGCCCTTCACCATCTGGATGGGCCTTGCGCTTTGTGCCCACGTCGAAGCGGCCTATGATGTGAAGCTCGGCCTGAAATGGCCCAACGACTTATTATCCGCCGATGGCCGTAAGGTTGCCGGCATGCTCACCGAAGCCCGCCTCGACGCCGACGCGGTTCGCGAGCTGGTCTTCGGGCTCGGCCTCAATGTGTCGTCCAAGTCTAAAGATTTTCCGCCGGAGTTGCGGGCGATCGCAGCTTCGTTGGAGCTGGCCGGTGCAACGTCTCTCGATGTCAACCGCGTGGCGGCCGAAGTGCTCGCCGCCTTGTTCGCGGCCTGGGAACAATTTATTGAAGGGACTTGGATGCCGACCTTCCGGGCGCGCTGGCAGCGCTATGATGTTCTGACGGGCCGTTCCGTCCGCGTCGGCTTACGGGGGGAACCCGTTGCCGGTATCGTCGACGGTATCGATGACGAGGGCTCCTTGATTCTCCGCACGGGCGGTGGTCGTAAGACCATCGTTTCCTCTGGTGAGGTCACCCTACGGAAGGAATGAGCGTGCAACCTTGCCCTCGTCACCCGCCTCGCTAACTTCCCCCCGTGGCCATCCTTTGTCTCGATGTCGGTAACACCCACGCCCACTGGGGCCTGGTCGCTGGCCGTGAAATCCTCGCCCACGGCGAGCTCCCGACGGCGGCCTTGTCGACCGATACGCTCCGCGCGCTTTTAACCGATCATGCACCGACGGGAATCGCCCTCGCGAGCGTGGTGCCCACGGCGACCGCGACCATCGAGCCAGTCCTACTCGGTAGCGGCTTGCCTTACCATCACCTCCGGCATGACACCGTCTGCGGGTTGGGCTTTGATTACCCTCGGCCCGCCGAAGTGGGCCAAGATCGCCTCGCCGATTGCGTTGGGGCTCAGCTCGTCGTCGGCGCACCCGCCGTCATCGTCGGCATGGGTACCGCGACGACGGTGGATATCTTGACCGATAAGGGCTACGCCGGTGGCATCATCGCTCCCGGCCTCGGGGTGATGACGCGCTACCTCCACGAGCGCACCGCTTTGCTCCCAGCCTTGGATCCCGCTGACGTACTCGGTGGCCCCGCCATCGGGAAGTCGACGGTCGATGCCATGCGCTCGGGCTGTGCCCTTGGGTTCGCGGGTATGATTGGCGCCTTGCTCGATGCCGTGACGGCTGAATTAACCAAACAGGGCGGCCAACCCCCCGCCGTGATTGTCACCGGTGGCGCCGCCGTCTATCTCCCCGCCAGCTGGCGCGAACGCGTCCGCCATGAACCCCACCTGACCTTGCTCGGCCTGGCCGAGTCCCATCGTCGCTCCCGCCCATGACCCCCGAAGAATCCAACGCCAAGCTCCGTCGCCTCGTCCCTTGGCTGGGCGGAGCAGTCGTTGCCGTCGTCATCGGCGGCGTGGCCCTCGCCTTGGCCACCAAGCGTGAGGGACCCTGGGTCCTGGTCGCCGCCGACGTGGTCTTCACGCTCGTCCTGCTCATCGCCCTATGGCGCGCGCTCGGACGGAAGCGTTAGGCCTTCGTCATTTTTAGGAGTTCCTTCCGGCGGTTCTTGATTTCGGTGCAGCCGGATTTCGCCAGGCGGTCCGTCGAGAAGGCTTCCACAGTCAAGGAAGCCACGGCCGTGCCGTAGACCATCGCCTGGCGGAGGGTGGCAAAGTCGGTCGACCCGGCCGCCGCCAGGTAGCCTAAGAGGGCCCCGGCGAAGCTGTCGCCCGCCCCGGTGGGGTCCCGGAGCTCGGTGACGGGGAAGGCGGGCAGGGTAAAGAGGCCTTCCTCATGGAAGAGCACCGCCCCGTGTTCGCCCTTCTTGATAATGACCGTCCGGCACCCGTGCGTCCGGAGGTGCTTACCCGCCACAATGACGTTGGCCTCGCCCGTCAACTTGGCCGCTTCGGAATCATTCACGACCAGTAAGTCGGACCGACGCATGACTTCACCGAGCGTCTCCCGCTGCGTTTCAATCCAGATGTCGATGGTGTCTACGAGGACGAACTTCGGCGCGGTGAGCTGGTTGAGGACCGCCAACTGGAGGTCGGGGCGGATATTGCCGAGCATGACATACGGCATCGCTTGTTGGAGTTCCGTGAGGCGCGGCTGAAAGCGTTCGAAGACGTTGAGTTGGAGGTCCTCGGTGTCACGGCGGTTGTAGTTCTCGTGATAACGACCGCGCCAGGCAAACGTCCGGCCCGTCTCATCGAGTTGTAGTCCCGAAAGGTCGATACCGCGCTTGGCGAGTTTCTTGCGGTCGCGGTCGCGGAAGTCGTGGCCGACGACCCCGACGATGTGCGGCGGTGCGAAGTAGCTGGCCGCGAGACACGCGTACGAGGCGCTGCCCCCGAGGATACGCTCCCCCGTTGCGTGCGGAGTGATGATGCTATCGTAGGCGACGGAGCCGATGACGAGAACGTTATCGGGCGTGGCGAGGCCTTTGACTTTGATGCGGCGAGGAGGGGTCATGTAAAGAGTTCGGGTTTGGCTTCGCGCAAGCGGAAGAGGGCGAGCAGTGCGAGGCTGTGAGTGTGCGGCGAGGCGAGGGCGTTCTGCAAGGCTACGCGCGGAGCAACGCTCAGGACCTGCAGCTCCTCGTGTTCATCCGGAGCCTTCGTGCCCGTCGGGCGGACCCCTTCGATTAGCACGAAATGGCAGCGATTACGCTGAATTGCAGGGTTGGGCGCACAACTGCCGAGGAGAGTGGCGCGGCCGCCCGCGAAGCCAGTTTCTTCTTCGGTCTCGCGTACCGCAGCGAGCACGGGGTCTTCACCGGCGTCGATGACACCACCGGGCGTTTCCGTCGAGAGATCCTGCAAGCCGAAGCGGAATTGACGTACCATCACCAAGCGACCATCCTCAGTCAACGGCAACGCGAGCACCCAGTCGTTGGCGTGAATCACAAAAAAATCACCCTCTCGTTTATCGAGAGGGTGATGAGAGTGTTCCTTGTAAACCCGAAAGACCTTACAGTCGGCATGCAGCGCTTCGTGCTGGACGGACCAGCGGGCGGGCGCAGACATGGGCTGAGGCTTACTTGGTCTTCAGAACCTGACCGATCTGCATCTTGTTGGGATTAACGCCAGGATTCAGATCCTGCAGCGCCTTCAACGAGATGCCGGCCTTCTTGGCGATACCAGAGAGCGTGTCGCCCTTCTGCACGGCGTAGGAACCAGGACCAGCGACGACCGTCTTGCTGCCAGCACCGGTGGTGGGTGCAGCGGTCTTGGCCTTGAGGCCAGCCGTGAGGGCGGCGATGGAATCGGAGAAGGTCTTGTTGTTCGCGTCGATGCCCTGCTTGATGTTGCCGAGTTCGGCGGCAATCGCGGAAAGGTCGGCGGAGTTGGCCTTTTGGGCGAGCGAGGCGCTCACTTCGGCTGCGGAGTCAGTAGCCTTGGTGGCTGCGACGGTAGCGGCTTCGGCAGAACCCTTCGCTTTCAGGGCGAGAACGAGGCCGGCGGCGCCAAGGGCGAAGCCGACAATGCCCACGATGAGCGGGAGCTTGGATTCAGAGGAGGAGGAGGAGATGCTGTCGTTTTCCATAGTGGAGAGGATGATTCGGGTTGGAAGGAGTTGAGATTAGCGGATTGACAGGGACGGCAATACAAAATCATCATGCAAGTCGGGTTTTCGGGCAGTATCTCAATTGGTAGAGTCCCTGCTTTGGGAGCAGGGTGTTGCAGGTTCAAGTCCTGTCTGCCCGACCACCCGGTTACTTTCTACTGTCTTCGGACAGTCAGGAGTAACGTAGCGACTCACCATCCTTGACGACGGTGACGTGATTAGCCCCGCCTGGCTGAGTCGAAGCCTCGGTCCGACCGACGACCCGCGCTTCCAGTTGGAGGCCAGCGGCGACCGCCAAAACAGCCGGAACGTCCGCCGGGTCGACGTAGACCTCTAAGCGGTGTCCCATGTTATAAACCTTATGCATTTCCTCGGGTTCTGTGCCGCTGGCTTGCGCGATGGCCGCGAAAATCGGGGGTGCCGGGAAGAGATTATCTTTGATAAAATGCACGCGGGTCCCGAAGCGCTTGCACTTAGTCTGGCCGCCACCCGAGCAGTGGATCAGGCCGCGGACGCGATCTCGGCCGAGGGCCTGGAGGAGGCGAAGGGCAAAGGGGGCATAGGTCCGGGTCGGGGAGAGCAGGGCCTGTCCGACGGTCAAGGACGAGCCCGGGAGTGGGTCAGCCAGGCGGTAGGGGCCGCAGTAGGCCAAATCGGCGGGCATGGCCCGGTCGTAGGTCTCAGGGTACTTCTGGGCGTAGTGGTTAGCCAAGAGCTCGTGTCGGGCGCTGGTCAGGCCATTCGAACCAATCCCACTGTTCTCGCCCGCTTCATAAGCGCAGCGGCCGCCTGAGGCGAGGCCGACGATCGCCAGGCCAGGGGTGATGCGCGAGGCATCAATGACGTCGCCACGGCGCAGGATGGCCGTCGCCGTCGAATCCACCGTCAGGGTCGGAGTGAGGTCGCCGACGTCCGCCGTTTCGCCCCCGCCCGAGCGGATGCCAAAGCCTTGCGCGCGCAGCATCGCGAGGACTTCTTCCGTGCCTTCAATCAGTTGAGCGAGGATGGCCCCAGGAATTGCCTTGGCGTTGCGGTTAATGGTCGAGGAGAGGATGACGCCTTCGGTGACCCCGACGCAGAGGAGGTCATCGATGTTCATGATGATGCTGTCCTGCGCAATGCCGCGGAAGACGGTCGCATCGCCGGTTTCCTTCCACCAGAGGTAAGCGAGTAAGGCTTTCGTGCCCGAACCGTCCGAGTGCGTGACGACACAGCGATCCGCGGCGCCCGTGAGGTGGTCCTCCGTAATCTTACAGAATGCTCCAGGGAAAAGGCCACGGTCGAGCTTATCGACGGCGGCGTGCACTTCGTTCTTCGAGGCGGAGACGCCGCGGGCGGCGTAGCGTCCGGTGTCGGAGGAGGGCTTGCTTTCGTTCGCCATGTCTTTGATATGGCATACCTCCAGCCTATGGACTGGGTCAACGTACTTCTCCCGTGAGCACACCTTTGCTTCCCGCCCGCCGTTGGTCGGTCTTGTCGCCACTCCCGCTCTGGGCGCGGATCGGGCTCTGGGTCTTCACGGTCAGCATACTGTTCAGTTATATCCAACTGCGAGTCCTCGGCCGCCTCCAGAAGGCTTGGGTCTCCGCCCATAGTTCCCGTGATACGGCCGCCTTGGAGTCCATGGTTTGCTGGGATGGTGTCTCCGCCGCCGAGCGGCAACGGATGCGCTTACTGCTCGCACAGGAATTGGAGAACCCAATCTACAAGGCGGATATCCGGTTTACGCTGGATGCCGCCGCCCAACCGGGTTGGCGCCCCAACCGCTTCGTTGTCGCCCACCTGGTTGTGGTCTATGACACGCCCGAGCGCCTCACGGTGTCCTTTCCGCTCGGTTTGACGGGGCTTCTGAGCCATCAATTAGTGATGATGGTCCCCGAAAAGTGACGGGTTCTTGACACACAGCGTTCCCCGTCCACTTTCCCCTTTCCTCCTATGGCTGACAAAAACGATAAGCGTCCCGAAGGCGTCCCCGGTAAATTCTACGTGGACTCCCAGTGCATCGATTGCGACCTCTGCCGCGAAACTGCACCGGCTTCCTTCACCCGCCAAGATGATGGCGGCTACTCCTACGTCTTCAAACAGCCCGAAGCCCAGGAAGATATCGACAAGTGCATGGAAGCCCTCGAGGGCTGCCCAGTCGATGCCATCGGCAAGGACGGCGAATAAGCCGTTCCGCGTTTTCGATTTAGCCCCGGATCTCCGGGGCTTTTTTGTGCCCGCTTGCGGACTCGACCCAGGTACCGTTCACGGGTTACCCTGCCGCCATGAGCGTAAAGATTTCCAGCGAATACCTCGGCGACCTCCGCGTGCGCGCCACGCACGGGCCGTCGGGTAATCAGTTACTGACCGACGCGCCCGTCGACAACCAAGGTAAGGGCGAGGCGTTCTCACCGACCGACCTCGTCGCGACGGCCCTCGCCTCGTGCATCCTCACAATCCTCGGCATTCAGGCGAAGTCCTTGGGTGCAGACTTCCGCGGCGCTCGTATCGAGGTGGAGAAACACATGACGACCGTGGCTCCGCGCCGCCTCGCCCGCCTCGACGTCTCTATCACGATGCCCGCCGGCATTCCCGAAGATACTCGCGCCCGCCTCATCCGTGCCGCCGAAGCCTGCCCAGTGAAACAGTCGCTCCACCCCGACATCGTCATCGCCTTGGAATGGAGCTGGGGAGCGTGAGTGAGGGTTGCGGCACAAAAGTGCAAAGGTGCAAAGGTGTAAAAGTGAAGCCCTACCTGTATTGAGGTAGGGTTGGCACTGCGTGCCAACCTAGCCGCCTCTCTCGCGAGCTACGCTCGCAGGTAGGGGCAAGGCTACGCCTTGCACTCCCCTGCAGGAGGGCGCGGCAAAGCCACGCCCCTACCTCATGCCTTTAAAATCCGTACTCTGTACTCTTCCCCGCATCTTACCTTTCCACTTTTACACCGGCCTTCGGCCGATTTGCACCTTTGCACGGCCTTCGCAACTCACTGTACTCCGTACTCTGTACTCCGTACTCTGTACTCCGTACTCTGTACTCCGTAATCTTCCCTACGTCATTCACTTTTCCACCTTTGCACACGAGCACTGCTCCGATTTGCACCTTTGCACTTCGGTTTCCTCGTTCCCCTCACGAGGCACCTCTCGTGCGCTTAAGCCGAGCAACCGCAGCCACCATTACCGCAGCCGCCTTGCTTCGGTTGGGCAGCGGGCTCTTCCGCGGAGCAGCAACCAGCGCTCGAACCTTCCGTGGAGCAGCAACCGCCAGCGGAGGCTTCGCCTTCGGACGAGCAGCAACCGCCTTCGGATTCGCCGGAGCCACAACCCCCACCGCCACAGCAGCCGCCTTCTTGGTGCGGATGGCCGTGGGCGAGTTCCGTGAGTTCCGCCGCGCGCACGGAAACAACTTTAACATCAAAGGTCAGCGTCTTGCCAGCGAGCTCATGGTTGCCGTCGAGGACCGCTTCCTGCTCGTCGACGTGACGGATGACGAGGACGCGCATGCCGAGATTGGTTTCGGCGTGGAAGCGCATCCCGACCTCCACTTTATTCGCACCGAAGCGATCGATCGGAACGCGCTGGATCAGCGTGTCGCTGTATTCACCATACGCATCGACGGGCTGCACGACGACGGTCTTAGTGTCGCCCGCGGTGAGGCCTTCGAGTCCTTGCTCCAGTCCTGGGATGATATTGCTGGCGCCGTGGAGATACTCCATCGGGCCATGGCTGGTCGACGCGTCGAGCACGTTACCCTTGTCGTCCTTGAGGGTGTATTCGATGCCGACGACGGTTTCTTTGGAGACGCGCATGTGAGTGGGAAGAGCCGAGAAAAGTATCGGGCCCACCCACGGAGGCAAGGGGAACCCGCAGTTTTCGGGGCACCCACCGCTGCTGGGGCTATCTAAACCTTGCCCTCTGGCGGGCCTTCGCTTCCTTAAACATCCTACTGCTTGGGGCCGTAGCTCAGTTGGTAGAGCGCGTCGTTCGCAATGACGAGGCCGTGAGTTCGAACCTCATCGGCTCCACCAGTAGGATGGCGAGGCTTACTCCGCCGCGTCTTCGAGTCGGCGGACTTGGGCGTTGACGGGATGGATTTCGCCCAGCGCTGCTCGGCTCGCCGCCCCGCCTAGCTCACGCACGCGTTCACCTTGCGGCCGGATGCGTGTCTCGTAGCTACCAATCGCGGCATCGAGGCTTTCGGCTGCGCTCAGCAGGCCCTTGCGGATCTTGGTAAAATGCTCAGCAAACTTAACGAGGCGGTCAAAGAGCTCGGTGGCCTCGTCCGCAATCCTGCTGGCGTTCTCCGCCTGTTTGTGTTGCTGCCAGGCGAGGTTGATGGCCCCGAGGAAGCCCATCAGCGTCGCCGGGGTGGCGATGAGAATGCCTTCGCGCGCGGCGGTAAGAATGAGTTCATTGTCACCTTCGAGTGCGGTGCTTAAGAGAGACTCCGCGGGTAAGAAGAGGATGACCTTGTCGTAGGGCGTGACGCCCTGTTTAGCCATGGCCGCCGGGTAATCCTTGGCTGCGAGGTCGCGGATTGTCTTGCGGAGTTTAACCGCGTGGGCCGCGACGAGTTCGCGCCGGTTCGGCGCGGCTTGGTCAGCGATGGCGACGTCGAACTCCGGCACCTTTGAGTCAATGATGATGCAGCGATTGCCAGGGAGTTTGACAATTAGGTCGGGGCGCGAGTCGTCTTGCGAAACTTGTTCGCTGAAGTCGCAGTGCGGGCTGAGCTCGGCGACTTCAACGACCCGGCGCAGGGTCTGCTCGCCCCACTTGCCGCGATGCTGGGAGGACTTCAGGACCGAGGTGAAGTCGGTCGTGCTCGTGGCCAAGGCAGCCGTCGTCTCACTGATCGTCTTCATCTGCGCACCCACGGCGGCCAAGGTATCACCTTGGTTCGTGAGGCTTTGCTGCATGGCTTCGCGGTAATTGCCGAGGGCCGTGTTGATTTGCGCGATCAGGGGTTCAACTTTGCTGGCCACTTCCTTGGTCACGTCAGGCGCCATCCCTTTAAGCACATCAGTGCTAGTTTTCTCAAAGGTGATGCGCAGGTCGACCAGTGCTTGATTGTAGCGGGCTTCGGCGGCTTCGAGCGCCTTCCGTTGGTCTTCGCGTAATTGCGCGACTGTCTGGTCGGTGCTGGCCTTCAACTCGGCCGCTTGCCGGGTGTGGCGAGCTTCCGCGTCGGCCAGATGCGTCACCGCGGATTGCTTAGCGGATTCGGCACCGGAAACGCGGGAGAGGGCGTCGGTCTTGGCGTTGCGCTCGCGCTCGGCCGTCGCATTGGCAGCCGCGAGCTGTTGGCGAACGTCGTCTAAGAGAAGGGTGTTGCTTGCTTCGCTGCCGGTGGCTCCCGGGTTCTTTCGGAAGAAGGCCACGTAGGTCACAAGGCCCAGGACGGCGAGGAGGAGGGCAGGGGTCAGGTAATCCATAAGTTCTAGAAAGGCTACTCTACCCACGGAGGCACACTCCGCAACCCCATCACCGCGGGTCGCTGTCGATGGCCATGGCGTTCCCGACATTCCAAGCGGCCTCGTAGGCGGCGATGTAGTCGGCCGAGGACCAAGCGGGTTCGGCGGGTTCGCCCCCGAGGCCCGCCAGAAATCCGTAACGAATGCCGTGGGCAATCCGGCGCCGCCGCGGGTTGAGCCGCTTAGTCACCCACTGGTCGGCGAAGAGGGTTCGCTCATTGGGTTCGGTTGAGAAAACAGAACGACCGACTTGCCAGGCGACAATCGAGGCATGGAGGACGTCGGAGATGCTCCGGTTTTGCAGGAAGGGGCAGGGGCCCCCAGCGCGGCCTTGCTCAATGTGCTTACGGATCTCCACGGCTAAGCCGACTTGCCAGCGTTCATCCATCGTCAGGAGGCCGAAATCAAACTCAGGGTCGTCGGCCGCCGCATCTTTCAGTTCGACCCGGGCATAGGCCCGCCATTTAGCCAGCCAAGCTTCCCACGCGTCGGTACCGCGACGCGGGGGCTTTCCAAGCCATTCGGGGAGATCTTCGCGCATAGGGTGCCTAAGTTCAGTTAAGAGGGTTTAAAGGCGGTTTGTCCACTTTAAAGGGTGAAATAATGTTCACCTTACCCTCCGTGGGTGGCTAACGGTAGGCTCTCCCCTAGCCGCCCCCTAAACATTCCACCAAAAACCACCTTTTCCATCGAACTATTCTGTTCCGTTGGTGTTAATCCATTCAACCCCTCCTCCAGTGAATTGCTCTTCCACCCCTTCCCCGCAGCGGTCGCTCTCCCCGCTGTTCCTCCTCGCGGCCGTTAGCCTTGCCTTGTCCCCCGTCGGCTTTGCCCAGACAGCGGCGCCGGCGGCCCCCGCGGTGGCTGCCCCTGCGGCGCCCGCCGTGATCGCCGGCACCGTCGCGGCGACGCCCGTGCCTAGCTTGAGCGGTACCGATAAGGTCGGGCCGATGATGCTGCGCGATGAGACCATCGGCCAAGTGCTCGAACTGCTCCAGCGCTGGACCGGCAAGACGGTCCTCCGCCCGCAAGCTCTCCCCGCTAGCCTCTATACCCTCTCGCTCCCGGCCACCGCCACGCGCAATGACGCGCTCCTGGCCATCGAGACGTTACTCACCTTGAACGGCGTCGCCGTTATCCAACAGGGTGATAAGTTCCTCAAGGTCGTCCCGAACAATGTCGCCAAGTCAGAGTCCCCGACGTTGCTCAGCGAGAGCGCGCTTTCCCTGCCCCCTAGCGGCCGCGTGGCTTCCAAAATCTTCCTGCTCAAGCACGCCAACGGCCAAGAGGTTGTCGTGCAAATCCAAGGGATGCTTAACAGCACCCTCGGCACGCCGCCGGTCTTCTTCAGTCGGAATAACGCGATTCTGGTTACCGACTCGATCATGAACCTACAGAAGATTGAGACCGTGCTCGCCCAACTCGATCGCCCGCAGCTCGATGTCATCGCGACCAAGTTGTATAACCTGAAGCACGCCATGGCCACCGATATGGTGAACAAGCTGACGACCCTCCTGCGGACGCCTGCCGCCAATGGCGCCGCGCCCTTCCGCCTTTCGACGGGCACCAGCTTCACCGCCGACGAGCGCACCAACCGCGTCATCGTCATGGGCTCGGCCGATCAGCACCCGTTCTTCGATAAGCTGATTGAATCCCTCGACGCGACTTCGGACCCCAATACGAAGACCGATGTGGTCTTCCTCCGCCACGCCAACGCCACCGAGACAGCCTCGCTGCTCACGCAACTCATCACTGGCCAGACGCGTGCCGCTTCGACCGCTAATGGCGGCCGCTCGACCACTGGTGCCAACCGCGTGACGACCCCGACGCCCGCCGCCCCCGCCACTGGCGCCGCCGCCGCAGGCTCTCAGCAGAATGGCGCCGACGAGTTCAGCTCGATGGTCACAGTCATCGCCGACGTCCGCTCCAACTCCATCGTTGTCTCGGGTACTAAGGATGACCTCCGCCTCCTCCATGACTTGATCGATAAGGTCGACGTGGTCCTCCCGCAGGTTCGCGTCGAGGTCGTCATCGCCGAAGTCACACTCACGAGTAACGACAGCAGCGGCATCACCGCCCTCGGCATGACCGTCACCAACGGTAAGTTGACGGGCGTTAACGGCACGCTCTTCGGCGGCGCCGGCGGCGTCACGGGTATCGGTGGTGGCTCGGCCGCCCTCGCTCCCAACGGTACGCTCACGGGCATCGTTAACCTCGGCACTTCCACCTCGCCGACAAAGAACGACCTGCAGGTGCTTTCCGTCCCCGCCATCACCACTTCCCACAACAAGGAAGCGACCATCTTCGTCGGCGAATCCCGCCCCGTCATTACTGGCACGCAGTCCACTGCCGGGACCGCCGGCCTGGTGGCGAGCTCGACGGTCTCCCAGCGCGACATCGGCATCCAGCTCAGGGTCCTCCCGCTCATCGGTAAGGATGGCTCCGTTCAACTCCAAGTGACGCAGCAGGTCGAAGATGTCCTCGGCTCCGTAACCATCGACGGCAACGACCAGCCAGTCATCGGTCGGCGCTCGACCGATTCGTTCGTCAGTGCCATGAGCGGCGAGATCATCGTCCTAGGTGGCCTTCAGCGCTCGAACGATACGACGACTAAGAATCGCCTCGGCCCCATCCCGATCATTGGCGACCTCCTCGGTGGCTCCTCGAAGACGAAGACCCGTACCGAGTTGCTAATCTTCCTTCGCCCCTACGTCCTCAACAATTCCGCCGTCGATAACCTTAACGCCATCAGCCGCGTTGATGCCACGCCGATTGCCGAACAGGTCCACAAGCACATCGATAAGGCGCCGGTTCCTCCCGGCGCTGGCCCGACCGCGGCTCCGTCGAG
Source organism: Verrucomicrobiota bacterium (assembly GCA_003569205.1). GTDB lineage: Bacteria > Verrucomicrobiota > Verrucomicrobiia > Opitutales > UBA953 > UBA953. Next base: position 25,969 of record BGOK01000012.1, on the reverse strand, counting down.
CCCGCTTATCAATGGCCTCCCCGGCGCGACGCTCGAAGTCGGCGGTTCCTCCAAGTAAGCGACCCGATGTCGACCGCCGTTAGGCATGGTTTGCCCGCCGCTTTGGCGGATCGTCTGACGGACGAGGCCCGCGCTTCGTTCGCCGAGGCCCCGCGCGACGCCCGCTTTAAGTTGCTCTGCCAAGCACTCAGCGTGACCGAAGCAGTCTTGCTCGATGAGCTAGCCAAGGCCTCCGGCCTCGAAGTACTCGATGAACCCGCCGTCGACCCGGAAGGTGTTAAGGTGCTCCCGGCCCGTATCGCCACCGAGTCCCAAGTCATCGCGGTCATTCTGCCCGGCTCCGAAGAGGGCCGCCTCAACCTGATCTCGCCGCTGCCGCCCGATGCGGAGACGGTCGATTGGATCGCAACATTTGCCGCCCGCCGGCCGAAGTGGTACCTCGCCCCGCCCGAACGCGTGGCCCAACTGGTGACGGATAATTACGGCGTCGGTGGCGGTAGCCTCGATGACGAGGGCGGCGATTTACCCGAACTCGAAGTGGCGAACCAAGATGTCGAGGCCGATGCCGATGCTGCGGTGGTGCGCTTCGTCACCGATGTGCTCTCGCAGGCGGTCGCCGAAGGTGCGACGGACGTCCACTTTGAGCCACAGGAAAATAACCTGCGCATCCGCTACCGCGTCGATGGTATCCTCATCCCGGTACCGCTGCCCGATAACCTCGCCCGCTTCCAAGATGCCATCATCTCGCGCCTGAAGATCATGGCGCGCCTCAACATCTCCGAGCGTCGTCTGCCGCAGGACGGCCGCATCAACTTCCGCGACGGCAAGAACGTCTTGGATATCCGCGTCTCGACCATCCCGACCATCTACGCTGAGTCGGTTTCGCTCCGCTTGCTTAACCAGCGCAAGGAGGCCTACGACATGAACCGCATTGGGATGGCGCCCGATGAGCAGGCCGTCGTCCGCAAGGTCCTCGACTACCCCCACGGCATTATCTTGGTCACCGGCCCAACGGGTTCCGGTAAGTCGACCACGCTCAACGCGTTCCTGCGTGAAATTAATTCGCCCGAGTTGCGCCTCGTGACGATCGAAGATCCGATCGAATACGAAGTGCCCGGCGCTAACCAGGTGCAGACCAAGGCCGAAATCGGCCTGACGTTCGCCGGCGCTCTCCGCAGCACGCTCCGTCAAGATCCGGATGTCATCATGGTCGGGGAAATCCGCGACTTGGAGACAGCCGAAATTTCTATCCGCGCCTCGCTCACGGGTCACCTCGTGTTCTCGACGCTCCACACCAACGACGCCCCGGGCGCCATCACGCGGCTAATCGATATGGGCGTGGAGCCATTCCTCGTGGGCTCCGCCGTCGAACTGGTTATCGCCCAGCGCCTCGTCCGTCGCCTGTGCACGGATTGCGCCAAGACTTCGCCCGTCAACAAGGCCCGCGTCATCCCCGCCCTGGAGGCTCTCGGTATGAAGGAAGCCGACCTCGCCGGCGTGACCGAACTCCGTGAGCCGGTGGGTTGTCGTCGCTGCCGTAACACGGGCTACCGCGGCCGCGTCGGGGTCTTCGAAATTTTCCATCCGAAGCCGCTCCACGATTTAATCATTAACCGCGTGAGTAACCGCGAGCTCACCGAACGCGCCATCGCCAACGGCATGCGCCCGCTCGCCCGCGCAGGGTGGGAGAAGGTTAAGTCCGGCCACACGACGCTCGAAGAGCTCGTGCGCAACCTTAGCTCGAACGAATAAGGTCGGATGCCTTCCTTTACCTACACGGCCAAGGACGGGCAAGGGGCCGCCAGCGATGGCTCCATCGACGCGCCCAGCCGCCGCGAGGCGCTGCGCCGTTTGCAGACCCGTGGGCTTCGCCCCATCAAGGTCGAGGAGGTCGGCGCCGCGCGCCGTGAAACCGAAGGGCCTTCCGCTAAAGGGGGCGCCGAAGAAGCCCCGACCGCCGCCGAGTGTCTGCCTTTCTTGGAAGCGATGGCCGATTTAGTGCGCAGCGGTATGTCCGCGGGCGAATCCCTCCGGCTGTTATCCCTGCGTCTCCAGAAGTCCCGTCTGCGTAACCTCTGCGCGGGTATCTGGGCCAAACTCAGCGAAGGCCAAAGCCTTTCCGGCGCGATTAGCGGCTATCCCGCGGTCTTTGATGGCCAGACGATTAACTTAATCGCCGCCGGTGAAGCGACGGGTAATATCCGTGATGTTCTCGAGCGGTTAATCACACACTTCACGGAGCAGGCCGAGTTCCGTCGGAAGCTGATCGCCGCGATGGCCTACCCACTGTTCATCTGTTTCGTCGCCATCGGCGTGGTGATCTTCTTCGTGCTCTTCCTGCTGCCCCGCCTGCAGACGTTGCTCAACTCCCTCGGCGGAAAACTGCCGCTGTCTACTAAGATGCTGATGTGGTTTGCGGAGGTCTTTGTCGTGGTCGGCCCGATCTTGGTCGTCGCCGCCATCGCCGCGGTCATCGGCATCTACCAGTGGCGCAAGACGGATGAGGGTAAGATTGCCTCTGATGCACTGCTCCTGAAGACCCCCCTCGCCGGGGCTTTCGTGATGCGCGTGTCGGTCTTGAGTTTCTGTCACACGCTCGCAGTCCTTCTGGAGAACGGCATCACGACGGCCGAAGCCCTGCGCCTCGCTGAAAAGACCGCCCCCAATCGAGCAATGCGCGCCCAGATGCGCGCGGCGACCGACCGCGTCCTCGAGGGCGAAAGCCTCTCGCGCGCCCTCGCCCGCACGGGTTATTTCCCTCGCCTCCTGCTCGATCGCGTCGCCGTCGCTGAACAGACCGGCAACCTCGCCCCTGGCCTCCGCGACATCGCCCGCTCTTACCGCGCTGAACTCGATCGCTGGCTCGGCACAATTTCGCAGACTATCTCCGCGTCCGTCCTGATCGCCGCCTTCTCCTTCGTCGCCTTTATTGCCTTCGCCATCGTCTCCGCCGTCTTCGAAGTCAGCTCGTCCTTTAAGTTCTAAGGAGGACTAGAGGACTGGTTCGATCGTTGATTCGTTTAATCGAGGAAATGCTGCGCATTCTTCCCGGTCCCCGGTTCCCCTTTGCCTCCTGTCTCTAAGGTAGGGGCGCGACTGCGTCGCGTCCGTTCGCCGAGTGACGTCCGAATCTCGACTTAACTGCGCGAGCTACGCTCGCGGGTAGGGGCAAGGCTATGCCTTGCACTCCTAACCAAGGAGGGCGCGGCAAAGCCCCGCCCCTACCTTTTGTACGTGTGCCACTGCCTCCACCTTTCCACTTTTTCACAGGCCTCCGGCCGATTTGCACCTTTGCACCTGCCTCGGCCTTCCTGCCTCTCCTCCGTCCTCCGTACTCTGTACTCCCTCGGCCTTCCTGCCTCGCCTCACTTCACCGGCGTAATCAACTCTAGCGAGCTGAGCGTCACGACCATAGTGACTGTGCCGGAAGTCCCGCGGTCGGACTGGAGAGAGAGTGCGTTGATAGCGATGTAAGGCGCCCGAGGGCTGATGGTCTGGTAGAAGCGAACCACCGAAGCGAGGTCGGCGCGGCGGCAGCTGAGTTGGAGGGTGTGCACCGCAAACTTGCCCGACTTCAGCGTCTTCGGGGCTTCGGTCGTCGGGCTTAGGCCCGCATCCTTGGCGGCAGAGAGGGCTTCCTCAACCAAGCGGGTTGAGTCGTAACCGCGGCCCGCATCGAGGCCTTGAATCGCAATATCGGCGGCGGCTTTAATCTCCCCTTGTTTATTGAGCCAAGCGACTTGAATCGCCGCCTCGTTCTCGAGGGATTGCCAGGCGGCCCAGCCATCGCGGCTGCGTCCCCATGCGGAGGTAGACCAGAGGAAGGCAGCGACGGCGAGGGCCGCGAGCGCCATGTAGCGTTCGCGGGTTTGGAGTCCGAAGAAAAGGTGTTTCATAAAAAAGAATTATTTGGCGGCGGCGGGGGTCGTGACCGGAGCGACGGGCGTTGGCTGGCCAACCGTGGCGGGCGTCGTCCCAACCGGGGTCGTCGGGGCGGGCGGCTTCGCGGCCTCCGCAGCCTTGGCCGCTGCCTCAGCTTTAGCGGCTTCCTCGGCTTTCAACGCTTCGGCTTTAGCGACGACGCTGCGCAGGATGTCGACCTTGAAGGAAATCGTGAAGGTGAAGGTCGTGTAGTTGTCGCGGGCCCGCACGTCCTTGCTGGCCACGCCGCTGATCTCTGGGAACTCCTTGAGGGCTCTTTCAAATGCAGAGATGTCCGAGGGGTTAGTGGTCCGTGCCTCGATTTCCAAGGCGTTGTTTAGCTTACAATTAATGCGCGTGAACTCCACCGTCGCTGGGCGCTGCTCATTGGCGATCGCCAACATTTCCAGAGCGAGTGGTGACTTGGTGCGGACTTCGGCGATGCGGCTGGCGGTGGCCTGGTCCGCCTCAATCTCTAAGACGTCGTCCTGGCGCGATTCATTCAAGGCCTTGAGCTGGCCGGAGCGCCATTGAATCCCAGCGGCGGCGATTTCCATTACCAGCGAGAGGATGAGAACGGCGGCGGCGACTCGGGTGAGGTTCCAGAGCACGAGGTTAAGGCGTTCCTTCTTGCGCCGGGCTTCAAGGAAATCGACGTCGCGGATATCCGCTTCATCCAGGCCATTCTTCGTTACCGTAAAAGGCTTACCGCCTTCACGCTCAAGGACGAGGTCGCCTTCGTTGAGTTTGCTCTGGAGGGCGCCAGTTACCGTCGTGATCGGAGCATCGGTGGCCAGGCCCGCGCGGGCGGCGGCTTCCGCGCCTAAGCTGGCCTCGTCGGCATCAGCGAGGTCAGCGACGCAGATAGCGACGGGCAGGGGATTAGTCGCATCCCAAGCTAAGGCGAGGAGCCGCTCGGCGCCGCGGTGGACGAGGACGCCCGCGCCCGCTGGCCGTTCGCCGCACAGGGCAAGGAATTCCGGGATGACTTGGCAGTCATCGGGCCAGGCAAAACTTTCTTCCGGGGTGAAGCGACGGCGGTGCGCCGCGTAGGCTAGCGCTTGTTTGCCATCCTCCGAGACAACGTGGCCGACGAGCATCTGTTCGGTCGGAAACGGCGAGAGCGCTTCGAGGGCTAAGGCGACTTGGCCAGTGACGCCTTCACCCTCTAGGGCGACGGTGCGCACAAAGAAGCGGTTGCCGGGGAGCAAGGCGGCCGCACCCAGTGCCGTTTGGCTAGGGATCAGGTTGGAAAGGGTACTCATTTGTTCTTGGAAGGGGTCGTTGAGGTGGACATCTGGCCCGGGCGGCGGATCGCCGTGGGTTCATCTTCATCGAGCGGGGCGGTCACCTTGGGGGCGCCATTGTCTTCGCTCCACGCGATGATTTGGAAGGGGTAGTTGAGGCTGGTGCTGGAAGTGCGGCCACCGAGGGTCACGGCGCTAGCAGGGTTCAGCGCAACGCCCGGGGTCAGGGCGGTCGGTGCCTTCGCCGCCGTAGCGCCGAAGCCGCCCCCGGTGAAGCCGCGGCCCATGCTCGTCGTTGGTGTAGCGGTGACGCCCGTTGAAGAGGTCGAAGCAGCGGTGGTCGGGGTGAAGGTCCGGGCGCTCGCAGTGCCAGTCAAGGCGTCGATGCTCGGCGTGGTGTCCGGGTCGGCACTCGCGGCCGTGAAGGTGACGTCCTCACGGATGGCGACGAGCGCGCTCACGCGACACTTGGCTTGGCCTTCTTTGACGGTCACGCGCACCCACATGAGGTGCACTTCATCATCGAAGCGGGACAGCGACCCAGAGGCACCAATCAGTTGGCGGACTTCGCTGGTGACGCGGAAATAAGGCGGCACGCCCGTGGTCCGTTTTTTCTGTTCGTTCTGGCGGTCGCGAATCAGCGCCAGCTGGCGTTCATCGAGGCCTTGCGAGAGGAGTAGCGCATCCGAGGCGGTATTAATATTCGTGTCGCCAAAGGTGTAGAGGCTCACGCACTGCTGGAAGTCGCGGAGAAGGCGGGTGGGATTGCCGTCTTCGTCGAAGAAGAAGTCCTTGGCGACGCCGATGGTCCGGAGTTCTTCAAAGGAGCGGAGGGGGCGCCGCGCGGGCTTAAAGGAGAGCTTGGCGCGCTGGTACGCCGCATCCGTGGCTTCCTCTTCGATCGACTCGTATTTCTTACTCGTCCAGGCGACCATGGCGTCCGCCACGCGCTCGGCGTCGCGCTGTTCAAGCCCGAGAGAATAGAGGAGTTGGATGATGGTGTTCTTGTCTAAGGTCGCGAGCGGGAGTTTCCCGCTTTCGTCTTCATACTCGAAGTTTACCTCAAGGCCTTCCCGGACCGGGATCCCCGCATACTTGTGCGGGTCATCGTAGCCCTGCGCCGGGTCGTGGATTTTATTCAGGTCAATGGAGCGAATTTCAGCGATGACGGCCAAGGCGAGCTCGAGCTCAGACATGGCGTCCATGCGTAGGCGCGAGCGGTCGACTTCGCGCGTGGCCATCGCGAGTTCCAAGGAGTTGTCCTCCATGAAACGCGCCAAGAGCAACGAGGCCAAGGTGATGAGCACCAAGACGACGACGATGACAGAGCCGCGACGACGTTTCCTCATGGGCGGGAGGCGCCCGGGCGCTTGATGGGGAGGTCGAGGATGACCTCAGATTTTAGTTGGCCCCGTGCGAAGCGTAGGCGCAGCCGGGCGGGCTTTTGATAGGCCGTGCCCGCGACGTCCTTGGCCGGCTCTTCTTCGGTCTTCCACTGCCGGAGGTCGGCGTCGTAGTAGTCGTAACCAAGCGAAACCAAGAAGGGCGTCAGGATCGTTTCGTGGACATCGTTGAGGTCGCGCTCCAGTTCGAGGCGCGATTGCCATTGCAGAATCAGCCCGCGTTCGGGGTCGGCATGGAGCGAGCAGTCGACATCCGGCAAGGGGGCTTCGGGCCAATCCGCAAAGCGGCCCGCGTCAGCCAAGGTGAACGCAATGCGCGCGGCATTCGTACCGTCCGCGGCGCGGACTTCCTTGACGACAAAGCCGACGGCGCCCGGGCCGCTGGTCGAGGCTTCGAGGACTTCCCGCACTTGGCGGCTAGCCGCGCGCACGTGCTGGTCAAAGAGGCGCTGGTCACGCTTTCCTCCCCAGAGCTCGCTCATGGAGAAGAGGAAGGTGTTCAGCGTGACCATCAGGATGCCGAGCAAGGCCAGCGAGACGAGGGTTTCGAGCAACGAGAAGCCGCGAGACTGGGCGCGAGCGTGACTCATTGTTTCGGGAGGGGCGCGACTGGGCCGCGTCCGCCTGAGTTATTTCCGCCACCAGTACCGCCCCCGGTATTACCGCCACCCGTGGGCGCGCCGCCGCCGTTGCCGCCGGCATTACCACCACGGCCACCAGCAGTGTTGCCGCCGTTGGTGCCACCTTTTTTGCCGGCGACATTATTATCAGAGCCTTTCCCGCCCGGCTGATTACCACCCTTGCCATTGTTGTTAGCCGGCTGGCCGCCCTTACCGTTAGTGTTTCCGCCATTGGTTACGCCGCCGTTGCCACCATTATTATTGCCGCCACCGAGGGGCTTCTTGGGGGTGGGTGAGCTGATGAATTTCGTGCCGCCCGTGGCCTCGTCGTAGCCGCGCTCCTGGAGCAGGCGTGCCTTGGCCGCGTCGCGGATGACCTTGCGGTCCGAGGCGGTGGACCAGGTCGGACGGAGGAGGAGGCGGGTCTCTTCCTTCATCTGGATAAATTCTCCGCCGGTTTCCTTTTGAATCTCGGCGTTGAGCGTGACGGTGAAGAGGTCACTGACCTCGGTGGGCTCAACCTTGCCCTGCCAGCGCGCCATGCGGTCGTCAGGTAAGTAGATGTCGCCGCCGACTTCGATGTCGTCGTAGTTGACGGTCTCCAACAACGCCGCCCGGCACCGCGCCAGGTCCTCCGCGCCGACGTCGTACTGCTTGAGCGCTTGGCGTCCGAGTAGGACGTTCGTGTACGCCGCGCCTAAGCCGACCGCCGCGAGCGCGAAGATGGCCAAGGCCACCAGGACCTCGATGAGGGAAAAGGCGCGGCGGTTCATTTGGCGTTTTCCGGCGGCAGGGGCGCGCAGGTTAAGGGGTCGATGGGAATTACCCGCCGGGCTTGGTTGCGGATAATCTCCACGCGCATGCGGTCACAGGTGCCATCCGGGTAGAAGCGGATACGCGTCAGCGCCCGTTCTTCCATTTGGCCGCCCAGTAAGATGGCTTCCTTCACTTCAGGGGCGATGATCTTCACGCGCGTATCGCCAGACACCGGCAGGGTTTCTTTCTGGTTCATGCCAAGCATAGGAGAGGATGGCATCTTCGCCGTCGGTCTCGATGTCCGGCTTCAGTTCGATGACTTTGGATTGCTCCACGGCTTGGCGGCGCACGGTCTGGAGGAGCGCCATGAGCGCCGACTCCGGGTCGTCGCGGGCGGTGCCCTTCAGTAGGGAAGCGGAGCCGCCAATGAGCACGGCCGCCAACATACTAATCAGGCCAAGCACGAGGAGCGTCTCCAGTAAAGTGAAGCCGCTGCGCGCCAAGCGGCCCGCCCGAGACTGGTCCGGGTGCTTTACCAATTGCCGATGTCGTCCAAGCTGTCCGGGATTTTATCGCGACCAACCGAGAAGAGGTCGTATGACTCCGTGTTCTTCGTACCTGGGTAGCGATACTGGTAAGCAGCGCCCCACGGGTCGAGCGGGAGCGCGCCACCCTTGGCGTCGACATACGGGCCGCGCCAGCGGTCCTGTTTGCCTTCGGGGGCGACGATCAGGCCCTTCAAGCCATCTTCGGTGGTGGGATAATCGCCGAGGTCGATGCGGTAACGCACGAGGGAGGCCTTGAGGGATTCGTTGACGAAGAGTTTAGCGACGCCTTCTTGGCTCTGGCCGAGGATCTTGTCGATGTTCGTGACAGCGATGCCAACGAGCATCCCGACAATCGCGACAGCGATCAGAATCTCGAGTAGGGTGAAGCCCTTGCGCAAGTTGCGGCGGGCGGCAGTGGTGAGTCGACGGTTCATGGGTGAGGAAAGGGTTACGGGAGATTACTTGCCGCCGCGGCTGCGCTTTTCGTCTTTATTGCTGGTCGGCGCCGCGCTGGAGGTCGGTGCCGCGTTCGAGGTTTCGCCGCCGCGCGAGTATTTACCGCCGTCCCGCTTACCGCCATCGGTGGGCGCACCACCGCCTTCAGCGTTGGGTCCGCCGCGGTCCGACATGCCGCGGGCCTTCATCTGCTCGCGGAAGGCCGCGATCTGTTCAGGGGTCGGTGGTTGACCGCCGTTAAAGCCACCGCGACTAAAGCCGCCCTCCGTGGGGGGTGCCTGGATGCCGGCCACTGCGGCGACTTGCGGGATCGGGGCGGCCGCGGCCGGTGCCACGCCAATGACGGATTGCCGGAGCGAGAGTTTTACGGGCTGCCCAGCATTTTCGAGGATGATCGAATCAGTGTCGGCGTCGTAACTCTTTACGCTGACGGGGACGAGTCCCGCGGGAGCTTCGCCTTGCGCCACCCAAGCCGAGAGTTTGGTCGTGGTGTTGTAGATGCTGAAATAAGTGACGCCACGGTCGACATACATGCCGCGGAATTCGAGATTACTCGGGCGCTCCGCCACGGTTACGCTCTTGGGTTCACCAAAGGGCGAGTGCTTGACGAGGGCATCAAGATCGACGGCTCCAGCGAAGGCCGGCAGGGTAGCCAAACCGGCGACGAGGAGGAGCCGACGGAGGGAGGAGGGGGCGCGTTTCATAAAGGGGGAGGGGTGGGTAAGTTTAGAACCCCAAGCGGAGTGTTTGGTTTCGTAACTTCTTGTCCAACCTCGCCTTTTCCTAGGGCAAATCTTGCGGGCCCGGCCCGCCCTGACCCTTTCCTTGGCGCCTTGCCTGCCCCTTTCAGCCATTTTCGCGGCTATTTTGTACTTAACTAACTGTTATTCAGTAACTTAAGTAATAATACCCCTTAGGAGGCCGTCGAACTCGTCCGACGAAGTTTGCAACCAACGTCCGTCTGCTTTGTCTTTAATGCCCGTGAAGTCGCCTTCGCCCACTCTCCGCCTCGGGCGCTTGGCCTGCCTCCTCCTCGGAGTCGGGCTGGGGACGGGCGTGTCGGCGGCGCCGCTCGACTTCAAGCAAGGGGTGCAACCTTTCCTCGAAAGTACTGCTACGATTGTCACGGCAACGATAAGACGAAGGCCGATCTCAACCTAGAGCTCCATAAGGATGGCAACGGGATTTATCGCGATCAACGGATGTGGCGCCAGTTGCTCACCCAAGTGACCGCGGGCGAGATGCCGCCGCCCGAACGTAAGACGCGGCCCTCCCAGGCCGAAATCGATGAGTTGCAGAAGCAAATCCGCGGCCTCCTCGGGCAAGCAGTCGCTCAAGCCAAAGTCGATCCCGGTAAGGTGACCGTTCGCCGCCTCAACCACACGGAATACAACAACACCATCCGCGACCTTTGCTATATCGAAGGCAACTTTTCCGTCGACTTCCCCGCCGATGATACGGGCTACGGTTTCGACAATATCGGCGATGTGCTGACGTTCTCCCCCGTCCACCTGGAGCGCTTCATCGCCTCGGCTAAGGTCATCGCGGAACGCGTCATGCCGACGGCCGAGCAGAAGCTCGATGTACTCAATGTTGACGGGTATAATATGTTCCCGCGGGGTCGCTCCGAGGACCAGATGCGGATTTTTAACGACGCGACTTTATCCGCCACTTTCGACGCCCCGCGCGAGGGCGAATATATCTTCCGCGCCCACTTGGTGGGCGTCGGTAACCCTGGCGATCAAGCGGCGGTCGTTAACCTCGTGGTGGATGGGAAGACGGTCGGCACCCAGTCGCTCAAGGTGAAGACCAGCCGCGGGGCCGAGAGGGTCGATGCGAAGGTGAAGCTAACAGCTGGCAAACACACGCTCGCTGTGACGTGGGCCAACCCTCCGCCCGATCTCAAATCTGGCAGCCGTCGTCTTGGGACGTACCGTTATCAATTGCTCGGGCCCACCGACACGCGCACTGATTTACAACGGAAGCTGGCCGATTTCGCCGGCACCAAGAAGGGCGACGATCGTGCCCGTGCGATGGTGAATCTTTTCGTGAGCCGCGCTTTCCGCCGACCCGCCACCGCCACTGAAATGCAGCGTTATACCAAGGTATTTACGACGGCCGAGACCACCGGTGGGTCCTGGGAAGCCGGTGCCCAAGCGATGATTTCCGTCGTCCTGGCCTCGCCCAAATTCGTCTTCCGGATTGAACAGGATGATCAGCCCTTCGCGAAAGATGCCCACCCGATTGCAGAGTTCGCCTTGGCGTCGCGCTTGAGTTATTTCCTCTGGGGCTCGATGCCCGATGAGGAGTTGTTCGCCTTGGCGAACGCCGGCAAACTTTCCGCCAACCTCGAGGCCCAGACGAAGCGCCTCCTTAAAGACAAGCGCTCCCAATACCTGGTGACTGGCTTCGCCCTCCAGTGGCTCCAGACGCGCCGCTTGGCCCTGGTGACGCCCGATACCAAGCAGTTCCCCGAGTTCGATGACGCGCTGCGTACTTCGATGGTCAGGGAAACGGAGTTATTCCTGTCCGAGATTGTGCGCGAAGATCGCAGTGTGTTCGATATCATCGACGCCGACTTCACCTACCTCGATCGGCCGCTGGCCGACTTGTATAAGGTGCCTAATGTGGAGTCGCGCCGGGCTGGCGATTTCGTCCGCGTGACGTTGCCTAAGGGCGAACGGGGCGGCGTCCTCACGCAGGCAAGTATCCTGACGGCGACCTCCAACCCGGATCGGACTTCCCCCGTGAAGCGTGGCAAGTGGATCCTCGAACAGATTCTCGGAACGCCGCCCCCGCCTGCCCCCCAAGATGTGCCATCGCTTGAGGGCCAAAAGCAGCTCACCGGTAATCTCCGCCAACGGCTCGAACAGCACCGCATTAATCCGGCCTGCGCTTCCTGCCATAATCGCATGGATGCCATCGGCTTCGCTTTTGAGAAGTTCGATGCCATCGGCCGGAGTCGTACCATGGATGAGGGGGTGCTCATTAATACGGCCGGCAAGTTGCCCGATGGGCGGACGTTTGCCGGCGCTTCCCAACTGAAGTCGGTATTAAAGGCCGATAACGAGAAGTATGTCCGGAATTTTTCCGCCAAACTGCTGACCTACGGCCTGGGCCGGGGGCTGGAGTTCTATGACGAGCCGACCCTCGATAAGATGGTGCTTTCGGTTCAGAAGGGCGAAAACCGCTTCTCCGCCGTCGTGATGGCTGTTGTCTTGAGCGAGCCCTTCCGCCTCCGTCGCGGCATTTCGCAGGTTGAAAGCGTCCAGACCCCTCCTAAAAAGAAATAATCCTTTTCCGCCATGATCCACGATAAAGTCCTCAGCCGCCGCACCGTCCTTAAGGGCATGGGCGTCACCCTCGCGCTGCCTTGGCTCGAGAAGATGGGTATGCAAACGAGCTGGGCCGCCGGCAATACGCCCATCGCCCAGGCCGCGCCGAACCGCATGGCCTACGTTTACATTCCGAATGGCGTCGTCCCTAGTGCCTGGCGCGTCGCGACCGAAGGGGCGCTCCCAGCTAAACTGCCGCCGATCCTCGCGCCGCTGGCGGACTTGACCAAGGATTTCTCAATTCTCTCTGGCCTGACGGCCGACAAGGCGCGCGCCAACGGTGACGGCGGTGGCGACCACGCTCGCGCGATGGCGGCCTACTTGACCGGCGCTCAGCCGCGCAAGACCGATGGTGCTAATATCAAGGTCGGGGTTTCCGTCGACCAAATCGCCGCCGCTCGCATGGGCGACCGCACGCGCTTGGCCTCCCTTGAGGTCGGTGCCGATTCCAGCAAAATGGCTGGTGGTTGCGACTCCGGTTATAGCTGCATTTACGAGTCTAACATGTCCTGGCGCTCCTCCACCCAGCCGATGCCGAAGGAGGTCAGCCCTAAGCTAATCTTCGAGCGCCTGTTTGGTTCAGGCACTGACCTCGAACGCGCCCGCCGCGATGCCGAACGGAAGAGCGTCCTCGACGCTGTGCGTGACGACTTCCGCGAACTCAATGTGCGCCTCGGCGCCGATGACCAGCGCAAGCTCGACGAATACTTCACCGCGGTTCGTGAAATGGAACAGCGTATCTCCAGAGCGGGTGCCTCGAGCGCGCCCAAGCTCCCGGCGGGCGTTAAGGCCCCGGCCGGTATCCCGCAGAGCTACGAGGAACACCTCCGCCTCCTCGCTGACCTCGTCGTCCTGGCGTTCCAGACCGATACGACGCGCATCTCAACCTTCGTCTTCGCCAACGAAGGCAGCAACCGTTCGTACCCTTTCATCAACGTGCGCGAGGGTCACCACAGCCTTTCCCACCACGGCAACGATCCGGCGAAGATGGCGAAGATCCAGGACATTAATGTCTTCCACACGACGCAGTTGGCTTACTTCCTCAACCGCTTGAAGTCGGTCAAGGAAGGCGACGGCACGCTCCTCGACCACTCGATGATCGTCTACGGTTCGGGTAACGGCGACGGTAACCGCCACAACCACGACGACCTTCCAATCCTTCTCGCTGGCCGCGGTTGCGGTACAATCCGCCAGGGTCGTAGCATCCAGTACGGCAAGGAAACCCCGTTGAACAACCTCTGGGTCTCCATGCTGAATCGCATGGACATCCGCGACGTCCAGTTCGGCGACAGCTCCGGCGAACTCAAGAAACTGGTCTAAGTGAGGTAGGGGCAGCACCGCGTGCTGCCCTAGTCTGCCTCGCCTGTATCGGGTAGGGTTGGCACTGCGTGCCAACCTAGCCTGCCTCGAATTGTGCTGCGGCCTTCGGCCGCTTGTGCCCATCGCGCAACCTTCCCGGTCCCCGGTTCCCCCTTTCTGTAGCTGCCTCGCCTGCCTCGGGTAGGGGCGCGACTGCGTCGCGTCCGTTGCGCCGCAACCTTCCCGGTCCCCGGTTCCCCCTTTCTGTAGCTGCCTCACCTGCCTCGGGTAGGGGCGCGACTGCGTCGCGTCCGTTCGCCGAGTGACGTCCGAATCTCGATTTAACTGCGCGAGCTCCGCTCGCGGGTAGGGGCAAGGCTCCGCCTTGCACTCCCCCGCAGGAGGGCGCGGCAAAGCCACGCCCCTACCTCATGCCTCCCAGATCTGTACTCCGTACTCGACCCAGCACTCTGCACTCTTCTCCGCCTCCACCTTTCCACCTTTGCACCGGCCATCGGCCGATTTGCACTTTTGCACCTGCCTCTCCTCACGTCCTCACGTCCTCCGTACTCCGTAATCTGTACTCTGTACTCTGTACTCCGTACTCCGCGGCTCCGCGGCGCCCTAGATCATCCCCATTTCCTCCGCCACGCTGTCGACCTTATGCTCCACCAAGGCGAGCTTGGTGTGCAGGGCGGCGACTTCGTGCCTGAGCAGGGCGTTTTCTTCCCTGAGGGTTTTGAGTTCTTCGAGGATTTCTCCGATGAGATGATGAATGTTCATAGTTATTTAAAGGGTTGGGTGTCGTGCGAAGGAAGCCCGCGGCCACTACACGAGGCGGCCGGAGGTGAAAACCCGCGGGCGTAAGGGCGCCCGGCAGGGGAGGAGTCGACTGGTGGACTTATCGTGAAATCAACGCGTCTCTCCAAGGGGCAGACCTATGTCCGCTCCTTGTCGTAGGATGCTGTTGGGCGTGTTGATCACGAGGTCGAGGAACATCGCCAAGCGCGGAAATCCGTCAATGAGATTCTAATACAATCGCTTTTCCTGAGGGAACTGCCCAGTTTCTGTCGGGTCTCCTTGCTATGATTTTCCGTCTCCTCGGCCTAAGCGCCTGCCTTTCGTTCGGACTCCTCGCCGCCGCGGCGTCTGGTCCCAACGATTCGTCCATCGGGCCCGATTATAAGTCGGCCCCCGAGATGGCGGCTAAGCCCGGGGTGCCGAAGGGCACCATCAAGGAATTCGTGATCGAGTCGACCGAGAGCAAACTCTACCCGGGCATTGCCAAGAACAAGCCCGGCGAAGTTGTCCCTTATAAGCGCAAGGTTCAGGTCTACATCCCTGCACAGTATGTCTCGGGCAAGCCGGTCCCCTTCATCGTGGTGACCGATGGGCCCTGGTATACCAAGCGCATGGCCACGGTGCTCGATAACCTCATCGCCGAAAAGCGCGTGCCGGTCCAAGTCGCGGTCATGGTCGAATCCGGCGGCGGCGATAGCAAGGGCAGCCAGCGCGGGCTCGAGTATGACACCATGTCGGGCAAATACGCCGAGTTCATCGAGACCGAAATCCTCCCGCGCGTGGCCAAGGACTACGGTATCGTTTTCAGCAAGAACCCCGACCAGCGGGCGGCCATGGGTGGCAGCTCGGGCGCCGCGGCTGCGCTCACCATGGCCTGGTATCACCCCGAATGGTATCGCCGCGTGCTCAGTTACTCGGGCACGTTTGTGAACCAGCAATTCCCCGAGGACCCGAAGACCCCGCACGGCGCTTGGGAGTACCATGAGAACCTGCTCATGAAGACGGAGAAGAAACCGCTTCGTATCTGGATGCAGGTAGGCGAGAAGGATAACGGGTGGGACCGCCCCGTCCCGCCCTCCTACCATAACTGGGTCGAAGCCAACGAACGCATGGCCGCCGTCCTCGCCAAGAAAGGCTACGCTTACCAATACGTCTTCTGTAAGAAAGCTGGCCACGTCGACGGCAAGGCCGTCGCCGCCACCCTCCCCGCCGCCCTCGAGTGGCTCTGGAAGTAAGGTAGGGACCGCACCACGTGCTGCCCTAGCCTACCTGATTGTGCTGCGGCCTCCGGCCGCTTGTGCCCACCACGTATCCTTCCCGGTCCCCGGTTCCCCCTTCCTTTAGCTGCCACGCCTGCCTCAGGTAGGAACCGCACCACGTGCGACCCCAGTGCCTCGCTTGTCTCGGGTAGGGTTGGCACTGCGTGCCAACCTAGCCGCCTCGTCTGTATCGGGTAGGGGCAAGGCTCCGCCTTGACCTCCTACCCTAGGAGGGCGCGGCAAAGCCACGCCCCTACCTCATGCCTCCCAAATCTGTACTCTGTACTCCGTACTCTGTAATCTTCTCTACGTCATTCACCTTTTCCACTTTTCCACCGGCCTCTGGCCGATTTGCACCTTTGCACCTGCCTCTCTTCCGTACTCTGAACTCCTTACTCTATAATCTTCCCTGCCTTCACCTTTCCACCTTTGCACCGGCCTCCGGCCGATTTGCACCTTTGCACCTGCCTCTCCTCCGTCCTCCGTCCTCTGTACTCTGTAATCTTCCCTGACCGCACCTTTGCACTGCCGCTTGCTTCTCTTCCCCCCGCGCCCCCTCACGAGCTCCGCTCGTATCGCCCCTGTGAGTAAGTCGTCTGCCGGAAGATTGCCGCCGCCGAGGTTTCAGGGTGTAATGGGATTCTTTATATGAAAAAACCTTGGGCTCTAAGCCTCCCTGCTAACTGGGACTGGTATCTCTTCGGTCTCACGGCGCTGTGCCTTGCCTGTTGGGGTTCGTGGTACCTTTCGCCGCGATCCGATGAGCCGCGCTTCCGTCTCGCATGGAAGTACGGTCAAGCGCCCCAGGAGATTTCTCTGAGCGAGCTGCGTGACTTTATTTCGATTACCAGCCAACGATGCGAGGGACTAAAGCGTGAAGTTAAGGGGCTTCGGGGTATTCGCCCAGATAGCGGCGCGGAGAAACAGCTCGAGGAATTGGTGGCCACCTCCTCCTGGAATGCCAACACCGAGACCTTTATCCAGTATTCTTTCAACCAGCGCGTGAATCCAGTCGATCGACTGGAGCCGCTCTTTGCGCCCTTCACGGAACGCCAGCAGCGCATCATCGAGTTTGGCGACGTCTTGGATACGGCCTACTCCTTGCGTTCCAATGAAGGCCTCCTCACGGCCATGGTCGCCGCCAGTGCCCGCCCAACAAAGATCGAAGGCTATTATACCAACTACCGAGATATGGAGCTTTTGGTGAGCCGGACCGCGGAGGGCTATCTGGTGCGTATGGGAAGCGCCTATGGACTTTCGCTCAAGGCCTACGGGTATGACTTCACGGCCAGCCGCCATGGGGATGCTTTGACCGGCAAGGCCCGCATTATGCCCGAGCATATCGCGGAAGGGGAGGAGTCCATCGTCATCCGCTTCGACCGCGGCATCGCCGAGATCTCCGGCCAAGGACAATTTGCGCGTGGCACCTTGGTGAAACTGGCCGACCTACGGCTGTCGGGCCAGCCGTTGAACGATATGATAGCCCTCGGGGCTGGCCCCACTTCGCCCGACGCATGGGAAGCCCGCGAAAAATTCCTGCGCACCGAAGTCGTGTGGACCAGTGAAGCCCGCCCTGCGTTATTTTGGCATGCTTACTTTATATACCAAGTCAGCGAGGAAGCTCTCGGCGGCCCCCGCCAGGAACGCTAAGCTGCGTCTGGTAGGGACCGCACCTCGTGCGGTCCTAGTTGCTTCGCTTGCCTTGAGGCTAGGTTGGCACTGCGTGCCAACCTAGCCTGCCTCTTGTCTTTTCGCGAGCTCCGCTCGCGGGTAGGGGCAAGGCTTCGCCTTGACCTCCCCTCAAGGAGGGCGCGGCAAAGTCACGCCCCTACCTCATGCCTCCCAAATCCGTACTCTGAACTCTGTACTCTGTAATCTCCTCTGCCTCCGCCCCGCCCCTACCTGTTTTGTCATTCACCTTTCCACCTTTGCACAGGAGCTCTGCTCCGATTTGCACCTTTGCACGGTCTTCGTAACTCACGTCCTCTGTACTCCGTCCTCTGTACTCTTCCCCACCCTTGCTGCTCTTCCCCCTCAGTGCGACAGTTGGATGACAGCCTCGACACATTCGACGCTCAGTCGCCCCAATCGACGCGAATTCTTAACTCTAGGTGGATTGCTTTACCTTAAATCAATGACGGCATTGTGCGCACACCCTATGCGTCACCTCACTCGCTCCCTGCTCCTCGCCGCCGCCGTCAGTCCTCTCTACGCGATCAACTACGGTTCGCCTTTCCTGGATACGACCGCTCCGACCGTCTCGAGCTCTGTTTCTTTCGGCGGACAGTCCTTCGTCAACAAGGGCCTCGTGGGCGTTGGCGTCTTTGCCACCAATGTGATCGACGGACGCGGCGACACCTTCGGCTCCTTCTCTTCCTTCAAGCTCGACCACAACACCTGGCGCAAGAATGCCAATGGCTCCTACTCCGGCACGCTCTACACGCTGCCTGACCGCGGTTACAACGTCGCTGGCCTGATTGCCTACCCAGCGCGTATCCAGCAGATGGGCCTCAACTTCACGCCTGACTACACGGCCAGCAACGTCCAGCAGACGCAGATGACCCTCTCGTTACAGCGCACGATCAGCGTCACCGACTTCACTGGCCAGATCACGACCGCCGTTGATCCGACGGGTCCGACCACCCTGCAGGGCTACAGCAACGTCGCCACCGCTGGCGGTAAGTTCGCGCTCGACGGCGAAGGTCTCGCCATCCGCGCCGACGGCACTTTCTACATCTCCGATGAATACGGCGCCACGGTCTTCCATGTGAGCAAGACGGGTCAGATGCTCGGCCTCATCACCCCGCCTCAGGCCCTCCTCCCGAAATTCTCGGATGCGACGATTGTTGGCTTTCCCACCGCCAGCGCCAGTCTGCAGACGGGTGGCCGTCGTGATAACCAAGGCATGGAGGCCGTCGACCTCACCCCCGACGGTCGCTACCTCGTGACGATGCTCCAGAGCGCCACCCGCCAAGACAACCCCGCCGACAACAATCAAGGCCGCCTCTTCACCCGCCTGATGGTGTATGACGTAAGCCAGACCGCCACCCCGACCTCTACGATCGGGCACTACTTGGTCGAACTTCCGACTTTCGATCGCGATGGCACCGGCGGCTCTGCCGATCGCGCCGCCGCCCAATCCGAGCTCGTCGCGCTCTCCCCGACGACCTTCTTGGTGCTCACTCGCGACGGCAACGGCAACGGTTCCCAAGACAACGGACGTCCTATCGTGTTCAAGACGGTTGCGCTCGTCTCCACTAGCGGCGCCACGAATCTCGCCGGCACCGTCTATGAGACCGGCTACACTGCGGCTGCGAACGGCACCTCCGGCCCGACGGCTGGTATCACCGCCGCCCAGGCGGTTCCCTTCGTCAACCTCCTCAACCCCACCCAGCTTGCCCGTTTCGGCCTCGACTTGAATGTCGCGGCTGAAGGTGGGGCCAACCCGATTTCCGTCAACTCCCTCGGCGAGAAGTGGGAGGGCCTCTCGATTGTCCCCGTGCTCGATGCCGCTGCCCCGAACGATTACTTCCTGCTGGTCGGCAATGACAACGACTTCCTCGGTACCAGCGTGACGATGCTGGGCCAACCGGCAGTCGACGCCACCGCAGGTACGGCGGTCGCTGATAACCCTAACCGCGTCCTCGTCTACCGCGTGACCCTCCCGGGCTACGTCGACCCAGGCTTGGTGATCTCCGCCACCAACCGTGCGCCCGTCATGGCCGCCAGTTCCTTGCGCTCCACCCAGCTCGCCGGCAATAGCTTCGGATCCATCCTCAAGGGCCGCCTCACCGGCAGCATGCGCCTCACCGCCCCAGCCATCGCCTTTGACTTCGATGCCTCGGTGCTCGACCAGCCCTTGCAGTATTGCGCCTCTGGCCTCCCGTCCACGCATGGTGCCACGGGCGGTCTCCGCTGGTGGTTCGACGGTAGCATCCGCAATCTTTCCGAAGACGCGGGCGCTCTGACCCCTGCCCTGGACTCCCGGACTTCCGCTGGCGCCCTCGGCCTCGAATGGTCCGTCGCTCCTGGTTTCGTCTTCGGTCTCGGCTTCGGCATGCAGGACGGTCGCTCGAACGGTTCCGATGGTTCCAACCTCGGCTTCACCGGTCGCAGCATGACCACCTACGTAATCGGCCGCGGCGAGGTCTTCTTCGGCAGCTTCTCGCTCTCCGCGGGCAAGCAGGACCTTGACTCCATTCAGTCCGCTGGCGCTTACGGTTCGACGCCTTCGGGCTCGACCAAGGGCACGAGCTTCTCCGCTGAACTCGTCGTCGGCGCCACGGCCGGTGAAGTCGCTGGCTGGTCGGTGATCCCGACGGTTGGCCTGTCCCGCTCCACCGCTAAGATTGATGCCTACGCTGAAGCCGGTGTCGGTGGCGTCAGCTACCCAACGCAGCGCCTGTCCACCAACACTGCCTCCGCGGCCGTGGAATTGGCCAAGGCCTTTGCGATGGATGGCGGCAACTTCACCCCCTTCGTCCGCGCTGGCTATGAAAGCGACTTCGGTGGCTCTGCTCAGGCGAGCAACGTCTCCGTGCTCACCAACGGTGGCACGGTAGGTGTCGCGGTCACCCTGCCGAATGCGGACCGCAACTACGTTGTCGGCGCCATCGGCAATCGCTGGAAGCTTGGTGAGTTCAACGCCGAAGCCTCTTACGAGTACCGCACCAGCGACAACGGCTTCGTCGAAAACCGCTTCAACCTCAGCCTCTCCAACCGCTTCTAAGCGCTCGGAGTGCTTCGTGCACCTGAGCCCGGCCACCAGGCCGGGCTCTTTTCATTGGTAGTGTCGCGACTGCCTTGAGGTAGGGACCGCACCACGTACGGTCCTTATCTGCCTCGGGTAGGGTTGGCACTGCGTGCCAACCTAGCTGCCTCTGATTGTGCTGCGGCCTTCGGCCGCTTGTGCCCGCCGCGCATCCTTCCCGGTCCCCGGCTCCCCCCTTTTCTGTAGCTGCCTCACCTGCCTCGGGTAGGGGCGCGACTGCGTCGCGTCCGTTCGCCGAGTGACGTCCGAATCTCGATTTAACTAAGCGAGCTCCGCTCGCGGGTAGGGGCAAGGCTCCGCCTTGCACTCTCCTGCAGAAGGGCGCGGCAAAGCCACGCCCCTACCTTTTTTGTGTGTGTCACTGCCTCCGCCTCCCCCTTTCCACTTTTCCACCTTTGCACCGGCCTCCGGCCGATTTGCACCTTTGCACGGTCTTCGCAACTCACGTCCTCCGCACTCCGTCCTCTGTAATCTTCCCCGCCTCCACTTTTCCACCTTTGCACAGGAGCTCTGCTCCGATTTGCACCTTTGCACCTGTCTCTCCTCACCTCACTCCATATTATATTATAATACTTCTTTTATAAAATCTCCCTTGCTCCCGCCCACGCACTGTTCACAGTCGGCCGTCATGAACCCCGCTCGCCTGCTCTTATTGAGCCCGCTCCTCCTTGTCGGCTGCCTCAATCCCCAGGACGTCCATAACAGCGTTAAGGGTGACGATAAGGCCACCATCTCCGTCGGTGCCGCCCAGCGCAGCATCAAGGTTGGCATGGCCAACGCCGCCGTCGCCGAAGCCCTCGGCTCGCCGAACATTCTTTCCACCGATGAAGAAGGCCGCGAGGTCTGGATCTACGACCGCGTGACCTCTTCCGTCCGCGCCACCTCCGCCAACGGCCCCCTGACCCTCCTCGTAGGCGGATCCGCCGTCGCTGCTGAGCGCTCCCAGAGCACGCTCACGATCATCGTGAAGTTCGACAAGGCCGGTAAGGTCCGCGACCTCGCCTACCACACCTCTAAGTTCTAAGCGATGCGCCTACTTTCTCTCTGTGGCTTGGCCTTACTCGTTGTCGGCTGCCAGACTGGTATCCCCGAGGATGCCCTCGCCCTAAAGCCCGACTCCCTTGAGCGCCGCCAGCTCGAATCTCGCCGCTTCGCCGGCGGCAAGGAAGTCGATATTTTGGCCGCCTGCTCCGGCGTCAGCCAAGACATGGGCTTCACCACCGATGAGTCCGAGACCAAGCTCGGCGTGCTCGTGGCCTCCAAGACCCGCGAGGCCAGCAATGCTGGCTCCCGTTTCGCCGTGGCGCTACTCGTTGGTGGCAACGCCGCTAACTCGATGGACAAGTCGCAGAAGATTCGCCTCTGCATCGTCGTGAAGCCAGTCGCTGGCAAGGAAGGCCAAGAATGGGTCGTCCGTGCCACTTTCCAGCGTATGGTCTGGAACAGCTACGGCCAGCTCACTCGCCTCGAAGGCCTAAACGAACCCGAGTTATACCAGCAGTTCTTCGAGAAGCTCTCGAAGTCCGTCTTCCTCGAAGCCCAGAAAATCTAACCTATGATCCTCCGCCTCTCCCTGCTCACCGCCGCCCTTGCCTTGTCTGGCTGTGTGCATAACTCCACCGACTCCGCCCTGGAAGTGGGCTCTAATCAGGTACAAATCCGCCAGATCCAGAGCCGCGCCTTCGACACGACCGACAAGACTAAGACCCTCCGTACGGTCATTTCGACCCTACAGGATCTCGGTTTCGTCATCGATAAGGCCGACCTTGAGTTGGGCTCAATCACCGCGACGAAGCTCGACGGTTACGCCCTACGCATGTCTGTGACCGTCCGCCCGCGCAACGCCAAGCAGTTGCTGGTGCGTGCCAATGCCCAGTTCCAAGAGGCCGCGGTCACCGACCCGGCTCCCTACCAGGCCTTCTTCAGTTCGCTGTCGAAGAGCATGTTCTTGACCGCGCAGAACGTCGACTAAAAGGGCCGCGCCCTTGGCCTTACCGGGCGCGGCATCAGCCGCGCCCTTTTCATATAGTAATATTATACTAAAAGCCTAATAGAAGATATGGGTTGTAAGTCGTCCGCGCGGGGTTTCGTTCAATGGTGCTATGAAACATACCCCATCCTCCTCCTCACCCTCGTCGCTGCCGCAGCCTCCGCTGCTCCTGTCGGCGGTTCGGGTCTCAACTATAACCGCGTCGCCGTTGGCTACGTGACCAGCGACGCCCTCAAGGGCTTCGACGTCAGCGCCACTGCTGAGCTCGCCAATTCCGGCGTGCTTATCTCCGGCTCGTACTCCGACGTCGACGGTAAGGGTTCCCTCGCCGGTTTCGGCGGTTACATGACCGGCTTCGGTGTCGCTTATAAGTTTAACGTCGGCGCAGGCGATCTCGCCGTCGGCTTGGGTTACCAGCAGGGCCAGTTTGGTGCCTCCAACGGCTTTGCCGTCGCCGAGCAGACCGCCCTCGGCATTCAGTATCGCCAGGCTCTTGGTAGCTCCGTCGAGTTCTCCGTTGGCTACCAGCGCGTCCGCACCAACATCGGCGCCCTCGTGGTTGTCGGTGGTGTCATTGATGGTGCCGTCGACTCCGCTAACGAAACATCTTCAACGTCGGTCTCCGCTATAACCTCACCAAGAACTTCGACCTCTCGCTGTCCTACGTCTTCACTGGTACGTCTGCGGGTGGCGACGCCTTCGGCCTCTCGGCTGGTTACAGCTTCTAAGCTTCACGGATAGCTTCATACACCTGAGCCCGGCCGCAAGGCCGGGCTCTTTCCGTTTATAGCGACCGCACCTGCCTTGAGGTAGGGGCAGCACCGCGTGCTACCCTAGCTCCCTCGCCTGCCTCGGGTAGGGACCGTACCACGTACGGTCCTTATCTGCCTCGGGTAGGGTTGGCACTGCGTGCCAACCTAGCCGCCTCACCTACCTCATGCCTCCAACTTCTGTACTCTGTAATCTTCCCCGCCTCCACCTTTGCACCTTTGCACAGGAGCTCTGCTCCGATTTGCACCATTACACCTGTCTCCCCCCTCCGCTCTCCCTGCCTCTCCCCAGGACTATCCCCCAGTTTTCTGCAATCGGACTGCACGCCTTCCGCATCCGTCCTAATTCCGCATTGCCATGTGGAAGCTGCAACCAGCGCCGACGTTCGAAAGGGCGAAGAAGCGTTATGAGAAGAAACGTCCGCTGGAACTGGCGGCAGTACTGCGTAATTTAGGTCGGTTACTTGAACGGCTGGCCGATCTGCCTGATTACCGTGCGGCCCAATTCGGCTTCCTCCACCCGGAACCGCACGGGGTCTGGGCCATCGATCAGCATGGCCCGAGCAAGGTCCGGCTCCAGGAAACCCGCCTCTACGTCTTCCCCTCAGGCCACGATATGACCTTGCACATTATAACTGTAGGGAATAAAAACTCTCAAGCGTCGGACCTCCAGTTAACTGCCGCTTTCGTCGCATCCCTAAGCCCACCCGCCCGCCATGAGTTCATCCAAAGCCAAGCCAGCCAACGCCAAGACCAGCGGGCGTACCTATCCGTCCGTCGAGGCTTTCATGAAAGGGGAGGGGATTTCCGACGAGGTTCAGCAAGCCTATGCCCAACTCGTCCAGGATACCTGCATCACGGATGGCCTGACCCGGCTCCGTCGCGCAGCGAAGCTCACTCAGGCAGAGATCGCCGCGCGACTCGGTGTGACCCAGGCGGCCGTCTCGAAGATAGAATCCGGCCACGACGAGACTCTGACCTTGGCCATCATCGGCGCCTATGCCGCCGCCTCCAAACAAAGGGTCAGCCTTACCTTTGGCCGGCCCTTAACCCACGTGCAGGCGGTTAAGGAACACGCCCTCGGCCTCCGGTATCACCTCGAGGCGCTGGCGAACCTAGCACACAAAGACGAAGCCATCGCCAAAGGCATCGAAGGCTTCTTCCATGAAGCCACCGTCAACATCGACCAGATCGTCTCGCGCTGCCGCGAGCAACTCCCGCGCCGCCAAAAAATCGAAGTCCGGATGCAAACCCACCGCGACCCTTTAGTTGTCTCGAGGTAGGGACGAGACTACGTCCCGTCCGCCTGCCTCGGGTAGGGGCAGCACCGCGTTCTGCCCTAGCTGCCACGTCTGCTTCTGGTAGGGTTGGCACTGCGTGCCAACCTAGTCTGCCTCGAATTGTGCTACGGCCCACGGCCGCTTGTGCCCGCCACGCATCCTTCCCGGCCCCCGGTTCCCCTTTCTGTAGTTACCCTCTTCAAATCCGTCCTCTGTACTCTGTACTCTGTAATCCTTTCTGCGCTCACCTTTCCACCTTTGCATAGGAGCTCTGCTCCGATTTGCACCTTTGCACCTGCCTCTCCTCCGTCTTCCGTACTCCGTACTCCCCTCCGCCTCCTACCTCGCCTTCAGCAACGACCGCTCCGCATCTTCCTTCTCGGTCGGCATACGGGTTAGGTAATTACGGGCCAGATTCTGTGCGGCCATCAGATCACCAGCCGACATGCGCACAGCGAGCGCCTTGGTTCGCGTCAGCTGATCCTGCATCTTCTTGAAGTCATCGGGCTTTAGCCTCAGCGCTGCTTCACCCTTAGGCGCGAGCTGTGCTGCGACCAGATTCCAGCCGTAGGCTTTCACCAAATCAATTGGGGCGATTTTGCCGTCCTCGTAGGCCGCGGCCAAGGACTGGCTCGCGTCGTAATCACGCATCAGCGCCGCCTGCTCGTAGTAAGCTAAGGCCTGGGTGAAGTTCTGCACCAGGATGGGGTTCCCCCTTTCATCCGTGAAGCCGACGCGCCCCTCGGCCGTCAGGTCGCCGAGCTTCCGCATCGCCCCGCGGTTACCACGGTCAGCGGCCTTAATGAGCAGAAGACAGCCCCTAAGTTCGATGAATGTATTCCCGCCAGGCGTGTTCTTCGCTTCCTCCAGCAGAATATCCGCAAGCACGCGCATGCCCAAAGGGTCTTTTGGGCTGTGGCCTGTTCCGCGAAAACCTTTGCCTTAACCAAGTCGGCGGTGCCAGCTAAGTTACGGTGCAGGTAGAGGGCCATCACGGCTTGGGCGCGCGCGAACCCTTTCTGGGCCGCCTTCTCATAATATTCCTGGGCGACCTTGGGGTCTGCGGGGCTGATACGCACTTCCGGCGGCGGACGCGTCGTCCGTCGGAGGGCATAGACATACATCGCAAACACGTTACCGCCATCGGCCTCGGCCTTCAGTTCCTCTGCGGATTTCTCCAGATAACTCTTTCCCATGATCGCGTCGTCCTTCCAATCCACCACATCCTGCCAAATCACCCTAGGCAGGCCCACCAAGTCCGTCTTATAGCTCCGCTTAAACTCATAGACCGTGAACCCCAGTACAAAGCCCACCGCCAACGTCATCCGCAGACGCACGAACCAGCGCAGCCCCTGGTGGGCCACCGCCCGCACGAACTGCCGGAACGAATTCATTAACCAACCAATAGAAAGCCCCGTCCAGAAAGTCCAGAGCTAGGTAGGGGCAGCACCGCGTGCTACCCTAGCTGCCTCTAAGGTAGGGTTGGCACTGCGTGCCAACCTAGCCTCGCCTG
>BGOK01000011.1 GCA_003569205.1 Verrucomicrobiota bacterium | reverse complement strand
GCGTCCGGGTAGCGATGTCGGCTACCTTGACTCGACGATGACTCCCGCGGCCATCTTCAGCTTCATAGCGACTGGGTTCTCGCTGGCGATGAGAGCGGAATAGAGGGTGGCCGTCCTTCAGCTTAATATTCCAAGTGCGATGCTCGTCGTCGACCATGCGATTGGGGTCCACGATGTGCACGAGGAGCTCCGAAGCCGGGTGCGAGCCAATACCTTGGAGGTTAGGGCCGACGTCATAACCGACCTTATCAATCATGTGACAGGTCTGGCAGGCAGCAACGAAGAGTTCCTTGCCCTTGGCGATGTCGCCCGGTTTTTCGACTTCAGCCCGCAGCTTGGAGATGATTTCATCCTTGGAACTATTGGTGCCGGCATTGAGCTTAACGAAGATCGCGGTGGCGCGCTTGGCGATCGCTTCATCCGGGTGACGGGTGAGCTGGGAGGACTGCAGCGTACCGACCTGCATCGGCGAGAGCGACTTGGCTTCGAGGGCATCGAGCACGAGGCCCGCCCATTCCGGACGGGTCATCAGCGCAGCGTAGGCCGACTTGCGAACCGTGAGTTCGGCTTTCAGGAACGCGCTGAGCAGAGCCTTACCCGACGCGGCGTCACCGGCGGTAGCCAAGGCTTCGACCGCCGCGAACGCGACGAGGTCAGGCGTACCCTTCTGGAGAAGCTTAGTGATGGCAGGCAGAATGGACGCATCGGCACGGCGGATAGCCACCAGCGTACGGGTCGCGGAGGCGCGGGCTTCCGGGGCGGCCTTTTCGTCAGCGACGAGTGGCAGCAACTTCTGCGCGGCCGCGGCAAACTCGGCCTTGAGTTCGTCGCCCTTAGACCAAGCGGCGGCGAGCGTGACGGCGGCGAGGCTAAGTTCGGCGTCGCTGTGGGCGATGGCCTTCTTCAGCGCGGCCACGGTGGCGGCCTGATCGGCGGGAGCGGCAGCATTACGGGCCGCAAAGACCTGCAAGGCCGCGCGAGCAACGGCTACATTGCGGGCGGTGGCGGCGGCCTGCAGTACGCGGAGACGGGCGATGCCATCATTCGAGGCAGCCATGCTGGTCGCTAAGGAGCGAGCGAACTCGACGTCCGAGGCTTCGGCCGAAGCCATCTGCGATTCGAGGAAGGTCGCAGGATTAGCAGCGGTGGCAGCCGACGAGGCCGCCTTGGTCCAGTTGTCCGTGAACTTAGCCTGCGAAGCGCTCAGCAGTAAGCCGACTTCGGCGGACATAGCGGCGGAACCCAGGGAGCGCAGTGAAGCCAAGCGCACACGGGCGTCGGCATCGTCGAAGGCCGCACGATAGGCGGCGGTCGGGAGCGAGATTTGACCGGCCTCAGAGACGAGGAAGGCGTTCTTACGGACGGAGGCATTTTCATTCGTAGCGGCGGTCGCCAGCTGTTCGCTGGAGAGCTTGCCGAGACGCTGCAGACCCCAGAGAGCAAGGATGCGGGCCTCCGGCTTACCCTTACTGAAGGCCAAATCCGTCATGAGCGGCACCGCGGCGTTCTGGACGGCGGGAGCGCGATCCATCAGGACGCGGAGGGCGTTAAAGCGGACCACCTTGCTCGGATGGCTGAAGGCTGCGACGAGGCCAGCGGCATCGGCCTGCGTAAGGTCAGGGTGACCGAAGGTGGGCGCACTCTCGTGCTGGATGCGGTAGATGCGACCGAAGTAGTGCTCGCGGTCAGGACGGACCGAGGCGCCAGACTTCGAGTGCTGCGGGCCACGGGTGTCATTGTGGGCCACGACGGGCGTATAGAAGTCGAGGATGTACATGGCACCATCTGGACCGAAGGAGACGTCGATCGGACAGAACCAATGGTCCGTCGAGCGAAGCCACTCGGAGTCCGCCAGGAGCAACTCACCTTTGAAGGCGGGGCCGTCGAGCACGAGCTTCTCGTGGTGGATGACGTCGAGAATCGGTTCGCTGACGAAGACCGTGCCGTTGTATTCCTTGGGCCACGCACCGTCCTCATAGACGGGCGTCGCGCAGGCAGCCGTGTAGCGGCCGACCTGGTCAATTTGCAGTAACGGGGCGCGGTCAGGGAGGTCCTTACGGGCAACTGGACGACCAGGATTCACCGAGGAGAAGGCCTTGGCGGGCGTGCCAGGAACTTTCGCGAGAATGGTCTCAGGCAGCACGACGTGCTGAATCGGATTACCGGTCGTCGCCTTGCCATGGAGGAGTTCCATGTCGCTGGTGACTTCGTTGCCGAAACTATTACCGCCGGCCGAGGCGATCTGCTCAATCGCGGAACCATCGGGCTTAAAGCGGAACGTGCCTGGGGAAAGGCGGGCCATCGCCGCACCCGTCTGAGCATGCGTTGCAGTACCGCCGCCACCATTAGAGGCGTAAATCCAACCGTCGGGAGCGACGATGAAGTGGTTGGCGACGAAGTGGGTATCTCCGGGGGTGAAACCGCCGAAGAGGATCTCTTCCTTGTCGGACTTGCCGTCACCATCGGTATCGCGCAGCCAGACGATGTGCTTCTGGGCGACGACGATGACGCCGTCCTTATAGATACAGAAACCCGTGATGAGTTCGAGGCCTTCATGGAAGATAGCCTTCTGGTCGAAGACGCCGTCCTTCTTGGAAGAAACCATGACGCTGATCTTGTCGCGGGCCGGGCGGTCGTAATTACCAGGAGCCAGCACGCCACCTTCCTTCCACGCATCAGCGTTCAATGGGCGGCGACCATTCGGGTATTCAGGGGTTTCGGCCACCCAGAGGCGACCTCGCTCGTCCCACTGCATGGCGATGGGCTTATTAATGAGGGGCTCGGTCGCGAGGACGCTGACCTTGAAGCCGGGCTGCATCTGAAACTGGGCCACGGCATCGGCCCCACGGCGGGGACCGCCCGTTGGGTAACGCACGTCTTCGAGGTCGGCCTTCGTGCAGAGCTCATCGGTCAACGGACGTTTAGCGGTCCAAGCAGCCGCGCGGGCAATGAAGGTGCGGAAACTGACGTGGTCCAAGGTGCCGGAATTTGCCCCGGCCAAGAAGACGGCCGCGCGATGGTCGGTGGCTTCATAGACCCAAAGCTGAGGCTGGATGTCGTAGACGGAGGCACGGTCGGCGGCCTGAGTGGACTTACGACGGTCGTTGGTGACCTTCGGGGTGAAGGCGGAACCAAGTACGAAGATGTTCTCGTTTAAGGCGAGGTCGTAGACCGTGTCGTCTTGGATATCAAAAGTAGAGGCGGAGATGGTCAACGGGTGCGCATCGGTGCGGATGCACAGCAGCATGTTGTTCGTGAACTTCTGGCTCTCGCCCGTCCAGGCGCCGCCAAAGACCGACTTACCGAACTCGGCATTCCCCGCGGCCACTGCGCCGTGCACGGCAACGACACCACCGCCACGCTTGGCGAAGGCACCGAGGGCCTGTTGAGCGTCGGCGGAATAAGTGACGAACTTGGACTGGTAAAGCACGACGACGTCGACCTTGGCCAGGGCATCCGCAGAGGCGACGGACGCCTGGGCGACTTGTGCCCCACCCTTGGTCAGGTAGGCGACGGTACCACGGGTCGCTTGGTCATTATCGCTGACGACGAGGACACGGAGCGGGGCGGCCGAAACGAAGGCAGCCGTAAACAGGAGTAAGAAGCGGAACATGGGGATGGTCGGGGATGGCTCAAATTACCCCCCTGCTTTCCAGCCTTCAACCCTTTGCTTCCTTTCCGAGTGCAACCGGACCACCCTTAAATCCACATTTATAGCGGAAATATTACTTCGAACGACCCGAAACCGCCCCTAAGCGGAACTGGGACGGGGGGTGGCCGGTGCATTTCTTGAAAGCCGCCGCAAAGCTATTGCCGTTCGCGAACCCGACCTGGCGGGCAACCTCGGTTAATTTTTCGTCGGTCTCCGAGATCAACCGGACCGCTTGCTGGATGCGCAGGTGCGTCAAATGGCTCATCGGGGTTCGGCCAATCTCACGAAGACACAGCCGACGCAGGTGCTCGAAACTCAAGTGCGACTCGCGCACTAAAGCCTTGGCATCCCACGCATAGTCGAGGCGCTGGTTCACCAGTTCCCAGAGACGCTGGACGCGTTCATCGCCACGGAAACTGCCGGCGAAGGCTTTGACGTAATCGTAGATGAGTTCGGTCCACTGGTAATTACGTCGCGAGAGCCCTTCGCCTTGCAATTCCGCCCGCAGGCCCAGAATTGCGGCGTGCAAAGGCGCTCCCTCAAAGGCGGCCTGCACCGGTGAACTGGCACGAAAGATGGTGCGCGACTTCACGCCGCTGCCGAAACGCACCCAACAGAACGCCCAGCGCTTACTGCGGCCGATACGAAAAGAGTTCTGAATACCCGAAGGCAGGAGACAGGCCTGGCCGGCCGCGAGCTTACGCCACCGACCATCCACGAAGACCTCCCCGTGCCCCGAGAGACAGGCCATGAAGAACGCCCCACTCTGTTGACGACGGACAATTGAATAAGGCGGAATCATCTCCGCCGAACCGACGTGACTGATCTCGAAGTGAGAGAGCTCGGCGCAACGGAGGGAGTCCTGTACCCAGGGACGCGGGTCACGCACCTCGGCGCTGACGACCGACATCCGCTTAGAACGTGGGTTCTCGATGTCCGTTTCAAGGTGACGGAGTTGCGTCTCGAAAGGGGTATTTGATTGGCGGTCAGGCACTACACCCTTTGAATAACGCCCCTTCCCGCGCGAGCAACCCATTCTTGCCGACCACCGCAGAACGCACATCTTCACCCAAATCCCAGCTTACATCACACCCATGCCCAACCCCTGGACCGGAAAAGGAAACCCTTACACTCGCCTCGAAGTCATCGAGCGCCTGCGCGACACGATGTCCAAGGGCAAAGCGATCATCGCCGCCGGTGCGGGC
The DNA here is from genome assembly GCA_003569205.1 of Verrucomicrobiota bacterium. Taxonomy (GTDB): domain Bacteria; phylum Verrucomicrobiota; class Verrucomicrobiia; order Opitutales; family UBA953; genus UBA953. The sequence goes on along the minus strand of BGOK01000011.1, from coordinate 70,963 downwards.
ACGGGCATCAGCGCGAAGTTCATCGAACGCGGCGGCGCTGACCTCGTCATCGTCTACAACTCTGGCCGCTTCCGCATGGCTGGCCACGGTTCGACCGCTGGCATGATGGCCTACGGCGACGCCAACGCTGTCGCCATGGAAATCGGCGAATACGAAGTCCTCCCCGTCGTCGAAGAAATCCCTGTCATCTGTGGCGTCCACGCCACCGACCCGCGTCGCCGCATGTGGCATTGGCTCGGTAAGGTGAAGGACATGGGCTTCTCGGGCATCAACAACTTCCCGACCCACACCATCATCGACGGCAAGTTCCGCCAGATCCTCGAAGAAACTGGCATGAGCGTGAAGAAGGAATTCGAAACCGTCGCCCTCGCCCGCAAGATGGAGATGTTCACCATCGTCTACGTGGGTTCGCCGGAAGAGTCCCGCGCCATGGCGGAGGCCGGTGCCGACGTCATCATCGCCCACGTGGGTACCACGGTCGGTGGTTCGATTGGCGTGACCAACGCCACGATGAGCCTGCCGGAAGCCGCTAAGATCACCCAGGGCATCATCGATGCCGCCAAGTCTGTCCGCAAGGACCTCATCTTCCTCAGCCACGGTGGCCCGATCAACACGCCGGAGGACGCCGCTTTCATCAATGAGCACACCGACACCGATGGGTTCGTTGGTGCCTCGAGTTTGGAACGCATGGCCGTCGAGCAGTCCCTCACGGACCTCACCCAGCGCTTCAAGCAGATCCCGGTAAAGCGTAAGCACTTCTAAGCCCTCCGCCATGGCCACGATTGCAGTACTCGGCACCCTCGATTCCAAGGGTGAGGAACATGCTTTTGTCGCCGGGCTCATCGCCGCCCGCGGGCATAAGCCTCTGCTGATCGACGTTGGCACGGGCGGTCCCGCGACGGTGCCGCCGGACATCACCCGCGAGCAGGTCGCTGCCGCCATCGGCCTCGACTTCGCCGCCCTCCTCGCTCGCAAGGACCGCGGGGAATGCGTGGTTGCCATGACTAAGGCCGCCCCGGCGCTGGTCGCTCAACTGGCAGCGGCAGGACGCATCCACGGCATCATCTCGCTCGGCGGTGGCGGCGGTACGGCGATTGGCACGGCCGCGATGCGCGCCCTGCCCTTGGGCTTCCCGAAGCTCATGGTCTCGACGCTCGCCGCAGGCAACGTCGCCCCTTACCTCGGCACCAAGGACATCACCATGATGCCCAGCATCGCCGATGTGGCCGGCCTCAACCGCCTGTCCCGCGTCATCTTCACCCGGGCCGCCGGTGCCATCTGCGGCATGGTTGAGTCCGAACCCGTCATCGACTCTGCCCGTCCGCTTGTCGTCGCGAGCATGTTTGGTAATACCACCGCCTGTGTCACCGAAGCCAAGAAGGTCCTCGAAGCTGCGGGCTACGAAGTCCTCGTCTTCGCGGCCACGGGTGCCGGTGGGCGTATCATGGAATCCGTTATTGAGAGCGGCATCGTCTCCGGCGTGCTCGACCTCACCACGACCGAGTGGGCCGATGAACTCGTCGGCGGCGTCTTGAACGCAGGCCCTGAGCGCATGAACGCCGCGGCTAAGGCCAATGTGCCCGTTGTCGTGGGTCCTGGTTGCCTGGACATGGTCAACTTTGGCGAGCAGGCCTCGATTCCCGCTAAGTTCTCCGGACGTAACTTCTACATCCACAACCCACAGGTCACGCTCATGCGCACCACGGCGGCGGAATGTGCCGAACTCGGACGGATCGTCGCAGAGAAAACTAACGCGTACACCGCGGGCGCCGTCATCATGCTCCCGACCAAGGCCATTAGCGTCATTAGCGCCGAAGGTAAGCCCTTCCACGACGCCGCCGCTGACCACGCCCTATTTGCCGCCCTGAAGCAGTACGCCCGCGTGCCAGTCCGCGAATTCGCCGAAGAGATAAATAGCCCGGCCTTCGCCCAAGCCTGCGCTCATCAGCTCATTGCGCTGATGCAGGCGAAGAAGTAACTGAAGCCACGAGGGAGGCTTGCCCTTCGGGTGGTTGGGTCTTTTGTAGGCCGATGCGCCTGTGTGCCATCCTTTCCTTCGCCCTCGGGCTGTGCGTCGACATCGACAAGGCAACGCCCGCCAGCAAGTGAGCGCGCCGAACTCACTAGCCGCCCCGGGCTCGCTCCGCTGGGTTTACCTTGCGATGGGCTTCAACCTCGTCGCTTGGGGTATGTCCTGGGTCAACGTCCGTGCCATCGTCCATGAGGTCGGCGCTGGCGAGCTCGGGGCCCTCCGCTACCTCATCGCTTCCACAGTGATGCTAGTGGTGTGGTTTTTCCGGGGTCGCCCACTGCCCGCGTTATGCGATGTTCCGCAAATCGCCTTGCTCGGTTTATTCGGGTTCACGCTCTACAACCTTGGCATCAACTACGGCGAACGCACCGTCGACGCTGGCACCGGCTCGATGCTCATCTCGTGCGTGCCGATTCTGGTTGTGCTGTTCGGCGTTATCACTGGCCGCGAACAGGTCACGCCCTTCGCGTGGCTCGGTATCTTCATCTCCATGCTCGGGGTGGCGTTCACTTCTGGGGTCTTTGACCAAGGCCTCACCCTCAACGAAGGCACCGCCTTGATCTTTGGTTCGGCGGTCTGTGCAGCCGTGCAGACGCTGATGAGTAAGGCGCTGACCAAGCGCTACTCCGCGATCGACGTCACCACGTGGGCCATCTGGCTAGGGACACTCGGATTGCTCCCCTTCGCCCAAGACCCACTCGGCACGGCTGCCCGCCTCAGCCCATCCGCGTGGGGTCACTTACTGTTCCTGGGGGTCGTCCCAGCCGCACTCTGCTACACCCTGTGGGGCGTCGTCCTCCAACGCCTACCGATGACCGTCGCCATGGGCTCCGTCTACGTGATTCCACTCTTCTCGGTGCTCTTCAGTTGGGCCATCCTCGCCGAAAAGCCAGCGGCGGCCGCCCTCACTGGCGGGGTGCTCACCTTGGTGGGCGTGGCGATTGTGCAGACGCTAGGTGCGCCCAAGCCTGCGGCGAAGCAGGCTTAGTTGCCGCGATACTCCCAAGCCTCGTTGAAGAAGCCGGCGTCAACGATGTTGCCGGGCTTCTGCGCGTTGGGCGGAGTATTCAGATCGACCACCGCCCAATCAGGGAGCTTTGGCACCTGACGGGCATTATTGAGGTAATCGTATTCGCGGTACGTGAAGCAGCTGTTGATGACGACATACTTCTGCGGGTTGAGCGGGTTCGGATAGACGAGAATGGGCGAATGGTCAGCGGCGGTGTAGGTCTTGCCGTTAACGACGAGCTTATCGGCAGTCCACTGGATTGGCAGCTTAGCGACGACGCGGGCGAGCAAGGCGTTGCTCTGTGGGTCGCCCCACAGGACGAGGTTGTTCGCGGCGATGTCTTCATCCTTCACGTCCTTGTCGAGTTTGACGGGGGCGAAACCGCGGAACTGCCGGCGCCACTCCCACGAGGCGCGCTCCATCTCGGACTTAGCCCAAGCACCGGCTTTCTCGTTCATGGCTTTCCCCGAGGGCGACACAAAGAGGAACGCGTCCATGAAGGCGTCATCAATCGGTCCCGAGAGGCCATGCTTTTTAACCAAGCCACCTTCCGGCAGGGCCTTCACCAAGGTCCAGCGGCCTTTGGTCTGGGTGAGCGTCGCTTTCCAAGAACGATCGGAGGCGGGGCGCGGCCCTTCGACATCTTGGCCATCGATATGAATCACCACCTTCTCGCGCACATCAAAAGGGGCTTGGCCCGAGGCCATGTCGAGCGTCAGGGCGGCGACGTTATTGGTCTTCACCGTGACCGCCTGCTCCTTGCTCGCGATCTCCGCGATGACGCGGGCAGCCTCCCAGTGGGTTTCCATACGGTCCACCTGCACCCAGTGCATACGGTTATAGCGGAGGAAATAGGTCACGAAGCTGACTTCGGCCGGCAACAAGTTACGCCCCTTGACGGCGATGAGGTTCAAGCGGCGCTCCATCTCGATAAAGGAGTCAGGGTGGATTTTATGGGCGGTCTGTGGTCCGATGATGTGGACGAGGTCAATGTTCTCGGACAACAGGTGCTTGGCCATGATGTCGGCGGCCTGCTTCTGTTTATCGAGTTCACCACTGTAAGCGACGATGGGCGCGTTGGCAAAGTTGGCGGCGACGTCAGTGGCGTTATACCAAGACCAGAGGGTTTGCTGATAGGCTGGGATTTTGGAGACATCCTCGGACTGAAAAACATTCAGAAACTGCGGGGTCTCGGAGAAGCCGGCACCAGGATTAATGGCGCACCAGCGATCGGTGTAATGGGCACCGAACTGCCAGACCGCGGCACCCCCCATACTGAAGCCCCGAATAAAGAGGCGGTTGTCGTCGATGGCGTACGACTTACGGGCATGCTCATACGCTTCCCAAAGGTCGATTTCACCGGCGAACTTATTGGCGCAGCAATAGCGGCCGTAAGGATGCAGGACGAAACGGTTGGTCGCCGGAATCTGGCCGACGCTCTTACGGCGGTCCTGGAGGAAGCTGAGTTCACTGAGCATCTCGGCGCGGCCATGGCACCAAAAATCAAGGCGGAGCGGCGCACCGACATACGAGTCCGGCACGACCATGCCGTAAGGCTGAATCGACCCGTCAATGCGCGAGCGGTAGGCGCGGACGACGGGGCCTTTCTGCGTGGTCCACGGCGCTTCCCCCTGAGCGAAGGCGGCGGCACGGGCCTTACCTTCAGCGATGAGTTCATGCGCCGTCTTAAATTCGGTGTTCTTGAAAAACTCATTATAGCGGACCGCCCAATCGACGGCCTTGTGGAAGATCTCGACGTCCGGCAAGAGCTCCGCCAAACGCGGATTCTTAGCCTGGGCCTTGGCGGCGTTGTCGATGGCCACGCGCAATTCGATGACGCCCTGCTGAATGGCTTTCTTATCCGCCTCGGGTACCGGGACGCCGGGCGGCGGGATTGGGCGAACGGCCTCGGCCACGTTATCCTTGGGCCCATCGGCGAAGACGACGGTGGCGAGTAAAAGCAGAAGAAGCGGACGCATGGCTGAGGGTTGTGACGATTTGAGCGAAAGGACGCAGAGGAAGGAAGGACATTCCTATCTCCTAGGCCTAAAATCCAAGCAAAACGCGAACTTCGGCCCCCCGCAACCACCCCTAAAGCTGACCATTTGACTCGCCTCCCTCGCCTCGCTCGCTCACTTCTCCGCGACATGGCTCTTCTCAGTCTACTCGACGTCTACGTCGGTTTCGGCGGCCCACCCGTTCTCGACCACCTCAACCTCCAGATTGAGGAAGGGGAACGCATCTGCCTGCTCGGCCGTAACGGGGCTGGGAAGTCCACGCTCATGCGCATCGCGGCGGGTGAAAGCCTCCCGGACTCCGGTACGGTCACGCAGCCCGATGGCGTCTGCATCGCGCGCCTCACCCAAGAAATCCCCGAAGACCTCCCCGGTAACGTTCGGGACATCGTAACTTCTGGCCTACGCGCTGACGATATTTCCGAAGACTGGGAAAAGGATATCCGCGTCGACGACTTAATTGCCCGTCTCGGATTGCCCGAGGACCGGGCCTTCAATGACCTCTCGGGCGGCCTCAAGCGCCGCTGCCTCCTGGCTCATGCCCTTGCCGCCAAGCCTGGCCTACTGCTCCTCGACGAGCCGACTAATCACCTCGACCTCGATTCGATCCTCTGGATGGAGGAGTTTCTGCTCGGAGAAAAAATCCCGCTACTCTTCGTCACGCACGACCGCGCTTTCCTGCGTCGTATGGCCAACCGTATCATCGAGCTCGACCGCGGTAAGCTCATGAGCTGGTCCTGTGACTACGACACCTACCTCGTCCGCAAGGAAGAGCTCTTCGTGGCGGAAGAACGTCAACGCGCCGCCTTTGACAAGAAACTCGGCCAAGAAGAAGCCTGGTCCCGCCGCAGCCCCGGCGCCCGTCGAACTAAGTCCAACGCCCGCATGGAGGCCCTTAAAGTCTTGCGGGCTCAGCGCGGCAACATGCGTAATGTGACCGGCTCGGCGAAGATGGAAATCAGTGAAGCGGAACGCTCTGGTGTCCGCGTGGTCGAGGCCGAGGACATCGCCTTCGCCTACCCCGGCGGCCATCCAATCATCCGGGATTTCAGCATGAACCTAACCCGCGGTGACAAGATTGGCCTCATCGGCCCGAACGGCGCCGGCAAAACCACCTTGGTGAAGATGCTCCTCGGTCAGCTCACTCCGACCAGTGGTAACCTGAAGTTTGGTACTAAAATTGAAGTCGTCTACTTCGACCAGATGCGTGAACAGATCGATGACTCCAAGACCGTCGCTGAAAACATCGCTGGGGATGCTGACAGCGTGGAAGTCCAAGGCCGCTCCCGCCACGTCATCAGTTACCTGCAGGACTTCCTCTTCGACCCGACTCGTGCCCGCTCTAAGGCCAAGGTCCTCTCGGGGGGCGAACGCAATCGCCTCCTCCTCGCGCGACTCTTCACCAAGCCCGCCAACGTCTTGGTGCTCGACGAACCCACCAACGACCTCGACGCCGAAACCCTCGACGTCCTGGAAGATATCCTCGTCGACTACACCGGCACGCTCATCGTCGTCTCCCACGACCGTGCTTTCCTGGATAACGTCGTGACCAGCACGCTGGTCTTCGAAGGTAACGGCATCGTCACCGAACACGCCGGAGGTTACACCGATTGGCGTAACGAGTTAGCCCGCATCGCCGTGGCCAAGCGCACCATCGCTGCCCTGCAATCCGCCCCCAAGCCAACCGCCGCGAAGTCCACCACCCCTGTCGGCGCCAAGCTGAACAACAAGGAACGCAAGGACCTCGAGACCCTACCCGCCAAGATTGAGCAACTCGAAGCCGAACAAGCCACTCTTTCTGTCCAGTTAGGCGACCCTGAAATCTATAAGGATGGCGGCGCCAAGGCCGCGGAACTGCAGAAACGCCTCCACGCCGCAGAAGCCGAACACTCGGCCGCACTGAGTCGCTGGATGGAACTCGACGCCCGGAAGGAAGGGTAGGCTACTGAGGGGGATGGGGGTTGGGGGTTGGGGGTTGGGACAAAACAAGTAACGGAGTAAGAATTACAGTTTTCGATTTCTCGAAGTCCGTAATCCGTACTCTGTACTCTGTAATCCGTAATCCGTACTCTTCCCCTACCCCCTTACCCCTTTCCCCTACCCCCTATCCCCCATCCCCTAGTCTCTTACTTCCCCTTACCACCCTTGGTGCCGCCCTGGGCCATGCGCAGCTTGCGCATTTCGTCCATGGCATCGAGGACCTTGTCCACCGTCTCATCGGTGATGTCGGGATCGGCCGCGGTAATGGCGGCCTTCTGGGCCTGGCGAGCTTCCTTGGAGGCTTCGGCAATATCGGCTTCGATATTCTTCTTTTCCTCGTCAGTGGCGTTTTCGAGTTCCTTACGGATTTCGTTAACCTTGGTGAAGGCGGCCCGGACGGTTTCGTTACGGAAGGTCGACATCAAGGCGGTGCGGCACTTGGTGAACTGCTCGGCGCTGACGCCGGGAATTTCTTCGGGTAGCCAACCACTGCTCTTACCTTTAGTTCCGCTCGTGAAGCCACCCGGCGTTGGACGCTGAGCATCGGCTCCAGGGGCTACGGCCTTCGGTTCGGCAGAGGTATTGCCGCCGGCGACGCGGGGAGCGGCCTTCACGGCCTTCGCGGCAGGGGCGGAGGCCTGCTTCGAGTCCATGATGAAATAGGTGGCAGCGGAACCAAGGGCAGCGGCGAGGAGCAGAGGCAGGATGTTCTTCATGGGGACGGTTATCTTTGAAACCCCATGATTTACGAAAGGTTTTAGAAAATAGTACTACCCAGGACCCTTGACACCCCCACCCCCTCACCCAATTTAGAAGACGCTGAGCCTCAACGAGTCATACCCCTGACTCCCCCACCCCCTCACACCCCTACCCCATGCTACGCTCCCTGCTACCCCTCCTCGTTTGCCTCAGTTGCTTGGCACAAACGACCCCTTCAGGGCCGCTTTGGCTCACCTACAAGGGCGGCGAAGGCCCCGGCAAGGGGAAGCATATCGTACTCATCGCCGCGGACCAAGAATACCGCAGCGAGCAGTGTATGCCGATGCTCGCCAAAATCCTCAGCACCCATCACGGCTTTGATTGCACCGTGCTCTACGCCGTCGACGAGAACGGCTTAGTCGACCCTCGCATGCCGGTCTACCCCGAGAAAGGTAAAGAGAAGGATTTTAAGACGCACCACATCCCGGGACTCGAGCATTTGGCGAAAGCTGATCAGGTGATTTTCTTTTGTCGCTTACTCACGCTGCCGATGGCGGAGCGCGAACTCATCGTGCAGTACATCGACTCAGGCAAACCCTTCATCGCCCTGCGCACTTCCAATCACGGCTTCCACGCCTCCTTGCCCTATAAGATTAACGGCAAGCAGGTGAACTGGGGCGAGGACGTCCTGGGCGGAAGCTTCCGCGGCCACCACGGACGTTACCAAGCCGACTCCACCCGCGGCATGATTGTTGAAGCCCTCAAGGATCACCCGATCCTCACCGGCGTCAGCGATGTCTGGGGCAACTCCGACGTCTATCGCACCTATAAAGAAGGCGGTAGCTTACCAGCGGGTTGCACCGCGCTCGTCTGGGGCCAGCCTCTGATGGGGCGCAAACAAGACGACGCGCCCAACCCAAAACTCGAAGCCCTCCCGGTCGCTTGGTTTAAGAACTGGCAGACCAGCACCGGTAAGGACGCCCGCGTCTTCCAATCTACCATGGGCAGCGGGAGTGATTTCCGTAACCCCGGCCTCCGTCGCCTCGTTATCAATGCCGCCTATTGGGGCATGGGTATGGAGTCAGCCATCTCCCCTAAGAGTTCAGTCGACACGGTGGGCACCTACGAGCCGTTGACCTCAGGTTTCGCCTACGAAAAAATCGGCATCAAACCGAAGCCCGTGTCGGATTACCGGTAAACGTTCCGTCCCTGGCCAGCAGGTAATGCCGGCTGTAGTATTACTTCGCCGGCAAAGCGTGGATGGTGTTCGTAATGCGTCCGGAAAGTTCGGTGCCGTCTGCGCTGCGGACGTTATACTTGAGCGACATTTGCATGCAGGGGGCCAAATCGGCGAGGTGCAGGATAGCGGTGCGCCCGTCGGCCGAGAGCTCAACCCGCGTAACTTTAAGGAGGTCATGCTTGGTCTGTGACATCTGCTCCTTACTGAACTCTGGCTTACCGTCCTTACCGACTTCGGCAGCCGCGACTGGCTTCACCTTCGTGGAGAGTTCCGGCGAACCATACGCCGCCGACCAAAGGTAATTCCAGATTTCAACATTCCAGCTACCGGGGTCCTTGGCTACGGCTGGATCAAGGGCTTCACCAAAACGGACTTCCACCCTGCCCTGTGCGACCTTCAGGTCCAACGGCGTACGGACCTTCTCGCCGGTGTAGCGGACTCGCTGGAGGCAGCCGTTCTTGACGGCAGTGGTCTGCCAACCGCGCAGTCCAACGACATAGAGCTGACCATCTTTAGGATTAAAGCGTGCCCGCATGGCGCCGCTGTCAAAGTTCACGTTGAAACGCGTGAGGCCGCCTTGCATTTGCGGCTGACCACGGAACTCCACCTCCTGCGGCAAGACGCCGTAGAGCGAGCAGGTGCCATAGCTGAGGTGCAGGAGACGACCCTTCCACGGGCCCCACTGTTCCGAGGTCACCCACACCTGGCCGCCACTGGAATTATCGACGTCCTTCGGCATCCAACAGAGCGGACGATCATAATCCGTGGGCTCAGTCGTACGATGCGCCAACGGGGGTACGCCATAGAAGCCACCCTGCTTAATCCAGTTGAGTCGGCAGACCGGCGTCCAGGTGCCCTCGTTATCACCAGACGTCAGCTGGCCGGTCGGGCTGATGCCGATGCCGTTGGGCGCACGGAAGCCGGTGGCAACGACTGACATCGTCGATCCATCGGGGGAGACTTTAAACAATACGCCGTGGTGGTCGCAAAGGTCATCGAAGCCACGACCGCCCTTCTTCACTGGACCGGCCTTGATAAAATAAAGGTTACCAGCGCCATCCGCTTGGAGGTCAAAGACGTACTCATGGAAGTTCTTTGTCGCCTGAATGTCGGAATTGAAGACGGCATAAGTCTGGGCGCTGCCTTTCCCGCCGGGGCCTGGTAGGAGTTTCCAGAGTCCGTCGCGGCAGGTTACGTGAATCGTCCCGTTCACGACCTTCAGACCGAGCGGATGATAAAGACCCGTGGCAAAGCGCTCCCAGGTGACCTGTTCCAAATTGGCATCGAGGCCAGAGCCAATCCAGACGTCCCCATGGAACGTACAAATCGCCACACGACCGTCGTCAAAGAAATCCACGCCACTCACATACATCGGGGCCTTCCACGCGTTGTCGTCGGGAAGTTTAATCCGGTCGGTAACGTAGGGCTCACCCGTCTTGGTTGAGAGTTCGCCCTGAGTAACAACCTTCTTGCTCGAGAAATCGGCGAAGGCCAGTGGGCCAAGTTCTTCTGGCCAGCCGGTCGGACGGGCCGCGCCCACCGGGGCGTAGGCGATTTCCACCTGCTGCTTACCGGCCGGAATGCGATAGACCTCCCAACCATCCAATTGCTCGCGGCGACCGGGACCGCGCACACCGATGCGATCGGCATCCTTGGTGCGACCCAACAGCACCGTCACGCCGGAGGCGGTTTCAGTCGTGAGCGCCCGGACGATGACCTGTGCTTCATTAGAATCGACGACCCGAGGGATCTCGATGACCCGGTCGGCGGAACCTCGGACGGCAAAAGTCAGCACGCCGTCGCCCTTGGGCTGAAAGTTGGCTAAACGATAATGGCCGGCCCCGAGGGATCCATAGCCCGTGCGCCGAGCGAGCTTAGCCGCATTCTCTCCGACCGCGAGGCCGGCGAGGTCATCGTCCGTCGAGAAATACACGCTGCCCATGGCCGAGGGATACTCACCGCGGGACATCAGGTTCATCTCCGTGACGAACTTGCCCGACCAACCTCCCACGACGCGGGCGAGCTCGGTGTCATAAGCGAGGGCATGCTTACCATCCTCACCCAAACGCAGGGCCAGCCCCTTAAGCGCAGTGTGCTCTGCCGTGCCGTCGGGCTTACGGTCAACCCCGATGGTACCAAAGACCCAACGGCCTGGCGCCTCGGCGAGCTCCTTCGCCGCGGATTTAGCGGGAGCCTTCTTCCCCGCCTGGGCGAAGAGAAGTGGACCTGCCAAAAGCAGGCCAAGACAAAGACGCAAAATGGAGCGCATGGGGATGCGGCGAGCAAAGCCCCCGCCCCTGCCGTGGCAACACCCGAGGCTTACTTCTTACGCTTCTCGAGGTCATCGGAGCCCGGGAGGATATATTTGCTCTCCTTGCCCAGTGGCTTGATGCGACGCTCGCTCTCTTGGCGGTTCTTGGCCGCCAGATCCTGGGCCTTTTTCGACGTGTCGATGGGACCACCTTCCTTGGAATCATCCCCGGAATTTCCATCGCCCTTCACCCCGGCCACGACGACGGGCCGGGCGGGCTTGTTGCGGTCTTCCCACCAATCATAGGCATCCTTCTCCGCCTGGGCGACCTGCTCGGGCTTAAGCTCCGCCTTGAGCCTTGCCTGGAGTTTGCCGACTTCGTGGGGAGTCGACCCAGTCATACGCTGCAGTAAGCAAAAGAAATAGGCCTTGGGGTTATCGACCACGCCCAGTTCACCGGAAGCATGCAGCAAGGCTAAGCGTTCCGGATAGCCAGTTTCCACGCGACCAAGCTCATGCAGGCGTTGGAGCCATTCGTTTGCTTCCTTGACGTCGCGGTCGGCCGGCTTCCCGTCGAGGCGAGCCACAAAGATGTCGCGCATGGCCACAAAATAACCCTGACGGGCGGATTTACGAAACCAACCCATGCCGTCCTCAAAATGCTGCTTAAGACCGCCCTTGGCGTACATTTCCATGTAGTATCGTCCGACGCGCTCCTGCGCCTCCCGGTCGCCCGACATGGCTTCATGGTATTCCGGAATCGGCCTGGGCGAAGGACCGGGATCACCCGCGGCCAACGCTAAAAAAGGAAACGCACCGAACGCCAGTAACAGTCGCAACATACCAGCACAAAATAGGCCCGCCCCGACCGGGGCAAGTCCGATAGGGACGCCGGGCCGGGGCGGGAGTTATAAAAGCACTCTATTATTTAGAGGCCCGGACGGGGGTAGTACTCACCTGAGGTCGAGCGGGCAGCACCGTCACGGTAGTCACCCAGCCGGGGCCGGTGAGGTGGGCAATCCCGAAGGCGTGTGCGGGCTGGAGGCCGATCGATAGTACTACTTCAACAGGCTCTTCATTCCCTCACCGCACGCGTCGCCGATCAGAAAGTAACTCTCCGCATTGGCGAACCAGTGATGGCCATGCGTGGGACAGGGCGAGAGTTCTGCTGGACGTGCGAAATCGGTGGTCTTGACGAATACCGCGTTCTTGATCCGCTTGGTCCCCGCTTCCTGCGCCTTTCTGAATTCGAACATCGCGCCCTCGGCCACCGGTCCTTCATTGCCAAGTTGGCCCACCACCACCGGCATGTTCGGCACATTGAATTCCTTGCGGAGATCGCTGACCAGGTTGACGAGCAACTGCGCATATTCGGGTATCGCCTGTGGAGTGACCATGTCATTATAGCCCTGCTGCCAGTAAAAACCGGCGATTTCATATTTCTGATCCCCGAGAGCCGCCAAAGCGGCGCGAACTTCTTTCACCATTTGGCGATAAGACTGCCCAACATCCTCACGTTTTGGCCAGTCGCCCGTGTCATAGGCCGGCAGGCCGGAACTTGGCGAACGGAAATGCCCGTGCAGGCTGTGCCCGCCCCATGCCGTCTTGATCAACAGAACCGGTTCCTGATAGAAGTCACCTAGGACAAAACCGAACCCTAGCTCAGGCCCCATGTGCCTTCTCGATCCGTCTGCGGCATAACCGGTGAAGCCCACCGTGAGGCCACCCTTCAGGAGCTTATCGCCGCCCACCTTGAATGATACCTGCACATCATCCCGGACGACCCATTCTCCTTTTTCATTCTTGAGCTTCTTCATCTTCTTGGCGCTCTGCGAGTTTACCATCGACCATGCCAGGTTGCCCTTGGCGCCATTAGGGCCATCATCATGGTCAACCGAGCCTTGGCCTTCCATGTTGGACTGCCCGGCGAGGATGAAGACCTTCACTGGCTTCGAGCTTGGCTGCTCCGCTGCCCAAGCTTGGACGGAGCTCAGGATCGTGACTGCGAATAGCGCGAGCGACGTGAGCTTGATGGTTGAAAGCGTAAACGCTAGTCGGGTGAGGTGGTTTGGTTTCATTTTGGTTTATTTCTTCAACAACTCCACCATGGCCCGACCCATGGCTTCACCGACGTCCATGTAGACTTCAGCTTTGCCGCCGTAATGACCGTTGCCGCTACCGCCCTGCGCCATGGGCTGGGTGTAGATGGTGGCAACGTTGCCTTGGAACTCCGGGTACTTGCCGGTTGAGCCGTCAACGGCGAGATGCGCTTCGAGGATCTTACCACCATTGCCTCCGTTGCCCTTGATAGATTCGCCCATCGTGCCGAGCACGAACTTCGCATTCGGCGAATTGAAGTCTTTGCGCAAAGCCTTGATTAACTGGACCAGATTTTTCTCGTAGTGCGCCGCCCAGACTGGATTGCCGGCGTCCTTTTCACCCTGCCAGTAAAAGAAGCCGGCCACCTCGTAGCGCTTCGCCCCGGGGTAGTGTTTATCGAGATCCGCAAGCACCTTCTTGGCATCCGCCGTGTCATCGTCATACTGTTTGCCCGCATACCAGCCTGCCGGATTATCACCCTTCAGGGTTACGGTCCCCTCTTTGATTACGGGTGGAGTTGGTTCGGTGCCTTTGGCCCATGAGTCGGGGGCATCTCGATAACCGGCATACACTTTACCCCCTTCTTCAAACCGCGCGCTGCCCGGAGGTAAAAGGTGCCAGCCAAGGGCACGGTTGCCGATGCAACTCTTGAGAATCATCACGGGCGCATCGACCGCATTGCCGACCAGATGGCCGATCCCAAACTCCACGCCAATGGTGCGGGACTTGAATAGTTGCTCGGGTTGCGCGACGCCCAGCCACTCGTTATTCATCAACCCATTTCCCTGCATCATCCGCACAAAGCGGACATCTTTGCGCTGCGACCAGGTGCCGGCCTCATCGACAAGATAGCGATACTTCATTTGGGACTTCACGGCATGTTCCAGTGATCCCTCGGGTTTACCTTTATCACCGGCTTCAATCCTGCCGAGCCCAACCATATTGGACTGGCCCAGCAAGATAAAGACCTGCACGGGTTTGCTCATGTCGGCCGGTTTGCTGTCCGGCTTAGGAATCGGCTGCTCCGCTGCCGTGACGGTGGCAATAGACGAAAGGACGAGCGCGACCGCGGCCAGGAGGCTGATGGTTTTGATTGTTGATTTTATCATGTTGGTGCTAACCGATGACTGAAATTAAATGACTATTTTCCGAGCAACTCGGTCAGTTTAGGCTCCATGGCCTTTGCCCACTCACGGTAGCCCGCGACGTTGGGATGAAGTGCATCGGGCATGAGATCTTTTCGCAACATGCCGTCTTTGCTTAGAAACGTTTCCTTAAGGTCGAGCCAGTAGACGGTTTTATTATCCGCGTACGTCTGCAGAATCCCGTTGACCTGGTCGGTGCGGATTCTGCCCGGATCGGTCGGCTTCCACTCGCGGGGGAATATGGCCAGGAGCAGAATCTTCGAAGCGGGTAATCGCTGATGGACTTCTTTGAGTATAGCCAACACGCCTTGGGCCGTATCCCGTCCTGCATTCGCCGGCTCGCCGCGATTGTGGTTCCGATCATAATGACCACCACTTTAGGATTCCGGTCTTTCATCCCAACCAGCCCGCCGTCCTGAAGATGCCACAACATATGCGAGGTTTTGTCCCCACTGGAACCGATGTTCACCGCGTTACGGGTGCCATAATGTTCTTTCCACACCTCGTGTCCCGTGCGGCTCCACCCGAACACGATGGAATCCCCGATCATCAGAATATCCACCTTCTTTTCGGTCACCCACCGCTTGCGGTCTTCGTGGTGCCTTAGAAACTCGGTCCATCCACCTTTGGCGCGTTCTTCGGCACGCGAATCAGCTTGGGTCGCCGAAATATCCTTTGCATAGGACGGGTCTTCCCACGGCATCTTTGGCGGGGCCGGGAGAGTGCCGTCGCAGCGGCGAAGCAGACCGGTGAGAGGATACCCAGCAGAGCTGCGGCGAGAATTACCGTTGGTCTCACTCTTATTTAGAGGCTTTTAAGGTAGGCCGTGAGGTCCGCCACGCTTTGATCGGTCAACCCGAGCATCGCCGGCGTGTACATCAACGACTTCTCCAGCTTCTCGACCGACTTGATCCGATCAGCCGGGATAGTCTGGATAGCACCACCAACGCCCTTGATCATCGTGGGGTCGCCCTGTGTGAGCACCATGCCCGTGATGACGAGGCCATCCTTGGTCACGAGGCGCGTGCCTTCATAGCCATGGGAAATCGTCGCAGAGGGCTGGACCAAGGCTTGGATGATAGTCTCGGCCGACTGTTGGCGACCGTAGGTTCGTGAGGTTCGGGCCATACTCGATGCCTTGATCACCAATGCGGTGACAGGTATAACAGACGGCGATGGCCGCAGCGCCAAGCTTCGGGTCACCCTTGAGCTTCGCAATGGTTTCGACGGACGACAGGGCCTTCGTACCGGCGGGCTCCGCGGGGAAGTCGCTGGCGGTTAGCTTGACCTGGTTGGCGTCGTAGAGACCGCGGGCCTTGAGGATATTATCGACATCGAAGGTCTTCCAGTCGTTACCCTTGCGGTTATTCAGCCACCAAGAGGCGATTTCCTTCAGCTCCTTACGCTGAGAGAGCTCGACCATCGCACCGACCGCCTCGGGGCTATTCGTGAACGCTAAAGCGGTGACCATCTGCTTGGTCTGGGCCGCATCCAACTTACCGGAAGTGAGGCGGGCGCGAATACCAGCGACGCCCGCAGGCACGTGCAGACGCCAGGTCAGGCCAGCGAACGCATCGCTCCAGGTGGCAGGGTCGCCGCCCATGGTCTTACTGAGGGCGGCATAGAGTTCGATTTCGCGACCAGTGGCACCGAGGCCGACGGCTTCGAGGTAGGCACGGTCTTTACCATCGAAGCGTTGGGCCACTTCGACGAGAGCAGCGAGGGCGACTGGGCCCTTGAAATCGCGGAGAGCCAGGGCCACTTCGCGCCGAACGGCCGGCGAAGCATCCTTGGCATTAGCCACGGCGAGATTCAGGACATCACGGTTGGCCGCGCGCAGGGCGCGGAAGGCCACGAGGCGTCGCTGGGCATCCGACGAACGGAGTTCAGTCGAGACGAGTGCAGCGCCCTTATCGCCCAACTGGGCGAGCAACCACACGGCACGCGAAGCGACGTAAGGGTTGGCGTCTTTGAGCAAGGCGGAGACTGCCGGGATGGCGGCCTCCCCTTGGGCTTTGAGACGCGCGAAGCCCGCACCACGAATATTGTTGGCGGGACTGCTGAGCGCGAGGATTTGCCCTTCGGTGGTGTTGAGGTCGATCTTAGGCACGACGGACTTAAAGCCCTTCGGCGCTAAACGATAGATGGTACCGCTGAAGCGGTTATCGCGCGTCCCGTGACCGCCCACGCCGGGGTCGAACCAATCGGCGAAGTAGATGGCGCCGTCGGGACCGACGGTCACATCAGCTGGACGGAACATCGTCTTAAGCACGCCCGTGGCGCGGCCACCAAGGAAGTCAGAGCCCGCCCATTCCTTCTCCTTATTAGAGGTGATGAAGTCAAAGCGCTCGAGCTTCATGCCGGCGCCATCAGGCTTCGGCAAGTAGCCGAAGACGACGTTCTTACCGGCTTCACAAGCCAGGAGTAGGCCGCTCCACTTGTCGCCGAGGGCACCGTTCTCATAGAAGGCTACCCCGGTCGGGGAGCCGCCGCCATAGACGTCACCGGCCGGCATGGTACCGGGGTCATCTTGGCGCCACTCGGCGGTCGGAGTATCTTGGCCCGGACGCTTATCTGCGCCCCAGGAGCGCTTACCATCCGCCGAAGCAAAGCCGGCATTGCCACCTTCCATGATCAACGAGACGCGGCAAGCGGGTGGATCGTCGTTATCGCTCTGGTAGAGGTCGCCGAACGAGTTAATCGCCTGCTCGTAGCTATTACGGTAGTTGTGACCAACGATGCGGAGGTCCGAGCCATCGGCGTTCATACGCACGGAGAAGCCGCCAATCCAAACATTGCCGTCGTCGCTGCGCTTGCCCGCAATTTTGCCGAGCATGTAGGGGCTGCCCATGTAGAAATGGCGGCCGCTCTTGTCGGTAAATTCTGCGCCCATATTACCTTGGTTGAAGTTCCACTTACCGTCGGGGCCCGTGGTGACGCTGTGCAGCGAGTGGTCATGCTGGCGGCCGTTGAAGCCCGTCAGGAGGACTTCACGCTTATCGACTGCAGGGTCATAGACCCCGTCACGATTCACGTCGGTGTAGACCAAGAGATCCGGCGGCTGCGCGACGACAATCTTTCCGTCGATTGCGGCCACGCCCAACGGCGAAGCGAGGTTCACATCCTGCACAAAGACCGTCGCCTTGTCGGCCTTGCCGGCGCCCGTGGTGTCCTCGAGGACGACGACACGGTCGCCTTCCTTACGGCGACCACCCTTACCGCGGTAGTTCACACCCTCGGCGACAAACATCCGACCCTTCTCGTCGAAGTCGATGTTCGTTGGATTATAGAGCATCGGCGAAGTCGCCCAGACCGTGACCTCGAAGCCTTCCGGCACGGTGAAGAGTTCTGGCGGGACGAGCATCGGACCATCTTCCACCGCGACGGCCTTCGCTTCGTCGGGCTTCTGGGTAAACACCATGAAGCGAACTGCGGCGGGGCTGCGCTTACCGCCGCGCTCCAAACCACCATCATCGAGGGCAACTTGCGTACGGAAGCCGACCACGCCCGCAGGCAGGTCATAGGCGATGACGGAAGTCGCGTGCGTGCCGATACCATTGGTGTAGACCTTACCGGCAACGGAAAGCGGGCCCTTCGAATTATTCTTGCCCACAAGCACGGCGCCATGGCTAGCGGTAGCGGACTTCCACTTCAAATCGATGAGGTTCTTCGTCGTCCCATCGGCCATGAGCAACGTGGGCTCAATCCAGGAGGCCCAGTCGCAGTTGCTGTCACCGAGGTCGGAGATCAGCAGGTAAAGTTCCTTCGCCCCCTTGAGGTCAGCGGTCAGTTCGGTCAGGCGAACCTTATCCTTAGCAGTGATATCATTAGTCTGAGCTACTGGCTTCCCCGAGATAGGCGAAGGGGCAGGCGTGGCGGCCTTCGGGGCCGCTGGGGTCACGGGCACGGCGGCACCTGCGGCCGGACGGCCGAACTTGGCTTCGCGTTCGACCGGAATGACGGCGGCCGGAATCTTGGCAAACTCGCCCGGCTGCGGAAGCTTGAGACGCGGTGCGTTCTTGCCCTTATCATCCAGGTTGGCGTTGAGCTCATCTTCGGTGAGCGGAGTAGACTTCACCCCCGCGGCAGGCACTTCGACCTTCGCGGCCCAGACGATGGCGTTGAGCGCCAAGGTCCGGAAGCCATCGATGGCCCAGTTGCGATGGTTATGACCACCGGAGAAACCGACCCCACGGCCGCCATCGGCGCGTTCGATTCCCCACATCAACGTCTGCACCTTACCAAGGCCGTCGACGCCGTGCTCGTTCCAAAGATTAATATACTTCTTCACGTTCTCCCGCGTCGGCACGGCCGTGACGAGGTCGAGCACCTTGCTGCGGTCCGCTGGGAAACGCATATTGTAATAGAACTCGTCGTAGGCCTGCACGAGGCCATTCACGCCGCGCGATACCGAATGATTCGGCAAAGCCTTGAGGTCAGCGACCCAGTGAGGGTTGACGGACCAGCCCGTTTCAAACGCGCCGCCGATCCAGGGACGGTAGTATTTTTCGCCGTCCTTGGCATCGGGGTGGACGGCATAATGCATGAAGACGATGCCCGTGCCTTTCTTGGCGAGCTCATCGACCTTGGCCCAGCCCTTGCCCACGACGCTCGTGCCGTCGGCATAGATGACGAGGCACTTGATGCCGTCCAGGATCGTTTCATCCTTAGGCCAGCCGCTGACGACCACGGCCTTGAGGCCTAAGCCGCTCTGCTCATTAATGGCCTTGGCCAAGAGTTCGGAGCCCGCCTTGAACTCATGCTCACCAGGGCCATGCGACCGGCCACCCGCCAGGAAGACGATGTCGGCGGCCGCTTGGGCGCCGAGGGAAACGAGGAGACAGGCGACCACAACGGCGACGCGGGTCCAGGGACGGAGGGTATTATTCATAAGAATGATGGGGCGAGCCGAGGGGAACGGCACCCCTCACAGACAGCGGATAACCTCAAAGGTTGGAAGGAAAAACCCCACAGGGGCCAAACGAGCGTCCCGCGAGCCCGCCCAAGCCCATTTTTACCCCAATTTGACATTGGAGGAACATTCATAGGGTGTTCTTGTTAGACCCTAGATGAAAGCCCCTGCCCTCCTACTCCTAGCAGGCCTCGCCCTGACTGGGCGTTTGGCTGGGGCTGACCCTGTCCCAACGGCCGCCCAACTCGAGTTCTTCGAAAAAGAGGTCCGCCCGATCTTAGTCGAAAACTGCTACGAATGCCATGGTCCCAAGAAGCAGAAGTCTGGCCTCCGCCTCGACTCCCGCGCTTTCATTCTCAAAGGCGGGGAAGTCGGTCCCGTCGTCGTCCCCGGCCAGCCCGAGCTGAGCCGGCTCATTCTCGCGATTAACCACACCAAGCGTAAGGACGTCGAAGCGATGCCGGACGAGGAGAAGAAACTCGCGCCGAAGGAAATCGCTGCGCTCACCGAATGGGTCCGCCAAGGGCTACCTTGGCCAACGACTGGTCAGCCCGAAATCTCCGACCCGCGTAAGCACTGGGCCTTCCAGCCCATCGCTGCGCCGGCGCTCCCCAAAGTCGCGAAGACCGAGCGCGTCCGCAATGACGTCGATCGTTTCGTCCTTTCTAAACTGGAAGCGAACGGCCTGACCTATTCGCCCGAGGCCCCGAAGGAAACGCTGATTCGTCGCGCGTACTTTGCGTTGCACGGCTTGCCACCCTCCGCCGCTGAGGTCGAGCGCTTCGTCGCGGATCGCGACCCGCAAGCATACGATAAACTCGTTGACCGCCTCCTCGCCGCGCCGGCCTTCGGCGAACGCTGGGGCCGGCACTGGCTCGATGTCGCGCGTTACGCCGACACCAAGGGATATGTCTTCGAAGAGGAACGTCGCTACGCCTACGCCTACACTTACCGCGACTGGGTCGTCGGGGCCTTCAATCAGGACATGCCGTATGACCGCTTCCTAAAGCTACAGCTCGCGGCGGACGCGCTGGTGACCGGCGAAGACACCCGCGACTTGGCGGCCTTGGGCTTCCTGACCCTCGGTCGACGCTTCCTCAATAACCAACAGGATATCATCGACGACCGTATCGACGTCGTCATGCGCGGTACGCAAGGCCTCACCATGGCCTGCGCACGGTGCCACGACCATAAATCCGACCCCCTGCCTGCGACGGATTACTACGCTCTTTACGCCATCTTTAACTCGAGCGAAGAGCCCAAAGATAAGCCGTTACTGAAGCCCTTCACACCGACGAAGGACTCGGAGGAATTTGAAAAAGAGCTCGCCGCCAAAGAAGCCAAGGTCGTGGACTTCCGGACCAGCCGACGCGAAGGCTCCTTCTCAGCGGTTAAGACGACCGCCTACCTCGGCGTGCTCCGTCGCTCACTGGCTGACGCGAAGTTTGATGACGCCCAGGAAGCGAAACGCCTCGCCCTCTACCCCGCGATCCTCTCGGGCTGGAAGAAAACCTTAAAGCCTCGCCTCGTTGCGACCGACCCGCAGTTCGGACTCTGGGCCCGTCTCGTGGGCACCCCTGACGACGCGTTCAAGGCGAAGCTGGCCGTGGAGCTGCTCGCGAAGTCCGCCACGCCGATAGACCCCACCCTGCAAGCCGCCCTGACCAAGAAGATGCCGACGAAGTTCGATGAACTCGTCGCTGCCTACGGCGAACTCCTCGCGACCGCCCGCGGTAACCCCACCCTCGAGTTCAAACCTTGGCGAACACTCATCGAAGCCACGAACGGCCCCACCACCCCGACAGCCGATAGCCTCGTGGGCTCGTACGTCGTCGCCGACGCGCAAAAGCATCGCAGCCTCATCCGCGAAGTTGAAGCCTTCAAAGCCAGCCCCAAGAGCCCGCCGCGTGCCATGGCCATGGTCGACAAAGCCCAACCCGTGAACGGCAACGTTTTCCTGCGCGGCAATCCGGGCCGTCCGGGCAAGAACGTCACGCGCCACTACCTCGAAATCCTCGCCCCCGACGGCAAGCCCGTGGACTTCAAGCGGGGCAGCGGGCGCCTCGAGCTCGCCGAAGCCATCGCCAATGCCAACAATCCACTGACCGCCCGCGTGATGGTGAACCGCGTCTGGGATCAGGTCTTTGGCCAACCCCTGGTTGAGACCCCCAGTGATTTCGGTGTACGCACAGCTGCGCCGACTAACCCTGCGCTCCTCGATGGGTTGGCCACGCGCTTTATCGCCGACCAATGGTCGACGAAGAAACTTATTCGAACCCTCGTGACCTCGGCGGCTTTCCGCCAAGCGTCGGAGACTCATAAGGCAGGCCTAGCCAAGGACCCTGAAAACCGCCTACTCTGGCGCATGCATCGACGCCGGGCGGATTTTGAGACGATGCGAGACAGCATCCTCGCCATCTCCGGTCAGCTCGAGCCTAAGCTCGGTGGTCAGCCCTTTGACCTCGTCGCCAATTTCAATACACCCCGACGGACCATCTACGCCTTGATTGACCGCCAGAACCTACCGGCCGTCTTCCGCACGTTCGACTTTGCGAACCCTGACTACCACGTCGCCAGGCGCAATGAAACCACGACGCCCCAGCAAGCGCTCTGGATGATGAACCACCCCTTCACGCGCCAGCAGGCGGATAAACTCGCGGAGAAAATAGCCGCCGCCGGCTCGGATGAAGACAAAGTGCGTCAGCTCTACCGTGCCATCCTCGCCCGCGACCCGAAGTCAGCGGAGATCAAGCAAGCCTTGACCTACGTCACCGAAGTCCGCCAAGCCCCTGCGCCTGCCAACTGGCTGAGTGGCATCGGCGGCTACGACCCCCAAACGAAGAAAGTCACCTTCACGGAGATGAAAGTATTCAAAAAGGATACCTTGAACCCGTCGGAAAAGTATCCGGATGCCGCCAGCGGGAATGGTCATGCCTCGTTGACCGCGAAAGGCGGCCATCCTGGTAACGATGCGCAGCACGCCGTCATCCGACGCTGGTCCGCGGGCGGCGGTGGTGAATTCCGTATCGATGGAGACCTCAAGGTGCCCACTCCCCAAAGCCAGGGCGTCCGCGCCCGCATTGTCTCTGCCCAACGCGGCTTGCTCGGTGAATGGACCTGCCTCGGCGGCGCTTCCGTGCCCGTCGTCCTCGAGAAAGCCGTTATCTCCCCAGGCGACACGGTGGACTTTATCATCGATGACCTGAACGGCCCGAACAGCGACAGCTTCACTTGGTCTCCAGTGCTCAAGGATGCGCGCACTGGTGAGGTCATCGATGCCGCCTCCGCGGGCTTTAATCGTAAGAGCTCGCCACAGTCCCCTTGGTCTTCGCTCGCACAGATCCTCTTCGCCAGCAACGAATTCAACTTTGCCGAATAAGCATGCACCACGATCCCACTTTCATCCATAGTCGCCGAGAGTTCCTGCGAAAGTGCGGCATGGGCATGGGCGGCTTGGCCTTCGCTTCGTTACTGCAGCGCGACCTGCACGGCGCCCCGACCTCCGTCAACCCACTGCAGCCGTTGGCAGCGCGCCGCGCCCCGCTGCCATCGAAGATCAAGCACGTCATCCATATCTTCGCCAACGGTGGCCCTTCGCACGTCGACACCTTTGACCGGAAGACCTCGCTCGATAAATACCACGGCCAGAAACTACCGGGCGACTACATCGCGACTGAACGCAAGACGGGGGCAGCCTTCCGCTCGCCTTTCACGTGGAAGCGCTACGGTAAGAGCGGCCTCGAGGCTAGCGAGCTCTTTGCTAAGACAGCGGCGTTTGCTGATGACCTCTGCGTCATTCGCTCCATGCAGGCAAATGTCCCGAACCATGAGCCTTCCCTGCTACTGATGAATTGCGGCGAAGCCCGCCAAGTTCGTCCCAGCTTAGGTTCGTGGGTGACCTACGGGCTCGGCACCGAAAACGAAAACCTCCCAGGCTTTATCACTCTATGTCCAGGCGGCTATCCGATCCAGGAAACCCAGAACTGGCAGTGCGGCTTCTTGCCCGGCGTCTATCAAGGCAACTACGTCGACTCCTCTAAAAAGACCGTGGAGGAACTCATTGAAAACATCCGTAACGCGGGCCTTTCCCGTCCGGCCCAGCGCAAGCAGCTCGACCTCCTTGCTCGCATCAACGCCTCACACCAATCGCTCCACCCGCAGGATGCCGCCCTCGAAGCTCGGGCGCAGTCGTTCGAGATGGCCTACCGCATGCAGCTCGAAGCTACCGATGCCTTTGATATCAGCCGTGAGTCGATCTCGACTCGCGAGATGTATGGCGACACCACGCAAGGCCGCCAATTCCTGATCGCCCGCCGACTCGTCGAGCGCGGCGTCCGTTTCGTCCAACTCTGGCACGGGGCTGGCCAGCCGTGGGATAGCCACGACGACCTCGAAGTCAAACACCGCAAATTAGCACACGAGTCCGACCAACCGATTGCCGCGCTCCTCGCTGACCTCAAGCGGAGCGGCATGCTCGATTCGACGCTCGTCATCTGGGGCGGAGAATTCGGCCGCACCCCGACCGTCGAACTCCCCACCCCTGGCTCCAACGCAGGCAAGATCAATGGTCGCGACCACAACCACCACGGCTTCACGATGTGGATGGCTGGTGGCGGCGTCCGCGGCGGGACAGTTTACGGCGAAACGGACGAGTTCGGCTTTAAGTCCGTCAAGGATGTGGTCCATGTGCACGACCTGCATGCGACGATCATGAAGCTCCTCGGCTTTAACCACGAAGAGTTCACCTTCCGCCACGCTGGCCGTGATTATCGCCTGACCGACGTCCACGGTAAGGTCGTGCAGGGCCTCATCGCCTAACCGGTCATTCAGGAAGGCCGGCTCGACCACTTCACGCTTCCCCTCCGCCGGGTGTCCGCCAACCTTGGGTCACCCCTGCCCCGCCATGCGTCGACTGCTTGCTTTCTGCCTAACCTTCCTCGTCGGCTATGGACCCAGCTTCGCTGCCGAAACCCCGACCGACGTCAAAGTCGTCAAGGATATCGCCTACCGGACCGGCAATGACCTCACGGCCTACGAGGCGGAACGCTGCAAGTTGGACGTCACCTTACCCGCCAAAAGCGACACGCCTTTTGCGACTTATGTTTGGTTCTACGGGGGTGGCTTAAAGAAAGGCAGCAAAGGACTCGCCTCCGAGCATTGCGCCGAAATTGCGGCGAGCTTCGCCCGCGAAGGCATCGCGGTAGTCGTGCCCGATTACCGGCTCAGCCCGAAGGCAAAATACCCGGAGTATGTCGACGATGCCGCCGCGGCCTTCGCCTGGACGGTACGCAACATCGGCCGAATGGGCGGAGACCCGCGCAAGGTCTTCATCGGCGGACATTCTGCGGGCGGCTACCTCGCACTCATGGTGGGCTTTGACGCTAGCCGACTGAAACCCTACGGCCTCAGCCTCAAGGACGTCGCGGGCATCGCGCAGGTCAGTGGCCAAGTCTTCACGCATTACACCATCCGCGAGGAACGCGGGCAAGGTCGCTACAGTGTCACGTCCGACGAAGCCGCCCCCGCCTTCCACGTGCAGAAGACCCTACCACCGATTTTGACGCTCTACTCCGATCACGACATGACTGGACGCGCCGAGGAAAGTCAGTTTCTCATCGCGATGCTGAAGGGTGCGGGCCATGTTGAAACCACCTCGCTCAAGGTCACGGATACCGACCACGGCAGTATCGGACACAACCTTCGCTTCCCCGACGACCCCGGCCACAAGGCCGTGCTACAATTCATCCGTAAGCAGGGAGAGAACCGCTGACCATGCGCCAGACACTGGCCATCATCGCTTGCCTGTTCGCCTTTTGCTCTGGGCACGCTAAGACCTTGGCGGAAGCCGCCGAATCGCTAACACCTAAACTCCCTGCCGGCTGTATCGTCACCGCCGAGCAGACACCGCGAGGCACACGCTTCGCCTTGGCCGGCCAGTCGCCCGACCCGACGCAAGCCCCGGAAACCTTGGTGTTCGAAATCGCTTCGCTCACGAAGATCTTCACGGGCATCCTGCTCGCCGAAGCTGTCTTGGAAAAGAAAGTGACCCTCGATACCACCGTCGCCGAACTCGTCGGGCCTGACTGCAAATTCGCCGATGCCCGCGTCGGTCGGATCACCCTCAAGCAGCTCTCAACCCATACCAGCGGCTTGCCCCGTATGCCGGACAACTTCACTAACGGCTTCAAGAGTTACGCGACCTACGACGACACGCTGATGCTAGCCTGGCTGGCGAAAGTAGAATTGAAAAAGGATGCTCCGTATGCCTGCAGCTATTCAAACATCGGCGTCTCGCTGCTCGGCTACTTGGTGGCCAAGCAATACGGTAAATCGTGGACGGACTGTGTGCTCGAGAAAGTCTGCAAGCCACTGGGACTGACGCATACGCAGCCGAGTCACTTGCCCAGCCTCGGCACCTTAGCTCCGCCCTACAGCGGCACCAAGCCTGGCATCGTTACCACCTTCCAAGCCTTTGCTCCCGCCGGCAGCCTCCGCAGTACTGCCGCGGACATGCTCAAGTTTGGACAAGCCCTGGCAAACCCAGAGCGCACGCCGCTGAAGGATGCCCTCACGCTGGCCTTGCAGGCGCATGCGGACGCCAACGTCAATGGTGGCAAAGTCGCCCTCGGCGCCTTTCGGACGGGCACGGCGGAGCGGCTCGCCTACGGGCACGATGGCGCCACCGCTGGCTACCGTTCATCGATTCAAGTCGTGCCGGCCCAAGCCACCGTGCGTATCGTGCTCATGAATAATAATACGATGGAAGGCAGTGACGTCCTCAAGGCTATGAAATAAGCCAGACCCCATCCCCTGTCCCCTTTCCCCTTTTTCGCCCCCTTTTTCATCACACCCCATGCGCCGTCTCTTCGCCCTATTCCTCGCCCTACCCTGTGCGCTCGTTGCAGAAACCCCGCCGCCGACCTATGACATCGTCATCTACGGCGGCACCTCGGCCGCCGTCATTGCCGCCGTTCAAGCGAAGAAGATGGGCAAGACCGTCATCGTCATTAGCCCCGACAAGCACCTCGGCGGCCTCTCGAGTGGTGGCTTAGGCTTCACCGACTCCGGCGATAAGTCCGTCATCGGGGGTCTCTCACGCGACTTCTACCACCGTGTTTGGCAGACCTACCAGCAGCCCGGCGCGTGGAAGCATGAAGCCAAGGAAAAGTTTGGCAATAAAGGCCAAGGCACGGTGGCAATGGATGCGACCGAACGTACCATGTGGATCTTTGAGCCATCGGTTGCTGAGAAAGTCTTCGAAGACTACGTGAAGGAATTTAAGTTGACCATCGAACGCAACGAATGGCTCGACCGAGCCCATGGGGTCGAGAAGCAGGATGGCCGCATCGTTGCCATCACCACTTTGAGCAAACGTCGCTTTGCTGGACGTATGTTCATCGACGCCACCTACGAAGGTGACCTGATGGCTGCTGCTGGCGTCAGCTACACCTTTGGCCGTGAACCCAACGCAGCCTTCGACGAGACCCTCAATGGCATCCAACTTGGCCATGCCAAGTCGCACCAATTTGCAGGCAAGGTTGACCCCTATGTCATTGAAGGCGACCCGAAGTCCGGCCTCTTGCCCCGCATTCAGAACATCCCCGTCGGCGGCCAAGACGGCGCCGGCGACAAAAAGATCCAAGCGTACAACTTCCGCATGTGCCTGACCAAGGTGGCGGCCAACCGTGTCGAATTCCCTCAGCCGCCAGGTTATGACCCGAAGCAATACGCCCTCCTTGCCCGGGCGTTAGCTCAAGGCGCCACGCACGTCTTTGGTAAATTCGACCTCATCCCGAACGCCAAGACCGACACCAACAACCACGGCCCCTTCAGCACGGATAACATAGGTATGAACTGGGATTACCCCGACGCCTCCTATGAGCGTCGCCGCGAGATCATTGCGGAGCACCGCCAATACCAGCAGGGCTACCTTTATTTCTTGGCGAACGACGCCTCCGTCCCGGCCAAGATTCGCGAAGGCTTTGCGCAATGGGGTCTGGCTAAGGATGAGTTCACGGACAACGGCCACTGGCCGCACCAGATTTACGTCCGCGAAGCCCGGCGCATGACTGCCGACGTCGTCGTCAACGAGAACCACCTCAAGCGAAAGATCCCGACCCCACGCTCCGTGGGCATGGGTTCCTACAACATGGATTCGCACAACGTGCAGCGTATCGTCGTAAAGGATGCCGACGGCAAAGCTTACGTCCGCAACGAAGGCGACGTGCAGGTGAATCCGGGTCGTCCCTACCCCATTGAATATGGCTCAATCATCCCGAAGAAGGACCAGTGCACGAACCTCCTTGTGCCGGTCTGCGTCAGCTGCACGCACATCGCCTACGGCTCGATTCGTATGGAACCCGTCTTCATGATCCTCGGTCAGTCGGCCGCTACTGCCGCCTCTCTCGCCATCGACCAGAAAATTGCCGTGCAGGACGTCGCCTACGCCGACCTCAGCGCCAAACTACTTGCCGATGGACAGGTTCTCGACCGCGCCGCGGGGCCCAAGGCCATCCGCCGCGAAGGCAAGGAACTCCCGGGCATCACCGTCGATGACGCTGACGCCAAAGTTACGGGCAACTGGACGGAGAGCGTGGCCTCGGCGGCCTTCATCGGCACTGGCTACCGCCACGACAGCAAGGGCGAGCACGGCCCCATGACCGCTCGCTTCGAAGCCAAACTCCCCAAGTCAGGAAAGTATGAAGTCTTCCTTGCCCTCGTCCCCAACATCAACCGTGCCTCGAACGCCCCGGTAACCATCGCCCATGCGGGCGGGAATACCGTCCTAAAGGTCAACCTACGGGACAAGACCGCCAATAACCTCTTCAGCCTCGGGGTCTACACCTTCGATGCCTCCCAACCGGCCAGCCTGACCATCGGCAACCAAGGCGCCGACGGGTATGTTGTGATTGACGCAGTGAATTGGGTTCCGAAGCCCTAAACCTCAGCCGTGAGGGATAGCCGGGCTTATAGAGGGAAAGACCCGCGCTTTTGACCCTTCGCGTTGCCATTGGCATTGAAACAACCCCTCAACAAGGTTGTCTTATAAAGTTCAGCCATGCCCCCTCACCTGCGCGCCCTTTGTCTTATCGCCGTTACCGTCCTCGGCCTGCCCACCCTGTTCGCCGCCGACCAAGCCGATGACACCGTCTACTTCAACCGCGACATCCGTCCGATCATGTCGGACACCTGCTTCCACTGCCACGGCTTCGACGCGAAGGCACGTAAGGCTGACCTCCGTCTCGACATCCGCGAATTCGCCCTGAAGGCGGGCAAGAGTGGGGAGATTGCCATCGTCCCAGGCAAGCCCGAGGCATCGGAAATCATCAAACGGATTTTCACCAAGGACGAAGACGACCTCATGCCGGAAAAGGCGTCGCACAAGACCCTGACGCCGGAACAGAAGGAACTCTTTCGACGCTGGGTGAAGCAAGGCGCCCTTTACGAAGACCACTGGGCCTACACGCCCTTAAAGCCGGTGGCCGTTCCGCCGATGCCGGCTGGCGGACGTAACCCCATTGATGCTTTCATCGGAAAGAAGTTGGCCGAGAAGAAGATTATGCCTTCTGCGGAGACGTCGAAAGAAAAGCTCCTCCGTCGCGTCACGCTCGACCTCACCGGCCTGCCGCCGACCCCCGAAGAACTCGCGGCCTTCCTCGCTGACCAATCACCCACCGCCTACGAGAAGCAGGTCGACCGCCTGCTCGCCTCGCCCCATTACGGTGAACGCATGTCCGTCTGGTGGCTGGATATCGCGCGCTATGCAGACACCGTCGGCTTCCACGGTGACCAGAACCAACGCATTTTCCCTTACCGCGATTATGTGATTAACGCTTTCAATAGTAATAAGCCCTTCGACGCCTTCACCCGTGAGCAACTGGCGGGCGACCTCCTGCCCAATTCGACGGAAGAACAGAAAGTCGCTTCCGGGTATAACCGCCTCAACATGATGACCCGCGAAGGCGGTGCCCAACCGAAGGAATACCTCGCAAAGTACGGAGCCGAGCGCGTCCGCTCCGTTTCGGCCGCTTGGCTAGGCTCCACGTTCGGCTGCGCTGAATGCCATGACCATAAATTCGACCCGATCAAGGCAGCCGACTTCTACACCCTGCAGTCTTTCTTTGCCGACGTGAAGCAATGGGGCGTCTACGCCGATTATTCCTACACCCCGGAGCCGGAGCTCAAGGGCGTGAATAACGATTCGCCCTTCCCCCCTGAAATCAAGACCACCAGCCCGTACCTGCAAAAGCAGGATGCCCGCGCCCGTCGTGAAATCGCGGACTTTGCCCAAGCGAAGACTGACCCCGCGAAAGTTGCCGCCTGGGCAAAGTCACTCCAACCCTTCGCCCTGAAAAACGCGGATGGGTGGTTGAAGCCTGCGGGCAGCTTTGAAATCCATAAGGCCGCGGTGGCTGCCACGCCGGCGAAGAAAGGGGCGAAGGTTGCCCCCGCCCCAAGTGCTGGAACCGTCGTTGAATCCTCCCTGCAAACGCTGCCGGCTGGACAGCCCATCGCCCTGAAGAAAGCCCTCGCTAAAGGCGAAGGCCTCGTCGTCGCCCTAAAGCCTGGTGCCCTGCGTGTGGCCGCCGTGCGCCTCTCCTTACCGGAAGCTAAAGCCGGCACCCGTAGCAGCCTCACCGTTGGTTTCACTGTCCGTAATGCCGCCGGCAAGGAGCGCAAACTCACGGCTGGCTTCGCTGATGCTGCCGCGCACGACATCAAATATTCAGGCGGCGCCGAGATTCTCGGTATCGGCAACACTTGGGCGTTAACGGTGCCGGCGACGGGCACGGCCTCCGCCGTCTGGCTCTTGGACACGCCGGTCGACCTAGCTGAAGGCGATGCCCTCCTGGTCGCCATCGACGGCGCTAACACTCAGCCTATCCAGGTTTCGGTCACGCCCTTTGGCGGCTACGACCCACTGACCGTGGGCGCCCTCCCGCGGACGCCCGCCGATCAAGCCGTCGCCTACCTGTGCTCGGTCCAGCCAGCACGCCCCGACTTCGAGCAGGTCAAAGCCATGGCCGCCAAACTCCGCGACTATCGACGGGGAGCAGCTTGGTCGCTCGTGACCGAAGCGCGTGCACCCATCACCGTGCGGATCCTGCCACGTGGTAACTTCCTCGACACCACTGGCCCCGTAGTTTTACCCGCCACCCCTTCGTTCCTGCCCGGCTACCGCCAGAGTACCGAACAAAAGCGACTCAACCGCCTCGACCTCGCGAATTGGCTGACGTCGAAAGAAAATCCCATCACCGCCCGCACCTTCACGAACCGGTTGTGGCAAATCTTCCATGGCAATGGCCTATCGGCCGTCCTCGATGACCTTGGCTCGCAAGGCGAACTCCCCTCGCACCCCGAGCTCATGGACTGGCTCGCGGTCGAATTCCGCGACCATGGCTGGGACGTCAAGCGCATGGTCAAACTCATGGTGACTAGCCGCACTTACCGCCAGAGCAGCAGCCTGCGTCCGGAATTAAAAGACCTCGACCCCGCTAACCGCCTCTTAGCCTCGCAGAATCCGCGGCGCCTCGATGCCGAATTCATCCGGGACAACGCCCTCGCCATCGCTGGCCTACTGAACGCCGCCGACATCGGCGGGCCGAGCGTGAAGCCCTATCAACCCGACGGCTACTACGAGCCATTGCAGTTCCCCAACCGGAACTACAGTGCGAGTAAAGACGCTGAACAATGGCGCCGTGGGCTTTACATGCACTGGCAGCGGATGTTCCTCCACCCGATGTTGGTGAACTTCGATGCCCCGGCCCGCGACGAGTGCGTGGCACTACGCAACTCCAGCAATACGCCCCAGCAAGCCCTGACACTCTTGAATGACCCCACCTTCGTCGAAGCGGCCCGCGTCCTCGCGGCCCGCCTCCTCACCAAACCAGCCAAGGAAGATCGCCTCAACGCCGCTTTCGTTCTCGCCGTCGGCCGTAATATCAAAGCTTCGGAACGCACCGCGCTCGAGAAACTCATCGCGGATCAGAAGGTCTACTACACGGCCAACCCGACCGAAGCGACCAAGCTTCTGAAGATCGGCCTAACGTCGTCACCGACGGACGACCCAGCTACGCACGCCGCTTGGACGCAGGCCTGCCGCGTGCTCCTCAACTCTCACGAAGTCATCACACGCTACTAAGCCATGAACCCTTACGACCCCATTGCGCATACGCTGTCGATCAACCGACGGAGCTTCCTAACCAAGAGTGCCTACGGTTTGGGTAGCGCCGCCTTTGCCATGCTTGCGGCCAAAGGTTTGGCCGCGACCGACGCGCCTAGCGCCGCCAACTTCTCCAAGGGCTTCCTGAAGTCCCCGCACTTCCCCGTGAAGGCTAAGCGCGTCATCTACTTGTGTATGGCGGGAGGACCCTCGCACCTTGAGACCTTCGACTGGAAGCCAGCGCTCAAGAAGCTCGATGGCCAACCCTTCCCTGAGTCCTTCACCAAGGGACAGCAACTGGCTCAGCTCCAGGGGGCGGTGCTTAAGGCCCGCGGCTCTTTCATCGACTATAAGAAATACGGCAAGGCTGGTATCGAGATCAGCGACCTCTTCCCCTACATTAGCGGACACGCGGACGACCTCTGCGTCATCCGCTCGATGCGGACCGAGCAAATCAACCATGACACCGCGCATGCGTTCATGAATACCGGCTCGATTATCAAGGGCCGCCCCAGCATGGGCTCTTGGCTGCTCTATGGTTTGGGCTCGGAGACCGAAAACCTCCCTGGTTACATCGTGCTTACCTCGGCCGGCAAGACCGGTCAGCAACCCATCTCTTCGCGCCAGTGGTCCAGCGGGGCCTTACCGAGTAAATACCAAGGCATCCTCTTCCAATCCAAGGGCGATGCGGTGCACTACATCGGCAACCCGCAAGGCGTTTGCCAGAGCACACAGCGTCAGGTCGTCGACGAAATCCGCCGCCTCAACGGCACGCTCGCCGAAGAGACGGTTGACCCCGAAATCGCCACGCGCATTGCCCAGTATGAACTCGCCTTCAAGATGCAGACGAGCGTGCCCGACCTGCTCGACTTCAAGAACGAGTCCCCGAAGACGCTGGAGAACTACGGCATCAAGGAAGTCGGCGATGGTTCTTTCGCCTCCAATTGTCTGATGGCGCGTCGCCTGGCCGAACGCGGCGTGCGTATGATTCAACTCTACCACCGTGCCTGGGATCACCACGGCGGCATTGAAGACGGCATGCGCTCGGCGGCCAAGGACGTCGATAAGGCCACCGCGGCCCTCATCGCCGACCTCAAGCAACGCGGCATGCTCGAAGACACCCTCCTCCTCTGGGGCGGCGAATTCGGCCGCACCCCCATGGGCCAAGGCTCGGGCCGCGACCACCACATCTTAGGCTTCAGCGTCTTCTTGGCGGGCGGCGGCGTGAAGGCTGGCACTGTCTACGGCAACACCGACGAACTCGGTTACCGCTCCGTCGAGAACATCGTCGATGTCCACGACTTGCACGCCACGATGCTCGCTCTCATGGGCATCGAGCATACGCGACTGAACGTAAAGCTCCAAGGCCTCGACATCCGCCTGACCGGCGTCGCGGGCAAGCACGTCAAGGGCATCATGGCCTAGCCATGCCACTCCGCCCGATCCCGACTGACGTCAGCCCGTCCCGTGACGAGTTGGGCCGCCGTGCCGCCGCCCATGTAGTGAAGCTTTTGCAGGGAATCTTGGCAAACCAACCACGTGCCCGCGTCGTCTTCGCCTGCGCTCCCTCGCAGAATGAGTTCCTAGCCGCGCTCATCACTCAAAGCCAAAGTGTCATCGACTGGTCGCACATCGACGGCTTCCATATGGACGAGTATATCGGACTCCGCGCGAAGCATCCCGCCAGCTTCCGCACCTACCTGCGGCAACACTTCCTCGACCACGTCCCGCTCGGTAGCTTCGCGGAAATCCATGGCGAAGCCTTGGACGCCGAAGCAGAAGCGACCCGCTATGCGAGCTTACTCTCCGCCGCGCCCATTGATCTCATCTGCTTAGGCATTGGGGAAAACGGGCACATCGCATTCAACGATCCATCCGTCGCGGACTTTGACGACCCGCAGCGCGTGAAGGTCGTTCACCTCGACCATGCCTGCCGGCAGCAACAACTGAATGATGGCTGCTTTGCGACCTTGGCGGATGTTCCTAAGCAAGCGTTAAGCCTGACGATACCGGTCTTCCGGCAAGCCCAGCACCTAAGCGTCGTCGTTCCAGGCATGCGTAAAGCTCAGGCGGTCGCGGCCGCTTGCCTCGGTCCGCTGACCACGAAGTGCCCCGCCTCCATCCTGCGCACACATGGGAGCGTTCGGCTATTCTTGGACGAGTTTTCGGCCCTGCAGCTGACAGCCTAGGCGAGGACGATGGTATACAAGGTATAGCCGTCATTTATTTGCCCCTCGTCGCCCCTCTTTAGCCTTCTCATGAGTCGGGCTATGGCTAACTTCAGCCCATGTCCCCACGCACCCTCCTCCCTCTCTGGGCGGCGATCTTTTCGTCCGTCCTAGCCTCCCCCTTGGCCATGGCTGCCGACGCCCCCGCCACGACCGCGCCGGCTGCTGCTGCCGCCACGCCAAGCGCCAAGGTTGAACTCTTTAACGGCAAGGACCTCACGGGTTGGACCTCCTTCCTAAAAGGCGGTACTCCCGCCGCGGAAACCTGGTCGGTCAAAGACGGCCTCTTGGCCTGTACTGGCAAGCCCAACGGCTTTCTCCGCACCGAGAAGTCCTACAAGCAATATAAGTTCACGGTCGAATGGCGCTTCACCAAACCCGGCAACACCGGCGTCGTCGTCCACATGACCGCTCCCGACGCCATCTGGCCGAAGAGCATCGAGTGTCAGGGTATGAACAAAAACCAGGGTGATTTCTATTTCTGGTCCGGCGCAACTTCCAAGGAAGGCGTCGCCATGAAAGCCAAGGACGGCACCATCCGTGGCTACCGTATCGGTAAGCAGCTCGACGCGGAGAAGCCCGCGGGCGAATGGAATACCTTCACCACGATCTGCGATAAGGATACCGTGACTATCCTCGTTAACGGCAAGGAAGTGAACAAGGCCACCGGCACGAACCTCTCCGAAGGCTTCATCGGTCTCCAATCCGAAGGCGGCGCCTTCGAAGTGAAACGCTGCACCCTCGAGCCGCTCTAATCCTCCTCTATAAAATCCCGTGCGTATCCTTGCCCTCCTCCTTGCTGCCGTCGCCCTGACGGCTGCGCCCACCCCGCCCGAAGGCTTTACCGCGCTCTACAACGGCAAGGACCTCACTGGCTGGCGCGGCGGGGACACCTCCGACCACCGGGCCTACCTCGCCCTCTCGCCTGAAAAGCGGGCCGAACGAGATAAGACTTGGACGGCGGACATGCTTGCCCACTGGAAGGCCGAAGGCGACGACCTCGTCAACGATGGCAAAGGGAAGTATGCCACCACCCTGAAGGAATACGGCGACATTGAGCTAACCCTCGAATACAACATGGCACCGCTCGGTGACTCGGGCATCTACCTCCGCAACGTCCCCCAGGTACAAATCTGGGACCCGGCCAACGCTAAGGAAAGAAGAATGGCGCCGACAAAGGTAGCGGTGCGCTCTGGAATAACGGCCTGAACAACGGCAAATTCCCCCTCGTGGTTGCTGACAAGGCTCCCGGCGAATGGAACACCCTGCGCATCGTCATGGTTGGCGCCCGCGTCAGCATCTGGCTCAACGGCAAGCAGACGGTCGATTATGCCAGCCTCGAAAACTATTACGACCGCAAGCTCGCCGTCCCCGCCAAGGGCCCCATCTGCCTCCAGACCCATGGTGCCCCCATCCGCTGGCGCAACGTCTTCGTGCGTGAAATCAACGGTGCCGAAGCCAACAAGTACCTCGCCTCGAAGGGCACCGAAGGCTTCAAAGCGATTTTCAACGGTAAGGACCTCACTGACTGGAAGGGCGCGACCGACCAGTATGAAGTCGTGGATGGCGCCATCTTCTGCAAACCCAACAAGGGCGGCAACCTCTACCACAAGGATGACCTGACTGACTTCGTTGCGCGCTTCGAATTCAAGGTCCCGGCTGGCGGTAACAACGGCCTCTGCCTCCGCTTCCCTGGCACCGGCAACACCGCCTACGTCGGCATGTGCGAACTCCAGATCCTCGACGACAATTACGACAAGGTGAAGGGCAAGCTTGACCCACGGCAGGTCCACGGCTCGGCCTATGGCATGGTCGCTGCCCAGCGTGGCTACCAGCGCCCCATCGGCGAATGGAACTTCCAGGAAGTCACCGTCAAGGGCTCGACCATCAAGGTCGAACTCAACGGCTTCGTGATTCTCGACGCGGACCTCAGCAAAGTCGACATGGCCACAGTCATGGCGAAGAGCGCCCACCCGGGCAAAGATCGTAAGAACGGCTTCTTCGGCTTCGCTGGCCACGGCGATGCCGTTGGTTTCCGTGACCTCTCCATCAAGTCCTTGGCCGAAGCTAAGTAAGCCATGCAAGTCCGGCGTTCGTCGATTTTAGTCTTACTGGCCGCTGCCTCGACGTTGCTCGCCGAGGAGCGTGTTGAGTTCAACCGCGACATTCGGCCCATCTTCTCGGACACCTGCTTCGCCTGTCACGGGCCCGACGAAGCGAAGACCAAGGGTAAGCTACGCTTAGATTCCCTCGAGGCTGCTCGCCGTGGCGGGAAGTCCGGCGACCCCGCCATCGTTCCTGGCCACCCCGAGCGTAGTGCGGTCATGAAGCGCCTACTGACGACGGATGCGGACGATCACATGCCGCCCGCAGAGTTCCATAAGGTCCTCTCTAAAGACCAAATCGATTTGGTGGCTCGTTGGATTAAAGAAGGCGCCGTTTACCAAGGCCACTGGGCTTTCCAGACGCCCAAGAAGCCGGCGGTCCCAACCATTCCTACGGGCGGCAACGCCATCGATGGTTTCGTCGCCCAAGTTCGCACCGCCAAAGGCTTCAGTGGCACCCCGGAAGCCAGCCGCCCGACCCTACTCCGTCGCGCTGCGCTCGACCTGACCGGCCTACCGCCCACCGAGGCAGACCTCACCGCCTTCCTTGCCGACCCTTCCCCCGACGCATGGTCCAAGGCTGTAGACCGCCTCTTAGCCTCTCCGCATTACGGCGAACGTATGGCGGCCCAGTGGCTCGACTTCGCCCGCTACGCGGACAGCAATGGTTTCCAGAGTGACACGACCCGCACGATGTGGCCTTGGCGCGATTGGGTCATCCGCGCCTACAATACGAATAAACCTTTTAATGCCTTCACCGTCGAACAGCTCGCGGGCGACCTTCTCCCCAACGCCACTGAAGACCAGATCATTGCCACAGGCTTCAACCGCAACCATCGCCTGAACGGCGAGGGAGGTCGGATCGTCGCCGAATGGGCGGTCGAGACCGTCATCGACCGCGTCGAGACGACTGGCTCGACCTGGATGGCACTGACGATGAACTGCTGCCGTTGCCACGACCATAAGTACGATCCAATTTCCCAGAAAGAGTTCTACCAATTCTTTGCATATTTTAATTCCAACGAAGAATCGGGTGTCCTTGGCGAATTCGGTGGCGCTGCCTCGACCCGTAAGGGCGGGAACACCTCCCCCACCTACTCCTTCGCCACGCCTGAAGCGAAGGTCCGCCTCGCCGAAGTCGAGAAGGCCATCGTTGCCGCCGAACTAGCAGTGAAGTCCGCCGCCAAAGTTGTCCCCGCTGCGCAGACTGCCTGGGAGCAAAAACTGCGCCAAGGTTTTACGGGTAAGACCGCGACCTGGGCCATGCTGACTGGCACGCAAGCCGTCAGTAAAGGCGGCGCCTCATTGAAGCAGCAGCCCGACGGCAGTTGGCTCGCGGGCGGTACGAACCCCGACAAGGACGTCTACACCGTCACCGCTCCTGCTCCTGCAGGCCAACTCACGGGCCTACTCCTCGAAGTCACACCTGACGCTTCTCTGCCCACGCAAAGCCTCGGACGAGCCCCGAACGGCAACTTCGTTCTGAGTGGCGTCGACGCGGTTTTGACCCTCGCTGACGGCAAGAAGGTCGAACTCGACTTCGTCGATGCGCAAGCCGACTTCAGCCAAGAAGGCTGGCCGATTAGGAGCCTCGTTGAAGGCGGCACGGCCACCAAGGCCGCCAAGGGCGCAAAGGGCGCGAAAAAAGCTCAACCCGCTCGCGCCAAGACGGGTGCTGGCTGGGCTATTGCCGGTAACGACGCTGAAAATCGCGTCCCGCGAAAGGGCCTCTTCATCCTCACACCGACCACGGTACCCGCAGGCGCGACCCTGACCATCTCCTTACGCTGTGAGACCCTCGCCAACCACAACGTCGGCCGCTTCCGCCTAAGCACAACCGGACTCCCCTCTAGCCTCATCAGTTTGAAGGACACGCCGCAAGCCGCGGAACTCCGGGCACTGATTCTTAAAGACCCCGCCGCGCGCACCGCCGAAGATCGCAAAGTTATCGCCAAGGCGTTTACCGAAAGCCCGGAACACCCGAAGCGTGCCGCCGACGCCCAACTAGCCGGCTTGCTGAACACCAAGAACACTCTACCTGGCATCCTTGATGTCATGGTGATGAAGGAACTGGCCCAGCCCAAGGATGCCTTTGTGCTCGACCGGGGAGAATACGATAGACCAGGCGCGAAGGTAGAACGAAAGCTCCCTGCGGCACTACCGCCCCTGCCCGCTGGTGAACCTAATAATCGCCTCGGCTTCGCCCGCTGGCTGGTGAACGGCCAACACCCCTTGACCGCCCGCGTTTGGGTCAACCGTGCCTGGGAAAACTTCTTCGGCACCGGCTTAGTGAAGACCTCCGAGAACTTTGGCTCGCAAGCCGAATGGCCGAGCCACCCGGAACTACTGGACTGGCTCGCCGTGGACTTTGCGGAAAACGGCTGGGACATGAAGCGAATGCAGAAGCTCATCCTCATGAGCCAAGCCTATCGCCAAAGCACGGTCGTGACGCCGGAGAAACTGGAAAAGGACCCGGAGAACCGGTGGATCTCTCGCGGCCCACGTTTCCGACTCCCTGCCGAAACCATCCGTGACCAAGCCCTCGCCGTGAGTGGCCTGCTCGTGCCTAAAGTCGGTGGCGTCAGTGTGAAGCCCTACATGCCAGAAGCTGTCTGGGACGAGACCAGCGTCTACGGTGATATGCGTAACTACAAGGCCGACACCGGCGAAGGCCTCTACCGCCGCTCGCTATACACTATTTGGAAACGCACGGCGGCCCCGCCCTCGATGCTACTCTTTGACTCGGCTACCCGCGAGTTCTGTACCGTGAAGCGCTTCCGCAGCAACACCCCCATGCAGGCGCTCTCGCTCCTGAACGAAGTCACCTTCGTGGAAGCCTCGCGTAAGTTAGCCGAGCTCACCCTGCGCCAACCTGGGACCACTGACCAACGCTTAGCTTGGGCCTTCCAGCGCGTCACTAGCCGTCCTGGCACGGCCGCTGAACTTACGGTCTTGCGCAAGGGACTTGACCGACGCCTCACGGCTTATGCGGCCGACTTACCAGCGGCCAAAAAACTCCTCGCCATCGGCCAAAGCGCCGTGCCGACCGACCTTGATCCGGCTCAACTAGCTGCTTGGACCGTCACCACCAACGTGCTGCTTAACCTCGACGAAACCGTAACCCGCGAATGAACTGCAACGACCGCGACTTCCTAGGCCTTAACCCTGCCGACCGGCTGGCCCTCTCCCGCCGCACCTTCCTGAAACAGTCTGCGGGCGGCATCGGCCTCGCTGCCCTCGGCTCGATTCTGGGCCCGTCGGCCTTCGCCGGCAAACCCGAGGTCACAGGCTTCCCGAACTTCAAGCCGAAGGCGAAGAAGATCATCTACCTCTTTCAGTCCGGGGCACCGTCGCAGATGGACCTCTTCGACCCGAAGCCGGGGATGGCGAAGTTCCGCGCCCAGGATCTCCCCGCGTCCATTCGTCAGGGCCAACGCCTGACCACGATGACCTCGGGGCAGAAGACTTTTCCGGTCGCCCCTTCCATCTTCAACTTCAAGCAGCATGGCCAGTCGGGCATGTGGTTCAGCGAGGTCATGCCACACATTGCCAGCAAGGCAGATGAATGGTGCATGGTGCGCTCGATGTTCACCGAGGCCATCAACCACGACCCGGCCATCACCTTCATGCAGACCGGTAGCCAGTTGGCCGGGCGTCCTTCCATCGGCTCCTGGGCCAGCTATGGTCTGGGTAGCGTGAATGACAACCTCCCGAATTACGTCGTCATGTCTTCGTTCGGCAGCGGCCGACCTGACGACCAACCGCTGTATGACCGCCTCTGGGGCGCGGGCTTCCTGCCTTCGAAGCACCAAGGGGTGAAGTTCCGGAATAAAGGTGAACGTGTACTCTACCTTAAGGACCCGGAGGGCATGAGTCGGGATATCCGCCGCGAATCGCTTGATGAAATTTCCGCACTTAACCAGCAGCGCCATGGCGTCTTAGGTGACCCTGAAATCCAGACCCGTATCGCTCAGTACGAACTCGCGTTCCGGATGCAGACCAGCGTGCCGGACCTCCTCGACTTCTCCAAGGAACCGCAACACGTGCTCGACCTCTATGGTCCGGATGTGAAGCGCCCGGGGTCCTACGCCTCGAACTGCTTGCTCGCTCGCCGCCTCTGTGAGCGCGACGTCCGCTTCGTGCAACTCTTCCACATGGGTTGGGACCACCACGGTGGCTTACCGAAAGCCCTCAAGGGCCAGTGTGCCGACACGGACCATGCAACTGCGGGCCTCCTCACCGACCTCAAGCAGCGCGGCTTACTGGACGACACCCTCATCGTCTGGGGTGGCGAATTCGGACGCACCATCTACTCGCAAGGCGCCTTGACTGAGACCAACTACGGCCGCGATCACCATCCTCGTTGCTTCACCGTCCTCATGGCCGGTGCCGGCGTAAAGAAAGGCTACGTTCATGGGGAGACCGACGACTTCTGCTACAACATCGTGAAGGACCCAGTGCACGTGCACGACCTCAACGCGACAATCATGCACCTCATGGGCGTGGAACACACCCGCCTTACGTACCGCTACCAAGGCCGCGACTTCCGCCTAACGGATATTCACGGCGAATTAGTGAAGAAGGTATTGGCGTAAGAAGTTAAGTGGCGAGATCGATGGATAGTCGATGACGAGGAAGCGATGCTACCCTGTACTCTGTCCTCTGTACTCTGCACTCTGTACTCTGCACTCTGTACTCTGTACTCCGTACTCCGCCCCTCACTTCCCCATCTGCTCCCGGTAGAGCACCTTGAAGGAATTTTCAGCAGGTCCTTTGACCCCTTCATTGACCATCATCGGGCGGACCTCTTTCCACCAGGCATCATGCTTAGCGGCGAGTTCGACGACGACCTCGGGGTGCTGGGCGGCGATATCGGTGGTCTCGCCATAGTCCGCGTTAAGATCAAAGAGCTGCCACGTTGGCTTGACGGGTGCTGACACGGCCGGCTCGCCTTTCGCGGCCGCCTTGGCCTTGCCCTTCCCCGCGGCCTGGCCGTTACCGGCGGCGACCAGGTGCCAGCGGGCCGTGCGCACGCTGGTGTTAGCGTAACGACCGACCTCCGGGTCGGCCCCGTTCCAGCGACCGACGTGGGTGAAGAGCGTGCGGTCGGGCCAAGCGACCTGCTGGCCGACCTTAGCCGTCAGCAACGGCAGTAAGCTACGTCCCTCCATCTGCGCCTGCATGGTCGCGGACGCGGGCGTCCCGGTGAGCTCGAGGATGGTCGGGGCGACATCAATGTGCGCGGCGAGGGCCTTGACATCGCTCGGCTGGAAGCGTCCGGGTAAACGCCAGAAAGAAATGGCCCGGATGCCGCCCATGAACGCCGTCCCCTTTTGCGCCCGCATCCCCGCGTTGAAGACCTTGGTACCCGCGGTGCCTCCGTTATCGTTCATGAAGACAACCAGCGTGTCTTGGGCCAGACCAAGGGCCTCGATTTTCGCCAGGATTCGGCCAACGTTTTGATCAATATTATGGAGCATGCCGAAGAAGTTTTCGGTGTCCTTCCCGAGCCCCTTGCCTTCATAGAGGGCAGCGTCCTCGGGCCTGGCGTTATAAGGCCCGTGCGGTGCATTAGTGGCCACCCAGGCTAGGAAAGGGCGCTTGGCGGCGGCTTCGCCTTCGATCCACCGGGTCGCTTGGGCGAAGAACTCATCGGTGCAGTAGCCAGCGGTCTTCACAAACTTACCGTTATGCAGAATCGTTGGCCCGTAATAGGAATTCTTCGGCACGTCGCCGCAACTGCCCGCATAACTCTGCCCGATACCGCCGGCGCCATGAATAAAAACTTCGTTAAAGCCGCGCCGGTTAGGCTGATACGGCGCCTCATCGCCGAGGTGCCATTTGCCAAAAATGCCCGTTCGGTAGCCGGCCTTCTGCAGCTGCTCGGCCAAGGTCGCCGCCCCAAGGGCTAGCCGTTCGCGCTCAAGGATGGTGTGCGTGATGCCGTTCTTGAACTCATGCCGGCCCGTGAGCAACGCGCTGCGCGTCGGGGCGCAAGTCGGCGAGACTTGGAAGTCAACAAACCGCACACTCTCCGCGCGAAGGCGATCGAGGTTAGGCGTCTTGAGGACCGGGTTACCATGGGCGGAAACATCCCCATAGCCCTGGTCGTCGGTCAAAATGAACAAGATATTCGGCTGCGTCGGACCACCAAGTAGACAAACACAGGAAAGGAATAGCCAAGGTAAGCAGCGCATCGGGGTAGGCCCAAGTTAGCCGACCCCTCGGGCGATTCCAGAACGAACTACGGCCCTTGGCCGGACGGTCTCTCTTTTCTTGGCAATTCGCCCAATGCGGGCACCAGCACACGCGGACGACTGATTCTGGTCGAACCTAAGTAGCTCTGGCCGCGGTAGCTATCCCTCTCGCCCGCTCGTATCGGCCGGTCTTACAGAGGCCTAGGCATCGTCTTCACCCTTTCTATACGACGGTGAACGACAAACCCGCTGACAGCGTAATGGCCCTAGCCATATACTCTTATAAGAAAAATGGGGGATTGAGACTCCCGCACCCAGCCGCCATACTGATGAAACCATGAACCCGCTCACCCTCTTCGCAGCCCTCGCCGCGGAACCTAACCATGCAGTGACGGATCCGCTCAGCTTCATCGAATACGGCATCTACTTTGTCGCGGCGCTCGCCATCACCCTCTGGGTCGGGCGGACCCTCTTCCGCAGCGGCCGAGCCTTTCTCGTCGACGCCTTCCACGGCAATGCGGCCATGGCCGACTCGGTCAACAACCTCCTGATCATCGGCTTCTACCTAGTGAACTTCGGCTTCATGCTGCTCTTCCTTTCGACCGGGACGCCCCCAGAGCGTGGCCTCACCGTGGCCGAGCACCTTAGCTGGAAGCTAGGCGTGGTTGTAATCGTCCTTGGCGTGATGCACTTGATTAACCTCATCGTCCTGAACGGCCTCCGGAACCGCGGCCTGAGCAGCACGCCGCCCCCGATTCATAAGGGCTAAGCAGTAGGTCGCTTGCGCAAGACGAAGCTCCGGTAACTGAGTTCACCGCTCAGGGCATCGCGGTGTAACCGGGAGCCCTGGACGCCGGCGAAGTCGAGCCCGAGCCGTTGCAGGAACCACGGGAAACACGTACGGATCATCGCCGTGTAGCGGGGAGTGTTGAGTTCCATCCCTCGGACAACCTCGGGATTGATAAGGCGCATCTTTTCTAGCCGTAAAGACGGATACCGCGCCAAGTCTTCGACCCATGAGACTACCTGTGACGGATAGCGTAGGTCAGCATGGACCAACCGACCGCCCGGCTTAAGTACGCGAGCGGCCTCATCGACGAATTTTCGGAAATCTGGGTAGCAATGCGAAGCCTCGACATTCACCACCACATCGAACGACCCATCCGGAAATGGCAGCGCCATCGCATCCCCTTGGATGAACCGCAAGTTGGCCACCTGGTGGCGCGTTTGGCAGTAGCGGATGCCCTCGGGGTTGAGGTCGAGCGCAACGTATTCCGCCGGCCCGAAGGTACGCGTCAGGTAGGACGCCCCGCCGCCATGCCCACAACTCACCTCGAGCACGCGAGCCCCGGCTAGCCCAGCCACTGCCGCGACGTGATGGTAGAGTTGAATATTCGGACGAAACGGCTCATCGGCGGGCGCCAAGGGAATCCCCATCGGCGGCTCGGTCTCGAAGGCGTAGTTCAAAAAGTCGATACCTTGGGTACGGACCCGTCGGGTGAAGTACGGATACCACCAACGCCATAACGCTTGGCGCATCGCGGGCCGACCGAGGATTTCTTCGATTAACGCCATACCCCATGCTCCACCAAAGCTTTAGTGGCGGCGGCGGACCAACCGCGATTGGCGACGGGATTAGCTGGGCTCGGGTGTGGCACCTTCGCAAAGGTTACCAGCAAACCATCGAGGGCCTCACGGGCACGCTCTTCGGCATAGCCGCCGACGCCGACGACCGTCGTCACGCCCAAGGCTTCGACCATCGTGCGCAGGAGTTTATCGCAGGCTTTGTTCACGGGCGCCATCGACTCAGCCGGTAATTCCTCTGGCACCACGTTGCGACCCAGTTTGGTATTCTCCAAGAAAAGCAGCGGGCAATAGTTGTGCACCAGGTGATCAGTAAAGAAACGCTCTGGGGTGACAAAGCGCTCCTGAAACAGCCCCCAGAGGCGACGACCGCTGACCTCGGAGCGATGGCACGCAAACCCCGTCACTTTTTTACTCGGATGTTCGACGGGGGGACGCCCGACTGGCATCTCCAGCCCGAGCCAGTCACGGACGACGGCGACCTCGCCAAACGGCACGCCCGTCTGCGCCATGCCAAATGGCCCGGGATTCATCCCTAAGAACAGCACGCGGCGGGGGCCAGCCGCCGCATAACGCCGAAGGTAAGCCTCGTGGGCCTCCCAAGCGTAATCCAACGGCCGGTAGACCAAATCCGCCGGCTTCGGAAAGGCCAAGCCCGCGAGCGCCTTCCGTAACGCAAGCGTCGCTGGGATGACTCGGGAAGTGGGCATGGCAGCATCACAACCCCGACCCCTCGGTGGGTCGAGCCGGAAGGCACCCGCCCGGCGGATGAGATTTCCCCTTGCGATTCCGGCAGGGGGATAAAATGTCCTCGCCTACTCACGTGAGCAAACCAACGCCTTGGACCACTAAAGACGCCGAAGACTACTACGGCTTCAAACGCTGGGGAGGTAACAACTTCTCCGTCGATCCGCAGGGCAACCTGTGCGTCCACCCGAAGGGGACCACCGGAAGATCCGCATTGCCGACATCATCAAGGAAGTCGAAGCCTCGGGCCTCAAGCCCCCGCTGACCATCCGCGTGCAGGACATGCTGCGCCAGCGCGTCATTCAGATTAACGAAGCGTTCCGCAAGGCCATCGACGAAGAAGGCTACGAAGGCCGCTACCGCGGTGTCTTTCCGATCAAGGTCAACCAACTCCGCGAAGTCGTCGAAGAAATCCTCGACGCCGGCGAAGAATATGACTTCGGCCTCG
The DNA here is from genome assembly GCA_003569205.1 of Verrucomicrobiota bacterium. Lineage (GTDB taxonomy): Bacteria > Verrucomicrobiota > Verrucomicrobiia > Opitutales > UBA953 > UBA953. The sequence goes on along the minus strand of BGOK01000011.1, from coordinate 26,108 downwards.
AAGCCGGCTCCAAGCCTGAGCTCATCATTGCGCTCGCCCTGCTCGAGAACCGTAAAGCCCTCCTCATCTGCAACGGCTATAAAGACGAAGAGTACATCGAGCTCGCCCTCATGGGCCGACGCCTCGGCAAGCAGACCATCATCGTCGTCGAGCAGCTCTCTGAAATCGACGCCATCATCCGCATCGCCCGCCGCATGGGCGTGCAGCCGCAGATCGGCCTCCGCGTCAAGCTCACCACCCCCGGCGAAGGCAAGTGGGCGGACAGCACGGGGGAGAACGCGAAATTCGGCCTCACCGCCTCCGAGATTGTCGAAGTCGCCCAGCGCCTGACCAAGGCTAAGATGAAGGACGCCCTACGTCTCGTCCACTTCCACATCGGCTCACAAGTGCCGAATATTGGGACCATCAAAAAGGCCGTGGTCGAAGCCACCCGCTTCTACTGCGAACTCAAGCGCATGGGCTTCCCCATGGGCCTGCTCGACGTCGGTGGCGGCTTAGGCATCGACTACGACGGTAGCCGTTCGGCCTATGAGTCCTCCATGAACTACAGCATGGAAGGCTACGCCCGCGACGTCGTTGCGAACATCAAACAAATCTGCGAAGAAAGTAACGTCGCCCTCCCGGACATCGTCTCGGAATCCGGCCGCGCCCTCGTCGCCCCACACTCGATTCTCATCTTCGAAGCCGTTGACCGCATCACCCGCGACGAAGGCAAGGTCGACCTCTCCAAGGGCAAGCCGCACCAGCTGATCAGCGAGCTTGAAGCCATCCGGAAGAACAAGCGGAAGTTTGACCCGCTGGAACGCTACCACGACGCCAAGGAAAAGCGCGAAGAAGCCCATGCCCGTTTCAGCCTCGGCAACCTGAAGCTCGAAGAACGCGCGCTGGCCGATCGGCTTTTCTGGGACATCTGTCGTCAGATCCGCGCCGACCTCGCCCATACCGCGGACATCCCGGATGAGCTGGCCCGCCTGGACTCCATGCTGGCCGAGCAGTATGTCTGTAATTTCTCGGTCTTCCAATCCCTGCTCGACCACTGGGCCTTGGATCAGCTCTTCCCGATCGCCCCGATCCACCGCCTCAATGAGCGCCCCACGGTCCAAGCCACGCTCGTGGACATCACGTGCGACTCCGACGGTAAGGTAGATGACTTCATCGACTTGGAGGACGTCCGCAAGACGCTCGCCCTGCACCCGTTCAAAGCTGGAAAACCCTACTACATTGGGGCCTTCATGGTCGGCGCCTACCAGGACATCATGGGCGATTTGCACAACCTCTTCGGTCGGGTGAACGAAGCCCACGTCTTCCTCGAAGACGACGAAGCGGATGGCTTCTACATCGAAGAAAGTATCCCGGGCTACTCGGTCGAACGCATCCTCGGGATGATTCAGTATAACGCGGAAGATCTCTGCCGCATGCTCAAGCGCCAAGTGGATAAGGCCACCAAGGCCGACTCCGTCCGTCCGCGCGAAGGCGTCGCGATGGTTGACCTCTACGAGCGCCTAATCCGTGGCCGCACCTACCTGATTCCGGAGCGCGAGGAGAAGCCAGTGAAGCTCAAGAAGGTTCGTCCGAAGGGCAAGTAAGCCTTAGGCCAAAATCAGCTTCAGACGCTTGAGCTCTTCCAGCGTCAACGCGGGGGCTTCGCGGAGATTCTCGTACGAATCGACATTCGCGAGCCAGGCCCAGTGATCACCGCAATCGAGCCGCTCCATGAAACGGAGACGGAGCGTGGCGATGGCGCCCTTTAAACGGTAGAGGCCATCGGCGACATGTTCGACCTCGCCCCCGAGCTGGGCGACCTTATCGACGTTATGGCCGGACTTCTTACCGAGAAGCTTGATGTGGTTGGCCTGGTCTTGCGCGAGATAGTTGAGCAGACCAATCGGGTTAGCCTCGAGGTTCTCCAGCGTCTTAGTGTCCTTGTACACGCCGACGATAAAGCGTTTGGGCTTCATCGAGATGGGCGTCACGTAACTGCAAATATTAAGGTTACCCTTCCCCTTCGCAGTCGTGGCCAGACTGTAGATAGGGCCGTCGACACGGTTCCATGGTTTAACGCGAATGCCGGGCATAGGGTAGGGTTTCTTTTAGTCAGCCGAGCGGCGTTTCTGTTCCCCCTTTTTTTCTGTCCAACCGCCGCCCTGTGAAATAGACCTAGGCATGCCTTTCCGCCTATTTTTGACCGCCCTCGCCGCCCTAATGATGCCGGTTGGGTCGCCCGGCGCCGAGAGCCCCCCTTCCCTCAAGAAGGATGTGGCCTACGTCGAAAACGGCCATGCCCGGCAGAAACTCGACCTGCGTCTCCCGGCTGACCCCAAGGGTGCGCCCGTGGTCCTCTGGATTCACGGCGGCGGGTGGGTCACGGGCGGCAAGGAAAACCCGCCCATCGCGGCCTTGACCGCCCGAGGGTATGTCGTCGCGTCGATGAATTACCGCTTCTCGACCCAAGCTCCCTTCCCTGCCCAGCTCGAAGACGCCCGCGCCGCCGTCAAGTGGCTGCGTACGCACCAGGCCGACTACGGCTACGACGGCAAGCGCATCGCGGCTTGGGGACACTCGGCGGGCGGCACGATGGTTTCGCTCATCGGCGCACGTCAGGATCAAGGCACCGAAGTCCAGGCGGTCGTGAACTTCAGCGGTCCCACCGACTTCGGCTTAATCATCAAGGACGCCATCGCTGGTGGGTACGACGAGCGCCTCGATACATCGATTAATTTGGTCGCCATGCTCCTTGGTGGACCCGTTAAAAATAAGCTACCGCTCGGACTCGAGGCCAGCCCAGTCACCCACGTGACCGCTAAATCTGCCCCGTCACTTTTAGTCTTCGGCGCCAAAGATACCCTCGTCACACCCGTGCAAGGCACGAACCTTTTCACTGCGATGAAGAAGGCGGGGGCGACGGTCGAACTCCTGGCCCTCCCCAACACGGGGCACAATTCCGTGAACAAAGAGACGGTCGAACGGGCGCTCGTCTGGACCGACCGTGCCCTCGGCGTGAAACGCTAAGCGCATCCATGGCAACGATCCTCGCTTGCCACGGCTTCACCGGTGAAGGCGCCGACTTCGAGCCCCTGCGGGCCGTCCTGCCCACCGGCCACGAACTGGTGGCACCCGATTTCCCGGGCCATGGTTCGCGCCGCGGCCTGCGCACGCCAGCCGACTATTCCTTAGCCGCACACCTGGCCATTTTGGATGAGTCGATCCGGGCTGTAACGGAGCCAGTGACGGTCCTCGGCTACTCGATGGGCGGACGGCTTGCCCTGCACTGGGCCTTGGCCAATCCTGGCAAGTTCCGACAGCTCATCCTCGTCGGTGCTAGCCCGGGTCTGGCCACGGAAGCCGAACGGACGGAACGGACCTATGCGGATGCTGCCGTGGCGAAATATCTCCGGACTGGAGGCCTACCGACTTTCTACAAGTATTGGCACAACCAGCCCTTCTTCCGGACCCTCCTAGCCCTGCCCGCCCCGCAACTTGAGCCCATCCTGTCTCGCCGGCACCAAAACGACCCAGAAGGCCTCGCCCTAAGTCTGGAACACGTCGGCACCGGGCGACTCCCCTCGCTCTGGGAACGCCTCCGCGAGCTGAACGGGCCCGTCGACCTCGTTACGGGCGAACATGACCCCAAGTTCACGGAGCTCGCGCGGCGGATAGGTGAGCGTCTGCCCAAGGCACGCCTCAGTGTCATCGAAGGCTGCGGCCACGCCGTTCACCTCGAACGACCGGCCGACCTCGTCCAAGTCTTGCGCTAGGACCGTTTAGATCCGGCGCATCACCGTCTTGGCGAGGCCTTGAATCACTAGTTCATTCACTGGCATAAGGTCGGGGTAGTTCTTGTTTTCGGCCTTCAAGAAGACCTTACCACCCTGCTTGATCAAGCGCTTCAAGGTCGTCTCACCGTCAATCAAAGCCGCGACGATATCGCCGTGCTTCGGTTGGCCAGGCTCGATGATGACCGTATCGCCATCGTTGATGTCGGCATCGATCATGGAGTCACCACGGACGCGCAGCGCGAAGGACTCTGGCGAGCGGCGACGCGAACCGGCGGCAATCGGCACCTGCATCGAGGAAAGGACGCCCGAGGATTCGGTATAGTCAGGGAGACCCGCGGCAATAGCCCCGGCGAACTTCACTTCCTCAAAGTTAACGATTTGGTCATCGCTCGGGCTCTCATAACGGATGACCGTCTCGGAAAGGTCAGCACTGACCTCGGGGGCGATCTTGTAAGCTCGAGCCGCGCCAGGGATGCGCTGAAGGACGCCCTTGCGCTCGAGGGCCTGCAGGTGGCCGAAGACGGCGTTCGTGCTGGCGAAGCGGAACTTGGCCTGGATATCGCGGATGCTCGGCCAATAGGAAAGTTCGGCGACATGCTGGCGCATGTAGTCGAGGATGGCCTGCTGCTTTTTAGTGAGTGCTTCCATAGTGAACGGATGTTTCTGAAAATTTGTTCACCTGTCAATAACTCAGTGAAAGCCCCTAAAAGGTGCCCGGGACCCCACCCAAAGGGGGTCAAAGACCCTCCCAGGCCGTCCTGAGGGCAATTTTGCTTATAGACCCCAAGCCTTCAGGGCGTCGTCAATGGCCTTCCCCATGAACTCGTAACCGGCGTCGGTCGGGTGCAGGAAGTCCGACATAATGGCGCGGGTGATCCGCCCATCGGGCTGGATGAACCGAGCGGTGAGGTCGATATACCGGTCACAAATCTTGGGCGCGCTTACCACCAGCATCGAGTTCACCTCGGCAGCCTTCTGGCGCATGGCGTCTGGGCGTTCGCCACGCGGCAGGAGACCGAGCAGGAGAATCTTAGCGCCGGGCGACTTGGTGCGAATTTCAGCACACACCGCTTCGATGCCTTCAACGGTTTCGGCGACGGTGTTGGTGTTCAGGTTATTCGTCCCGATCAGGACCACGTAGGCCTTGGGGCTCAGCCCCTTCACTTCGCCATGCCGGAGACGCCAGAGGACATTCTCCGTGCGGTCCCAGCCATAGCCCAAGTTGAGCGGGGCATGCGGGGCAATATACTTGTCCCAGGTTAAAGCACCGGCCACGCGGGACGACTTCGGCTCGCCGGACCAGAAGTGCGTAATCGAATCACCCAGGAAGATAACTTTTGCCTGCGAAGCCCCGGGCTTATTCAGCGCGAGGATGGCGTTGTGGCGCTCGACCCAATCGTAGGTTCGGTGGTCGCGATTCTGCGTCAGGGCTACCTTAGCGGAGTTGGGTAGGTCGGACGGATTAACCGTCAAAGACTTGCTGACGACTGGCCCGATGCGTTTCTGGTCGACGAAAACCGCGGCTTTGACCGTGCCACCTTCTGGAAGCGCAATGGGAGCGAGATAGACCCCTGCGGAAAAATCTGGGTCACGGCCATCCAGGGTGTAGCGGACCACGTCGGCAGGTGCGTTGGTCTCAATCGTAATGACCTTCTTCGCGGCATCGACTTCCATGAAGTCGATGGCGGCCTGCGCTGACGCAACAGAGGCCATGACACCCAACAAGGCAAGGAAGAGGCGGGGCAAGGACATCCCTCGGTTGTAAGGGCCTTTAACCTAAAGGACAAGGTATAGATAGCCCCAACAGCCCGACCGCTCAGCGCTTCTTCAGGACTAGAATGATATCCGAATAGTCGGCCTTGAGCGGGCGGGTCGACTCAAGGTCATAATGGAAGTCATGGCAGACGACCAACTTCAGCTCTGGTACCTGAGCCAAGAGACTCCGGACCTCGGTGGGCGAATACGTCCGAAACTTCCAATGGGTCTCTTCCTCCCATGTCTTGCCGTCCTGCGTGATCTTCATGCGTGTCCGCATGGCCTCCGTCCGGCGCGTCCGGACCGCGGGTGCAGACCAGGTATCACTCACGACCCGGATACCCTGCCGACGCCCCGCCCAGCGCTCATGGTCAGGAGGGTTCTTGGCATAATCGGTCAGGTGAATGCCAATCAGGCAAAGACCACCGGGGCGTAAAGCCTTCGCCATACGACGCAGGGAGGCAACCGCGCCGCGTTCGGTGCGGACATATTTGAAGGTACTGACGAAGCAATGGGCGACGTCATAAGGCTGCCCCTTGGGTAAGGAAAAATCCTCGAGCCCATCGCGCCAGACTTTCACCGCTAGCCCCTTGGCCTTGAGGCGTTTTTGGGCGTAGGCGACTTGATGGCGATTGAGGTCAAAGCCAGCGACATGATGACCGCGTAGCGCCATGGACTCGAGCAGACGCCCGGAACCGCAGGCGGGCTCGAGCACGCGTAACGGCCCCTTGATCTGCGGGCAATGGCGCTGAACGATGCCTTCGATGAATCGTGACTCCTTCTTCGTGTAGTCCGCATAGACGATATCGTAGTATAACGGCGAGTCATACCAAGCGGTGGAGGATTTCTTCGAAGGTGACATGGAAATACGGGGCTAGGGGATAGGTCATAGGGGATGGGAAAGGGGGGAAGGCCGTAATGGCATCGAGCCACCCCCTATCCCCTATCCCCTACCCCCTACCCACTATCCCCTATTACCTCTTACTGGTAAATCTCGCCGCCCTGCTCGCGGAACTCTTTGGACTTCTCCGCCATACCCTGCTGCATGGCTTCTTCGGCGGAAACGCCTTGGGCGTCGGCGAACTTACGGATGTCGTCGGAGATACGCATCGAACAGAAGTTCGGCCCGCACATGGAGCAGAAGTGGGCGGTCTTGGCAGCGTCCTGCGGCAAGGTCTCGTCGTGGTATTCCTGGGCGCGCTCCGGATCGAGGGCTAAGGCGAACTGGTCTTCCCAGCGGAACTCGAAGCGGGCCTTCGACAAGGCATTGTCGCGACGCTGGGCCGCGGGATGGCCCTTGGCTAGGTCGGCCGCATGGGCGGCAATCTTGTAGGCAATCACGCCCTCGCGGACGTCGTTCTTGTTCGGCAAGCCGAGGTGTTCCTTCGGCGTGACGTAGCACAGCATGGCGGTGCCGTACCAACCGATCAAGGCGGCACCGATGGCGGAAGTAATGTGGTCATAACCCGGAGCGATGTCCGTCGTGAGCGGCCCCAGCGTGTAGAATGGGGCCTCGTGGCACCACTCCAGCTGCTTGTCCATGTTCTCCTTGATCATGTGCATCGGCACGTGGCCTGGGCCTTCGTTCATGACTTGCACGCCGCGATCCCACGCGCGCTTAGTCAACTCACCCTGGGTCTTCAGTTCAGCGAACTGGGCTTCGTCGTTAGCGTCGGCAATCGAACCGGGACGGAGGCCGTCACCGATGGAGAAGCTGACGTCATAAGCGGCCATGATGTCGCAGATGTCATCCCAGTGAGTATAAAGGAAGTTCTCCTTATGGTGCGAGAGACACCACTTCGCGAGAATCGAGCCGCCTCGGGAAACGATACCGGTCACGCGCCGGGCGGTCATCGGGATATACGCTAACCTTACCCCCGCGTGGATGGTAAAGTAGTCAACGCCCTGCTCGGCTTGCTCAATCAACGTATCCCGGAAGACTTCCCAAGTGAGGTCTTCGGCGCGGCCATTGACCTTCTCGAGCGCTTGGTAAATAGGCACGGTGCCGACCGGGACCGGACAGTTGCGCAGGATCCACTCGCGGGTCTGGTGGATGTTCTTCCCCGTGGAAAGATCCATCAACGTGTCACCACCCCACTTGATCGACCAGCGCATCTTCTCGACTTCTTCCTCGATGGACGAGGCCACCGCTGAGTTGCCGATGTTGGTATTAATCTTCACCAAGAAGTTACGGCCGATAATCATCGGCTCGAGTTCAGGGTGATTGATGTTGGCCGGAATGATGGCGCGACCACGAGCGACCTCGGAGCGGACGAATTCCGGGGTGATCTCTTCCGGGATAGCGGCCCCGAAGGACTGACCCGGGTGTTGGAAACCGAGGGCGTGACGCGGCAACGCCTGCTCTTGGCGGGCGGCTTGGACGCGTTGATTCTCGCGGATGGCGATGTATTCCATCTCGGGCGTGATGATACCCTGCTTGGCGTAGGCGAGTTGGGTCGGGCGTTGGCCGGGCTTGCCCTTATAGACTTGGCGGTTGCCACGGTCGAACTGGACCAAGCGGTTGCGCGAAGTGGCGCGCTGAGCGGTCTCGGCGTGCTTCCAAGAAAGGTAACCGTCGTCTTCCGGCTTCAGTTCGCGGCCCGGGACGGCTTCAATGTCATTACGCTCGAGCACCCAAGGCAGGCGGATGGCTGGGAGGCCCAGCTCCACGTCATGGTGGAACGAGGTGTCACCCCATGGGCCGGACGTATCATAGACCCGGAGGGGATCGTTCGGCGTCAGGGTGCCGTCCGGACGGCGGGAGGGCGCCAAGATGATCTCCCGCATGGGCACACGGACATCGGGCCGTGAGCCAGGCACGTAGATGCGGGCTGATTTTGGAAAGGGAGAGGTTTTGTCGGTGACCATGAATGCGGGAAGAAAGCGTTCGCTCTGAAACGCATCAACGGTCCGAAAAAGGGGGTGCACTGAACAATCCACTTCCTACGGCGCGAGGCGCATCAGGTACTAGGGTTCGAGGCCAAGCCTCATCTCAGTCCTGTCGAGGACTCCCCTGGGAAAAACGAACAAGGAACGCCCACATCAATGCTGGCAGGGTTTGAAGTAGCAAGAGGGTTTATAGGTTAGCGAGTCGACCCTCGCTTGCCACCGAGCCGGGGACGGCTTACTCCCTCTCCGGTCCCCCTCTCCCGCCCATGTTGCTCGAAATCGTCGCCTACTCCTACGCCTCGGCACTTGCTGCCCAACAAGGTGGCGCCGACCGCGTTGAACTTTGCGAAAACACCGCCGAGGGCGGTACCACGCCGAGCTTAGGGACCCTTGAGGCCACCCGAGCCCTCCCGGGCCTCAAGCTCCACGTCATGATTCGCCCGCGGGGCGGCGACTTCCTCTACACGGACGCCGAGTTCCATATCATGCTGCGCGAAATCGCCATCGCTAAGGCGGCGGGGGCGGACGGGGTCGTCTTCGGCCTCCTTAAGTCCGATGCCACGGTGGACGTCGAACGCACCCGTACGCTCGTCCAAGCGGCCGCCGGGATGTCCGTCACCTTTCACCGAGCCTTTGACTGGGCCGCCGACCCTTCCGCCGCCTTGGAAGCCGTGATCGCCGCGGGCTGCCACCGCGTACTGACCTCGGGCCAAGCCCCCAACGCCCTCGCGGGAGCGGCGGTCATCGCCCGGCTCGTACAGCAAGCGGGCGAACGCTGCGTTATTTTAGCCGGCGGCGGCGTCAGCGAAACCAATGTCGCCGAACTGGTGCACCGCACGGGCGTCCGCGAAGTCCATGCCTCGCTACGGGGCATACAGGGCACGCGCATGACCGTCCGTCCGCCTAGCGTTTCGCTCGGGGCCGCGCCCGACTGGCCGGCCGATGCGATTCCCGTCGCCGACTCGGCTCGCGTGGCCCAAGTCAAAGCCCTCTTGGGCTGACCGCGGTCCAGCCGTAAATAAAGCAGCCTGACCCACCAAGGTCAGGCTGCGTGCATCGCACACTGAAAAGTTTAGGCCCGGTTGGTCGAAAGCTGCGCGCGCAGGTACTCGACCGTGCGGCGAACATTCGGATCCACCTCCATTTGATTCACGACCGTCTTACGGGCGTGGATAACGGTACCATGGTCGCGGCCACCAAAGGCACCGCCGATGGAAACGAGGGACATACCCGTCAACTGTGTCGTGAGGTACATCGCGACTTGGCGAGGGAAGGCGATATTCTGCATGCGGCGCTTGGACGTCATGTCGGACATCTGGATGCGGTAGTGTTCCGCGACCTTACGCTGAATCACTTCGGCCGTGAGGGTGTGGCTGGCCTCCTCGACGAGAATGTCATGGAGCAGCTTCTCAACCTGGACGAGGTCCAGCGGCTTGCGGACCATGCCCGTCAGACCAGAAATACGGGTGATGGCGCCTTCGAGGTTACGGACATTGCGGGCAATGCGCGAAGCCATGAAATCAGCGATTTCTGGGGTAAGTTCGAGGCCGCGGGCCTGAGCCTTCTTGTGCAGGATGGCGGTGCGGGTCTCGAGGCCAGGGGCCTGAATCGAAGCGACCATGCCCCACTGAAAGCGGGAAACGAGGCGCTCCTGAAGCTTCGCGATTTCGGAAGCGGGGCGGTCGCTCGTGAGGACAACCTGCTTGTGGCAGTTATGGAGCTCGTTGAAGGTATGGAAGAACTCGTCTTGGGTCGATTCCTTGCCGGCGAGGAAATGAATGTCGTCGATCAGGAGCAGATCGAGTTCACGGTAACGACGACGGAAGGCGGCGATATTCCCGGCCTGTAGCGCCTGAATGAACTCGTTCGTAAAGGTCTCGGAAGAAATGTAAGCAATACGGGCCTTCGGGTTGGCGGCGTAGACGGAGTGCGCAATGGCATGCATCAGGTGCGTCTTACCCAGGCCAGTCGGACCATGGATGAAGAGCGGGTTGTAGTTGCTGCCGGGTTCCTTGGCGACGGCGAGCGAGGCGCCGTGGGCCATCTCGTTTTCTGGACCAACAATAAAATTCTCAAAAGTGTTCGAGCTCTTGATGGCGGGAGCCGGTGCGGCCGCGGTGTGACGCGAAGGCCGGGAGACAACGACTTCTTCATTAGCCTGCGCACGGGTATCGCCCGCGGCGGCCGTCAGACGGTACTCCATGCTACGGCCAGCGACGAGGGTCAGCACGCGACGGAGTAATTCACCGTAGTTACTGTTCACCCAAGCTTCGGAAAGCACGGTCGGCGCTTCGATGAGCAGGACATTGCCATCGACGATGCTGATGGGATTCAAGGAGGAGATCCAAGTATCATAGTCGGTAGCGGAGAACTTGATACGGAGCTCGCTTTTTGCGGTCTCCCAAAGGGAAAGGTGACTGACGGGGCTGGCCATGAGGAAAGGGGAAGGTTGAGAAAGGTTGTTCACAGGCGCTTTTAAAGCCTGAAAGTTGTTAAAATGTGTTAAAAGTTCGAATGACCACCTGAGGGTCCGACGAGCACCTGCGAGTTTTCCCGAGTTTGACTCGGAATTGTCTATTTGCAAGTCGTTGCCTATTAATGGTTTGTTTTGTTAATTCAACGCCTGGTTAAAGCGCTTGGGGAAAGAGGCGGGGTGATGTGATCCGCGGGTGCGAATACGACCCTGTTGATGGGCGGCCTTTACGACGTCACAAGAGCAAGCCCTGCACAGGTTATTAACAGGGGGCCTGCGAGTAAGAAAATGAGGTTTTTATTGCACGTGTGACGAACGCGTGTCGAAGCCCTGCAAAATCAACTCAATCCTGTCACCGATAACTCCGCGAGGTGTTCGTCGCGCAGATACCGAAGGTCATCCAGCGAGAGACAGCCCCTCATCCGGTCACGGATTTTTCGCGAACCTGGCAGTCCATGCGTCAACGGATGCAGACGATCCAACATCCAACGCACATCACGCGAACCTAGCCGAGAGGCATGGACTTCTAAGGTCAGCTCCGAAAGGCGGATGATGGCATCCCAACGTTTCTGAGCAGTAATGACAGGGGTAATCTCACCCTGCCCCGCCAAGGCCGCCTTGATTTCATTAAAGATCCAAGGATTCGAAAGTGCCGCCCGCCCAATCATGAGGCCGGAGACGCCACTCTCGTCGCGCCGACGCTTCGCCGATACGCCGTCCTTAACGTCCCCATTACCCGTCACCGGGATAGAAACGGCAGCGGCCACTTGGGCAATATAACCCCAATGAGCTTCGCCCGAGTAGCCCTGCTCTTTCGTCCGGCCATGCACGGCGATGGCTTCGACGCCTAATTGCTCGAGCCGAACGGCCACTTCCACCGCGACCACGGACTCATAATCCCAACCCAGACGCATCTTAGCCGTCAAAGGGACGTCGGGAATGGCGTCTTTGACCGCTTTGACGAGGTCGTAGAGGAGCGCCGGGCAGCGGAGGAGGCCAGAGCCGGCGTTCTGCTCGATGACTTTATGGGCCGGGCAGCCAAAATTGAGGTCAAGGAAGTCGGGGCGGACCCGATCGCAGACTTGCCGGGCGGCCTGGGCCATGGAGGCCGGGGTCGCCCCGAAGATCTGGACCCCCATAGGGCGTTGGGTCTCCGTGAAGTCGACCATCTCCCATGCCTTGGCGTTACCACGGATGAGAGCTTCCGATTGGACGAACTCGCTGACCATGACGTCCGCCCCCTGCTCTTTACATAGCTGACGGAAAGCGACGTCGGTATGCCGAGCCATCGGAGCAAGGTACAAAGGAAAACGGCCCGGCCCAAACCAAGGCAGCCGCGGAGCGACCTTGCTCACGGGCGACCTCCGCGCGAGCGGATTGCTTCTTTAAGTTTCCGCAAGTGCGCTAAGCGCTCCGCGAGGCCCGCTTCCGCCCCCGCCGCGACGGGCTGATAGAGCGAGAGTGGCTTACTCAGGTAATCCTGCCCGCTGATCCCATCCAAGTAATCGTGGCTGTATTGGTAAGTACCGCCGTTCCCTTGACCTTTATTAAAAGCGTTGTGGGCGTCCTTGAGATGTAACGGCACTTCTTGCCGAGGCTGGGAGCGGACGGCTTCCTTCGCCGCCGCGATGGCCAGCGTCGTGCTGTTGCTCTTCGGAGCTAAGGCGAGGAAGAGCGTCGCATGCGCTAAGGCATACTCGCACTCGGGTAGGCCCACCATTTCGCAGGCCTGAAAAGCGGCCGTGGCGATACCCAAGGCTCGGGAATCGGCCAACCCGACGTCCTCGGAAGCGCAAATCACGAGCCGGCGGGCGATGAAGCGGGGCTCTTCGCCACCCGCCAACATCAGGAACAACCAATAAAGCGCCGCATCGGGATCACTCCCGCGGACAGATTTAATAAAGGCCGAGGCGGTATCGTAATGGTCGTCGCCCCCATCATCGTAACGGATGCGACGTTCACGGGCGAACGCACCGACGGCCTCATCCGTGACCATCCCCAAGGCGGGAGCCGACAGCACCAAAGTCTCGAGACAGTTCAAGGCGCGACGCAAATCACCCGAAGCCATTTCGGCCACCTGGCGTAGCACCGCCGGCGAGGCCTTAATGCCCAAGGCACCTAGTCCGCGTTCGGCATCCGCCAAGGCCGTGCCGAGGAAGGCTGCAATCTCGTCGACGCCCAACGGATCGAGCCGGAATAAATGACTACGGCTCAACAAGGCCGGCACGATGTAGAGTCCCGGATTATGCGTCGTGCAACCGATGAGACGCACCACGCCGGCTTCGACGTCGGGCAGGAGCAAGTCCTGCTGCGCTTTATTGAAACGATGGATCTCGTCGACCACGAGGACGGTCTTACGCGAAGGCGAACGCCGGGCTTCTGCGAGGACCTCGCGAAGTTCTGGCGTACCCGAAAGCACCGCGTTGACTCGCACGACGGTGGATTCTGTTTCGGCGGCAATCACTTCGGCTAACGTGGTCTTACCGCAACCCGGCGGTCCGTAAAATAGCAGTGAGCCAAAGTTGTCGGCTTTGATTAGGCGGGGCAGCAATGCGTTCGGCCCCAGCAAAGCGGCATGGCCCACGACCTCGCTGAGATTTCGCGGGCGCATGCGTGCCGCCATGGGTCGACGCCGGGCAGGTATTTCAGGGTTAGGCTCCGCCTGGCCGAAACCCGGCAAAGACGCGTCCGACCCGTGATGCGTGGCCCCCACGGAGCTTACTTGCCGGGAGCGTACTCGATCAGGTGGCAATACGGGCGGCCACCCTTCTTCTCGTAATAGCGCTGGTGGTATTCTTCGGCTTTCCAAAAAGTCTGGGCGCCTTCGATTTTGGTCGCGATGGGCTGGGCAAAGACCTTCGCGGCAGTCAACGCGGCCTTCACCTCTTCCGCGACCTTCTTCTGCTCAGGCGAGTGGAAGAAAATCACTGAACGGTATTGGTCCCCTACGTCCGGGCCTTGGCGGTCGACCTGCGTCGGGTTATGCATCCGGAAAAAGTATTCCACCAACTGTCGGAAGCTGATTTTAGCCGGATCGAAGGTGACTTCGATGACTTCGGCATGGCCGGTACTATCTTGGCAGATTTGCCGGTAGGTAGGGTTCTCGGTCTTACCACCGCTGTAGCCGGAGACGGCTTCACTGACACCGGGAATCTTCCGGTATTGGTATTCGACGCCCCAGAAGCAACCGGCGCCGAAGGTGGCCTTTTCGAGTTTAGGAGGAGTGGTCATGGGCTTGGAAGCGGGGGCAGCGGTTTCGGCGGCGGAGAGACTAAGGCAAGCCGTCAGCGCGAGGCAAAGACGACCTAAGTGCAGGAGGTTCGAGGTCATGGCGGTGATACCTGAATAGCCTTAAGCCTTTTTCCAGCCGAAGCAAGGGGGACCTAATTCAGGAAACCACCTGGCGGAGCCCGTCCGCTAAGGCCTCGGGACTTTGCGGGGTCGTCGTCAGCCCACGTTCGGGGGTCAGGTAGAAGGTATCCAAGGCAAAGCCTTGTTCCGTCGAAATATTCGCGAAGGTAATCGCATAGCCCGCCCCACGAATGACCAAGCCTATCCGGAACAAGAGGCCGAGTCGGTCATTACACTGCACCTCAGCCACCGTCCGACCCAAGGCTTCTTCGTAATAGACGCTGACCTCAGCGGCGAGTGGCACAAAGGCCTTACGCCGCGGGGCTGTCAGCGTGGCCTGGACTTCCTCTTGGCCGACTTCGTCGATCAGGTCGTAGCCACCGACCAAAGAACTGGCTAAGGCTACGGCGAACTTCTGTTTGGCACCGAGTTCCTTGCCGACCGGCAAGACGACTTTAAAGAAGTCGATCGCAACGTCGTCCTCGCGCGAGAATGCGCGACAGGAGACGATGTTGATGCCAGCTACGGCGAAAGCCCCCGCCATGCGACTAAAGAGGCCAGCGCGGTCCCACGTCACCACGGTGACGACGGACTGGCCGGAGCCGACGTCGTCGTGCCACTCCACAATCGGCTGGAGCGACTGTTCGGCATCTTCGTGGGCGACGGTGGCGATGAGGCGATGAATTAACGCCACGTGTACCGCCGCATCCTCCGGCGCGACGTGCAGGAAATACCCGGAAGGCATCTGGGTGAAATGGGCCTCCAATTCATCCGCCGGCACGGACCCCGCTAAGAGTTCCGCGGTCTGTTCGCGCAAGGCCGTCGCCGCGACTTCGGCCTCGGCTTCAGATTCACCGGCGAGCTTGGCTAAGGTGCGACGATAGAGCGTCCCATGCTGACCATCCTTAAAGCTCGTCCAAAGGTCCGGCGAAGTGGCGCGGGCATCGCAACGAGTGTGCACGTATAGGCTCCGCAGGACCTGTTCATCACCGACAATCGATGCAAAGCGCTCGATGTTGGCGGGATCATCCACGTCATGGCGTTGCCAGTAGATACCCATGATTAAATGGTGGCGAATGACCGCGGCAGCGACTTCACGTTCGCGGGCGTCGAAGCCCAGGCGCTCTAACACGACCTCGGCAATAGGGACGCCGCGTTCGGCATGTCCAGCGATGCCGCCCGCCTTGGCGATATCGTGCAGGAAAAGGATGGCGTAGAGGAACGAGGGTGCCTCCGAGCCTAAGACGACCTCGCGGTAGCGCCGATCGACCTCGGTCTTGCCTTCGTAAATCTCGTCTAACTCCATCAAGCAACGGAGCGTATGCACATCCGCTGTCCAACGGTGATAGAACTCGAACTGCACCAAGCAGTGTAAACCAGCGAACTCTGGTACAAGCCGGTAAAGTAGGTCATGCTCACGCAGCGCGTGCAGGGCGCCGAAGACGCGGCCCGCTTCGGTCAGCATTGCCCGCAGGGCGCTGCAAGACTCCTCGGCGTAGGCGACATCGGCCGTCAGCAGGTGAGCCCGCTCGCGGACCAACAAGGAAAGGGCCCGCTCCGGGCGAGCCTCATGGACTTGGCATAAACGGAAGAGGCGGACGAGGCGACCGGGGTCTTCTTCAAAGACGAGGCGATGCTGGGCAGCGACGGTGCCGCCGGGCACAAGACGGAAGCCATCGACCAAAATGGGCTCGCCCCACCCCGCCGGCTCGGGCTCGCCCATCACGGCACCTTCGACCATCTCCGAGCAACGGCGGACGTGATCGGCAGCGTCAAAATAATCACGCATCAAGGCACCAATACGGGACTTCAAATCACCTGGGTAGCCCAAGCCTTCGGCAATCGTGTCTTGGCGTTCGAGCGAAAGCTGCTCCGTCGGACGGGTCACCTGAAAATGGAGCTCACAACGCAGCCGCAGCAGCGAAGCCCGGGCTTGCTCGAACTTGGCAAGGTCGGAGGTCGGTAGAAAACCCGTGGCACCGAGGCCGCTCGGTCCGGCGACGCCGCGGGCGATGCGGGCCAGCCAAACACAACCTTGGACATCGCGGAGCGCCCCTACCCCGTTCTTTAAGTCGGGCTCCTGAAGGTAGGCACTACCGCCGGCTTTTTCACGACGCTTACGTTGCGACTCCACGATGGCTTTAGCCAAGGGCTGCCAAGCCTCACCGCTCAAAAGTTCGGACAATCGCACTTCGAGCTGGGCAAACTGCGAGCGTTCGCCGCACAGGAGACGCGTCTCGAGTAAGGCGACGTGGAGGTGTAAGTCATTACGGGCATAATCGGCGGCTTCGGCGACCGTGCGGACTGATTGACCGACCTTTAGACCGACATCCCATAACGGGTAGAGAATCGTTTCCACCGCTTGCTTGGTCTCTGCCGTATGGGCCGGGACCAAGACCAAGAGGTCGATATCGCTCAGCGGGCAAAGCTCAGCGCGACCATAGCCACCCGTCGCCACCAACGTTAGGCTCGCGGCAGCCGGTCCCGCGCGGAGGTACAGGGCATCGATGACGATATCAATCGCATCGGAACGAAGTTTGGCGACCTCATCACCCGGAAGGCCCGCCCGATGCGCGGCCAACTGAATCTCCCGAGCTTCCAGGAGAAAGGCTTTGGCCCGTGGCACCACCGGCCCCTCCTGCGCCGCCTGCCCGGCCAACCCATGCTGCAGGGCGGAGTGCCGGAGACGAGCGGCGGAGGATTCAAATTCGGGTGACATCGGTGGACCAGAGCGTGGCGAGGACGGGAACAGCTTTCAAGGCGATTGCCAAGCACGAGAAACCCTTCTTAGTGAAAGCATGCTTTCTTGGTTCAGCGACCTTTGGTCCCACCTCCACACCGCCGAAGGCCTCCGACAGATGATCCAAGTCGGGGGCATCTCCCTAATGTGCCTGATCATCTTTGCGGAGACCGGTTTACTCGCAGGCTTCTTCCTCCCCGGCGACTCCTTACTCGTCACGGCAGGCGTCCTCTCCGTTGCTAACGGTGAGCGCCCGGCCTTCTTTAACCCGTGGGAACTCACCTTTGCCTTGACGGCCGCGGCCATCATCGGAGACCAGACTGGTTACTGGCTCGGCCGTAAATATGGCCACATCATGGAGAATCGTGCCGACAGCTGGTGGTTTAAACGCCGACACCTCGAGGCGGCCCGCAGCTACTTTGCTGAAAAAGGACCACCCGCAATCGTCCTGGCGCGCTATGTGCCGTTAATGCGTACTTTTGTACCCTTTGCCGCTGGTATGGGCCAGATGCCGACGGCCCGCTTCCTGCGCTGGAATACCCTTGGGGGAATCCTCTGGGTGAGCTCGCTCGTCTGGCTCGGTCACTTCTTAGGCACCACGTCACTCGCCGATCAACTCCACAAGGTCATCCTTATCGTAGTCGTCGTCTCCTTCGTGCCCGTCGTGTGGACCGCCGCCAAGCGACTCCTTACTTCAGGGCCGGGATCCAAAACTTGAACGTCGTCCCGGCGGGTCCAGAAGACTCGACGACGATATCGCCACGGTGATCGCGAAGGATGCGTTTCACGATGGCCAAGCCGAGGCCGGTGCCGTCTTCCCGGCTCGTGAAGAACGATTCAAAGATTTTCGGCAGGATTTCTGGGGAAATGCCCGAGCCCGTATCCGCGATGCGCACAGAGATGACTTCGCCCTGCGGACCGGGCTCGCGCGCCACCCGCAACGATAGCTTACCGCCTTTGGGCATGGCCTGAACGGCGTTCAGGAGAAGGTTAAGGAAAACCTGTTGAATTTGACCAGGGTTGCCTTCCACAAAAGGGAGATCTGGCTCGGAAACGACCGTGGCCTCCACGCCCGCCTGCTGGAACTTCAGGCGCAGGAGCAGCACCGCGCTATCAGCGGCCCCATCAAGTGGGAAAGACTTAAAGGCCCCCGACTGCGCTTTGCTCATTCCGAGCACGCGGGAGACGACGCCTTCCATATGTGTGACCTTCTCCCGCATGACACCGAGGTCCTCCTGCTTGGGGTCATCGGAGCCCAAGCCTTGACCCAATGTATCGCAGAGTAGTTTCATGACTGTCAGCGGATTGCGAATCTCGTGCGCCACCTCAGCAGATAGTAAGCCGAGCGCAGTGAGGCGTTCGCTGCGGCGGAGGCCTTCTTCGACCGTAAAGACCTTAGCGTAAAGACGGGCATTCTGAATCGAGGACGCACCGAACGACGACAGGGCGGTCACGAGATGCTTATCGTCATCGGAAAAACGATAGGCTCCCATCGACACACAAACCAGCACGCCAAAAGTCTCATCCTCATAACGCACGGGCACGGCCAACAACGAAGACGAGGCGACGGGGTCGACGAGGCGCGTGAAGAGGTGCTCTTCGGATTTACCTGCGACCGGTACGACCAACGCCCGATGACGGGTCGCGGCCGTGCCGATGGAGGTCTGATCAATGCTCGTGATCGGGTTGAACACGCTACCGGCGCACTCGCCGTCCAAGAAGCCTAAGGCGAGCTCGCGGTCGTTGAGCCGATAATATGCAACCGCCCGTGCCCCTAACAGGGCCCGCGTATGCCGCGCCAAGTCCGCAGTAATGCCCGGCTCATCCCGCTCACGGGCCAATTCTTGGGCGGCACCGACAAGCGCCTCCAACTGGGCGGCCTTGGAACGCAACTGCCGGAGTAACCAGATACGACCAACGGCCTTGGAAGCCTCGTTGGTCAGCAACGATAGGAAAGCGACGTCGGCCTCGGTAAAGGCGGCCAAGCGATCGGAGTCACAATTAACGACGCCGATGACGTTCCCCATGAGCTCCATCGGCACGGCCAACTCGGACCGAATGCCTTGGCGCAGCTCAATATAGCGTGGATCCTTGGAGACGTCGGGAATCAATAAGGGGCGGGCATGTAAGGCGACCCAGCCAGTGACACCCTGCCCTTGCGCCATGACCTGTTGAATCGAGTCGGCAGCGAGCCCATTGCTCACTTCAATTCGGAGCGAACCCGTCGTCGGCTCGAGTAACGCAATCGAAGCGCTCGAAGCGTTCAAGCTATGGACGATTTCAGCCAGAATGAAGTCGAGGGCTTCCCGGGGGTCTTCGGTCGCGTTGACGAACGCGCCCACGCGATAAAGGCAATCGAGGACGCGGGTGTCGCCGGGACGTTCCTGCGGGCGATTGGCAGAGGACATCGCTTAGAGGGAGTGATCCATGTCGAGCGCCGGGGCATCGACCGAGGTGCGTCCAATCACGACAGCGGGCACGCCCGCCACGCTGGTATGTGGGGCGACGTCCTTGAGGACTACGGAGCCAGCGCCGATCTTGGCGCCTTCGCCGACGGTGATGTTGCCGAGGATTTTAGCCCCCGCGCCGATGAGCACTCCTGAACGGATCTTCGGGTGACGATCGCCGCGAGCCTTGCCCGTGCCACCTAAGGTCACCTCATGCAGGAAAGAAACATTGTCGCCGACAACGGCGGTCTCACCTGCGACGAAGCCGGTGGCGTGGTCCAAGAGAATGCCAACACCGAAAGACGCAGCCGGGTGGATATCCACGGCTAAGTGCTCGGACATTAACGACTGCAAATGTGTGGCGAGTTCCCGTCGGCCGGACTTCCATAGCGAATGGGCCAAGCGATGCAGCGAGATCGCATGAAAACCTTTATACCAAAGAAACGGGATCAACGCATGCTCCGTGGCGGGGTCGCGCTCCAAGGTAGCCCGAATATCGGCCCGCATCTGCGCGAGGATTTCTGGGTCGGCGGTAATCGCCTGTTGCATGGCAGCCACCAAAGAGTCGACGTCATTACCGGTGGGAGCAATCCGCTCGGAGAGGCGACGGACGATACCCTCCGCGAAAGTCGCACGGTCCAGGACGTAGCGCTTCAGCATCGGCACTAACGCCGGCTCGGCCTGCGCCACGACTTGGGCACGGGCGTGGATGTCCGCCCAGAGGGAGGCTTCAGTGGCGCAAGCCAAGGCGGTGGAACGGGCGTCTGCCATAAGCAGGGTCTAAATCCCCCTTTTTGTCCTTTTTGGCAACCCATGAGTAAAAATTGGCGAAAATCAGCCTTTAACCGTGGTTACAGTGTAACGACAGCACACCGTCGGGGTTGTAATGTGTAAGGAAGCCCCTACAAATCACCTCACACCCAAAACACCCAATGCGTCTCCTCACCTCCCTCCTCGCTTGCTTCGTCGCTCTAGCTGCTTCGGCCGCTGTAGAAATCGGTAAGCCCGCTCCTGAGTTCACCGCCAAAGATAAGGACGGCAAGACTGTCTCGCTGTCCGACTTCAAGGGCAAGACCGTCGTCCTCGAATGGTACAACCCTGGTTGCCCCTACGTGAAGAAGTTCTACGACGTCGGCGCCATGCAGAACGCTCAGAAGGACGCCATCGCCCAAGGCGCAGTCTGGCTCGTCATCAACTCCGGCGGCCACAAGCTGAATGAAACGAATGGCTACTACCCTGGCACCGTCATCAACGATGAAGGCAGCAAAATCGCTCGCGCCTATGAAGCCAAGGTGACCCCTCACTGCTTCGTCATCGATGCCAAGGGTAACCTCGCCTACAAGGGCGCTATCGACAGCATCCCCTCCGCTAAGTCGGCCGACATTGAAAAGGCTACCAACTACGTCGCCGTTGCCCTCAAGTCCCTCAAGGACGGCAAGGCTCCTGAAACCACCACGACCAAGCCATACGGCTGCGGCGTGAAGTACTAAGCCTCGCTAAAACCAATACAAAGGGCGTCCCAGTGGACGCCCTTTTTTGTGCCCCTTTAAAACCGCCTAGGCCAAACCAGTCGCGCGCAATAGGTGGGCGTGGACCTGATCGTTGCGCATGAACGGCGTAAACAGGGCTGAGCCTGGGCCGATGGCGCTGAATTCCACCAACTCGCCAGTGTGATTCATCGACGTAAAACCTATGCCTGAATACTTCGGGATAGCCTCCGTGAGGGTCTTCATACCGATGACTTTAGCCAAGTCAGCGGCCTTGAAATTGAGGCCGGTGGCAGCGACCAAGAGGTCTTGCCATTCCTTCGGCTTCTTAAAGTCCTTCGCCTCCAACTTCACTTGCTCCAACGAGCGATTGAACTGCGTCAGGCGCAGGAAAGTTCGGTCCGTTTCATTGTAAGAAGGCAATTTAGAATCAAAGTCTTCACTGCCAACGCCATTGACCTGCAGGCCGCCCGTGCCGTGGTCGGTCGTGACAATGAGTAACGTGTCTGGATTCGTCGCAATAAACTTCAGCACCGTCGCGATGGCATCATCGAAGGCGATCTGATCAAGGATCGCGCCAATCGGATCGTTGGCATGGCAGGCGTGATCGATACGACCACCTTCCACCATCAGGAAAAAGCCTTCCGAGCCACCCTGGAGGCTAGCTAAGGCTACCTGCGTCATCTCCGCCAACGAAGGGGTGACGGCCGCAAGTTCCTTCCGATTCAACCGATCCACTTCCATGGGGATGTAATTCTTGCTAAATAATCCGAGCAAGGGGCCCGCTCCACGATGGGCCAGCAATTGCGCGCGGTTGGTCACGTGGGCATACCCAACTTTCTTATACGCGGAGACGAGGCTCTCACCAAAATAAGTTGCCCCTCCGCCGAGCACGACGTCCACGCCACGTTCGAGATACTGGAAAGCGACTTCCCTTTGGTCCTCACGCTTACTCACGTTAGTGACCAAACCCGCGGGGGTGGCGTGGGTCGCCGTCGCCGTCGTCACTAGACCCGTGAGCTTACGCACGGCCTTCATCCGTTGGAGAAGTGTGACGGGCTTGCGGCCATCCGCGGTCACATTGAGGGAGCCGTTCTGGACGCGCTCACCAATTCCCCAGCAACTGGCGGCGGCAGCAGAGTCAGTCACTAAGCCCGTCGCGGAGTGGGTCTCACAGAGCGAACGCACCACCGGGAATTCGCGGTACATCCGGAGCCAATGACTCTCGCGCTGGTGCACGAGCTTCAGGTAATCGACGGCAGCGGACAGCGTCCCCATACCCATCCCGTCCGACACCATGAAGATGACGTTCTTAGCCAAACGTTGCGCTGAGTTTGCGGCGCTTTCGCGGGTCGTCGCACCCAAAGCCGGGACGGACGCGGCACCGAAGGCAAGGCCGCCTAGGCTGGCGGCTTTCAAGAAGTCGCGACGAGAGTTGGGACGGACCGGAGGCATACCCACAAGTAGGCAGGTGGTCCTCCCGCCTGCAATCGGGAAACACCTACCCCACCCTCACCCGAGGCTTCAACGGGTCAAATTACCGCGTCAAACGCGTTACGCCTTGGGCTGCGCAGTCGGAGCCGGGGCCGTCGGGATGTGCACCTTGAGCCGGCGTTCCGAAATCTCGGCCAAAACGAGGCCGAGGAATTCTTCAAACGGGCGGTTACCTTCGAACGCTTTATCGGACCGCGAGCGCACATTCACGAGACCAGAATCCTTCTCCTTCTGGCCGATGACGAGCATATGGGGAACCTTGGTAATTTCGGCACGGCGGATCTTAGCACCGAGCTTATCGGAAGTGGTATCGACGGTGGCCCGAATGCAGGCCTGTTTGAGCTTTTCGCCGATCTCTTCGCAATAAGCGTTAAGGTCGTCATTGAGCGAGATCACCCGGACCTGCTCAGGGGCTAACCAAGTCGGGAAGTCGCCCGCAAAGTGCTCAATCAAGATACCCACAAAACGCTCCATGGAACCGAACGGGGCGCGGTGAATCATCACGGGACGGTGCGGCTTGTTGTCCGCGCCGTTATACGAAAGCTCAAAACGCTCCGGCAGGTTGAAGTCGACCTGCACCGTGCCTAGCTGCCATTCGCGACCGATGACATCGCGCACCACG
Organism: Verrucomicrobiota bacterium; assembly: GCA_003569205.1. Taxonomy (GTDB): domain Bacteria; phylum Verrucomicrobiota; class Verrucomicrobiia; order Opitutales; family UBA953; genus UBA953. Next base: position 3,074 of record BGOK01000011.1, on the reverse strand, counting down.
AAGTCGATCTTCGGGCCATAGAAAGCGGCTTCGCCGGCTTCCTCAGTAAAGCTGACGCCCAACGTGGCGGCCGCGGAGCGGCAAGCGGCTTCGGCCTTATCCCAATTCTCGGTCGAGCCGGTATACTTATTGGAATCCGGGTTACGCAGGCCCACCCGGACGCGGTAGTCATTTAAGCCAAGGGTTTTGAGGACGACCTTGACGAGCTCCAAGCAACCGAGGACTTCCTGGCCGACTTGGTCTTCCGTGCAAAAGAGGTGGCCGTCGTCTTGCGTGAACCCACGGACGCGGGTCATGCCGCTGAGTTCACCAGACTGCTCCCAGCGGTAGACCGTACCGAATTCGGCGAGGCGAACTGGGAGATCGCGGTAGGAATGCGGCTGCGAGGCGAAAATACGGATGTGGTGCGGGCAGTTCATCGGCTTCAGCAGGAAGCCTTGGACCGTACCGTCTTCGAGCCGATTGGTCAGCTCACCGCAACCGCAGCCTTCCTTCGAGAGAAGCTCCATCGCCTCGCGCTCGACGAGCGGCGGGAACTGGGCGTCCTTATAATAGGGGAAGTGGCCGGAGGTCCGGTAGAGGTCAAGGTTGCCGATATGCGGCGTGAAGACCTGCTTGTAGCCCGTCTGGAAGAGCTGGGCCGAGATGAAGTTCTGGAGCTCTTGGCGGACGACGGCACCGTTCGGCGTCCAGAGAATCAGGCCTTGGCCAACTTTCTCGTCGATATGGAAGAGCTTCAGTTCTTTACCGAGGCGACGGTGGTCGCGCTTCTTCGCCTCTTCGGCCCGAACCAATGACTGCTCGAGTTCTTCCTTCGTTGCAAAAGCGGTACCGTAAATACGTTGCAGCTGCTTATTCTTCTCGTTGCCGCGATGGTAGGCGCCCGCGATGTGCAAGAGTTTGAAAGCCTTGACCTGCGAAGAATAGCGGACGTGCGTGCCGGCACAGAGGTCGACGAACTCGCCGTTCTTATAAAAGGAAATCGTCTCGCCGGCGGGGATGTCACCGAGGCGGCCAAGCTTGTAGGCGACTTGACCGCGCTCGCGAAGGAGCTTCTCGGCTTCTTCTAGGGTGCACTCAAAGCGTTCGAACTTCTGGTTCTCCTTGGAGATACGACGCATCTCCTCCTCGATCTTAACGAGGTCTTCGGCCGTGAAAGCATGCTCGAGGTCGAAGTCGTAGTAGAACCCGTTATCGGTGGGCGGCCCGATGTCCAACTGCGCCTGCGGGAACAGGCGAAGCACGGCGGCACCCAGCATGTGGGCGGCGGAGTGGCGAATCTCCTCGAGGGGAGTCATCTGCGGGCGGGAGGACATGATGGCAAAGCGTCCTTTACCGCTAGGGACTCCCGGGGCGGAGGGCAAGGACGGAGGCAAGCCCCCGCCCACCCCGATTCTGGCTATTCCTTAACGATTTCGAAGCGCATCGTGACCACCACGCGGATGGTCTTCTCGATGGAGTAGAAATCGATGCTGTTGGCGTCGGACTCCCCCACACGGTCCTTGGCACAAATCTGGATCACCCCCTGCGAGGCATCCAACAAAGATCCGACCTTAGAGCCCGAACCGGCGATCATGGTGGCGGCGCGGCGCTGCGCATCCTTGGCCGCAGCCTCCAGGAGTTCCTGCTTGGAATCGTTCAGCTTCACTAAACGGAAAATGGGCGCACCCCGCACGAGCGTGACGCCCTGCTCGAGGTAGATTTCCTGCCGCGAGAAGGCCAAGACTCGATCGACATTCGGAGTTTCGATCGTGAAAGCCTGGATGAAGGTAAACTCGGGGACCTTCCCGCGCGCAAAGCGATTAAAGTCGATCGGCGCGCGCTGAATCGGCGTGCGAACGCCATCTTGATTAGGAGCAAAACTCGGTAAAGACCGCCGCTTCCAAGCGCGTGTTCTCGGAAGCCGTGAAGACGATTTCGGATTCGGCGAAACCTGCTTCTTTCAATAGCTTTTGCACGGCGGCGCGCTGGGCCAACATCGCCGCCCGGCCTTCATTGAAATTCTCGCCACGCCACGATAACGTGGCGTTCAGCGAACCTTGACCGGAGCGCACATCGAGCGTCGCGACACCTTTGACGGTGATTTCGGGGCGGGTATTTTTAAACTGCCCAATCGACTTACCCATCTTATCGGAAGCGACCACAAACGCGAGGGCGAGGGCGATGCCGAAGAGGAGAAATGCGAGGGACGGCAGGAGCGTGAAGTTGACCGGACGGGCGGGCGTGTCGTTGGACATAAGGAAGCCTGTAGACTGACCGCCGCGGCGAGCCTTTCAACGGACACTTATCAACAATCTTAAAGAGCTAAACCGGCTTCAGGTCGTACCCATCCTTGCGGTCCAGCATCGCCCAGCCGAGGGCTGTCAGCTCCTGGCGGAGGCGGTCAGCGGCGGCAAAGTCCTTGGCCTGCTTGGCCGCCCAACGCTGGGCCGCCAAGGCGATGACCTCGGCGGGGGCGGCCGCAACGGGGGCAGCCGTGAAGAGGGTTAGGCCGAGGGCGTAGAGAATCTTGGCCAGGCCGGAGAGGTCTTGGCGGGCCTGCGCCGGGGTCGGCTCGTCCTTGTCCGCCAAAACTGTGAAGACCTGCCCAAGGCAACCGGGCACGTTAAGGTCGTTTTGCAGGACTTCCCAGGCATGCTGGAAGCGCCCCAGGCAGTCTGGGTCTCTTGGGTGGCAGGGGAAGGAACTCCGCCCGGGTAAACCCAGCGGCAACCAGCAAACGGTCGGTGCCGCGCTCGAGCTGGCGAGGGCGGAGTGGGCGTCCTCGACCCCCTTAAAGGTGAAGTTAAGGGAGCTCCGGTAGTGGCCGGCGATGAGCGCATAACGGACCTCGGTGGTGGTGAAGCCCTTCGCGATGAGTTGGTCTAAGGTATAGAGGTTACCCTTGCTCTTGGACATCTTGTCACCGTCGACGAGCAGGTGAGCACTATGGAACCAGTGCGCCGCAAACCCTTGAATGCCGGTCGCACATTCGGTCTGGGCAATCTCGTTTTCGTGGTGCGGGAAACAGAGGTCGATGCCGCCCCCGTGTAGGTCAAACGTCGCCCCGAGGTGTTCGAGCGACATCGCCGAGC
>BGOK01000010.1 GCA_003569205.1 Verrucomicrobiota bacterium | reverse complement strand
ATGACGTCGCGGCGACCCCTAACCTCAAGGAAACCCTTGAGTTACTCCCGCAGGCGGACCTCTTCCTCTTCAGTGGTAACCACGCCAGTTCGGTACGGCTGAGTTCCAGAAGGCCATTCGTGACTTCACCGCCGCAGGGAAGGGCGTCGTCCTCTTACATGCCGCCACCTGGTATAACTGGCCGCTCGAGACCAAGTATAACGACGAGTTCGTCTGCGGTGGCTCCCGTAGTCACGGCCATAGCGAATTCCCCTTCACTGTGACTAAGCCGACGCACCCCGTCATGGTGGGCGTTCCGGCCACCTTCAATATTCGTGACGAAAGTTACAACATCGAGCTGACCCGTCCGGAAGGCGCCGAAGTCCTTGGCACGATCCTCGTCAGAATCCTAAGCCTGATCAGTCGACCATTCTCCCGTCCGTCTGGGTCGTCAAGCAGCCCAAGGCCCGCGTTGTTTGCATCGCCCTCGGCCACGACGAACACTCCCACGATCACCCCGCTTATCAGAAGTTACTGCTGAATTCGTTGAGCTGGGTTTCGCAGAAGTAACTGCGAAGAGAAGAGTGCGGAGGACGGATTACGGAGTACAGATTACAGCGACCCACTATCCGAACTCCGTACTTTCATACTTCATCTCAGAACTCTGAACTCAGAACTCTGAACTCTCTTTGCACTCTCCTGTCTTTCCCTCCGTACTCTGTACTCCGAACTCCGTACTCTCATTTATCCCCCAACCCCTACCCCCAATCCCCTAACCCCGATTTACTCCATGGTCTTCCACTACGGCACATTTACCTTCAAGCAGGGCGTCACGCCGGCGACCATCGAACAGTGCTTTGCCGAGATGCGTGGCATGGTCGGTAAGATCCCGGGGCTCCTCACCATGCAGCATGGCGTCTATCAGAGCGATGAAGGCCTGAATGACGGCTTTACGCACGGGTTTGTCATGACCTTTGATTCCCCTCAGAGCCGCGACACCTACCTCCCGCACCCTGAGCATGAGCGCGTGAAGCTGGTCGTCGTCCCGAACCTCGAACGCGTCATGGTGTTCGACTTCACGGTCTGAGGTTCTGTTTCGAAGAGTAACGGGGGTATATCCCCCTGGCGGGCCTGGACTCTGGTCGGGTCGCTTGACTTCTCCGGCGAGGCGGGAAATCTAGGTGGAGTGTTCTTCGCCCGCTCCAGATTCTTCGCCTGCCTAGCTTTCTTGCTTTTGGCTTCGGTGAGCGTTTTGGCGCATGACCATTGCCCCTGTGAAGATGTCGCGTCTGCATGCGAGCATGCGGGTCAGGCCTGCGCAGAGCCTGCTGACTGCTCGGACTGCCTGGTTCCTAATCACGAGGTTGCGCTCGTCGAGGCCCCGTTGTTCTCCCTGCCTGCCGTCAAGGGGCGGCCTGCTTGGTCCGTGTATCCGAGCCGCTTACCTTTGTTGAACGTTTGGCCGCCGTGCCCGACGCGTTATCTTTTAGTTTAGCCTTATCTGCCTATCGTCCGCCTGCCTTGAGGGCCGGGACGATGTCACTTCGGCTCTGAGCGGTTGACGGTTGGCGGCCCTGGCCGCCCGACCTCCTTGCATCCGCGACGGGTGCGGGTGGGTCGTACTCACTCTCGTCGTCCAAGGGGGCACCCTGGGCTACCGCCCGTATGCATTTATATCCATGACCCATTCCAGCATCCTTTTCTTATCGGTAATCTTACCCGTGGCCGGCCATATGGCCGCCATCGACCAGACGGGCATCGTGCCGCCCAGCTCCGCCGATAGCGCCCCCCTTAGCCCTTTGGAAGTGCGCGCTCCGGCGTCGCTCAGCTTGGGCGATGTCCTCGCTCGGACCGCTGCGTTAAACCCTGAACTACTTACCCTTGGTCTTGGCAATCAGGCTGCCGATGGCCGCGTGGCGCAGGCCGGCATGGGCCCTAACCCTAACTTGTCGCTTTCGGTCGAGAATTTTGGCGGTACCAAGCTGGCCCGTGGACTGAGGTGATGGAAGTGACGGTACAGGCGAGCCAGCTGATCGAGCGTGGTGATAAGTCCAGTCGACGCGTGGCGCTCGCGGAGTGTGATCGTGATGTCGCCGCCGCCTCATTAGTCCTGCGCAGGTCCGATATCCTCGCCGCCTCCGCTAATGCCTTTCGTCAAAGCCATGGTTGAAATAGCCGTCTCGCCCTGGCGGGTGAGCAGCTCAAGCTTGCCCAGGAGACCTTCGCCTCGGCGACTCGTCGCCTGCAGGCCGCGACCGCCTCGCCTTCCGAAGTTGCCCGCGCCCGCGCTTCGCTGCGTCCGCCCAAGCTGAGTTGGGGCGTGCCCAATCTGCAGTCTCGTTGGCCCGGGCGACCCTCGCCGCTAGTTGGGGCGGTAGCGCCGTAGAAATCGCTGAAATCAAAGGGGCGCTCCTTTTGCCGGTAGCGCCACTGCGCTTGCCCGTTTCGAGGCCGCCCTGACCGTATCGGGCAGTCCGCGTTTGGGCTTGGTCTCCTCGCTGGTTGCCGGCCAGCGTGCTGCGCTCGACTTAGAATCAGCCCGCGGTGTGGCTGATGTCACCCTAGGCGCGGGCGTTCGTCGTCTCAATGAAGGCGCCGCCACCTCCTTCGTTTTGGGCGCGTCGATCCCGCTGACTTTCCGCGATGATAATTCTGGTAACATCCGCGCGGCCCGTGCGATGGTTCGAGCGTCCGAGCAATCGCTGCGGGCAGCGGAATTGGAACAGCGTACGGCCCTCGCACATGCTCACGCCGAGCTCCTCGCGGTCCATGCCCAGGCGACGACCCCTGCGCCGTGAGGCTGTGCCTGCAGCCGAAGAGGCCTGCGCCTCCGTGCAGACCGCCTACAGCAGCGGGTCGCTTGCCCTTATGGAAGTGCTTGATGCCCGGCGGGCTCTGATCGCCCTACGCCGCGACTTGCTAGACGCCGAGCTCGCCTACGCGCTCGCCCTCGTCCGGGCGGAGGCCCTCGCGGGCGCATCTTTCGCTGAGACTAAGGCGCTCTTTGAACGCCCCTAATCATTCCCTCCCAATCACCCCCTTTATCTAAAAATTATGAATTATAAGAAAATCATCCTCCCCGCGCTCATTCTCTTGGCGGGCCTGGCCGCTGCGGCCTGGCTCTTGCAAGGTCCGCATGCCCACCACGACCATGACCACGGGGCCCACGGACACGAAGCAGAGGAAGTAGCGGAGGCCAAGGGTCCGCACCGAGGCCGGCTGCTCACCGATGGCGACTCACGCTCGAGCTCGCGATCTTCGAAGCCGGCGTCCCCCCAGAGTTTCGCGCTTGGTCACCAAGGCGGGTAAGGCCCGTGGCGCCCGCCGACGTCAAATTATCCGTGACGCTCATCCGCCCTGGGAAAGTTGAGGACCGCTTCACCTTCGCGTCCGAGGCGGATTTTGCCGCGGTGACCACGAGGTCGTTGAGCCCCATTCCTTCGACTACGTCATTGTCGCGGACCATGCCGGTACCGTGCATAAGTGGTCGTTCGCTGCGCCCGAGATGCAGACGGTAATCACGGCTGCGGCCGCCGCCAAAGCGGGCGTGCAGGTCACGCAGGCTGCTCCGGCGGAATTGGACGAGGTCCTTGAAGTCTATGGGCGAGTTAGCCTCGACTTGGACGGTGTCCGCCGAGCCACCGCGCGTTTTGCCGGGGTTCGTCGTGGAGGCCCGTAAGTCTCTCGGCGATAAGGTTGCCGCGGGCGAGGTCGTTGCCCGCGTGGAGAATAGCCAGACGCTCGTTTCCGCCGAGGTGAAGGCGCCCGGAGCTGGCGTGGTCATCGCGCGCACCGCCGCCGCGGCGAGGGTGGTCGCCGAGGGTGCGGCACTCTATACCATCGCTGGCCTAGATAAGGTCTGGGTCGAGCTAGAGATTCCTTCCAAAGACCTTGGTCGGGTGAAGGCTGGACAAGCTGTCGTGCTGCATGCCGATGATGGGCGTGAGGCGACCCAAGGGCGTCATTGCTTCCGTTTCGCCTCTGGTCTCCGCCGAGAACCAGACGGCTCTGGCCCGCGTGGTCGTCCTTAACCCCGAAGGTCGTTGGCGGCCCGGTGGCTTTGTTAAGGGGGCGGTCACGCTCAGCTCCGCGCGTGCCCCTGTCACGGTGAAAGCCTCGGCCCCTCCAGACGCTCTTTAGTTTCACACCGTCGTGTTCTCGCAGCATGGCGACGTTTACCCAAGCCCGTCCCTCGAGCTCGGCCGCCGGAGCGGCGATCGCGTGGAAGTGCTCAAGGGCCTAGCCGCTGGCGAGACTTATGTCTCCGAAGGCAGTTTCCTCATTAAGGCCGACATCGGCAAATCAGGCGCCTCCCATGACCACTGAACCTTTGTCATTGGCTAGAGCGAGTTCTGCAGGGCTCGATCCGCCACCGGTGGCTCGTCATGCTGGCCGTGCTCATGATGGCGTTGGTGGGCGTTTATCATGCCCGCAACCTTCCGATTGATGCGGTCCCGGATATCACTAACGTCCAGGTACAGGTCAATACCGAGGCCCCGGGGTACACGCCGCTGAGGTCGAACAGCGGATTACCTTCCCCGTGGAGACTGCCTTGGCTGGCCTGCCTAAACTCAGCGGCACGCGCTCGATTTCCCGCTATGGGCTCTCGCAGGTTACGGTCGTCTTCGAGGATGGGACGGATATCTACTTTGCACGGCAGCTCGTCAATGAGCGCATTCAGCAAGTCCGCTCCCAACTCCCCGCAAGCTTGCAGCCGGCGATGGGGCCGATTGCGACGGGTCTCGGCGAGATCTTCATGTATACGGTGGAGGCTAAACCTGGGGCACGGCGCCCTGACGGCAAGGAATGGACGCCGATGGACTTACGGGAACTCCAGGACTGGGTGGTGCGCCCGCAGTTGCGTAACCTTCAAGGGGTGACGGAGGTGAATACGATTGGTGGGTTTGAGAAGCAATTCCACGTCACTCCCTCGCCGGACAAGTTGCGTGCCTACGGGATCACGCTGCAGGACATCATGAGCGCGCTCGCGCGGAATAATGAAAACGTCGGCGCCGGCTACATTGAGCGAAACGGAGAGCAGTACCTCATTCGCATCCCTGGACAGCTCGGGGGCATCGTGGACCTTGGTCAGGTGGTCGTCGCCGAGCGCGGTGGCGTCCCGCTGCGTCTGAAGGAAATCGCCGAAGTCGGCTTGGGCCGCGAACTGCGTAATGGTGCTGCCACGGAAAACGGCCAAGAGGTCGTCCTGGGCACCGTCTTTATGCTCGTCGGCGAGAACTCCCGTGCGGTCTCCACCCGCGTGGCGGACCGCCTGGTGAAGGTGAATGAAAGCTTGCCCGCTGGCGTTGTCGCTCAGGCCGTTTACAACCGATCTACTCTGGTCGATAGCACTATCCGCACCGTCCAAGCCAACCTCGTCGAGGGGGCGCTATTGGTCATCTTCACGCTTTTCATCCTACTGGGCAACCTGCGGGCCGCCCTGATCACGGCGGCGGTCATCCCGCTTTCGATGCTCTTCACCATGACCGGCATGGCTACCAACAAGGTGTCGGGTAACCTGATGAGTCTGGGCGCGTTGGACTTCGGCCTAATCGTCGATGGCGCCGTCATCATCATCGAGAACTGCCTCCGGCGTTTCGCAAAGGAGCAGGGGAGGTTAGGCCGCCTACTCACTCAGCCTGAGCGGTTGGCCTTGGCTTTCGAGGCCACCCGTGAGGTGCGCGGGGCGACCCTGTTCGGGGAGCTCATCATCGCGGTCGTCTATATCCCGATCTTTGCGTTGACGGGGGTCGAGGGGAAGATGTTCCACCCGATGGCCTTCACGGTCGTGGCCGCGTTACTCGGTGCCATGATTCTCTCCGTGACGTTTATCCCGGCGGCCGTGGCGATCTTCATTACGGGTAAGGTTTCGGAGCACGAGAACATCGCCGTGCGCGGGGCCAAAGCCGCTTACCTTCCGATTCTGCGCGTTTTGATGAAGGCGCGGCTCACCGTCGTTGCCGCCAGTGTGGCGGTCCTGGCGATAGCCCTCGCGGCAGCTACTCGACTGGGCAGTGAGTTCATGCCTAGTTTAGATGAGGGTGATATCGCCCTCCATGCTTTGCGGATTCCGGGGACTAGTCTCACGCAGGCTATTGCGATGCAGTCGGTCCTCGAGGCACGACTCAAGGCCTTCCCTGAGGTCGATAAAGTCGTCGGTAAGATTGGCACTGCTGAGATTGCCACCGACCCGATGCCTCCGAGCGTTGCGGATACCTATGTGATGCTGAAGCCGCGGGCGCAGTGGCCGGATCCTCGCAAGCCCAAGGCACAGCTCGTGAGTGAGCTCGAGGTCGCTGCCAAGTCTATCCCAGGTAATAATTATGAGTTCACCCAGCCGATTCAGATGCGCTTCAACGAGCTTATCTCCGGCGTGCGGACGGACGTAGCGGTCAAAGTCTATGGCGACGACCTCGATGTCATGCTCGCCTCGGCCGAGCGGATTGAAGCCATCCTGACTGTGATTCCGGGCGCAGCGGACGTTAAGGTGGAGCAGGTCACCGGCCTGCCGTTACTCACTGTCCAGCTTAACCGCGAGGCCCTCGCTCGTTATGGCCTAGCGGTTGATGATGCCCAAAAGGTCGTGGCCACGGCCTTAGGCGGTACCGTGGCCGGTGAGATCTTTGAAGGCGATCGCCGCTTCGATGTCGTCGTGCGGCTGCCTGAGTCAGTGCGTACCGATATCGATGGCTTGGGTAACCTGCCTGTGCCGCTACCGGCCCGCGGGGCAAGTTCGGTGCGGGCCTTCATCCCGTTGCGGGAAGTCGCCATAATCTCACTCGCCCAGGGCCCTAACCAGATTAGCAGAGAAAACGGTAAACGCCGGGTCGTCGTGACGGCTAATGTCCGTGGCCGCGACCTCGGTTCGTTTGTGGCTGAGGCGCAACGACGCGTGCAGGAGGCGGCGGTGGCACCGGCCGGCTACTGGGTGGAATACGGTGGCACCTTTGAACAACTCATCTCGGCGAGTAACCGACTCAAGCTAGTCGTTCCGGCCGCGCTGCTCCTCGTGTTTGGCCTGCTCTACGCCAGTTTCCGAAGCATCAAGGATTCCCTCCTCGTCTTCAGTGGGGTGCCGCTTGCGCTCACGGGCGGTGTGGCCGCGCTTATCTTACGCGACATCCCTTTCTCGATTAGCGCGGGGGTCGGCTTCATTGCGCTCTCGGGCGTCGCTGTGCTGAATGGACTAGTCATCATTAGCTTCATTCGTGCCTTGCGCGCCGAAGGACGTCCGCTGGAGCTAGCGATTGAGGAGGGGTGCCTCACTCGGTTACGTCCGGTGCTCATGACTGCACTGGTGGCTGGCCTCGGTTTCATCCCGATGGCCTTAGCGACCGGGGCTGGCTCTGAGGTTCAGCGTCCGCTCGCGACGGTCGTTATCGGCGGGATAATCAGTTCGACTATCCTGACGCTCCTCACGCTCCCCGTGCTTTACCGCATGGTTCACGGCAAGGACCTATCAGCTGAAGAAGTGCCGAACGCTGTGGCCTGAGGGTGAATGCCTTTGAATAGTCGTCCCAACCTCGAACGCGCCTTGGTGTTCGACTTCACGGTCTGAGAAGGGTCGAGCCTGGGAAGGTTCGCTGCGCCTCCGCGCTTACTTCGCGACGACGGGCTTTAGTGACTTCATGACGGCTTTGCTGAGCACGACATAGCCTTCCTCAGTGTAGAATTCAAAGCCGACCATGTTGTGGGCATTCTGGAGTTTGGCGACTTGGGGTCCGGCTTCGGCGTGGAGGTCGTCGATGGCGATACCGTTTTCTTTCATGACCTTGAGGGCAACCTGGTTGTAGGTGGCGACGTCTTCTTCGGCGGGGACGGCCGTCATGGTGGCAAAGATGAGCTTGGCGCCGGTCTTCTTGAGGGCGGCCACGCAAGCGCGGACGTCCTTCTCGTAGTCGGCCAGCGTGATGATGGGTTGTAGCTGGACCTTGCCTTTTTCGGGAAGGTCTAGGATGTGCAGGCCACAGCCGAAGTGAATGACGTCGAACTTACCCCATTGGAACCAACGCTCACTGGGCGCCCAGTCGGTCAGGGTCTGGCGGCCGGAGAGCATCGTGCTGTGCACGTTAGCCTTGCCGGCAAGTTGCTGGCGGACGAGATCGCCGTAGCCGATGGTGACGAAATCACAGAGCAGCAAAACGCGGGGCAGGCCAGCGACATCTTTGGCTGGCCCCTGATTCCATCCTTCACCCTGTTCGCGGTCGAAGTTCGCGGTCTGCGTTTTGGTCGTGACCGCGGAATTCTTAGTGGGCGCGGCGGAGGATTCTGGCGCGGCGTAAAGGTAAAGGCTAGCCAAGACCAGCAATACGCGGAGGGACTTCATGGGGGTAAGTCCAATATGACTCACGTTTAGGTCGTAGCAAGGATGCTCGACCCCTGAGTAATACCACCTTTGCCTCGAACGCGTCATGGTGTTCGACTTCATGGTTTGAGGTTCCTAATGGTTCTGCATGGACCTCCATGCTGACCATTCTGAACGCGTTGTGGTGGACGCTACTGCGACTTTGCAAGGGCAGGGGGCGGTATCGCTGGAACGCCAAGGGCAGGGTGACTATGCGCAGATTAAGGTCGTGGCGCATCCCGCCGGGGACGCTTGGGCGCACCCGGGCGAGCAGCTTTGCGAGCTCCTGGTGCTCCAAGGCGCCCTCTTGATCGGCGAAGACAGCTTTGGGCCGCAGTCCTACGTCCGACTCCTCCCCGGCCAAGCCCTCGACCTTAAGACCCAAACGGGCTGTGTCCTTTACGAAAACCGCCGCGATTGGACGGAAGCCGAAGAAGGCTCCTTTGCCTTGGCCGGCGACCGGATGGATTGGCGGCAGGGCATGGTCCCTGGGCTTAAAGTCACCTCGCTCCATGAAGGCCTCACTAAGCACACCGCCCTCGTGCGTTGGGCGCCCGACACCCGGTTCAATCCGCATACCCACGTTGGCGGGGAAGAGATCCTCGTCCTCGCAGGCGTCTTCCGCGATGAGCATGGAGCCTATCCCGCCGGCACTTGGATTCGCAGCCCGCACATGAGTCACCACAGACCCTTCACCGAAGCCGAAGGCGCCACGATTCTGGTTAAGGTCGGCCACCTGCAGGTACCAGAGGTTTAATAGGCTAACCAGGGAAAAGGGGTTGGTTGAATGTCAAAACGGCCGACTAACGGCCTGACCCTTTTTGCGGGTGAGTAAGCCAACGCCGGCGTCAGAAGAAGAGCCAGGCTCGGCTTGCATCACAGGTAGGGTCGGCACTGCGTGCCGACCTAGTTGTATCCCTCGTCCGGTAGGGCGGGGGAGGAAGAAAAGGGGTCAGGCTGTTAGTGGCTTAGACTGATAGCTAGAACGGAGAAAGTCGGCCGATTAACTCACTGGTCCGCCGACTATCGGCCTGACCCTTTTTTGCGGCTGAGCAGGTCAACGGGGCCGCTGGCACGGATGCCTCGCCCCTTACCGCCGTGTCGGCACCCTCGACCTACGGCATCCTGTGCCGTGACGCCTGTTCCATAATCAATCAAATAGGCCTTTCCCTATGATATAAGTTGTAAGAACCCTTTTCTAATTTATTTTTAAACAACTCCACCGTGACGACCCACCCCGGTCACACACCCCTTCAGTCTTACCCCTTTCCGATGCCCTCCCAGTCCTCTCGTGCCCTGCTTTCCCGTGCCACGCTCATGGTCGCGGCCGCCCTCTTGGGCGTGACCTCGGCCCCGGCCGCCACGTACCAGTGGATCGGCAACTCCGGCGTGAATCAGAACTACGATAACGGCGCGAACTGGGTCGAAGCTTCTTGGACGGAGTGGGGCAATTACGTTTTCAACAGCAATGTCGTTAATGGGACGGTTAACATCAATGTATTCTGCGGGACGGATTCGCTATCTTTGCAGAGCGGGCTGACGAGGGATATCACCATCAACGGCCCGGTGCCTTTGGTCTTCGCTGGAAACTGGGGACACATTGGCTCAATCTCGATTGCGGCGGACAGTCGGGACCTGACCATTAATACCAACATCAACTCAAGCGGCGAAATGACGTGGAATGTCGGCGCAGGCCGTACGCTGACCTTCAGTCAGGGTCTATCGGACTGGGGGACCGGCCCGGCGGCCTTGGTCAAGTCCGGCGCAGGGACGGCCATGCTTACCGGGAGCAGCTCTTACAGTGGCGTAACAATCCTCGGAGGTGGCGTGGTTAATGCGGCCACCTTCGCCAACAACGGTACGGCAAGTAGCCTCGGCGTGGGTACGGGCGACACCGCCGGTGACAACATCGGTCTGCTCTTCCGCGGCGGCGTGCTGCAGTATACTGGCTCGACGGCCCAAACCACCGATCGCGCGATCCGTGTGAGCACGACGGGCGGAGGCGGCACCATTGACGCCTCGGGCAGTGTCCCCTTGGCGACCCTGTCGTTCACGCGTGCATCGATGCCGAACTGGTGGGAGGAAGGCGGCGTTCGTACCCTGACGCTTACCGGCTCGAACACGGGCGAAAACACCCTCGCGGCGGGTATCGCTGACACCGCAGGTACGAAGATTAACCTCACCAAGAGCGGCGTCGGCACCTGGGTACTCGCTGGGGCCGGCAATTACGTGGGTGTTACGAACATAAACGCGGGTACATTGATTGCTGCGAGCAGCGGTGCGCTGGGTGCGGGCGGACTGGATGGTGCCACGATGACATGGATTAGCAATGGTGCTACGCTGGCGCTGAGAGGTGATATCAGCATGAACGAGCACCTGCACGTGCTGGGTACTGGTGTCGGTGGGCTGGGTGCCATTCGGAACTTGGCGGGTACGAACGCCTTGACCATGAACATTGGCTTAGATGGCGACACGACCATCGGCGTGAATGCAGGCACGTTGACGTTAACGAATGCTATCTACGGCGACGGTGCGTTAAATGCCTCTAATCTCACCAAGGTAGGTAATAGCGTCTTGGTCTTGTCGGGAACGAACCTATATTCTGGCGTCACGGTTTTCGCTGGCGGCGTCGTGCAAGCCACCACTTTGGCTGATAATGGCACGGCGAGCAGCCTAGGGGTCGGCACGGGCGACCCCGGCGGTGATAGTATCGGGCTACTCTTTCGCGGCGGCGCCTTGAGGTATGCGGGCTCGATGACCCAGACGACCAATCGGGCAATCCGCCTGAGCACGGCGGGTGGCGGCGGCACCATCGACGCCTCGGGCAGTGTCCCATCGGCGACCCTGTCGTTCACCCGTGCATCGATGCCCAACTGGTGGGAGGCCCCCGGCGTACGAACGCTTACTTTGACAGGAATTAACACGGGGGAGAATACCCTGACGGCGGGCATTAACGATTTACCCGGCGCCACGACCATTAACGTGAGCAAAGAAGGTACCGGAACTTGGGTACTCGCTGGGGCTGGAAATTACTTGGGCGTCACGAACATTAACGCGGGAGTATTGTTAGTTACGAACAGCACCTCCCTCGGCGTCGGCGGGTGGGACGGAACCACGATGACCTACGTCCTCGACGGAGCCACGCTCGCCCTGCGCGGTGGCATCAGCCTTGATGAGCACATGCATGTCTGGGGCGCCGGCGTCGGTGGCCTCGGCGCTATCCGCAGCCTCTCCGGCAATAACGCCCTGACGATCGGGGGTAATAACGGCAACGGCTTCGCCTTGCGTTCCAACACTGTTGTCGGTGTGGATGCCGACACCCTCACCGTGACCGGGTTCTATGAGTCCGGCGGCAGCTTCGGCCTGACTAAGGTCGGCACCGGCACGCTGGTACTCACCGCGAACAACGCTTACACAGGCGGTACAACCATCAATCGCGGCACCCTGCAGATCGGCAACGGGGGCGGCGGCTCCTTGGCTGGCGGTAGCGCGGTCGTCATCGCGGCCGCCGGGCGGCTCGTCAACGCCACCACGAATGGCAACTCGCTCTCCTTGGGCGCCCTTACAATCACGGGCGGCGAACTCGCCGCGACGAACATCCCGGCTTGGGATCTCGGCAACTATCTGCTCCGTGGCGACGTGACCATCGGTGGCACCGTGCTGTCCACGATCTCGGCCGACGTCCGCGTCGGCTTCAACGAAGACCGTGTCTTCACCATCGCTGATGTCGACGGTGGTAGCGGCGTCGACTTGCTGATCTCCGGTAAAATCAGCCACTATAATAATAATTCATGGGGCTATGCCACGAAGGCCGGCGCCGGCACCATGAAGATTAGCGGAGTCAATGATATCGGCCGCCTCACGGTCAACGCCGGCCTACTCATCCTCGAAAACGATGGTGTCGGGTTGCTGCGGAATGGGGGATTGATAAACAATGCCACCACCGACTTCAGCGTGGTCGGTACGACGACCGCCAGTTACGCGATTTCCGGCACCGGGTCCCTCAGGAAATCAGGTAGCGGTACATTGGTGCTTGCCGGGAACAACCCCTTCACGGGTGGCCTCATCCTCAACGCGGGCACCCTCCAAGCCGCCCGTAACACCCTGGGCTCTGGCGCGGTCATCGTGAATAACGGGGCCACGCTTTACGCCAACGACCAATGGGTCTTCTGCGGAATCAACGGGTACGGCGAACCGTCGCGCAATGTGGCCTCCGTGACCCTGAACGCTGGCGCGGTGCTTTATATGGACCCGACGAACGGGTTTGCCAACGGCATCACCAACTTCTTCCTCGGCGGCGGCTCCGTCACGGGCGGTGCGAATGACGACACGCGCGGTGCGCTTTTCCTGTTTAACGGCAATGAGCAGATCACGGCCGGCGGTGGCGTGGTCTCGACCATCGGCGTGAGTATCGGCCTGAACGGGAACAACAACAGCATCACGGTCGACTCCGGTAGCCAGCTTGACCTGACTAACGTGCTCAAGCGCGGCGATTTCAGCTCCGCCGGTCGGGGTGGCTTTGTCAAAAACGGCGGCGGCACCTTGGTACTCGCGGGCGCCAACAGCTACGACGGCGTCACCGATATTGCCGCCGGTACCTTGATCGCGGCTAGCAATACGGCCATCGGCGCCGGCGGCCACTCCGGGTTGACCATGAGCTACATCCGCGACGGCGCGACGCTCGCCCTGCAGGGTGGGGTCAGCCTCGACGAGCACTTTCACGTCTGGGGCGCCGGCGTCGGTGGCCTCGGCGCCATCCGCAGCCTCTCTGGCAATAACGCCCTGACCAACAGTCCCGGTGGCGGTGCAGGTTTCGCGCTCCGCACGAACATAGTCGTCGGCGTCGACGCCGACACGTTGACCATATCCGGTTTCTACCAAGATGGCGGTAGCTTCGGCCTGACCAAGGTCGGCACCGGCACGCTGGTGCTGAGCGTAAGCAACATCTACACCGGAGCGACCAACGTCTCCGCGGGCACCCTCATCATCAACGGCTCCACCAGCAACGCCAGCGCCGTCACCGTCGGTCTCAACGGCACCCTCGGCGGCACGGGCACCGTGGGTGGCAACACCACCATCAGCGGCATCCACTCCCCTGGCAACTCCCCCGGCATCCAGACCTTCACCAGCAACCTTTCCTACGTGGATGCTGGCACCCCTGATCCGACCGTGAACTGGGAACTCGCTAGTAACACGACCACGGTCGGAGCGAACCCGACCGCAAACTTCGATCAGATCATCGTGGGCGGTAACCTCGACTTCACCCACACGACCATCATCAATCTGAGCTTCAATGGGGCGGGCAGTACTGTCCTCTGGAGTGATTCCCTCTGGGACGCTAACCAAAGCTGGTTACTCTATGACGTGGCCGGAATTACCACGAACATCGCCAACCTCAACCTCAACACGGTCAACTGGCTGGACAGTGGTAGTAACCCCTTCAGCACCGCTGGAGGCAGCTTCACCCTCAGTCAGAACGGAGAGGATGTCATGCTCAACTTCGCCGCCGTCCCAGAACCCTCGACCTATGGCCTCGGCCTCGGGGCGATGGCGCTCGCGTTAGCGGCAGTGCGTCGCCGGCGGCAGAAGAAGAGCTAGGCTCAGTTCGCATCTCAGGTATGCTAAACTTGCATCTTAGGTATACTCGGCCTGCATCACAGGTAGGGTCGGCACTGCGTGCCGACCTAGTTGTATCCCTCGTCCGGCAGGACAGGGGACCATCGCATCGTCCGCGACGAGCACGAAGAACTATCTATCTGAGTTTGCGTAGAGGCTATTCCGACCGGCGCCTAGTTTGCTAACTCCGCGAGCGACAAGCCAGGCGGTGAGGCCGCAGGCGGCGGCGTAGGGCGCGAGGGAGGGGCCGAAGAGTTCGAGGGCGAGGAATAGTCCGGTGAGAGGGACGGCGCCGGCGGATGCGAAGAGGGTGGTGAGTCCAAGCGCGGCGGCGATGGCGACAGGTAGGCTCGTGAAGCCGGCGAGGGTCGAGCCAAGGCAGGCACCAATGACGAAGAGAGGGGTGACTTCTCCGCCGCGGAAGCCAGCGATGAGGCAGAGGGCGGTGAGCGCGAACTTCCAGGCAAAGGCGTCCGCGGCGGTGGCTTGGCGTAGGGCGCTGTCGATGAGGCCAAGGCTGAGTCCGGTGACTTCGAGGTGACTCGCGGCCAAGGCGGCGAAGGCGAGTGAGAGCACGACGATGGTGGCGTAAGGCATCCAGGGGCGTTCGAACTGCGCTAGCTGGCGCTTGCTTTGATCGACGGTGCGGACGAAGAGCCAACCGATCAGGCCGAAGGCGAGGCCGAGGGCGGCGGCGGAGAGGAGTCCGCTGGTCGTGAGGGCGACGGCTGCGGGGAAGCGGTAGTTCGCGTGCGTAGCCCCGAAGAGGTGCTGTCCGACCCAATCCGCCCCGAAGGCGGTGACGAGGCAAAGCGCGAAGCGTCCGAACTCGGCCCGACGGATAAATTCCAAAGCGAAGACCGCGGCGGCGAGGGGCGTGCCGAAGACGGCCGCAAAGCCACCGCTTACGCCGCAGAGGAGCAGGGTGCGCCGTTCTTCCTTGGAGAGGGTGAAGAGCCGCGAGAATTGGTCCGCGATGGCTCCACCCATCTGCAAGGCCGTGCCTTCACGTCCGACCGACGCCCCACCGAGGTGCGAGAACAGGGTGAAGCCAAAGATCATCGGCGCCATCGAAGCCGGCAACGTTTCCTGCGGGTCCTTGATCTCTGACAGCAGCGTGGTCGTGCCGTCCGCGCAGCGCCTCCCAACACGGCCGTAAGCCCAGACGGTCGCTGCACCGATGAATGGCAAGGTCCAGAGGAGCCACGGGTGTGCGGCAAAGGTGGCGCCAGCCCAGCTGAGGCCCCCGAGGAAGGCTGAGCCAGCCGCGCCAAGGGCAAGGGAGCATGCGACCAGCAGGAAGCCCCAGCGACCCAGCAGACGGGGTAGAGATGGGGGCTGGGCCAGTTCAGGCATCACGAGAGAAAGGCAGGGAGGGGAGGGAGAGACAAGGGGAGAGAGAGGAGGAAAGGGGATAGGGGATAGGGGAAAGGGGTTGGGGGTTGGGGAAAGAGACAGGGGGATAGGTAGGGGCGCGACTGCGTCGCGTCCGTTGACCATCGATAGTGGGGATAGCCGGTGGGCGGTGATTCGCGGATTAATCGGCGAACGGACGCGACGCAGTCGCGCCCCTACCCGATGCAGAACTAGGGCAGCACGCGGTGCTGCCCCTACCTATTTCCGAAAAGGGTTGAGAGTCATCGGGGATAGTCAGAATCCCAAAATATGGAACACCCTATCCAGCGTCGCGACTTCGTTACCACCATGGCCCTCGGCGGACTCGCCCTAGCCGCAGCTCCGAGCATCTTGAGCGCTCAAGGGGCCATACCCGCTAAGGTAAAGGTCGCCCTCATCGGTTGCGGTGGTCGTGGCACCGGCGCTCTCTCGCAGTTCATCGCGGCGTGCAAGATCTTGGGTGTCGAGGCTGAGGTCGTGGCTCTCGCCGATTCTTTCGAAGATCGCATCCAGAAGATCAACCAAACCTACAAACTGCCCGCGACGAAGCTCTTCGTGGGCTATGACGCTTACCAGAAGGTCATGGCAACGGATTGCGCGTTCGTGCTCATGGCCACGCCGCCCGTGTTCCGTCCAGTGCATTTCGCCGCTGCGGTCGAAGCGGGCAAGCATTGCTTCGTCGAGAAGCCGGTCGCCGTCGACCCCGTCGGTGCCCGCGCCATCATCGCCTCAGGCGAGAAGGCCAAGGCCAAGGGCTTGGCCGTCGTCGCTGGGACGCAGCGCCGTCACGACGCCTCGTACTTGAAGAACAAGGCCCTCATCGACGCGGGTGCCATCGGCGCCATCCGTGGTGGTATCGTTCAGTGGAACGGCACCGTGCCGTGGGTGCGTCGTCGGGTGGCTGGCGAAGCTGATGGCGTCTACATGAACCGCAACTGGGTGAACTTTGCGGAGCTCTCCGGCGACCATATCGTCGAGCAGCACATCCACAACGTCGACGTTGCCATCTGGTTCCTGGGCCGTCCGCCCGTCAGTGCCCTCGGCTTCGGTGGCCGCGCCCGTCGCGACTCCGGCAACATGTTCGACTTCTTTAGCGTCGATTTCGACTTCGGTGATGCCGTCCATATCCATAGCCAGTGCCGACAGATTACCGACACGGCCAGCCGCGTGGGTGAGTTCTTCACGGGAGCCGAGGGTTCCTGCTTCGGCGGCGGTAAGCTTTTTTCGAAAAAGGACGTCAAGGTGCCGGACATCAAGCTCGATACGGGCGATGCCATGGTGCAGGAGCACGTGGCCCTCATCCGCAGCGCCTTTAATGGCAAGCCGCTCAATGATGCTCGCCAGATCGCCGAGTCTAACCTCGCCGTGATCATGGGCCGGATGTCCGCCTATACCGGCGAGCTCGTCCGCTTCGCTGACTTACTCACCAACGACAAGTCGCCGCACTACAACTTCCAGTTCGCGATTGGCTCGAAGGATTTCGAAGCGGGCAACGTGAAGCTCCCGGCCGAAGTCCCACCGACCCCAGGGAAGGCGTGAGGTAGGGACAGCAGTAAGGGCTGTCCTAAGAGGGGATAGGGGGTAGGGGATAGGGGGTAGGCAGAGACATGGGGATTGGGGATAGGGGGTAGGGGCGCGACTGCGTCGCGTCCGTTGACCATCGATAGATGGGGATAGCCGGTGGGAGGCGATTCGCGGATTAATCGGCGAACGGACGCGACGCAGTCGCGCCCCTACCATAAGGGAGGACGCGACGAAGCCACGTCCCTACCCGATACAGGCGAGGTAGCTAGGTTGGCACGCAGTGCCAACCCTACCCGATGCAGGGAGCCAATCCTACCTCACTACGTGAGTATCTGCTTAATGACCTTCGCGGGGACGACGCCGACGAGTTTTTGGTCGAGGCCTTGGTACTTGAAGAGCAACTTGTCGTGGTCGATGCCGAAGCGATTGAAGATGGTCGCGTGGAGGTCGCGCACGTGGACGGGGTCCTTGACGACGTTGTAGGAGAATTCGTCGGTTTCGCCGAGGGTCATGCCGCCCTTAACGCCGGCCCCAGCCATCCACATACAAAAATTACGAGGGTGGTGGTCGCGGCCGTAGTTAGTCTTGGTGAGCGCACCTTGCGAGTAGACGGTGCGGCCGAATTCGCCGCCCCAGACGACTAAGGTATCGTCGAGCATGCCGCGACGCTTGAGGTCCTGGATGAGCGCCCAGGCGCCTTGGTCGATGTCCTTACACTGCGCCTTGATGTCGTTCGGGAGGTTGCCGTGCTGGTCCCAGCCGCGGTGGAAGATTTGGACGAAGCGGACACCACGTTCGACGAGTCGTCGAGCCGTGAGGCAGCTATTCGAGAAGGTCCCGCGGTCCTTGGAGTCTGGGCCGTAGAGCTCAAAGGTCTCCTTCGATTCCTTGGAGAGGTCCGCGAGCTCAGGCACCGAAGCCTGCATGCGGAAGGCCATTTCATACTGCTTGAGGCGGGTGGCGGTCTCAGGGTCGCCGACCTGCTGGTAGGTTAACTCGTTGAGTTCATTCAAGCCATCGAGCATCTTGCGACGGGTCTCACGGCTGACGCCCTCCGGGTCGCGGAGGTAGAGTACGGGATCGCCGGCGGAGCGGAAGGTGACGCCCGAGTATTGCGTCGGTAAGAAGCCAGCCGACCAGAGACGGGCAGAGATGGCCTGCACGTTGGCGCCCGGGTTGGTGTGGCGGGCATGGAGGACGACGAAGGTGGGGAGGTCCTCGTTCAGGCTGCCGAGGCCGTAGGAAAGCCAAGAGCCCATCGACGCCTTACCGGGCACCATGTTGCCGGTATACGACAGCATATTGGCCGGCTCGTGGTTGATGGCCTCCGTGTTCATCGTCTTGATGACGCAAATGTCGTCCGCCATCTTAGCCGTGTAGGGCAGGATATCCGAAATCCAGGTGCCGCCTTTACCGTATTGCTTGAAGCCAATCGACGAAGGGGCGACCGGGAAACGGGCTTGGCCAGAGGTCATGCCCGTAATACGCTGACCATTGCGGATGGAGGGAGGGAGGTCCTCGTTAAAGCGCTTCTCGAGCTCGGGCTTCGGGTCGAACATCTCGAATTGAGACGGCGCGCCAATCATCGAGAGGTAGATGCAGCGCTTTGCCTTGGCCGGGAAATGCTGGGCACCAGGGAGGCCAGCGGCTTGGGCTTGGCTGGCGAGGGACTTGCCTAGGAGCGAACCGAGGGCAATGCCCCCGAGGCCCATGGCGTTCTGGCGGAAGAACTGTCGACGGTTCTGGCGGAAGTTATGCTCGACGGCGTCAAAGGGATGCATGGGGGATTATTTGTTAAGGGTTTCGTCGCGGTTGAACATCTGCGAACAGACGAGCGTCCAGGCAGCCACCTCATTGGGCGGCAGCTTGGGGTCGACGGGTTTTTCGCCGGCCTTCAGGAGCTTGGCGGCCTCCGCAGGCTTAGCCGCGTAGTCCGCACGGAAGGCGGCCAGGGACTTGGCGAAGATCTGCTGTTCCTTGGCGGTGGCCGGACGGGACAGGAGGAGAATGCTCAGCTGGTCGATACGCGCCGCATCGGTGGTCTGCTCCTTGAGGAGCTTTTCGGCGAGGACGCGGGAGGCTTCGACGAACTGGACGTCATTGAGTAAGTTCAGCGACTGTAGCGGGCTATTGGAGCGTTCCCGGCGCGTACAGAAGACCTCGCGGGAGGTTGCATCGAAGTTGAGCATCATGGGATGCGGGGCCGAACGCTTGAGGAATGTGTACATCGAGCGGCGGTAGAGCCCTTCGCCCTTATCAGGCGTGTAGAAGCGCGTGTTGCTCCCCGTCATCGCCACGTCGCTCCAGATATTCTCGGGCTGGTAGGGGCGGGTGGACGGACCGCCGACCTTATGGATTAAGAGCCCAGCAGTGGAGAGGGCGAGGTCACGGACGATTTCCGCATCCACGCGGTAACGAGGCCCGCGGGAAAGCAGACGGTTCTTTGGATCCTTCTCGAGTTTCTGTGGGGTGATCGCGCCCGACTGACGGTAGGTCTCGGAAAGCACGATTGTGCGGACCATCGCACGCACGTCCCACTTCTGGGCCACGAACTCGGTGGCGAGCCAGTCGAGTAATTCGGGGTGCGAGGGTTTGTCGCCCATGATGCCGACGTTCTCGGTCGTCTCGGCTAGGCCTGTACCCATGAATTGATACCAGAGGCGGTTCATGGTGACGCGGGCCGTCATTGGGTTGCGGCCGTCAACCAGCCAGCGGGCTAGGTCGAGGCGGTTGGCAGTCTTACCTTCGATCTTAAGGGGGGGCAGTACGCGGGGCGTACCGGCTGGGATGGTCTCGGACGGTTGCGTGTATTCGCCGCGGATCAGGAGCTTGGCGGTGGCCGGTGTGGCGTTCTCCTTCATGATGAGCGTCATGGCACCGCGACCTTTAACGACGTCGAGTTCGGCCGTGGTAGCCTTGATTTTGGCCACGACGGATTGGTCGGATTTATCGATGCGACGGTCGTAGTAGCTCCGCAGCAGGGCGACGGAGGCGGCGGGGGCCTTGGCGCCTTCCTTACCGACGGCGGCGCGGAGTTCGGGGACCTTGCCCAAGGTGGCGACGTCACCGGCTTCAACCAGGGCCGGGATGATATTGGCGGAAACCAGGACGATGCTGGTGGCCCCGGCCTTACTGCGAGTACCGTAACGGAAGGGTGTCGTGGTGCGGATGGTCGCGTTGGCGGGGAGGGTATTGGTATCGACGAGGTTTTTCTGTAGGTCGCCATCGATGTAGAACTTCACGCCCTCGGGCTTACCTGAACCATCGTAGGTCGCGATAATCTCGACTTCCTTGTTCACGGGGATGGCGCCCGCGGAGCGGACCTTGAGTGCCTGGTCGGGCCAGGTCTGGATGATGTGCATGACGGGGTTACCGTTCTCGATCCAGAAATCCCAGCCGCGGTAGTTATTGCCTTCATCCATCCGCGCGAGCACGGCACCGTTAGTCGTCTTGGTCATCTTCAGGCGAACCTGCACGGCCCAGGCCTGAGTCTTTTCAAAATCACCGAGGGTCGCGTGTTCGTAGGCGGACGAGCCATCCAAGACAAAGCCACCTTGCTTCTTGTTGTAGGCGGGTTTGCCAATCGCCTTAGCGGTCAGTGCAGGACCGGTCGGCGTCTTGACCGTCATGGGTGTGGCGGCGTCGAACATCCAGCCCGCCGGAAGTTCTTTCGCTACGATGGAGCTCGGGTTGGCCTGAGCGCGCCACGTGGCGAAATCTTTGTCGGCCTTGGCCTTGCGGACTGCGTCATCCTTCTTGAGGGCCGCGAGCACGGTATCCAATTCGGCCTGCTTCACGCGGTCTTCGGGACGAGCGACCAGCATGGAAGGCGGGTGGTTGGCGTTATTGCCGTCGAGGGCGGACATCGAAGTATTCCGGAAGAACGCGGCCATGGCGTAGAATTCCTTTTGGCTGATCGGGTCAAACTTGTGGTCATGGCAGGCCGCGCAACCGCTGGTAAGCCCCAACCAAACTGCCCCCAAGGTCTCGACCTGGTCCTTGGCGTAATTCGTCATGACCTCTTCGGAGATGGCGCCCCCTTCACCGGTCGTGGGTAAGCAACGGTTGTAGCCAGTGGCGATGAGCTGCTCGATGGTGGCGTTGGGCAGGAGATCGCCGCCGATTTGTTCAATGGTGAAACGATCAAACGGCATGTTCGCCTTGAAGGCGTTGATGACCCAATCGCGGTAAGGGTAGATATTGCGAACGTTGTCGATGTGAATGCCGTGGGTGTCGGCGTAACGCACAGCATCCAGCCAGTGACGAGCCATCTGCTCGGCGTGCTGATCCGTCTTGAGCAGACGCTCCGCGGCCTTGGCGTAGGCGTCGGGAGAAGGGTCCGCCAAGTAGGCGCGCAACTCTTCGGGAGTGGGCGGCAGGCCCGTGAGGTCGAGGTTCAGTCGACGGAAGAGCCGTTCCTTGGCTTCGGGTCCATTCGGCTTCAGGCCGTTCTGGGCGAGAGTGGCGACCACGAAGGCATCGACGGGTGTCTTCGCCCAACCCGTCTTGTCGGCGGGCGGAGTGGGACGCTGTGGTGGCAGGAAGGACCAGTGCTCTTCATACTTGGCACCTTCGTTGACCCAGCGACGAATGAGTTCGATTTCAGCCGGCTTCAGTTGCTTATGCGACTCAGGCGGCGGCATGACCTCGTCCTGGTCTTTATTGAGGATGCGCTGAATCAGGGGCGACTTGTCGGCCGCACCCTTGACGATGACTACGTCGCCGCTCTTGGCGGGCTGGAAAGCGAACTCAGCGCGGTCGAGGCGAAGCTTGGACTTGCGCGAACTAGCGTCAGGCCCGTGGCAGTGGTAGCAATACTCGGAAAGGATGGGTTGGATGTCGCGGTTAAACGAGACGCCGTCGGCGGCCACGGCAGCGAGTGGGGCCAACAGGAAGAGGGAAAGTCGGGACGACATAACTAGGGGTAAGACCAACCTAGGACCTCGGGTGTTCCCTGCAACCCTCCTAAACAGAAAAACCCCTCATATGAGGGGTTTTGCAAGAGCCTGAAGGAGAATTACTTTACAGGAGAATAATCCATCGGGACCAGGAACTCGGACTTCACGCCATCCTTGATGGTCAGGGAGCCGCCGGCCTTCTTTTCCGAGGCTTCCTTGGCGGCGCTCCAAGCCGGGTCGGCACGGAAGCCGTCGAAGCTGGCCTTGGCGGCAGCCTCAGACTTGTGGCTCAGGAGGTAGATGAGGGTGTTACCGGCCACGAGCGGGGATTTGGCGCCTTTTTGGTCGGCGGCGAGGTTCCAGTAGCTGACGTTCGTCATGCCATACTTTTCGAAGAGCTTTAGGGTGTGGTCGCGGAAACGGGCGTTGAGGTCGGGCAGGCGGCCGGCTTCGGTCGTGTAGGTGCGGAGCTCGAAGACGCCTGGGCCGTAGGCCTTGACCTGGGCTAGTGCGGAGTAGTCGGTCGCAGTGAGGAAGGCAGACTCTATCTTGGTGATCAGCTTACCGTTTACTTCGGAGGCTTTAGCGGCGGCCTTCCAATCGGGGTCGGCCTGGAAGGCCTTCCAGGAAGCATCGCGGGCGGCACGGTCGGGGTAGGCGAGGAAGTAGACTAACTTGTTTTCCGTGTTCTTCGTCGGGACGAAGTAGCCGAGGCTGGTCATGCCATGCTTGGCGAAGAGCTTTAGGGTGTGGTCGCGGAAGCGGGCGTTGAGGCCGTCGAGCTTGCCTTCGGCGGCGTAGTAGACGCGCATCTCGAAGAGACGGGTGTCGGGTTCGGCGGCGACGGCGGCGGTCGCAAACAGCCCGAAGGTGAGGAGGCAGAGCAGGGTTTTCATATTATTTGAGGAAAGAAGAAAGGTTCTCGAGGGTCACGAGTTGGAAAGGGATGAGGTTCTCCTTTGGGCAGGGCTGTTTACGCGCCAGGAGGAGGGCGGCGTCAACGGAGCCGCGGCCTTGGCCAACGGCATCCTGGAAGACCGTCGCATCGAGGCGACCTTCTTTCACCGCGGTCAGCGCTTGGGCGATGGCGTCGATGCCGATGACGGTGACGTCCTTCTTGATGCCCGCACGTTCGAGGGCGAGCAGGGCGCCCATGGCCATTTCGTCATTATGCGCGAAGACGGCTTGGAATTTCCCTTTGTGGGCTTGAATCCAATTCTCGGTCAAGGCCATGGCCTTAGCGCGATCCCAAGAGGCGGTCTGTTGGTCAATGAGTTTGAGGCCAGGGTATTTGGCGAATACCTCGCGGGCGCCGGCTTCGCGCTGGAGCTGGGCCGAGGTGCCCATGATGCCATGGATCATGAGGACGCCACCTTGGCCGTTCAGTTTCTTTGCGATCGCTTCCATGGCGATACGGCCGGCTTCGAAGTCATTAGAGCCGATGTAGCTATCGCCCGCCGATTTGGTCACCTGATTGACGAGGACGAGCGGGATCTTGGCGGCCTTGACGTAATCGACGGCCGGGGTACTGGCCTCGAGTTCACACGGATTCAAGATGATAGCGTCGACTTTTTGGGCGACGAAGTTCTCGACTTGGCTGAACTGTTTTTGGACGTCGGACTGGGCATCGACCATCACGAGTTTCACGCCGGGCTTGGTCTTGGCATATTCGACGATAGCTTCGGAAAGTTTCGCCGTGTATTCGGCGGAAAGGTCGCGCGAGGAGAAGCCGATGAGGATTTCGCCTTCTTTACGTTCAGCCGGCTTTTTGCAGCCAGGCAGGAAGAGGCTAAAGATGGTCAGGGCGGCCAGCATCGAGCCGATGGCCAGGCGGGGGGTAGGGCGCATGTCTAAGGATTACGAACGGGACTGACGGCGGTCGAGCCAAACCGCACCCACGATGATGAGCCCCTTAATCACGGCCTGGTAGTACGAAGAGACCCCTTGCAGGTCCAAGCCGTTATTGATGATGCCGATGAGAAGGACGCCGAGGATGGTCCCGCGGATACTACCGACCCCGCCAGATAGGCTGGTACCACCGATCACGACCGCGGCGATGGCATCGAGTTCGTAGGCTTGGCCCGCGTTAGGTTGTCCCGTGGTGATGCGAGCGGCGAGGACGACGCCTGCCAAGCCCGTGAGCAAACCACAGATACCATAGGCGAAGAGTTTAACCTTAGTGACGGAAACGCCGGCCGCGCGGGCGGCCTGCTCGTTACCGCCGACCGCGTAGAGGTGACGGCCAAGGCGGAAGCGTCCGAGGAAGAGCCAAGCGAGGAGAGCGACGACGGCGAAGCAGAGGACTGGAATCGGCACAGGGCCTAAATCACCAGCGAGGTTGGTTAAGGCTGGGGTCATATCCGCGACCGGTTTGCCGCTACTGAAGATTAAAGCCAACCCGCGGGCCATCGTCATCATGCCTAGGGTCACAATGAATGGTGCGATGCCACCCCACGTCACGAGTACGCCGTTCAGCAAACCGCAGAGGGCGCCCGTGATTAGGCCCATAGAGATTGGCACGACGAGCGGGTATTCACCAGGATGGGCGAAGAGGGCGCAGACCACACCGCTGAGTGCGACGACGGAGCCGAGGGAAAGGTCGACGCCGCCGGTCAGGAGGACGAAGGTCACGGCGACAGCGAGGATGCCGTTAATGGAGACTTGGCGGGCGACGTTGGTGAGGTTCGAGGCCGAGGCGAAACTATCGGTCGTCACGGAGAGCACGAGGGCGAGGGTAATGAGCGCAATCAAGATGCCGAAGCGGTTCAGGAAATTGCGGTCGAGGGAGGGACGGGCGGCGTTCATTGGGGCATGGCGTGGCGGAGGATTTCCTCCTGGTTAGTTTGGCGTGGGTCGAGTTCGGCGGAGAGTTTCCCTTGGCGAAGGACAAGGATACGGTGAGTCAGGGAAAGGATTTCGGGCAACTCAGACGAGACCAGGAGCACGGCGGTGCCTTGGGCGGACAGCCGTCCGATGAGTGCGTAGATCTCCGCCTTGGCTCCGATATCGATACCGCGGGTAGGTTCATCGAGAATCAGAATCGCTGGTCGGTTAAGGAGGGCGCGGGCGAGCAGAACCTTTTGTTGGTTGCCGCCACTGAGTTCACGAATGGCTTGCTGGGGGCTGCTGGCTTTGATGGCGAAATCCGTCGTCGCGGTCTGCGTGGCGCACCTTTCGGCAGCGGCGTCAAGGAGGGCGCTTCGGCTGAACTGGGGGAGAGCGGCGAGCGTCAGGTTATGCCCCACACTCATCGCAGGAACGATGCCCAGCCCTTTACGGTCTTCGGTGACCATGCCAATCCCGGCGGCGATGGCCTCGGCCGGGCAGGTGATGCGGGTTGGGACGCCCTGCAGGAGGATTTCTCCTGAAGTGGCGGGCGTGAGCCCGAAGACGGCACTGACTACTTCGGTCCGCCCAGCGCCCATGAGTCCCGCGAGCCCGAGGACTTCGCCCCGACGGAGCGTGAAAGAGATATCACGGAAGGACGGCTCGCGGGTCAGGCCGCGGACTTCGAGGATGACATCGCCGGGCGTCGTGGTGATTGGAGGGAAGACTTGCGCAAGTTCCCGGCCGACCATGTGTGCAATCAGAGATTCAGGTGAGAACTCAATGGCCGCTTTCGTGCACACCAGCTGGCCATCACGGAGGACGGAGATGCGGTCGGCTAAACGGAAAACCTCGTCCATCTTATGCGTCGTATAGACCACGGCGACGCCGCGTTGGCGGAGGGTATTGATGGCGCTAAACAAGGCGGTGACCTCGTGGTTGGACAGCGCGGCCGTCGGTTCATCCATCAAAATGACGTCGGCTTGGCGGGCCAGGGCCTTGGCGATTTCGACCACCTGTATCTGGGCCACGGAGAGGCGGCGCATGGGCTGGTGGGTATCGAGGTCAGTGTTCAGCTGCTTGAGCCAAGACTGGGCTTGGCGGTGCAGCTCGGCGCGGTCGACCCAGCCGAGTGCGTTGACCGGCTCCATGCCGAGCAGAAGATTCTCCGCGACGTTGAGGTCAGGGATCGGCATCAACTCCTGGTGGACCATCGCAATGCCTTGGGATAAAGCATCGTGCGGCGACTGGAAGCGCACCGACTGGCCGCGCCATTCGATGGACCCACCATTCGGCTGATACAGCCCAGCCAACATCTTCAGTAACGTCGACTTGCCGGCACCGTTCTCGCCCATCAGCGCATGCACCTCGCCCGGATGAAAATCGATCGAAGCCTCCTGCAGAACGGACAGACCACCGAAGGTCTTGGTCAGTTGGCAGGCACGGAGCATGGGGTTTACTTCGCCGGCGGGACGATGGTCGGCACGTCACCCGCTACTTCCTTCGGCCAAGCCGTCAACGGGCGAATCTCCAAGCGACGATACTCGCACGCAGCGGCTTCGGATTGAATCTGGAGCTTACCGGCCTTGAGAGGGATGTCTTGGTCCGAGCCCTTTTCGCGGTAGCGCGAATTGAGGATGACGTTCACGGTCCGGCCGTTTAGGCGGAATACCGCGTTGCCGTTTAGGGAGTAGACATCGAGAACGTTCCACTCGCCCGAGGGCTTTTCTTGGTAATCGGTGCCATGCCAGACGCGGTTCCGCATCATGCGTACGGGAGCTTTCGGATCGTAGACGACCGTCTTGCCTTCATCGCGGGCCTGCACGTCGATAATCGCGCCAGCGATAGGCCACCAATCGCCCGTGTCGCCTTCTTGAACTTGGTATTCTTGGCTGCGCATCCAATTCTTACCGCCGGCCCCATGTTCGCCAACGCAGTAGAAGAGGATACCGTTATCGCGGACTGCGTTGAGGCGCGGCTCCCACTTCTTGGTACCCCAGCGCTGCTGCGTGCGCAGGTGAAAGTTGTCGTAGGACTTGAGAGACGTCAGGCCGCCAAAGACTTGGCCCGTGATGTGCAGGACGGGTTCGCCGTCGACGAGCTTCGCTGAGTAGACGTTGAGCGGGTCGCGGTTGAGGCCGAGTACGGGGTCTTCCTTGGCGGTGGCACCACGGGTGTAGCCGGGCACCTCGTAGGAACGATGCGGGACGCCCAGCCACTTTTCCCATTGCGACAATTTTCTCATCGAGCATCGGGGTGAAGGCAGGTTCATCCGCGGCGAAGGCCACCACGGTCAAACTAAACAGTAAAAAGAAGGGGCGCATAGTAGAGGGCTTAGCGGACATCGCGCCAGAGCCACTTGAGGGCTTCGGGCATGAGCATGCCGCCATGACGGCCGTCATGCGTGCCTTCGCCCATGATGAACTGATAATCGTAGCCCTTAGCCTTCCAGGCGTCGGCCATCTTTTGATTGGCCTCAGGCCACACGCCGAACTGGTTGGTCAGGTCATGGGTGCCGTCCTGAGAGTAGACGCGGATATCCTTCTTCGGGCTATCCATGACCATCTGGGGGAACTGGTTACCGCCGACTTCCTTGCCGTTAGAAATCACGCCGCGGATATTGGTGAAGCTACCGATGGTCGTGAAGACTTTGCTGAAGGCGTCGGGACGCTGCCAGGCGACGTTGAAGGCGCAGATACCGCCGGACGAAGCACCGCCGATGGCGCGACGCTTAGGGTCCTTGGAGATCTTGTAATTCTTGGCTTCGACGAGCGGGATCATTTCTTCGAGCAGGAACGTGACATACTTGTCGGTGACGTTGTCGTATTCGAAGGAGCGATTCGACTTACCGAGCGGCTTGCCATCCTTCCCCTTGCCGGTGGGGTTGTTCTTGTCGGGGGCGAAGCCGGGGTTGATGAAGAGCGCAATCGTCACGGGCATCTTACCTTCGGCAATCAGGTTGTCGAAGACCGTCGAGACCCGCCAGTTGCCCTTGGGCCCGATGTAGCCCATGCCGTCTTGGAAGACCATGAGGCAGGCCTCTTTCTTGCCGTCGTATTGGGCAGGGATGTAGAGTGCCCAGTCGCGACCGTAACCGGGGAAGGTCTTCGAGTCATCGAGGTGGTACTTGATGATGGCGCCCTTGGGCACGTTGGCCTTCTCCTGGGAATCGGGCCCGAGGACATACTGCGCGTTCCAATCCTTAGTCGGGGCAGCGTTGGCCTTAGGGGCGGCAGTTTGGGCGGAGGCCACGGAGGCCAGCCCGGCCAGTAGGCAGGGCAGGAGGGTACGGAGGGAGCTCATCGGGGTCTGGTCAATGAAGCAGAGCCCTCAAGGGTGACAAGCCCAAGTGCCTTACTTCGTCGGTTCTTGGCCGACTTTCCGCAGGTGCCAGAGTTCTGGGAACCGCCAGTGCGTGAGGCCCATCACCCCAAAGGTAGCCAAGCCCCCAAAGACCACCGAATTGACGGTCCCCAGCAGCCGGGCCGCCAGTCCGGATTCGGCCATCCCTAATTCATTGGAGCACCCGATGAAGACGGCGGTCACCGCGGAGACGC
Source organism: Verrucomicrobiota bacterium (assembly GCA_003569205.1). Taxonomy (GTDB): domain Bacteria; phylum Verrucomicrobiota; class Verrucomicrobiia; order Opitutales; family UBA953; genus UBA953. The sequence continues at coordinate 67,902 of BGOK01000010.1, read as the reverse complement.
GCCCCATCATTTCAGGCGGGACGGTCGTCTGCAGGATGGTTTGGCGGATGATGACATTCACCGCGTCCGCCGCGCCCGAGATGAGGAGGAATAAGAACGATAGAACGAAGGCGGCTTGGAGGCCGAACCCGAGTTCACTGGCGAGGGGGATGGAAAGTCCGAAGCCGATGATGCAGATTCCGAAGACCGCGAAGGACGCATAGAGGGCGGGGCCGGCCCGCTCTAAGGGCGGGCGGATAATCAGGTAAATCGACATGACGACGGCACCCATCGAAGTCGCGGCCCGGAGGAGGCCAAAGCCTAATTCATTGACCCCGAGCATCTGCGCAAAGATCGGCAGCAGGGCGACGGCTCCACCGAGGAGTACGGCGAAGAGGTCCATCGTGAATGCGCCGAGCATGATGCGGTGGTTGCATATGAAACGAATCCCGGCCGAGAGGCTTTGCAAAATTGGCTCAGGGGTCCGCGACTGCAGGAGCTGCGTCGGCTTCAGTAGGCTGGTGGCCACCAGCGAACCGACGAAGCAACCTAGCATGAGTCCATAAGCCAGCGGTTCGCCGCCCAGCCAGATCAGTAGGCCTGCGAGGCCGGGGCCGATGACGCAGGCAAGTTCGAAGAGTGTATTGCGCCAGCGGACGCCGCTCGGGATGAGTTCCCGTGGGATGAGCTCGGCGATCATCGCCTGACGTGCGGTGGTAAGAAAACTACGGGCCAAGCCGCCCAGCATGACCATCGCGTAAAGGCAGGTCAGCTGCACCCAGGTTTCTAATTGGAGGAGGCTCTGGGCAAATAGCCCCACCCCTAATAAAGTCATGGCAGCAATGGCCCAGAGTGCGATGCGTCGGCGGTTCTGCGTGTCAGCGACATGACCGGCAAAAAGAACCGCACCAACAAAGGGGATAACCTCTGCGAGGCCAATCGCGCCCAAGGCTAAGGCGGCGTTGGCCGTGTCAGACTCAGTCAACTGGAAGACCTGCCAGGCCACGGCGACGCCTTGAATCTGGATACCGAGTGTGCCGAGCACAATCGCTCCAAGGTACAGGCGGAAAGAACCGTGCTGAACGGCGGAGGCCTGGGGCGCAGTGGACATCGCGCCGAGTTAGGGTGGGAGCGACCCGCTAGGCAATCACGGCTTTAACCACGTGACCGGCGATGTCCGTCAGACGGTAGTAACGCCCTTGGAACTTGAAGGTCTGACGTTCGTGATCGACGCCAAGCAGGTGCTGCATGGTGGCGTGCAAGTCGTGGACGTGGACCTGGTCCTTCACGATGTTATAGCCGAATTGATCGGTCTGGCCGTAGGCTTGCCCGCCTTTAACACCGCCGCCGGCCATCCAAAGGCTGAAGCAACGCGGGTGGTGATCGCGGCCGTAGTTGTCCTTGGTAATCTTACCTTGGCTGTAGGCGGTGCGACCAAACTCTCCGCCGGAGATCACGAGCGTGTCCTCGAGGAGTCCGCGTTGCTTTAGGTCCTTGATGAGAGCCGCGGAGGCTTGGTCGGTCTGCTTACACTGGCGTGAGATGCCGCCAGGCAGGCCGCCATGCTGGTCCCAGCCTTGGTGGAAGAGTTGGACGAAGCGGACGCCTTTTTCAATCAGTCGGCGGGCTTGGAGACAATTGGCAGCGAAGGAGCCAGGGGTCTTGACGCTGTCACCGTACATGGCGAGCGTTGCCGCCGATTCTTTTGAGAAGTCGGCAACTTCGGGCACGCTCGTCTGCATGCGGTAAGCCATCTCGGCTTGGGCCAGACGAGCATCGACTTCGGGGTCGAGTTCGGTGGCACGTTGGTCGGTGTTTAACTTACCGAGGGTATCGAGCATGCCGCGTCGGGCGTGCGGAGAAACGCCTTCAGGGTTCGTTAAATAGAGTACGGGTTCCTTGCCGGCCTTGAACTGGACGCCTTGGTGTTCCGAGGGCAGGAAGCCAGCGCCCCAGAGGCGGGAGTAGAGCGGCTGGTCCTTGCTCGCATCCTGCGAGACCATGACGATGAAAGCCGGCAGGTTCTCGTTCATGCTACCGAGGCCATACGAAGCCCAAGCGCCCATGGAGGGTCGACCCGCGACTTGATTACCTGAGCAGAAGAACGTGATGGCTGGGTCGTGGTTGATTGCCTCCGTATGCATCGAGCGGATGACACAGAGGTCGTCCGCCATTTCGCCGGTGTGGGTGAGGAGGTCGCTGTATTCGATGCCTGACTTCCCGTACTTCTTGAAGTTGGTGAAGGAGCCGGCGAGCGGGAGCGTCGCCTGGTAGCCACTCATGCCGGTGAGCCGCTGACCTTGGCGGACCGAATCCGGCAGCGGCTGCATGTGGCGTTCGCGCAGCAGCGGCTTGGGGTCGAGGGTCTCAAGCTGCGAAGGGCCGCCAGCCTGGAAGAGGTAGATCACCCGCTTGGCCTTGGCTGGAATGTGCGTGCCCTTAGGCAGTGGAGCCGCGTGGGCGTCTCCCATGATGCCACGCATAGCAAGGGCACCGAGGCCGAGGGCCGACGCGCCGAGGAAGTGGCGCCGCGTGGGCTGCATGAGACCGTCGTAACTAGGGAGGGGGTGGCTCATGGATTAGCGGGAAGTCACGGCAGCATCGCTCGCCAAGATGGTGGAACAGACGAGCGTGAGCGCGGCCAAGGCTGGGTCAGCTGAGATGGATGCGGCTTTGCCCGGGGCGGCGGCACGCTTGCCCTTGGGCTCGGCCTTAGCCTTCGGGTCGGGCTTTGGTTCGGTCACCACGGGCACGACAGGCGCGAGTTGCGCCAGCTGAGCTTTCTGTTGGGTGTAGAGTTCCACTAAGGCGGTGAGCTCGGTTGGGCGAGGGGAGCGGGTACAGACATGGCGGAAGGCTAAGGTAATCTGGTCCTTCGGGTCCGTCGCTTCTTTGCTGATGCGTAAGGCGATTTGCTGGGCCGACTCCACGAAGCCGGGATTATTCAGCAGCACCAGCGCTTGGAGTGGTGTGTTTGTGTTCAGCCGCTTGGGCTGACAAATCTCGCGTGAGCCCGCGTCGAAAATCAGCATATTATCCGGCGGGGAGGTGCGTTTACGGAAGGTGTAGACGCTGCGGCGATGGGCGTTTTCTTGCACGCTGGCGCCGCCGACTTTTTCCACGAGTTTGCCGGAGGCCAAGAGGGCTTGGTCGCGGACCATCTCGGCGGTCAGGCGGAGGACCGGGCCGCGAGCGAGCCAGAGGTTGGCGGGGTCTTTTTCACGGGCCGCAGCCGTGGGCGTCGACGACTGTTGGAACGTCGCGCTCAGCACCAGTCGACGGAGCATGGCCTTCGTGTTCCAGCCGCCCCGGATGAAGTCGACGGCGAGGGTATCGAGTAATTCTGGGTGCGTCGCTTGGTCGCCTTGCAGCCCGAGGTTCTCGCTCGAAGCGAAGAGGCCGTTGCCAAAGACCTGCGCCCACAGTCGATTGACGGCCACGCGGGCGGTCAGTGGGTTTTTCGGGTCAGTCAGCCAGCGGGCGAGGCCGAGTCGATTGCGCGGCTGTTTTTCGTCCCAAGGGAAGACTTGGGTGGGCACGCCAGGCTCGCACGGCTTGGTGAGGTCGGGCTTGTCGTATTCACCGCGGGTGAGCACGTAGGCCTTAGGCGCCAGAGGGGAATGCTCCATTGCAAAGAACGCGGGGACCGATTCTTGATGAGCGGCGAGATCTCGGCGCGCCTGTTGGAGTTTCTTCCACGCTTCTTGGTAAGCCGTGTCCGTCCGTTCGCGCGCGTGCGTCAACTGAACCTTCGATGGCAGTGTCTTCGGGTCGATTCCGTGCAGGCTCGCCACCTCAACGGCGGTCAGCGCTTGGTTCCAGAGCTGAACCTCATCGAGGGAACCGTTACGGAAGCCGGCATCACGCGTGCGAGAGCCGATTTCAAGGGCGTTGTTGCGCGACTTAGCGTGAAGCGTATCCCGCACCACTGTCGTGGCGATCTCGCGGCCATCTAAGTAGAGGTGGAGGCCGGAGGCCTGGGAAGAGCCGTCATAGGTCGCCGTGAGGCGATGCCATGCGTTAAGCGGCAGTTCGGCTTTGGTGATGATAGAGACCGCGCTATTGGGCCAGAGGTGAATCATGCTCCAGCGGAGTTTCCCCTCGGTGACCAGCAGTTCCACGCCAGTCGCATCGCCGTCGCCGGTATAGAAGCCAGTGGAATGCAGCACGGTGGCGCGGGCGTTCTTTTCACCGAAGCGGATGAATGCAGAGAACGTCAAAGGCTCGAACCGGCCCAGCTGGCGGAAGTCGGGGAGGATGAAACCCGCATCGCCATCAAACTTAACCCCTTGGCCTTTCACGCCGGGGGTCAGTTGCAGGTCGTCGGGGTCGCTGCGGCGTTCAAACTTCGCGGGCTTACCGTTGGCGATGGCATTGTCGGCGCCCGTTTTGGTGAACACATCCAGCGGAAGGTGCACGGCGGGGGCGGCCGGGGCGGTCGGGCCGAGGTTGGCTGAAGACGGAGTCGGGATAGCCGCCAGCGCTTTTTCGGCGTCGGCGATGGCTGCCTTTAACTGCTGTTCCTTGGTGCGGTCGGCGTCGGACTTGAATAAGCGCACAAATGGTGGCGGCACTTCGCCGTGATAGGAGAGAAGGCCATTCTCGTTTTGATCACCGAACAGGGCGGCCATCGAGAAAAAGTCTTTTTGGGAGATAGGGTCGTACTTGTGGTCGTGGCAGCGCGCACACTCCATCGTCAAACCCATGAAGCTGTAGCTCGCTGTACTGACGCGGTCGTTAATGCCGTCTTGGCGAAATTCCTCGGCGATGGAGCCGCCTTCGAACGTCATCCGGTGCAGGCGATTGAAAGCCGTCGCCACGCGTTGGTCCTGGGTGGGATTAGGAAGGAGGTCGCCCGCCAATTGCTCGGTCAAGAATTGGTCGTACGGCTTATTGTCATTGAGCGCTTGCAGGACCCAGTCGCGCCAGGGCCACGCGAACATCCCATTGTCCCCGGTGTAGCCCCAAGTGTCAGCGTAACGCGAGAGGTCGAGCCAGCTGACGGCGAGGTGTTCACCGAAGCGTGGGGAAGCGAGGAGGGCATCGACGCGCTTCTCGTAAGCGTTGGGGGATTTATCGGCGAGGAAGGCGTCGACCTCGGCGGTCGTTGGCGGGAGGCCGGTCAGGGCTAAGGAGGCCCGGCGAAGGAGCGTCACACGGTCGGCAGGGGCCGAAGGCTTCAAACCGACTTGGGCAGCTTTCGCCGCCACGAAATAATCGAGCGGATCCTTGGGCCAAGCCGCATCGGCCACTTTGGGTAGTGGGTAGGCCTGCGGTGTGACGAAGCCCCAGTGCCGGTCATACTTCGCCCCTTGCTTGATCCAGCGGGTGAGCACGTCTTTTTCCGTGGCAGTCAGCGGACGGTGCAGCTCGGGTGGCGGCATGATTTCTTCTTCATCGGTGGAGCGGATACGCCCGATGATTGCACTCTTGGCCAGGTCGCCGGGGACGATGGCGGTTTCCCCACTCTTGAGTTTCTTGGTGGCACCGGCAAATTCATCTAAGCGAAGTCCCGCTTTGCGTCCCTTATCGCCGTCGGGTCCGTGACAGCCGTAGCAACGGTCGGACAGGATGGGGCGAACCTCGCGATTAAAATCCACCACCGCTTCGTCGGCGGCCTGCAAGCCCAGCGTTAAGCCGAGCAGCGCGAGGGTGAGTGGGGTAGGACTCATGGATAAAGGTGTGTCGGGTATCTAAGTGAACTCAATCAGTGAATCACCCTATTTAACGGTGACGGTCGCCGGGGTTGCAAAACCTTGCCAATAGGATTCCAGTAAGAGTGTGTCGGGCTCGCCACTGAAGACGACGAAGCGGAACTTTTGCGTGAAAAGGGAGCCCGGTGCGATGGTGGTATTCCCTGCGTGGACGGGAGTGTAGGCCACGAACGGCATCGTCGGGTTGAACCGCGTCGTCTGCGGGGCATTCAGGTTGTCTGGGTGGCACAGGATGGCGACTCCCACCGACTTGCCGTCGGCAGGTCCACCGAAATAGAACCAGCGGGCGCGTTGGCCATCGCCCTTCTTACGGTCCGTGGTGCCTTCGGACGTCAGAAAGCGTAACGGTGCCTTGGCGTCCCAGTCTCTGCGACCGCGGAAGCCGAGGCCTCCGTAGATATGCTTCGTCAGTTCCAAGGGATCAGTGGCGATATTCTTCTGGGTCGTCTCCACATCGAACACATTGGCCCGGGCGTTAGCTCCACCCGCGTAGCAGCGCACCGTCCAAGTTTCGTCGAGCACGGGCACGGCGGGTTGGATGCCCGTGTCGAGGCTGCGGAGTTTAGAGGTAAAGCCCCCTTCGACGGGACCAGACCAAACACGGTCAACTCCCAGAGCCGCCACCCGGCCTTTGTTTTCCTGGACGTTCCAGAAGTCGGGCTTGCGGCCTTGGAAGGACGTATGCGACCACGCCATCCAGATACCGTGGTGGTGCAGGTGATCTGCCGCGAAGCTATCGGAGACCAGAGTCTGGTCAGGCGTGTAAATCGGGTGAATGAAACCGCCGCGGCGGTAGACTTCCTTCACGCTGGCGGGCAGGGTTTCGGCATCTTGATATTTGAGTATGGTGCGGGTCGTTTCGCCGACTTCCGATACCTCAATCGTTTCTTTGCCGCGCAGCGCCTGCACCTCGAGCGACGTCTTCGGTTTGCCGAGGGTGGCAAAGCCCGTGAAGGTTTTGCCGATGTCTTGGTAGGGTAGGATGAAGGTGAGCTTTTCTTTTTTGCTATCCCACTGAGCGGGGAGTAGGTTCACGCCGGCAGCAGTCTGCGTCGCGATGACATAGCTGAGTGACCGATCTAGGGACGCATCAGTGACTTCGACCACCTGATTGGCCTTGGATTGGTTCGGGCCGGGAATCGTGAAGGTCGCGGCAAAACCATTGAGCGCGCTGAAAAAGAGGACAGTTAAAGTGAAGCGAGGGGCCATGGAGATATGAGCAAAGGGGCGTTAAACGCTCCTATGTTTTAGGTAGATAGGAGGAATGAGACGTAGTTCCATTTCGATGGAATTATTTACGACTGATTCAATCATTAATGTCATAAAGGAATGTTTTCAATCATTTAACTTGCGTTAGAGGGCTAAAAGTATGGAATTTCACCATGGCTACCAAACTCTTCGGGACCGATGGTATACGAGGGAAAGCAAACGAATACCCCATCACTGCGGAGATCGCCCTTAAAACCGGCCAAGCCATTTCACGGGTGCTCAAGTCATCGGGCGCCAACCACAACCGCGTGATCATCGGCAAGGACACGCGGATCTCAGGCTACATGTTGGAGACGGCCCTGACGAGTGGGCTGGTGGCGAGCGGAATGGACGTGTTTCTCGTCGGCCCGATTCCGACCCCCGCCGTGGCTCACCTTACGAAGTCCATGGGTTGTGGCGCGGGCATCATGCTGACGGCTTCGCATAACCCTTATGAAGATAACGGCCTGAAAATCTTTGGGCCGGATGGTTACAAGTTGTCCGATGAGCTCGAAGCGGCGGTTGAACGGGAGATTTTATCCGACGCCCAACCCATGGCAGTGAGTCCGGATAAAATCGGTAAGGCCTACCGCATCGATGATGCCCGCGGGCGCTACATCGAATATGCCAAGCAGAGTTTGGGGCCGACGGATTTGAGTGGTTTGAAGCTGGTCGTCGATTGCGGACATGGGGCGGCGTATCTCCTCGCGCCGCTTATCTTCAAGGAACTCGGGGCGAAGGTGACCAAGCTCGGCGTCGATCCCGATGGCTTGAATATCAATGCCGGCGTGGGTGCGTTGCACCCCGAACACGCCGCCCAGGCGGTTCGTGAGCAAGGGGCTGACCTCGGTATCTCCTTTGATGGCGATGCTGACCGGGTCATTTTCACAGACGAGACCGGAGCAACGGTCTCAGGCGATCGGGTGCTGACCCTCTGTGCTTTAGCCATGCAGACGGAAGGCACGCTCCGCGGGTCCACCATGGCCTGCACCGTGATGAGTAACCTCGGCTTGCACGAGGCCATGCGCCAGGCCGGCGTCCAGGTCCTGACCACCGCGGTCGGCGACCGCCATGTCATCGAGGCCTTGCGCAGCGGCGGCTATTCCTTTGGTGGCGAGAATTCCGGCCATCTTATCTTTGCCGACCACGCCACCACGGGCGACGGTATCCTCAGTGCCTTGCAGGTGCTGAGAATCATGAAGCAGAAGGGCGCACGGTTGTCCGACTTGGCTAAGGCGATGCACGAGTATCCGCAGTCTTTGGAGAATCTGCGGATCAAATCGAAGCCGCCGCTGGCCTCCCTGCAGCATCTGCAGGCCGCCGTGCAGGAAGCGGATGCCACCTTTGGCATCCAAGGCCGCCACCTCATCCGTTATTCAGGGACCGAAAATAAAATCCGGATTCTCGTTGAGCATCGCGAAGCAGCGACGGTCGCCGCTTGGGCCCAACGCTTCCGCGCCGCCGTGGAACTCGATCTAGCCTAAAAGACCATGCCAGCTTTTCGTTTTCTACCGTCAACGCCTACGCCGGGGTGTCTTCCTTTGACCGCCACCCGTGCCTTGGACGCTTTTCCGATTGGTAACGTTCCGCTGTCAGAACACCAGCGCTGTGCCTTAGCTGGCGCTTGGCCCAAAGGTGAAATCATCGAAGTCTATCCTCATGCGTGGCTGGAGCCGGCGGATGTGGCGGCCTTTATGGCGGAGTCGACCGCTTCGGCCCTGGTTGATGCCCAAGGAGCCGAACTGATGCTACGTTCGGGGGCCACCGGACCCGTCTGCCGTGCGCAGGGCAGTTTCTTGCTTCGCTTTGCTTGGGATCTCTTGGTTGCTAACGAACGCGCCCTGAAACTGCGAACCGATTGGCAGAATCTGGGCGACTGCCACGCCTCGCTTTATGTCGACGGACGCCTCTCGGTCGGCCCAGGCACGCGTATCCTGCCTGGTGTCGTCATCGAAGGCGATGTCGTCATTGGCGCCGGCTGTAAGGTCGGGCCCAACTGCTATATCCGCGGCTCCACTTCCGTCGGGAATGGTTGCCACGTCGGGCAGGCCGTGGAGCTCAAGAACTCCGTCCTCCTCGACAAGACGAACGTCGGGCACCTCTCGTATGTCGGGGATTCCGTTTTAGGGGAGAAGGTCAATTTCGGGGCGGGCACGATGATCTCGAACCTGCGTCACGATGGCCGGCCGCATCGTTCGATGGTCGCAGGCGAACTCATTGACACCGGCCGACGTAAGTTCGGTGCGATCATCGGCGACGGCGTGCACACGGGTATCCATACTTCCATCTACCCTGGTCGCAAGATTTGGCCGGGCCTTACCACGCGACCAGCGGACATCGTCGACCGCGACCTCGTCTAAGATGTGTGGCATCATCGGATATGTCGGTCGACAGCCTGCGCTGCCCATTCTCCTGGGAGGGTTGCGCCGCTTGGAGTACCGTGGGTACGACTCCGCTGGTATCGCGTTGCAGGAGCCGCGCGGTCAGCTGACTACCGTTCGTGCCGTGGGTAAGGTCGCCCGCTTGACGGAGAAAGTGAATGCGCAGTTGCCGCCCGCAGCCCAAGTGGCGGCGCAGACGGGAATCGCGCACACCCGCTGGGCGACGCATGGCGCACCGACAGAGGCGAATGCCCATCCGCATGCGGCGGCGGAAGGACGACTTTGTTTAGTGCATAACGGCATCATTGAGAACTATCGGTCCATCCGCGCTCGCTTGGAGGCCAAGGGCCATGTCTTTCTCTCTGAAACCGACACCGAGGCCTTAGCCCGTTTGATTGGGGAGCATTATCAAGGAGACCTGCGCAAAGCGGTGGGGCAGGCCTTGGCCCAAGTCGAAGGTGCATACGGCATCGCCGTGTTAGCGGTCGACCAACCGGGCGTGCTGGTGGTGGCCCGCAAGGGCAGTCCCTTGGTCTTGGGCCTAGGGGACGGCGAGACGCTCGTAGCCTCGGATGCGGCGGCCTTGGTGGCGCATACCCGCCGCGTCATCTATTTAGACGACGGTGATATCGCGGTCCTCACGGCAGATAGCGTCGATATCCGCGATCGCCACGATGTCATCCGCGAACGTGAAGTCGCGGAATTAGGTTTAACGGCCGGGGCAGTTGAAAAAGGCGGCTACGCGCATTTCATGCTTAAGGAAATCTACGAGCAGCCGGAATCCGTCCGCAATGCGTTACGTGGTCGACTCGATGCCGAGCACGGTACCGCCGTCTTGGCCGGCATGGGGACCTCCTCGCGCGACCTGGCTGAAATCCAACGCATCATCCTCGTTGGCTGCGGGACCTCCTTGCATGCGGGGCAAGTCGGTGAATTTGCCTTTGAAGATTTGGCCGACCTCAATGCCGAGGTGCAGCAGGCCGCTGAATTCCGCTATCGGAATCCCTTGGTCGGTAGCCACGACCTCGTCTTAGCCATCTCACAATCCGGCGAAACCGCGGACACCTTGGCCGCCGTGCGGGAGGCTAAGGCCAAAGGCGCCTTGGTCCTCGGGCTCGTCAACGTCGTGGGGTCGACCATCGCCCGCGAAACGGGGCAAGGCGTCTTCATTCATGCTGGCCCCGAAATTTCGGTGGCCTCGACGAAGGCTTTCACTGGTCAGGTGGCGGTTCTTTTGCTGATGGCCCTGCGGTTAGGCCGTGGGCGTCGCCTTTCCTTGGAGCGGGGCAGGGCGCTGGTTGCGGAATTGGCACGGTTACCGGAGCTCATCGAGCAGGTCCTGGCCCAGAACGACGCTATCGCGTCGGTAGCCGCCCGCATGGCGACCGCCGAGCACGCTTTCTTTTTAGGTCGTGGTCCGATGCACCCGGTTGCACTGGAAGGCGCCTTGAAGCTCAAGGAGATATCCTATGTTCACGCCGAAGGCTATCATGCGGCCGAGATGAAACATGGTCCCATTGCTTTGCTCACCCCGGGGACGCCCGTCGTCGTGCTGGCGAATCGCTCGCCGCAGTTGGATAAAGTCTGGAGTAATGCGGAAGAATGCAAAGCCCGCGGGGCGCGGATTGTAGCAGTCGTGACGGCGGGTCAGTCTGCGGACACCATTGCCGATGACCGCATCGTCATTCCGGATTGTGATCCCTTGGTCGCGACAATCCCCGCAGCCGTGGCCTTGCAGCTCTTAGCGTATCATGTGGCCCGCCTGCGCGGCTGTTCGATTGACCAGCCCCGCAACTTGGCCAAGTCGGTGACGGTAGAGTGAAACTGATATTATTGATAGGCCATCAACCCTACGGTCGCACCGTTGCCTGCCGGGCTCTGGGCTTTTCATATTTATGGAGTCATGAAAAATACTACCTCCAAGAGTTGCGGTCGTTGCCGCCAAACTAAACCGACCCTCAGTTTCTACCCGGTGGGGGAAGACGGTGAAGGCCATCCCTTCTGTACGGATTGCCTCAGCCTGATTTTCCTGACGAAAGAACGGGAACGGCGGAAGTCTAGCCTCGTGCGTCTGCGGACCTGCTCCCAGTGCGAACAAGCCTTCCCCTTAGGGCACTTCCATTGGATAAAGGCGTCGAAGGCTTACCACAGCTACTGCCGCGCCTGTCATTCGGCCTACATGGCCATCCGCTACCTTCGGAAGAAGGTGGGAACTCGGAAATTAAAAACCGCTGGTGGCCGGACGGGGACTTGAACCCCGAACCAATTGATTAAGAGTCAACTGCTCTACCATTGAGCTATCCGGCCAGACAGCGGAACGTGAAGGAGTGCGGACTAGCCGGATTTTTTCAAGCACGAAAACAGGCCATGGGGCCTGACCGTTAAGCGGTGTTCAAAGTGGCCGGACCGGGACTCGAACCCGGAACCAATTGATTAAAAGTCAACTGCTCTACCATTGAGCTATCCGGCCCTTGAACGACTGCCAGCAAAGGGCTTTGCCTGCCGTGGGTAAAGGATAAATAGCCCTTAGCGGTGACCGCGCTGGCGGACGGCCTCAAAGAGGCAGACACCCGCAGAGACGGACACGTTGAGGCAAGGGACGGCGCCCAGCATTGGGATGCGCACCAAGAAATCGCAGGTTTCGGCTGTCAGGTGACGGATGCCGTCGCCCTCGGCGCCCATGACAAGTGCGAGCGGTCCGGTTAGTTTAGCCGTAAAGAGGGATTGGCTCGTCTTGTGGTCGCTCGTGCCGGCGATCCAGACGCCGCCCTCCTTGAGTTTTACCAAGGCATTGCGGAGGTTGTGGGCCTGAACGATGGGCATGTGCTCAGCCGCGCCGACGGCGACCTTGCGGACCGTATCGTTGACCGGTGAAGAGTTCTTGCGGGTCGTGACGACGAAGGCGCAGCCCGCGCAATCGGCGGTCCGGAGGCATGCCCCGAGGTTATGCGGGTCTTGGACGCCATCGAGGACGAGGATGAGCGGGTCCTTGTGCAGCGCGAGCAGAGCAGGGATATCCGTCTCATCCAGCTGCCGGATGGGTTTATTGAGGTCCGCGTGGCGGGGCGCTCGATCATTGGACCGCGCCATGGCTTAGCGGCGGGCCAGCCGGCCGCGGGCGTGGAGGGCTTCGGCGATCTGGATGGCGTTGAGCGCCGCGCCTTTCCAGAGCTGGTCGCCGCTGACCCAGAGGGACAGGCCATTGTCGAAAAGCGTGTCCTTACGTAGTCGGCCCACGCCGCACTTTTCCTTGCCAGCATAATCCAGCGGCATGGGGTAAAGTTTCTTGGCAGGGTCGTCGCAGACTTCGGCACCGGGAAAGGCGGCAATCGCCGCGCGGGCGACCGCTAGGTCAACCGGCCGTTCGAACTCAGCGCTGATCGCAATCGAGTGCGCGCGGAAGACCGGGACGCGGACGCAGGTCGTCGTGACCTTGAGGTCGGGCAGGCCCATGATTTTACGGCCTTCGTGCAGCATCTTCATTTCTTCCTTCGTGTAGCCATCTTCCTGGAAGGAGTCGACCTGCGGGATGAGGTTGAAGGCGATGGTGTGCGGGTAGACCTTGGGCGGCGAGGCTTCGCCCTTAGCCCACGCCCGGACTTGCGTGTCGAGTTCGCGCATAGCCTCGGCGCCGGTACCGGAGACAGCTTGGTAGGTCGAAGCGAAGAAGCGCTTCAGGCCGAAGGCTTGGTGCAGGGGGAAGAGCCCCATCAAAGCGATGGCCGTGGAGCAGTTCGGGTTCGCGATGATGCCTTGGTGGTTGTCCAGGGCATGGGCGTTGATCTCCGGGACCACGAGGGGAACCGTCGGGTCCATGCGGAAGGCCGAGCTATTATCGATGACGATGACCCCGCGCTTGACCGCTTCTGGGGCGAGGGCGAGGGAAACCGAGCCGCCCGCGCTGAAGATAACGAAATCTAGGCCTTCAAAGGCCTCTGGTTTGGCCTCCTGGACGGTCCAGTCCTGGCCGCCATAGCTGACCTTAGACCCAGCCGAACGGGCCGAAGCGAGGGGGCGGAGCTCGGTGACCGGGAACTTTCGCTTGGCCATCAACGCCAGCAGTTCTTGACCGACCGCGCCGGTCACGCCCACGATGCCAATTCGATATGCCATGTTCTGAGTTATCCTTGGTTTTGAAAAAAGAGTTCGCCGAACGCCTTCAGGCGTTGGGTGTATCCATGTCGGAAGATTGCCTTCTGGTGTCGGTTGACCAGCAAAAACTCTGGCATTTTTATGGGGCAGGGTGCGATTCGTATACCATCAGCACGGCGCGCGCAGGCCGTGGCTGCGTCCAAGATTCGCATCAGACGCCCACGGGCCTGCATCAGGTGTCCGAGAAGATTGGTGGCGGCGCTCCCGCGGGTATGGTTTTTAAGGCCCGCCAACCAACGGGGAAAGTCTGGTCCGACTGGCCGACGGCCGAGGATAACCTCATTACTTCGCGGATTCTTTGGTTGGCTGGCCTCGAGCCCGGACATAACGCGGGCGCTAATGCCGCGGGGCAGGTCGTCGACACTAAGCAACGCTACGTCTACGTCCATGGCACGAATCAGCACGCCAACTTGGGCCAGCCCAATAGCCACGGCTGCGTGCTCCTGGCGGATGCCGATGTCATTGTGCTCTTTGACCGCGTGTCGGTCGGAACGCTGGTCTACATTCGCTAGGACCTATTTATCTTTCTCGTCGGCCGCGCTCCGCCAAGCGAGGATCATGTCGCGAGCGACGGGGCCAGCCGTCTTGCCGCCCCAGGTGCTGGTATCGAGTTGCCCTTCCACGAGCACACAGAAGGCCACCACGGGATTGTCCGCGGGGGCGTAACCGATAATCCACGCTAGGTGAGCCTTTTCGCCTTTCTTGAAATATTCGGAAGTGCCGGTCTTAGCGGCGTAAGGTAGGCCAGGAATCCGTACGCTCTTGGCGGTCCCTTCCTCGACGCAGCGCAGCATGCCTTCGCGGAGAGCGTTGAGTTGCTGGGTGTTCAGGCCAATGGGTTCGGCGCCAGCATGGCGACCATCGCGGCCCGGGTCATGGATGATACTCGGAGTCGTCCGGGTCTCACCCCGGGCAATCGAAGCAATTAAGCATGCCATATGCAGCGGGGTCGTGAGCAGGTAGCCTTGGCCGATGGAAGTGTTGGCCGTGTCGCCATCCGTCCAAGGTTCGCCCGCAATCCGCTGCTTGTAGGCGCGGTCGGGGACGACCATGCGGGTAGCCGGATTCGGGAGTTCGGTGGTGGAGTGGTTGTTATGCTCTGCTGGCTTTTGCAGCAGGGGAGCATCGAGCCCAAAGCGGCGGGCTTCCTTCGCGAGATTTTCGGGTCCAGTCCGTAGGCCGACCTGGTAGTTCCAGACGTTACAGGAGACGGCGAGCATCTTCTCTAAGTCGACTTGACCGTAGCCGACCGGATCATGTTCGGGGAAGGCGCGCCCTCCGACCATATAGCTAGGACCACAGTCCAAGATATCGTCCCAGTCTATTTTGTTGGCACGCATGCCAGCCGTGGCCGTGATCAATTTGAAGGTCGAGCCAGGGGCGTAAAGCCCTTGAGTGGAGCGGTTCAGCCAGCCGCCTTCCGAGTTCACTTGATCAAAGTAGGCCTGCGTGACGCGGTCCGCCATTTCATTAGGGTCAAAAGAGGGCTGGCTAGCCAAGGCCAAGATCTCGCCCGTATTGACGTCGAGCATGACCGCGGCCGCGGGGAGGGCCTTACCTTGGGAGTCCACAATTTTAGCCAAGGCCTCTTCGGCGGATTTCTGAATTTTGGTATCCAGCGAGAGGGCCACGTCCGCGCCTTGCTTCGGGGGTTTGGCCTCGAGCCGTTCTTTGTTATAGCCCGACGAGGTCTTGGTCCAATGTTCCCAGCCGCTGTGCCCCGAAAGCACTTCGTTGTAGGTCGCCTCGATTCCGTCGGCACCTTTCTTGCCGGTGTAGCCCAGCTTCTGCAGGTTAGCGAATTTTTCGGCGAGCTCGTCGTCGAGTTGACCTTTCAGGATATCGGTGTCGCGCACGTAACCTAAGACGTGGGAGGCTAACTTGCCATTGGGGTAGGAGCGCACCATGTCGGCTTCGAGGGTAATGGGTCCCTGGACCGGGAATTGCTCGATGAAGCGCGCAACGGACCGATTACCTTCCTCTGAGGTGACGGCGTGGCCCGAGTTCGGAAAAGCGAGGTCGAGAATCAGCGGGAACAGCAGGGCGCGGCGTTCGTTCAGGTGCTTGCGGAGGGTATCCGGGTGCACCATGCGTTCTTCCGGATGCAGGTCGGGGGTCGACTTAACCTTCGCAGTGCCTTTCGCCGCTTTCTGATTTGTCGAGTCGATGACAAACCAGATTTTAGTCAGCCAAGCGTTAAGCACGTTGAGGCGCGCGGTCTGCTGGAGTTGGTCGTAGTCGGGGCGGCGGTCGGGGAAGCGGTCCTTTTCCTTCTTGAGGAGAGCGAGGTATTCCTTGCGGAACTCCGGTTGCAACGCGAGTAAGTCCGCTTTCACACTCCAGCGGACACGGTTGTCGACGAGGACGTACCCGTTACGGTCAAAAATCTTACCGCGTGATGGCGGTAGGATGACGACCCGCTGGCCTTGGTTATCCGATTTCTCGGTGAGGCTCACACTTTGGACTAGCTGACGATAGCTCAGGCCCACGGCAACGTAGACGAAACCAGCGCAGAAAAAGAAGAAAATCACGCGCAGTCGCCAGGCGGAAATGGGGTCCGAAGGGGCGGAGGGGTTCTGGCCGTCGAAGTCCTTCATGCGGCTTCGTCGGGCTGGGGGACACCAATCTTATCCATGGCGAAGTTCTGCACCAGGGCCAGCGGCACCAGCAGCAATATCGCGAGGATGGTTGCGAGTAGCAGATGCAATAACCACTGACCGAGGAAGTGCAGCGAGAGCAGCGGGACCTCTTTCAGATAGGCTAGGCCGGCGGCGAGGAACCAAGCCGTGCAGGCTAAGCCATTCACGAGGACGGCCGCCCAAAACATTCTGGGCATGTCACGAATCTCGTCGCGGTGGGAAGTCAGGTAGATGGCCGCAAAGACCAAGAGGAGCGCCAGCGATCCATCGGGAATGGGCCGCAGGGCTTCAAAGAGGAAGCCGATGCACGCGGAGAAGAGCACCGCTTGCCACCGGCGGAGACGCCGGCAGGGCGCAATGATGGCTGCGCCGGAGATGAAGAGGCAGACGCCCGAGGTGGCGATTGAGTCTGAGAGCAAGTCGACCCCGAGCAACCAAGGGAAGGTCGCCAGCAGGAGGAAAAGCCAGGCCCAGCTTAGGCTCATCGGAATTCTTCCGCTTTGCCGGTATCGGCCGGGGTGAGGAGAATTTCACCCGCCGTGGGGTATTTTGGAATCAACACCGACACTTCTTGAATAAAGCTAAGTTCTTTGGCGGGGGTGAGGGCGCCCGTCAGCATATGTTTTTCGGAAGTCGTCTGGACGCCTGTTTCCAGCGTGCCCAACGTGAGGCCAGAAGGGAAGACCCCGCCCAGACCCGTGGTCATGACCTTCGCAATTTGGCCGGCCGGTGGATTGTAGCCGAGCGGGATGATGGAGACCATGGCGCGCGGGGCGGAGAGCGCTAAGCCGGCGCGACCACTGACGTGAACGACGTGGTTTTGATCGTCGCCTTCCAGAAAAGCGGTGCAGCGGAAACCCGGGCTGGTGACGAGGTCCACCTCGCTCGTGGTCAAGTGGACGACGCTCACTCGGCCGATGACGCGGTCACCGAAGACCACGGGGCAGCCGGGGCGGACGCCATCGCTGCGGCCTTTGCGGATGATGATGCGTTGCCACCAAGAGGAAGTTTCGCGGACGGAGACCCGGGCGACGACCGTGACGAATTCCGTCGACTGCGGGTAGCGCAGCATCTCGCGGAGACGGGTATTCTCTTTGCGGGCGTCGTCTAAGGAATGAATCTTCAGCTCCAGCGCTGCGTTGATGCGGGCGAGGTCCCGGGCCGCGGCAACGAGTTCTTCCGGAGAGCGGCTTTGGAGTTCCCAGTAACGAGCGAGGTCACGCCCTTTACCGACCAGGTGTAAGGCCGGGGCTTGGAATTCGGCGAAGGCTTCGCGGTTGAAGCGACGGACAGCGCTAGGCAAAATCATCCATAGCCCCGTGAAGAAAACTAGGGCGACGTAGGACGCTTTGGCTCCTTGGCGGTTATTATCCATGGCGGGTTGGCCCGCAGGAATTACTCTCGGCCGCTCCAGCGGGAGGCGTTGGCGAGGATCTTACCGGTGCCATTGACAACGGCACACAAAGGGTCTTCGGCGACAATCACCGGGAGGCCGGTGGCTTCGGAGAGGGCACGGTCAATGCGGCGGATGAGGGCACCGCCACCCGCGATGACGATACCGCGGTCGACGAGGTCGGCCGAGAGTTCGGGCGGGATACGCTCGAGCGAGCTCTTCACGGCCTCGATGATCTGGTTCACATTGTCTGCCATGGCCTCGCGGACTTCCTGTGAGGTCAGGTGGAGGGAGCGGGGCAAACCCGTCACCGCGTCGCGACCACGGACTTCATAGGTCAATTCCTGCTCGAGGGCGTAGGCGGAACCAATCTTGATCTTAATCTCTTCCGCGGTGCGTTCGCCGATAATCAGGTTATACGACGAGCGGATATACTTGGTAATGGAAAGGTCGAACTCGTCGCCCCCCACGCGAATGGAGCGGGCGTGGACAATGCCACCAAGGGAGATGACGGCGACTTCGGTCGTACCGCCACCAATGTCGACGATCATGGAGCCCGTCGGTTCTTCGACCGGGAGGCCGACGCCGATAGCGGAAGCTACCGGCTCTGGAATGGTGATGACGTCATCGGCCCCCGCGCGGTAGGCGGAGTCCATGACGGCACGGCGTTCAACGGCGGTGATGCCATAAGGCACGGCGACGACAACGGTGAGGTTAGTTAAGAAAGACTTACGGGCGACCTTGCCGATGAAGTAGCGGAGCATGTGCTCGCTGATTTCGAAGTCGGCGATGACACCGTCCTTCATCGGGCGGAGGGCTTGAATGTCGCCCGGTGTCCGTCCCAGCATCATCTTGGCTTCGTTGCCGACGGCGATGGGCTTGCGGGTGCTCGTACGAATGGCCACGACGGAAGGCTCGCGGAGAACGACGCCGCGATCCTTGAGGAAGACGAGCGTGTTGGCGGTACCGAGGTCGATGCCGATGGCTTGCGTGAATAGCCCGGGGAAGCGCTTGAACATCAGATGGGTTGGTTTCCTCTATGAATAACCTATGAATAAGGGAGTCAAACCCCTTTTGCCCAAAGGGTTAAGCGGTGGACCCCTGCTGGGAATAACTTTGGCAGGCTGCCCACTGGCCACACCCGCAAGGCCTTGAGGCGGGGGCATTTGTGCAGTCTTCGTCCCTTAGGTCGCAATAGCCCAAGCCAGGATGGCAGAACCGAGGGCGATGCGATACCAAGCGAACGGGCCCATGCCACGTCGCATGATGAAGCCCACCATCCATTTGACCGAGAGGAAGGCGGACACGGCCGCAATGATTAGGCCGAGGCCGGCACTGCCTAAAGGGTAGACTTGGCTAACGGCCGGACCAAGGGCGTAGAGTTTATAGAGTGATGCAGCGGAAAGGATGGCCAATCCGACCAAGAACGAAAACTCGGTCGCCGCCGCTGCGGAGAGGCCTGCCCAGCGGCCGCCGAGGATGGTCGCCAGCGAACGGCTCGTGCCGGGGATCAGGGCGACACATTGGCAGAGGCCAATCGTCAGGGACTGTTTCCAACTGAGGTGCAGGACTTCGTCCGGTTGCGCCGCGTGCTTCGGCAGGTGCCGTTCGGCGAACAGAATGACGCCCCCGCCCCCGATCAGTGCCAGCGCGACAATCTCGATGCTAAAGGGAATGTAATCCTTGAGGAGGTAGCCGAGCACGGCGGCGGGTAGAAAGGCGATCGCGATCGACTGCGTGAGTGCCAGGGCAGGGCGTTCGAGTCTAACTAATCCGACGACGAGCTGACGGAGTCGGTCGAAGAAGACGACGAGCACCGCGAGAATGGCGCCAATCTGGATAATCACGATATAGTCATCGGCAACGCGCTCTAAGTTGACGGGGCGGCCTTTGCGATCGACCACGCCCCGCACGACCTTGTCCTTATTTTTGTCTACGCTCAGAAGGCGGTCGCTGATAATCATGTGACCCGTCGAAGAAACGGGCAGGAATTCCGTGACCCCTTCGACCACGCCGGTCACGATGACGCGGGTGGTCGTAAACTGGGCGCGGGCCTCTTCCACGCTGACTTCTTGGGTGTGGGAGAATGTCGAGTCCGCCATCGATAGTGGTGCCCAGAGAGTCAGCAAGAGTAGGCAAAGGCCACGCATGCCTTCCTAATGGTCGGGATAGGCGAGTAGGGCAAGTCCAGCGATGTGACCTTGTCGCTTGCCCTTCGGAGGGCTTCTCGCTTTATCGAAGGACACTTTATGTCGGCCTCCAGCCTTATCCCGACCACCGAGCCTCGCTTTCAGGTTCCCGACGTCCATGGCCGTTTCGGCCAGTTCGGCGGCATGTATGTCCCTGAGACATTAATGACGCCTTTGCTCGACTTAACCAAGGCCTACGCTGAGGCCCGGCGTGATCCAGCTTTTCAGAAAGCCTACGCGGATATGTTGGTGGAATATGCCGGCCGCCCCACGGGCCTCTATTACGCCGAGGCGCTGACCAAGCTCTGCGGTGGCTCCAAGATTTACCTCAAGCGCGAGGATATGCTCCACACGGGGGCCCACAAGATCAACAACGTCATCGGCCAGGCCTTACTCGCCGTGCGCATGGGCAAGACGCGCATCATCGCCGAAACCGGCGCTGGGCAGCACGGCACCGCAACCGCCGCCGTCTGCGCCCGTTTCGGCCTGAAGTGCGTCATCTACATGGGTGCGACGGACATGGAACGCCAAGCACTCAATGTCTATCGGATGCGTCTCATGGGCGCCGAGGTCCGTGGCGTCGAAGCGGGTCAACGAACGTTGAAAGAGGCCGTCAATGAGGCCATGCGCGATTGGGTGACCAATGTGCGCGATACGCATTATATCTTGGGCACGGCTTACGGTTCACATCCGTATCCGATGATGGTTCGCGATTTCCACCGGATTATTTCAATCGAGTCCAAGCAGCAGATGATTCGGGCCGAAGACCGCTTGCCCGATACCGTCGTGGCCTGCGTGGGCGGTGGTTCGAACGCCATCGGGTCGTTCTTTGAGTACCTCGACGAACCGGGTGTCCAGCTGATCGGCGTCGAAGCTGGTGGTCGCGCCATCAAGACGGGCGAACATGCCGCGCGTTTCGCCGGTGGTCGCTTGGGCGTGTTGCAGGGCTGCATGACCCATATTTTACAGAACAGCGAAGGGCAGATTGAAGGGACTCATTCGGTCTCCGCGGGCTTGGATTACGCCGCCGTCGGCCCCGAACATGCCTATTACCACGACAAGGGTCGCATTGAGTTTGCCTACGCGAATGACCAGGAATGCCTCGACGCCTTCCAACTCCTCTCGCGGACCGAAGGCATCATCCCGGCGCTTGAGTCGAGTCATGCCATCGCCCACGGTTGCAAGGTCGCGGCGGATGGTCCGCGCACGAATATCGTGCTCATCAACCTCTCCGGCCGCGGCGACAAGGACGTGTGGAGCGCCGCCCGCGCGATGGGCGTTGAAATCAAGCTCTGAGCATGGCGGCGACTTCGATGACGGGTTTCGGCCGCGGAGAAATCAACCTCCCAGATCGCCGCCTCTCCGTTGAAATCGCCACGGTCAATCAGAAGAACCTACAAGTTTCCTGCTACGCGCCGGAGGAATGGTCGTCGCTGGAGACGCTGTCCGCTCCGTGGATTCGGGCCCGACTGGTCCGCGGTAAGGTGACGGTGCGGGTGACGTTTGCCGACGTGGCCGCCAAGCCGACTACGACGGCGTGGGATGATGAGGCGGTACTGAACACTTTGGCCGATCTGCGTGGCCTCGCCGCACGGGCGGGCGTTCCTTTCGAACCCGATGCCCGCTTGCTGCTGCAGCTCGCAGAAAGTAAGCGCTCGGCGCGCGCTCCTTTGCCCACCTTAGAAACTTGTGAAGTCGCCGTCGCCCAGGGCTTTATCGCCGCCTTGGATCAGTTGGTGGCGATGCGTGAGGCCGAGGGCCGTAGTCTAGTCGCCGACCTCAGCGCCCGCTTGCAGAAAATTTCATTGTTGGTTGCGGACATGGAAGTCGGCGAGCGGGAGGCACCGAAGCGCCATCGAGCGGCGCTCCTGAAACGTCTACAGGAAGCCGGCCTGAGTCTCGATCCTTCCGATGAGCGCGTGCTCAAGGAGCTGGCTCTCTTCGCCGACCGTTGTGATATCACCGAGGAGGTCGTCCGCCTCAAAAGCCATATCCTACAGTTTGCCAATGAGTTGAAGGTCGAGAAAAGTGGTCGAAAACTCGATTTCCTCGTCCAAGAACTTCTCCGGGAGGTTAATACCGTTGGGAGTAAGGCAGCCGAAATCCCCACCACTCAGGCCGTTTTAGAGGCTAAAACCGAGATCGAGCGGATTCGGGAGCAGGTGCAGAACCTTGAATAGCCTTTTTCGTGGGTGCGGTGTTGCCATAGGGCGTTTCCCATGCCTTTGTCTATCAACACTTACGAACCTCTATGTCCGACAACCTCACCAAGCGGGAAATCGTCCTAAAAATCTTTACCGAAAAGGGCTACCCGCAAAAGCACATCCGCGATAGCGTTCAGCTCACCTTGGATGCCATCAGCGAGGCGCTCTTGTCCGGTCGCGATGTTGAGTTGCGCAACTTCGGTGTCTTCCAGGTTCAGGTGCGCAAGAGCCGCATTGGTCGCAATCCGAACCGCCCTGAGACCGACGTCGTTATTCCGAAGCGTGCGGTCATCAAATTCAAAGCCGGCAAGGAACTGAAGGCTAAGCTCAAGTCGTATAACGTCGAGAAGACGGACGCCGCCCCCGAGCAGCCTAAGCAGTAAGTTTCGCCCGACTTTCAATGTCCGACATTCGAACGCTACCCGGCTTCCGGGAGTTCTATCCCGAAGACCGTGCGGTCTTAGGGCATATCTTTGACGTCTGGCGCCAAGCTTGCCGCCGTTATGGTTTCCGTGAGTGGGAATCGCCGGTGCTCGAGCCCTTGGAGCTTTTTACCGAGAAGTCCGGCGAAGAGATTGTTCGGCAGTTATTCAACTTTGAGGATAAAGGGGGCCGCCAAGTGAGCCTTCGACCCGAAATGACGCCTTCGCTGGCCCGCATGGTCGGCGCCCGCGCCAACGGCATGGCAAAGCCCATTCGCTGGTTCGCCATTGGCGAGAACTACCGTTACGAGAAGCCCCAGAAAGGCCGCCTCCGTGCTTTCTATCAGCTGAACGCCGACTTGCTGGGTGAGGCTGGTCCCGCCGCCGATGCAGAGCTCATCGCACTCTGTGCCGATTGTCTTTTAGGTTTCGGGCTAACGCAGCAGGATTTCCGCATCCGTATTTCCGACCGCACGCTTTGGTTCCGCTACCTCGCGAGCGTTGGCGTCCCCGAAGTCAACGCCACCGCCGTGCTCGGCGTGGTCGATAAACTGGAGCGCGGCTCCCCGAGCGACTTAGCCACCGCGATGACGGCCGCGTTAGTCGGGACGGCTTGCGACCCGGAGAAAACCTTGGCGGCTGCTCGTGCCTTTGCCGCGACCCGCTCACTGGAGGACCTTGCGACGCTCGCTGCCGGCGATGCCGCGATGCTGGCGCGACTAGAAGAATGGAATCATTTGCTCGGCACGCTCAAGTCCATGGGCTTCGGTGAATGCATCGTGATGGACCTTACGATCGTCCGCGGTTTGGCCTACTACACTGGCTTCGTCTTCGAGGCCTTTGAAACGGGCGGTGAAGCCCGCGCCTTAGCGGGCGGCGGTCGTTATGATGCCCTGGTCAAGAAGCTCGGCGGTCCGGATCTCCCCGCCGTCGGCTTTGGTATGGGCGATGTGACGCTGCGTGACTTGCTCGAAGCCAAGAAACTCATCCCGGCGTATGCCGACGGCCCGGACTTCTTTGTCATGGTACTCGGTCCAGATGCCCGGAATGCCGCCTTGGAGGACGTCGCCAACCTCCGTCGCGCGGGTTTTCGCGTTGAGTATAATTTACGCGACGGAAAATTTGGTAAGCTCGCCCAACAGGCCGAAACCGCAGGTGCTAAATATGCCCTCGTCTACGGCGGCGAGGAAGTGGCGAAGGGTGTGACGAAGGTACGTAGCCTCACGGACCGGACCGAAGCTGAAATCCCACGGACGGATTTGGTTCCGGCGCTGCGCGCTGTGTTGGAAGAAGGCATGCGGGCCATCTTGCCTTAATCCCGATGTCCGAGCAGACGCGCCAGTATCAGGATATGGCCAAGACGGCCTCCTGGACGATGGTATCGCGTGTGCTAGGGCTCTTTCGCGACCAGCTGATTGCCGCCTTCTTCGGCGCCAGTGCGATTGGCGCGGCGTTCCTTTTTGCCTTTCAGATTCCGAACCTCTTTCGCCGCCTGCTCGGCGAGGGTGCCCTGACGGCGGCGACGGTCCCGGTCTTGGCGGAAATCGAAGTGAAGCATGGCCGCCCGGCATCGCATGCCTTCCTGAACTACGTTCTGCAGAAAATCCTTCCGTGGCTCTTGGGCATCACGCTCGTCTGCATCGGCCTTTCGCTGCTGGCGATGATGCTCTTCAAGGATCCACGTTATGTGAACTCCGCCGAGTTCACCGCGTGGTGTATGCCGTATATGCCGCTCATCTGCGTGGCGGCACTGTTCACCTCCGCCGTTAACTTGAGTGGCCGTTTCGGTTTGGCAGAGATTGCTTCGTCGGCTCTCAACGTCTGCATGATTTTAGGGTTAGGCTTCTTCGGGTATTATCTCGGAGATGGCGATTTGGGCCGCGCGCGTTGGTTGTGCTTCGGCACCTTGGCCGGTGGCACGCTCCAGCTATTGATTCCGATGTGGGGTCTCCATCAAGCCGGCTGGCGGAGTACGCCGGTGCGGGCCGACGCCGCCGCCTGGCAAGCCCTGCGGGTCGCCTTCATCCCCGCCGCTTTAGGGGCCGGCATCCTGCAGATTAACTTTTTGATTTCGCGATCTTTGGCGTTCGACCTAGCGGGCTCCTCCCTGACGTATTACTACATCGCTAACCGTATCGTCGAGCTCCCGATTGGGCTGTTCTCGACGGCTATCGCCACGGTGATGTTCCCGGCCATGGCGACCGCTTTCGTGGAAAAGGATAATGCCGCGATGGGGCGTAACTACGCTCGGGGGATGCGCCTGATTCTCGCGATCAATATCGGTGCGGCCATCGGCCTCGCCGTTTATTCCGAACAGATTATCCGGCTCCTCTTTGAGTTTGGACGCTTCTCCGCCGAAGACTGCGCCAAGACCCGTTCAGTGTTGGTCCTCTTCGCCTTGGCGATGCCTTTCCATGCGATGATTTCGATGGTGACGAGGGCGTTGAACGTCGCGGGCCAGACCCAAGCCACCTTCCGGGTCGCCCTGTGGGCCGTCGGGATTAACATCACCGGTTCGATTGTAGCGGTCGTACAAGGCTATGGCATTGAAGGACTGGCCGTCGCTAACGCTACCTCAGCCGTGGTGCAGTATTTCCTACTGCGCCGGAAGTTGCGCCTCACCGCGCCGTCCTTCCTGACGGAGAATCTGACGAAGCCCTTCCTGCAGGCCTTGGGCGGATCTCTCCTCATGGGGATTGTCGCTTACCAAGGCTTTGGGTTTGTCTACCGGTTAGCGGAACTTTGGTTGAATACGAAAGTTAATCTCCTCCTCTCCATGGCCATAGCGGGAGGCCTCGCCGCGGCGCTCTACGCGGCTTTGCTGGTTTGGTGGAAATACCCCGAACGCGACATGGTGCTAGGCTTCGGCGAACGTTTGCTCCGGAAGCTCCGTCTCAGGCGCTAAGCAAACTACGGTTCGCTGTAAGCGTGGGCTAACTACACTCGGCGGGACGGGGCAGGGGTGGCGGCTTTCGCAGGGGCGCTACGGTACTTCTTCACCAAAGCTTGCAGGATGGCGACCGTATCGTCGTCCGCCACGCCATCGACCTTGGCCGCGCGGAAGTGGCGTTGAAACGCCTCGATGGCTAGACCCAACGTCTTATCTGTATTGTCATCCAGACGATAGCCGTAGGCCCGCAGCAGTTGCTGGATTTCCGGGTTCGTAAGCTTCTTGGATTTCAGCAAGATGCGGAACACCTGAACATCTTTAGCATCAGGCCAAGCACCAACGCCGTTAGCGGCAAAATATTCCCAAGGGAATAACGAACCGGGATCAATCTTGCGACCGACGGCGATGTCGGAATGCGCGACCACATTTTCTGGGCTAATCTGGTGGGTGGTCACCAAGTGCTGCGCTAGCGCGAGGACGGCTTCAACCTGCGGTTGTGGGTATGGGTTAATATTGCCGTCGTAATTAACGATCTCGATGCCCAGCGACGACTGGTTTAGGCTCTCGAATTTTCCCCAGGCGCTTTTGCCGGCATGGAACGCGGCAAGGGAGTCGGGACACATCCGGAAGATGCGCGCCTTGGGTGCCTCGGCACTCACCAGGTAGTGGACGCCGACCTTGTGTCCCTTGGTCCGCCCCTGGAGGGTATCGAGGGCAGAGGGCAGGGATGAGGCGGTATGGTGGAGCACTAGGATCGAGATAGGCTGCTTGCGGGCCTCAACCCCCGCCGAGGCTGGACCTTGAATGATGGAAAGCTTCGGATTAACGACCAACAAGCCATCCGACGTCCCGCCGGAGTCTTTGGACGAGGTGGTGCCGCAACCAGAGATGGCTAAAATCGAACACAGCACTGCTAAACGCTTTAAATATGAGGGAGTCATGGTTTATGGCCTGATATTTATCTAAATAATCGACCCCGTATAAACCCCCAAGACAATACCATAAACATGGTATCCGACCCCTTATTTACTGACTATTTAGCAATTAGACATAATGTATATTGTGCGAAATATACCACTTGGGCCAAACCGACTGGAACTGCGTTATTGATTGCTTGAGAGTTATCGAGCATAAATCGGCACCCCCATGAAAGTCGCCCGCCATATCATTGAAGCCCGTCGTGAAGCCATCGCCAAGTTACTGAGTAAGGTCGGTTACGTGCCGGTGCTCGAAATCTGCAAACAGTTTAATGTGTCCGAGGCCACTGCCCGCCGCGACCTCACGGAATTAGAAAATCAGCGACGCATCACGCGTACGCATGGGGGCGCACTGTCCGACTTCAACCGCAACTTTCCGCCGCTCGATGATCGTAAGGTCGAAGACGCCGAAGCTAAGCGCAAGATCGGCAATAAGGCGGCATCCCGCGTCAAGGCCGGGATGACGGTCTATCTCGACTCGGGTTCAACCATCTTTTTTGCCGCTGAAGCCATCGCTGCTTCTGGCACCCCAGATTTACAGATTGTCACGACCTGTCTCCCGACGGCGCAATTAATTTCCTCTCTCCCCGGCGTCGAGGTCTACATTCCTGGCGGCTTGTTCCTGACGCGTCACGCGATGGTCGCTGGCGATCGTACGCTCGAAGAAGTTGCCCGCTGGAATTTCGATGTGGCGCTCCTCGGCGCTGAAGGCATCGACGAGAACGGTCTTTGGAATTCGCAGCGTGATATTTCTCACCAACAGCGTGAGGTTATCCGTCGCAGTGATGAAGTCTTGATCTGCATGAACAAGGTAAAGCTTGGCCGAGGCGGTCCCTGTGCGGTGACCCGCGACGTATCCACGCTATTTTTAGTGACGGACGCTGATGTAGCCGATGTCGTGCAGGCTAAGGTTAAGATGGCTCCCGACCACGTTCTCACCGCCTAAGTTCGTCCACTGCGGACGCCCCTGGTCATGTCACAAGACGCCCTTCAGTCCTTGTTAGACCTTTCCCATGCTCTGGGGGGTGAGCGGCTGCGGATGGCTATTTTGGGTGAAGGTAATACTTCCCTGCGCCTCGATGAGCAGACTTTCGCGGTCAAGGCTTCCGGCTCCAACCTCGCCTCGCTCCAACCCGCCGACCTGACGACTTGCCGCTTTGATCGCTTATTGCCGCTCTTGGATGCGACCGCCGCCACGGATACGGAAATCGACAACATCCTATTCGCCTCCCGCATGAGCGAAGCCGCCAAGAAGCCTTCCATTGAGGCCCTCTTCCATGCGTACCTTTTGACTTTACCTGGCGTCGCTTGTGTTGGCCATGTCCACGCCATTGCGGTGAATCAAATTCTCTGTTCGCCCCGGGCGCGTGACTATGCTGAGCGCCGCGCCTGCCCAGATGAGATCGTGATGTGCGGCATTGAATCGGTCTTCGTGCCTTACGCGGAGCCTGGTCTCGGCCTGGCTCAATCGATTCGCCGCGAGGTGCATGCCTTCGTCCAGCGCACGGGCCGTGAGCCCAAAATCATCTTACTCCAAAACCACGGTATCATCGCTGTCGGCCCGTCCCCGAAAGCCGTCCTTGGTTCCCTGCTCATGGCCGAAAAAGCCGCCGAGATCTTTGTTGGCGCTGCCGCCCTCGGCGGCCCGGTTTTCTTGACCGCTGCGCAGTGCGAGCGCATCGCTGGCCGGCCCGATGAGCATTATCGTCAAAAGATGCTCGGGCTCTAATTGCCCTTTCGCTCCCCCTCCCCTTCCTGCTTCCCATGTCCAACTACCTTGCCATCGACCTCGGCGCCGAATCCGGCCGCGTGATCTTCGGGACCCTTAAGGGCGGTAAGCTCACGATGAAGGAGATTCACCGCTTCGCCAATGGTGCCATCACCGCCAACGGTACCTTGCGCTGGGATATTGTCCGTATCTTCCGAGAAATTCGGATTGGTTTGGCCAAGGGGGCCAAGCTCGGGCCGATCCGGTCAATCGCCTGCGACTCCTGGGGCGTCGACTACGTCTTACTCAAGGGCGATGGTCCGATGCTATCCCTGCCCTATACCTATCGCGACGAGCGCAGCTTTAAGTCCTTTGATAAGGCGATGAAGAAGTTCTCGCAGAAGCAGTTATTCGAAGGCACGGGCATTGCGTCTATTTCTATCAACACGCTTTATCAGCTGTTTGACGATGTGGAGAATCGTCCCGAGATGCTGGCGTTTGCCGACAAGTTCCTGCTCATCGGCGATTACATCACTTGGCTGCTCACGGGCCAAGCCCGGGCCGAAGAGACGCTCATTTCTGGGAGTCAGTTATGGGATACCCGTAAGCGCGACTGGGCTTGGCCGGTGCTCAAGAAGCTCGGCATCCCCAAGCACATCTTCCCGAAGCCGGTGGCTCCGGGCACGAAGCTTGGGAAACTGCTGCCTTACCTAAGCAAGGAAACCGGCCTCAAGTCTGCCGAGGTCGTCACGACGTGCGCGCACGACACCGCCGCCGCCGTCGCCGCGGTGCCGGCCACAAAGGGTGACGATTGGGCTTACCTCTCTTCGGGTACTTGGTCCCTGCTGGGCGTCGAACTTCCGAAGCCTCTCGTTAACGAGACCGTACGGGAGGCGAAGTATACGAACGAAGTCGGCTTTGCGGGCACGACCCGCTTCCTCAAAAACCTCGTGGGCCTGTGGGTCCTCCAGGAATGCCGCCGTGAGTGGCTGGAGCGCGGGGAAGTTTCCGACTACGGCGAGATCGTCAAGCTCGCCCTGAAGGCTCCAGCGCTCCGTAGCTTCATTCGTCCGGATGACGTGCGCTTCGCCAAGCGCGGTGATATGGTGAAGAAGGTCCAAGATTTCTGCCGCGAGACGAAGCAGCCCGTCCCCCAAACCCATGGCGAGATTGCCCGCTGCGTACTGGAGTCGCTCGCTCTCCTTTACCGTGTCGAGATGGACGGCATCGAGAAACTAACAGGCCGTAAGCTCTCGACTTTGTACATCGTCGGCGGTGGTTGCCGTAATGCACTCCTGAACCAAGCCACGGCTGACGCCACGGGCCGGACGGTCATCGCTGGCCCGGTCGAAGCCACCGCCGCGGGTAATATTCTCGTCCAAGCCGTCGCGATGAAGGAGTTAAAGAACCTCGATGCCCTCCGCGGAGTGGTCCGAAAGTCCTTTGAAGTAGTGACTTACAAACCCAATCCGACGCTCGATTGGCTCGACGCCTTAGTGAAGTTTAATGGTTTAAAGAAGTCATAAACCTGCTTAAGCCTCCCTTCCCTGCCTTTACCAGCCAAGCACTATGTATACCTACAAGCACGTCTCCCACCTCTGGAACGACGCCGAAGCGGCGAAACTCGATCCGGTGGCCCGCCTAATCTACCGCTCCAATCAGTTGGGCGCCGATCAGCGCATTACCAACACGGGCGGCGGCAACACCTCCTCCAAGATTGTTGAAAAGGACCCCCTGACTGGCAAGGAAACCCCAGTGCTCTGGGTCAAGGGTTCGGGCGGTGACCTGCGCACCAGCCTCCGTGAGAATTTCTCCTCTCTCTATCAGGATAAGCTCATCAGCCTCCAGGCGGTCTATGCCGCACGTGCTGACAAGGGCCTGAAGTCCCAGGCCGAGGATGACATGGTGGCGATGTATAACCACACCACGTTCAATCTTAACCCCCGCGCGTCTTCGATTGATACCCCGCTGCACAGCTTCCTACCAGGTAAGCATGTCGACCACATGCACCCTAATGCGATTATCTCAATCGCAGCTTCTAAGAACTGCGAGGCCCTGACCAAGCAGATCTTCGCCGGAAAGATGGCCTACGTGAAGTGGATGCGCCCGGGCTTCGAACTCGGCCTCGCCATGCAGGATATTTCCCGCGCCCAGCCAGACATCAAAGCTATCATGATGGGCCAGCACGGCTTCATCTCCTGGGCGGACGACGATAAGGCCTGCTACGAGCTGACTTTGGCCATGATCGAACAGGCGTCGGCCTACATCGATGGCAAGTACCAGGCCAAGGGCGGCGACGCCAAGGCCTTCGGCGGCGCCAAGTACCAGACGCTCGAAACCGAGCAGCGGCACGCCACCCTCTCGGCCATCCTGCCTTGGCTGCGCGGTCAAGTCTCCCAGGAGAAGCGCTTCGTCGGCACGATCCAGGACGACGCGAAGATCCTCCGTTTCGTCAACTCGGTCGATGCCCCGCGCCTCGCCGAACTCGGCACCTCCTGCCCAGACCACTTCCTTCGCACGAAGATCAAGCCCCTCTATGTCGCTTGGAATCCGCAGTCCGAAGACGTCGCGGCCCTCAAGGCCAAGCTGGTCGCTGCCCTCGAGCAGTATCGCAAGGACTACGCCGCTTATTACAACGCCTGTAAGCGTGCGAACTCGCCCGCTATGCGCGATGCGAACCCGACCGTCGTTCTCATCCCTGGTCTCGGCATGATCGCTTGGGGTAAGGATAAGTCCGAATCCCGCGTCACGGCTGAATTCTATAACTGTGCCGTCGAAGTCATGCGCGGTGCAGAAGCGATTGATGAATACGTCTCGCTGCCGCAGCAGGAAGCTTTCGACATCGAGTATTGGCTCTTGGAAGAAGCCAAACTCAAGCGCATGCCGGCTGAGAAGGAACTCGCCCGTCAGGTCATCATCGTCGTCGGTGCCGGCTCGGGCATTGGTAAGGAAACCGCCCACCGCCTCGTCAAGGAAGGCGCCCATATCGTCTGCGTCGACAAGAACGTCGAAGCTGCGCAAGCCACGGCCAAGGAAATCACCGATAAGTATGGCGTCGGTATCGGCGTTGCCGGCACGGGTCTCTCAAATTGCGGCCCAGCCATCGGCCTCGGCGGCGACATCATGGACCGCGCTTCGATTCGCAAGATGCTGGATCAGGTCGCCCTCGCCTACGGTTGCTTCGACTCCATCTGCGTGACGGCTGGTATCTTCGTCTCGCCGGATACCACTGGTCACATCCCCGACGACAAGTGGGCTCTCACCTTCGCCCTCAATGTCACGGGCAGCTACCTCGTCGCGGACGAAGCCTTTAAGACCTGGAAAGAACAGGGCCTCCGCGGTAACCTCGTCCTGACCACGAGCGCTAATGCCGCAGTGGCCAAGAAGGGCTCGGTTGCCTATGATACCTCGAAGGCTGCGGCCAACCACCTCGTCCGCGAATTGGCGATGGAGCTTTCCCCGCTGGTTCGTGTCAACGGCGTCGCCCCGGCGACCGTCGTCCAAGGTTCGGCCATGTTCCCGCGCGACCGAGTGATTGCGTCGCTTGCGAAGTATAACATTCCTTACACCGATGATGAGGCATCCGACTCGCTGACTACGAAGCTCTCCCGCTTCTACGCCGATCGGACCCTGACCAAGAACCCCATCACCCCTGCCGACCAGGCTGAAGCCTATTTCCTCCTCGTGACTAATCGCCTCAGCAAGACGACCGGCCAAATCATCACGGTCGACGGCGGCCTCCACGAGGCGTTCCTCCGCTAAAACGTGCGCATTTCGCGCTTCGTTCCTTGCTTCGTCGATCAGCTCACCCTTCAGGTGGGCTTGGCTACGGCCAAGGTGCTTAAGCGCCTTGGACACCATCTCGTTTATCACGGGACCAAGCCGAAACGGGGATAATGAAAGTATTTTAGTGCTTGGAGCCCATGGTCCGAGGGAACTTTACCTGGTCTTGGTGGGTTAAAGAAGGTGTGATGCGCCCTCTGTTTGCCCTGTTTGCCTGTACCCTCGGCCTTTCGGCGGCGGAAGTGACCCCTGTAAAGTGGTCTGGGGCAATCA
This sequence comes from Verrucomicrobiota bacterium, assembly GCA_003569205.1. Classification (GTDB taxonomy): domain Bacteria; phylum Verrucomicrobiota; class Verrucomicrobiia; order Opitutales; family UBA953; genus UBA953. The sequence continues at coordinate 35,950 of BGOK01000010.1, read as the reverse complement.
ATGTGCCTGACCCCGTGGCTGTGACCGTCGATGAGAAAGGGGCGGTCTACGTGTGTGCCACGACACGCCGCAAGGTGGGCGACCTCGACATTCGCGAGCACATGCAGTGGGTTGCTGACGACGTCGCCCTCACCTCTCCGCTCGAGAAGGAGGCTTTCTATAAGCGAGTGATGGCACCGGGCGTTCTGCCAGGCCCCCGTGGGAGCGTCAAGGATCACAACGGGGATGGCAGCGTTGATTGGAAGGATCTCTCGTTCCATAAAGAGCGTATCTATAAGATAGTCGATACGGACGGAAATGGTGTGGCGGATAAGATGACCCTCTTCGCCGAGGGCTTCAACGCCGTCGGTGCCGGTATCGCCGCGGGGATACTTTATCATGACGGGTGGGTCTATGTGACGGCGCAACCGGATCTCTGGCGGTTAAAGGATACCGATGGCGACGGCGTTGCTGACTTGAAGGAGTTGGTTGTTACCGGCTTCGGCGCCCATATCGCTTACGCGGGTCATGACATGCATGGCTTACGCCTTGGTCCCGATGGTCGCATCTATTGGACGATTGGCGATAAAGGGTCGAACGTCACCAGTAAGGAAGGAAAACATTTCTTCTATCCGCACTCGGGCGCCGTGTTCCGCTCCGAGCCTGATGGTTCGGGCTTTGAGGTCTTTGCCTCCGGCTTACGCAACGTGCAGGAAATTGCTTTCGACGATTTGGGGAATATTATTGGCGTCGATAACGATGCCGACCAACCCAAGGAGCGTGAACGCCTGGTCTACGTCGTCGAAGGTTCCGACACGGGTTGGCGGAATCAGCACCAGTACATGAAGCTGAACAGCCGCTGGATGCGTGAAAACATTTGGCAGCCTAACGGTGCCCCGAATCAGCCCCTCTGCTACACCCCGCCGGTCGCCAATTACTCCGATGGTCCCGCGGGCTTCCTGCGGGAGCCAGGCCACGCGCTGGATGGCTCCCTGCGCGGTCAGTTCATCCTCGATCAGTTCCCGAATGGTAAGATGGATGCTTTCGCGCTCCAGCCCGCCGGTGATAGTTTCACGATGGTGGGTCTTCGCACGATCAACCGAGGCATCATGGGCATCGGGATGGCCTGGGGGCCCGATGGGAAGGCCTATTTCGCGGACTGGATTGGCGGCTACCCGCTCGACGGTAAAGGGGCGGTCTGGAACATGGACGTCGCCACGAAGACCGATCCCGTATCCAAAGAAATCCTCTCGCTCCCGCTTTCGACCCCACTGCCGAAAGAACGTCTCTTGGCATTATTGGGACACCCCGACCAACGGGTCCGCGTCAATGCCACGCTCCGCTTAGATCGACTCGGGGCTTGGGCTGACCTACTCGCTGTCGCTCTGAATGTTAAGAGTGAGCGCCTCGCCCGCATCCATGCCATTTGGGGTTGGGGCATGGGTTTACGCCATGGTCGGCTGACTTCTCTCCAAGGGGCGACGCAACTCCTCGGCGATGCGGACGACGAAATCCGCGTGCAGACGCTCAAGGTTCTTTCGGAGGGGCGCTTACCTCCCCCCACGCGTATGACGCTCGAGACCGAAATCACTGACGCCATTGCACAGAAGATTGTAGCTCAACTCGCTTCTACTAACCCCCGCCTCCGGATGCAGGCTGGCATCACCTTGGGGCGGTTAGGTCTCGGTCGTTTCGGCTTGGTCGCGACGCCAGCCCCCATCGGAGCTTTCCTCCACGATGCGACCGCTGACCTGAAGATGCCGTGGTTGCGACATGGTTTAGTCATGGGTTTGGCAGGGACTCAGCGGTCAGAAGATTTGTTGAAACTGGCCCAAGGCCCGGAAGCCGCCCCGGCTACCTTTGCTACCTTGGCCTTAGCCAGGCAGCGTTCCCCACTCTTGGCCCAGTTGCTGGCCTCTCCCCACCAGGACGTGCTCAACGAAGCCGTCCGTGCCATCCATGATGATGAAGGTATCCCCGCGGCTCAGGCCGCCTTGGCCCAGTCGTTAGGCCAGTCTACCTTGCCCGCCACGGCCTTCCGCCGAGTCATTAATCAGAACCTCCGCGAAGGAAGCCCCGAGGCTGCTAAACGCATCCTCCGGTGGCTAGAGTCACAACCAGAGTCTACCCCGTTGGTGGATGAAGCGCTCCAAGCCCTCTTGGTCTTCGAACTTCCGCCCATCCTTGACCTCGTTGATGGTACGGCCAAGCGCTACACCAAGCGCGATCGCCCTGCCTTGACCGCTGTCCTTCGGCAAGGTCAGGCCAAACTACTCGCGTTTAAAAACGAGTCACTTAAGGCGAAGGGCGTCGAAATCCTAGTTCGCTACGGGCTGGACGTACCGACCACTGATTTACTAAAGTTAGCCAAGGACACTAAGATCGGCGCGTCGGTCCGCTTGCAGGTCCTCCGACTCCTGTCGGCTAAGACGGAGTCCCCAGCCGCCATCAAGGAAGCCCTCCTGGCCGCCACCAACGATGGGAGCGAAACGACGCTGCGAATCGAGGGGATGCAACTGCTGGCCCAAGTTGACCCGGCCAGCGCCTTGTCGGTTTCCATCCGTTTCCTTGATGTCGCGGGGTCTAACCTCGCCGAAAAGCAAGCGGCGGTCCGCGTGCTCTTTGCCAGCGCCGAAGCGGCGGCGAGCCAACCGCGCCTAACCCTGGTCAACAAGCTTTCGCAGCCCAAGTTCAACGAGTCCCTCCGTTTAGATGTCTTCCTTGCTGCGCTGGGCTCGACCGAGCCTGCGGTCAAGGTTGCCCTACAACGTTATCTGGAAGCGACTCGCAAGCCCGAGCAGCTAGCCGCGCCTGGGCTACCCTATGAACTCTTGCTCGCGGGTGGCGACCCCGTGCGTGGTCGCGCCCTTGCGCAAGAACACCTTGCCGCTAATTGCGTCGCCTGCCACCGCTTTGAGTCAGACGAAGGTAGCGAGGTCGGACCGCATTTAAAGAAAGTCGGCGAGCAACGGACCCCGGCGGAAATCGCCGAGTCGCTCATCAATCCTTCCGCGAAGATTGTGCCTGGCTTTGGGTTTGAGACCCTGACTTTAAAGTCGGGGGAGGTTTTGGCCGGTAGCGTCCTCAGCGAGACCCCGTTGGCCTTGCGCTTACGCCAAGCAGATGGGGTCATGAAGGACGTCGCGCCCGGGGCGGTCGTCAGCCGCACGCCGCCCATCTCAATGATGCCGCCGATGCTCGGTATTCTGACCCCCGACGAGCTCCGTGATGTCGTGGCCTACTTAGCTTCGCTGAAGACGAAGGCCCCGAAGGCTAAGAAGTAGACCCTAGTTTGATGTAGGGTTGAATACTTAAACTATTGGGTGTTTAATGTCGGTATGCCCCTTCGCTGCTTATGGCTGCTGTTTCCTTGGGTACTCTGTGCCCAAGTCTCATCCACTCAGCTTTCGCAAAAGCAGTCTGAAACGTGGAGTCGCTCCATCAGTAATACCCGCTTGGAGAACGTCCAATGGTCCCCCTCCGGTGAGCGTCTCACCTATAGCTGGCGGACGCCGGAAGGCCTGACGGAATTTAAACTCGTCGAGTGTGCGACGGGGAAGCTGACGCCGGCTTTTAATGCGGAAGCTTTGGCGGCCGCGCTCCGCAAGGAAATCAAACCCAAGGCCGAGGCTCGCAATCTCGGCATCTCCCGCGTGCTTCCCCAGAACGACGGCACGCTGTGGATCGAGGGCAATGGTTTCGTCTGCACGCTTTCACCAGATGGCTCGGTAGTGAAACAAGACCCGGCGAAGGCGCCTGAATTGAAGCCGGCACCCACCGGTGGCCGAATCCGCAGTTCGGGTTCAACGCGCATCCTGAGCGCTTCGCGTTATGGTAGTAAATCCCCGGACGGACGCTGGGTGGTCGCGGTGACCGTCACGGAAGTGACCGCCACGTCGAAAGACGGCGAAAAGGTTGTCTATGTCTCCACGGGCGGCCCCAACACCCCTGCCCTTCCTCCGGGCTTTGCCTGGAGCGGCCAACCCGCGTGGTCTCCCGACGGCAAGCACTTCGCACTCTGGGCGACCCGCGCAGTGCCGGTGCGTAAATACCTCGTGAAGGATTCGGTCAAACAGACCGAAAAAGAAATCGATTACGACAAGCCAGGCGATGACAAGACCCAGCAGTTAGCCTGTGTCTTCAGCGTGGCGGGCGGCTTCCGCTTCCCGGGCAGCGATGTACTCGCGCTGACTATGAACACCGATCGGCTGGACTGGACTGCAGACTCCGCCCGCTTGCGCTCCACTTATACGCTCCGTGGTTTCACGGGTCATGGCATCCTTGATTTTGACGTGAGCACGAAGAAATGGCGTAAGCTCCTGACGGAGGAAGACCCGAAGTTCGTCTACACTTATGGCAGCTCGTACCGTTACGACCTGCCGGACGACACGACCCTGTGGGTTTCGGAACGTTCGGGCTGGACGCACTTGTACCGCGTGAACCTAAAGACGGGCGCGACGCTCAATGCGGTGACCAGCGGCTCTTGGGTGATGAAGTCCGTCGTGCATATTGATGAAGCCGCTCAGCAGGTGACCTTCATCGGCCTTGGCCGCAATCTGAACGAGGATCCTTATTATCGTCAGGTCTATCGCGTAAACTTCGATGGCACGGGTTTGGTGCCGCTCACGCAAGGCGACGGCACGCACGACGTCCAGTTCGGCCCCGGCCGCCAATACGTCGTGGATACCTATTCGCGCGTCGACCTCCCACCCCGCTTTGTTCTCCGTCGCGCCACTGATGGTCGCGAAATGGTGCAGCTCGGCCAGGCCGATGACACCCAACTCCGGGCGGCGGGCTGGGAAGCACCGCGTCGCTTCGTCGCAAAAGATCGCGCCGGTAAGTTCGCTATCCATGGCGTCATCGTGCGGCCCTACCCCTTTGATGCGCAGAAGAAATATCCAGTGATTGAATACATCTATGCTGGTCCGCAGGACTCCTTCGTCCCCAAGTCTTTCGCCGTCTGGAATAACTCCTTCCGTGAGCCCGCGCTGCAGAATTTCTACGTGGTTCAAATCGACGGTCGTGGCACCTGGAATCGTGGTAAAGAGTTTCATCAGGAAGCCTGGCGTAACCTCGGGGACGCGGGGTTGCCTGATCGCGTGGTTTGGCTGAAGGCCGCTGGCCAGGTTGAGCCCCAGATGGATCTAAACCGCGTCGGCATCTTCGGTGGATCGGCGGGTGGTCAGAACGCCGTGCACGCGTTACTCCGCCATGGCGACTTCTACAAAGCCGCCGCTGCGGATTGCGGCTGCCACGATAACCGCGTCGATAAGCTCTGGTGGAATGAGCAATGGATGGGCTACCCCGTCGGTCCATGGTACGCTGCGAACGCCTGCCTCACCGAAGCTAGCAAACTCAAGGGCAAACTCTTCCTTACCGTGGGCGAGTCCGATACCAACGTGGACGTCAAGTGCACCTACGACCTACGCGATGCGTTATTCGCCGCCGGCAAGAAGGACCTCGTGGAATTCACCGTCATCCCTGGCGGTGGCCACGGCGCCTGCGAACGTAGCGATATGCGCGAGAAGCGCTTGGACTTCTTTCGACGCTCCTTGGGTGGCCCCCTGCCTCGCTAATTCATGCCCCACCACCCTCCTGGGCTCATCGAGTTTCGCTTGGCCGGTTGCGTCGCCTGCAGGACCGTTTAGTGGCCTGTCCGGTCGAGGTCGCCTTCGAGGGGTAAGCCTGCGACAGGTCAGCGCAAATTGCTGAGGAAAATCAGAAAATTACGATTTTTTTACGATGTGGCATTGACAGGGGGGTGTCCTGCCTCAATCCAAACCCTTCGCATGCAGAATTTCGCGAGCCAGTGCCTGGACCAGACCAAGGCCCTCCTCAAACTCAATTTAGGTTCCATCTCCGCCGATGGGTCGATCACTCCCGTCCCCGGCGAAGTTTCCCGCGCTGATGAGCCGGGCCACGCTGCCTTGGCCTTTGGCGAGTATTACCGGGCCACCGGTGAACTCACCTTGGACCGCAGCAACATCCCCGAGATTGCCGCTCGTACCATCACCGCTCAGGTCCGCCTCTCCAATGGCTCCGATAACGGGATGGCTTTTGCCTGCCTTGGCTTACTGGCCTTTGGTCCGACCCGGGAGCGCAACCCCGTCTGGGAAATCCTCGATGAGGCTACCCGTAACCTCATCGACGAACGCCTGGCTGTCACCGGTGACCACCACGACCACGTACAGGCCTTCGATATCGCTAAGGCCGTCTGTCGCTTCTCTTTTGGCCTAACTAAGAAAGACGAAACTGGCGCGTTGGTCGATCGCTTCGTTGAACGTATCACCGCCGCCTCCACGGGTGGATTCCATGATGACGCCTCCCGTCAGTCCCACCCCGATAACCTAGGTGGCGCCTTCGACCTGTATGGTGTGGTCGCACTCATTTTCATCCGTCAAGCGCTCCAGCTCCACGCCAACATTCAGTTGCGTGATTCTAAGCTCCCCAAGCTTCGCACGCATGCGGAGAAGTACCTGCGTATCATCCTTGAAACGGTCCGCGAGGATGGTCTGGGTTGGTCCTTTGGTCGAGGTATCGGTTCCTATGGCCAGACGCACTGCATCACGCTCTTGCTCCAAGCCCTGCGTGATCGCTGGATCCCGGTCGACAAGGAGCCGCTCGCCCGCGACCTAGTTCGCCGCCTCTACGCTCACTTCTTCACAACTTTCTTCGACGCCGAGCATGGTCTCATCGTGATCCGCGATGGCGAACGCGACACCATCCCAGGGCACACCACACGGATGGCGAACTTCGATGCCGCACGCTACCTGTCCCAATGGTCGCGCCTCGCTAAGACCGTCGGTGGTACCATGGATGTTTTCCGTCCAACCTCCAGGCAAGCCGTTTGCCGACTATACTCCATGGATAAGACCCCCCGCAAGGAACAGGGCTTACTCTCCTACTCTGACCCGACCTCAGGTTTACACATGGTGTTGCCCGTGCTGTCTAATGGTTCGCATAAATTCTCCGACTCGCTGGCGTTCCCGCATATGCCCGGCGTCATGGATTGGCCGGCCAACGTCTACACTTCCCCGTTCATTCCAGAGTATACGATCGGCGACCGCGTCTACACGCCCTCGTTCTACGGCAAAAACCTGCAGGTGGCCATGGGCACCAAGGCTGGCACCTATCACTTCCGTTACGAACAGCCCGACCTCATCGACAAGGACGAAAAACTCTCGAGCGGAGTCGCCAGCCTGAAGGTCGATTGGGAGTTGAATGGTGGCCGAATCGTCGGGCGCTTTATCCTAATTCCGAAAGCCGCCGTGACGCTCGAGAACTTCCGCTTGGTGCTGCCGATTGCCGCCACGCATTCACGCATGACCCCAGGTAGTGCCTTAATCCTTGGCCCCGAATCGCATCGCTGCGAAGTCCTCAAGGATGACTTCCACGGCGAGTGGTTGGAAACTAAGGTTGTCAGTGAAGACCCGAAGCACCGCACCTGCTGGGGCAAGATGCATTTCTATCAAGTCCTTGAGCGCAGTAAGCCGTTGGCTCTAAGGGCCGGCACTCCCTATGCCTTCGAGATCGCCTTCCAGCCGGACATCGTCCGTGCCGGTGGTTGAGCTCGGCTTCCTGAACGATAAAGGCTTCGGGGCTACCCCGAGGCCTTTTTTGTGCCCCTTCCGTGCCCCTTCAGGGTTGTCCTACAAGGCCCCTGCTCCCTAGGGTAGGAGACTCAGCAATGTCGCGTCCCTTCTACATCACCACTGCCATCGATTATGCGAATGGCGACCCTCACATCGGTCACGCCTACGAAAAGGTCCTCGCCGACGTCTTGGCACGTCACCACCGCATGCTCGGCGACAATGTTTACTTCCTCACGGGCCTCGATGAGCATGGCCAGAAGGTCCAACAGACGGCTCAGAAGCGCCAGATCGAGCCGCAGGTCTTAGTCGATGAAGTCGCGGGAGTTTTTCAAGAGATGCTCGGATTGCTGAACATCTCCAACGACGACTACATCCGGACCACCGAGCCCCGCCACAAAGTGGTGGTGCAAGACTTCCTGCAAAAGCTCTTCGACAAAGGCCTGATCTTTAAGGCGACCAAGTCGGGTTGGTACTCCGTTCGTCAGGAGCAGTTCCTCAGCGACAGGGACCGTGACCCACAGGGCACTTGGCCGGCCATCTTTGGCGAGGTCACCCAAGCGACCGAGGAGAACTACTTTTTTAACCTTTCGCAGTTCCAGCCCTGGCTCATCGAGCACCTGAAGGACAACCCCGATTTCATTAACCCCGCCCATCGGCGCAAGCAGGTCCTCGAGTTCCTCAAGGAACCCTTGAACGACCTCTGCATCTCGCGTCCGAAGTCTCGGCTGACGTGGGGTATTGAACTGCCGTTCGACCATGACTTTGTGACGTACGTTTGGTTCGACGCCCTGACGAATTACTACTCTGCCGTGGTCGATAAGGGTCGCTGGCCAGCCGATATGCATGTCATCGGTATGGACATTCTCACTCCGCCTCATGCCGTCTATTGGCCCTGTATCCTTAAGGCCTTGGATATTGCCCCACCGAAGCAACTGCTGGTGCACGGCTGGTGGACGGTGAACGGCGCGAAGGCCTCGAAGAGCGATGGTAACGCTACCGACAGCCTGAGCTTTGCCCATAAGTTCGGTACGGATGCGTTCCGCTATTACCTCTGCCGCGAAATGGTCGTGGGTGAAGACGCCGATTTTTCATCGTTAAATTTTGCCCAGCGTTACAAAGCCGACCTCGGCCATAACCTAGGTAACCTCGTGAACCGCTTACTCAACATGGTCGGCCGCAACTACGCGGGCACCGTGCCCGCACCGGGAGCGGATGAGGAACTGGAACAGAACCTCCGCAAGTTGTGGGCGGAAACGGAGCGGAAGTTCTTCGCCCATTTCGCCGAAGTGCAGCTCAGTCATGCCTTGGAGTCGCTGTGGGTCTTTGTCAGCGCGATGAATGCCTACATCGAGGCCCGCGCTCCCTGGAAACTCGCCAAGTCAGCCGATACCGCCGATCGCGCCCGTCTCGATTCATGCTTAGCTCACGTGGCCGAGGGCCTTCGCTTGGTCGCCACTGTCTTGACTCCGGTCATGCCCACGACCTGCGCGCAACTCCTCGTCAACATTGGCCTCCTCCCAGCGGTGAGTTTCGACTCCGTACGGTTCTGGTCGACCCTCCCGACGGGTGCTAAGGTCGCCGAAAAGTGCATCTTATTCCCTCCCATGGAGGAGCCGGAAGCCCCGGCCCAGACTTAATTACTCGTGGCCAGCCTCACTGCAGAAGACCTTTTGGTCGCCTTGAGCGCAGCAGAACAGGCTCGGCAAGGTGAAGGCTACATTTGCTGCACGTTCAAGGTGCCGGAGCTCGATCCGCTGGCGGTCTTGGAGTCACTCGATGAGCCGGCACCACGCGGATATTTTGAGAACCCCTCGCGCCGACGAGCGCATGCCGCCGCCAGCCCCATCGCTGAATGGTTAGGCGCTGGTCCGCAACGCTTCGAACAGGCCGACCGCTGGTTACGGGAACTGTATGCTACCATGACGTGCATCGGGGGTACTCCTCGCGTGATTGCAACCTTCCCCTTTTACCCTGGTGACAGTGCAGAAGCGCAGAAAGCCCGGCTATTTCTACCCGCTTGGCAGGTGATCACCGAGGATGGCGTCACCACCGTGACCTTAGCTGACAAAGCCACCCCAGGTTGTGCGGCGCGTCTGGCTATCCGGGCCGAACAGTTCCGTCGCTTCACGTATCGCCCGTCTGTTTCGGCGTTACGCGCTCCGGTACCGACAGTGCTGAGTGAAGTTGGTGGAAACTGGTTTCCGCGAGCCGTCCAGCGCGCAACGGAGCTAATCAAGGAGGGCTCTTTTGAGAAAATCGTGCTCACTCGTGCCTTTGATTGGCGGCGCGCCGAGCCGTTCAATGCTTACGCCACCTTGCACCGCCTTCGGCGGGCAAATCCGCCTTGCCATGCCTACTTAGTCGACGAACCCGAAGGTGCGTTGGTTGGGGCTACCCCGGAAACACTGCTCTCGCTTTTTGATGGCGAAGTTCGTTCCGAGGCCGTCGCTGGTACGACCCGCCGTGGCGAGTCCGCTTCCGAGGACGCCAGTCTGGCCGAAGCCTTGCTCGCTAGTGACAAGGACCAGCGCGAGCACGGCGCGGTCACGGCCTCTATCTTGCGGCGTTTACGGATGGTTGGGGTACTTGCCGCGACTTCACGGGGCGCGGAGTTACTCCGGCTCGGTAACGTCATGCACCTACGCACGCCCATCGTCGGCATCATGCCGGCCGACCGTCGTTTCTTAGAGGTCGCCGGTGAACTCCACCCGACACCCGCGGTCGGCGGTAAGCCGCGCGACTTGGCCCTCCCCTTCATCCCTGGTTTTGAACCGCATAATCGTGGACTCTACACGGGCGCCGTCGGCTGGGTAGGCGCTGACGGCCGCACCGGAAAACTCTTCGTCGCGCTGCGCTGCGCGCGCCTTAAAGGTAATGTCGCCCGGGCCTTTGCGGGAGCGGGTATTGTGGAAGGGTCTGATCCTGCTTCCGAATCTGCGGAGACAGAGATGAAGCTACGGACCATCTTGGAAGCGCTGACCTAAGTATGGTGGTTGTTATCCAACGCGTTGAAAGCGCCGCGGTGACCGTTGCTGGGGACACCGTGGGACAAATCGGCGCTGGCTACCTGCTCTTAGTCGGCATCAGTAAAGACGATACCGCGGTCGAGGTGCAGCGTCAGGTGGCGCAGGTCGCAAAGGTGCGGCTAATGGCAGACGTGGACGGTAAGATGGGCTTATCGATTAAAGATACGGATGGTCAGGTCCTAGCGGTTAGTCAGTTCACCCTCTTGGCGGACTTTACGAAGGGCAATCGGCCCTCCTTCAATAACGCCGCTAAGCCCGATGTGGCTAAGCCTTTATTCGACCTCTTTGTCCAGCAGCTCAGCACCGAATTAGAACGGCCCATCCCCACGGGCGTGTTCGGGGCGGATATGCAAGTTTCCTTAGTCAACGATGGGCCCGTCACGGTAGTGCTTTACTAAATTGACCGTTTTCCTACCCCTGTAGACCTCGCCATGCTTTCTGTCCGCATTATCCCCTGCCTCGATGTCCATGGCGGCCGCGTGGTTAAAGGCGTCAAGTTTGAGGAATTGCGCGATGCGGGCGACCCAGTGGCGGTGGCGGCGGCCTACGAAAAGCAAGGGGCAGACGAACTCGTCTTCTTGGATATCACGGCCTCGAGCGATGAGCGCAAGACGATGGTCGATGTGGTCGAGCGCACGGCCGATCAGGTCTTCATGCCTTTGACGGTCGGCGGTGGCCTGCGTTCGGTTGAGGATATTCGCACCATGCTTAACGCCGGAGCCGATAAAGTTTCCCTCAATACCTCCGCCGTCAAGGATCCCAACCTGGTGCTCGAAGCCGCCCGAAAGTTTGGCAGCCAGTGCATTGTGGTGGCAATCGACGCCAAACAAGTGGCCCCTGGAAAATGGGAAGTCTTTACCCATGGTGGGCGTAACGCCACTGGCATGGATGCCATCGCGTGGGCTCGTCAGGTTCATAATTTTGGCGCTGGAGAAATTCTTCTCACCAGTATGGACCGCGATGGCACCGCTGCAGGTTATGACGTCCCGTTAAATCGCGCGGTCGCGGATGCCGTTGAAGTGCCCCTGATCGCTTCAGGTGGGGCGGGCAACCTCGAGCACCTCGCCCATGTCCTGAAAGACGGTCGAGCCAGCGCCGTCCTCGCGGCGAGTATCTTCCACTTTGGTACCTACACGGTGAAGCAGGCCAAAGAATACCTCCGGTTGGCTGGCTTACCTGTTCGGCTCTAAGCGGTCTTAGGCTGGGCCTTCGGCATCACGAGGACCTTATCAAGTCGATGGTTGTCCATGTCGATAACCTCAAAGATCATGCCCAATGCTTCGACGCGATCGCCCTCTTTCGGGATGCGTCCAAGGGAACGCATTAGAAAGCCTGAAACCGTCGTGAAGCTACCCGTGCCTTCGCTGGGAAATTTTCCAATCAGGCCGGTTTGCTCGCGGAAATCTTCTAACGAGACGACGGCATCCACCAGCCAGCTACCGTCTTCGCGGCGACGGACCGGCTTAGCGTGGGCCGAAGGGGTGCCTTCGTTCGGGAGTTCACCGACCACTGATTCTAAGACGTCATTTAAGGTGACGACACCGCGGACGCGGGCGAATTCGTCGACCACGAGTGCCATGTGAATCTTGTCTTTACGGAATTTCTCTAAGAGTTGCGTCCCGGTGTTATAGGGCGTGACCGTCGGGGCTTCCGTGAGCACGTCCTTGATGGAAGCGGCACCGACCAGTGAAAGGTTGGCCCAAAGACGCTTAACGGAAACGACTCCCAGCGGTTTATCCGGCGAATCCTGAAAGACTGGAAACCAAGTATGTCCCGAAGCCACGACCTTGCGCCAGTTGACTTCATCAGGGTCGGAGAGGTTGAGCCAGACGACGCGATTACTCGGCGTCATCAGTTGTTCGGCCGTCGTGCCGTCCATCGCCAAGGCGCCATGCACCATGCGGTGCTCGGAGGCATGTAAGACACCGGAAGCCATGCCTTGGTCGACCATCATTCGCAGTTCATCCTCCGACATCGAATCTTCGGGGGCCCGGCGCCGACCGAAGACACCGAGCACTAGATCGGCCGCAAAGCTCATCGTGCTCACCAACGGGGAAGCCAAAAAAGAGATGACCGTCATCGGACGTGACAATAAGACGGCGAGGCCCTCTGGATTCGAAAGGCCGAGGCGCTTCGGGACGATTTCGGCGAGGATAATGGTCAACGAACCAATCACGAAAGAAACGCTCACGCGTGAAATGCCGTCCGCGTTCTCTTGGAGCCATGACCAAGTGCTGGTCTCGAGTAAGGGCTTGAGGTAGGCGGCGAGCGGGCCGCCGCCAAAGGTCGCCGCAATGATACTACCAAAGGTTAGGCCGACTTGGACGGTGGAGAGAAACTTGGAGGGGTTGGCGAGTAGTTCGAGGGCGGCCTTGGCACCCTTGCTGCCGTTTTCGGCCAGCCGTTGCAGGCGTCGACGATTGGACGACACCAGTGCCATTTCCGAGAGTTCGAACAAGCCGATGGTTGCCCAGCAGGCTAAAATCACTATGAATTCCACCAAGCAGGGGTAAGGATTGTTATTAAAACAGTCAAATCCGCTTGTTCACACCCTGACTAACCCTAATTTCAACTGCTCTATGGCTACGCATTTTGACGCAATTGTCGTAGGAAGTGGCATTGGCGGGCTTAGTTTTGCGCTTAATTTGGCAAACCGCGGTCACTCCGTTGCCATCGTCACCAAGAAGACCAGCTCGGAATCCAACACGAATTGGGCCCAGGGCGGTATCGCTTGCGTGACCGACCAGGCGGATGACTTTCAGAGCCACGTCCAAGACACCCTCACGGCTGGCGATGGTTTATGTGACTTGGAAGTGGTGCGTCATATCATTGAGGCCGGCCCGGCTCGCGTAGCTGAACTCATCGCTTGGGGAGTCGAATTTGAGAATTGTACCGACGGTCGCCCGGATCTCGGCCGTGAAGGCGGACACTCGAAGCGACGTATTTTACACGCCCGTGACATGACGGGTCGGGCCATCGAATCTGCCCTCCTCCGGGCCATTGCCCGTCAGCCCAAGGTTACGATGCTCGAGCATCATCTCGCGGTCGATTTACTGACCAACGCCAAACTCGGTGGCTGCCAGGTGGGTTCGGCCGACGATCGCGTCTATGGCTTGCACGTCCTGAATACCCAAGTGGGCCGAGTGGAGACGCTCGCGGCCTTTACGGTTATTCTGGCCACCGGCGGCATGGGACAGGTTTATCAATTCACTACCAATCCAGATATAGCGACCGGCGACGGCATCGCGATGGCCTATCGTGCGGGGGCCGAAGTCCGTGATATGGAGATGGTCCAGTTTCATCCCACCGCACTCAAGGCTCCGGATGGAAGTCGGGCGTTGATTTCAGAAGCGGTGCGTGGCGAAGGCGCCATCTTACGCGACCTTTCGGGCCGCGCCTTCATGAAGGATTTTCATCCGCTGGGGGACTTGGCCCCTCGCGATATCGTTGCCCGTGCGATTGACTCCGTAATGAAGCGTGATGGTTCGCCGCACGTCCTGCTCGACGCCACCCAAGTCGCCCAGGGTCACCTCCCCGAGCGCTTCCCGCATATCTACGAGACTTGTCGGAAAGCAGGTTTCGACCTCGCGACCCAGCCGATTCCGGTCGTGCCCGCCGCCCACTACCTTTGCGGCGGCGTCGCGACCGACCTGCAGGGACAAACGACGATCCGCGGGCTCTTCGCAGTCGGAGAGGTCGCCTGTACGGGCCTGCATGGGGCCAATCGGTTGGCCTCTAATTCACTCCTCGAAGCCGTCGTGCTTGCCCATGACGGCGCTTTAGCGGCCGAAGCGGATATCCGGCAGGCCCATCGCCCTGCCCTGCCCCTGCCGGCTTGGGTGGACGGTTCCGCGGGCGACCCAGATGAGCGCGTGGTCTTGACGCATAATTGGGATGAGCTTCGTCGGACCATGTGGGATTATGTCGGTATCGTCCGCTCGACCAAGCGCCTACAACGGGCCCGCACGCGTATTGGCACGCTGGCGGACGAGGTCCGGGAGTATTATTGGAATTTTCGCGTGGAACCACGGTTACTGGAATTACGTAACTTGATTCAAGTCGCCGACCTCATCATCGACTGCGCCTTGCAACGGCACGAAAGTCGCGGCCTACACTTTACTCTAGATTATCCGGGCAAGCTGCCAGCGGCCCGCCATACTTCTGTGCGTCGTCCGCAGAGCCGGCCATGAAGGTTATCATCGTCGGCGCAGGTGCGATCGGCGGTTGGTATGGCGGCCTCTTGGCGCTGGCTGGCCACGAAGTGCATGCGATCAGTCGGAGTGACTATCTAGTCCTCCAACAACGTGGCTTGGTGATGCGTGACCTGAACGGAGAGCGGGTCGTTCGCTTGGCCTCTGCTTCGCCGACTGGCGCAGGAGTCGGTCCCTGCGACCTTGTTATCGTGGCCGCCAAGGCCACGGCTAATGCCCTCTTGCCCGCACTCATTCAGCCCTTGCTGGGGCCGCAGACCCTCTTGCTCACCTTGCAGAATGGCATGGGTAACGTCGAGGCCTTCCGTGCTATCGTGCCAGTGGAACGACTGGTCGCTGGCTTGTGCTTCGTATGCATCAATCGGATTGAGCCGGGGGTCGTCTCCAATACGCATGCGGGCTATATCCGGATGGCTGCGGCGGAAGGCCCCATCAACCCATCGGTAACGCAGTGCGTGGATTGGTTTAAGTCGGCGGGCGTGGATTGTCGTGCCGAGGACTCCTTGGAAGCGGTACTCTGGAAAAAGCTCTGTTGGAATATCCCTTTCAATGGTTTGGCCATTGCGGGTGGGGGAATCACGACGGATCTGATTCTCGCCGACCCGGTGCTCAAAGCACGCGCCCGTCGCCTGATGGAAGAGGTCCGCGCGGCGGCAGGCTTGTGCGGGCATACCGTCAGCGAGCAGCACCTGCAGGGCCAGATCGACGTCACCGAGCGCATGGGCGCCTATCGCCCTTCCAGTCTGATTGACTACCTGGAAGGTCGTGAGGTGGAAGTGAGTGGGCTTTGGGGCGAGCCGCTCCTTCGCGGGATGGCCGCAGGCGCCAAGATGCCCGAACTCGCACTCCTCAAGCACGAGATTGAGGCTAAGCTGAAGGCGCGTTGATTACTTCTTCGCGGGCGCGGGCAGACCCTTTAAAATCGCAGTCACTTCGGCGGTAGCGCGACCATCGTTCCAAAAATTAGCGGCGACCCCAGGGCCGGAGTTCCCGTCAAACAGACGACGGTTCGACTTATCAAAGAGTGCAAGGGAGAGGCTGACATTGGGGATGTCCGAGCGGTTACCGGCGCTCTTTTGCGTTTGCCAGCTACTGCGCAGGACGGCATCGGCTTCACCCTCCGTCGCTACGACGGTATACCCTTGGGCCGACAGTGCCCGTACCCCGGCGTCATGGACGGCGTTGGCGAGAATATCCGTGGCGTGCAGGGAAGAGGCGGCCACGTCCCGGACGTAGACCTTGGACACTTGGCCAGCGGCCACCGGGGTCGAGGTATTGCAGCCGGAGGTGGCTAAGGCGGAAATTCCGAGCAGGGACAGCAGGGCTAGACGGGGTAGGTGCATAACTTGTTGATGACTTGGGATGGCGATTAGACAAGCCGGGACATGATGGGGCTACGCTGGGGGCCTCCCCCAGGAGCCTCCTCCTACGTATTTTGATGAATTATTGCCCGGCCACCCCCTCCCTCCTTCACCGCTCAGCGCGCAACCTCCTGTCATGGCTAGTGTAAAGGCGGTGACGTTTGATTTAGCGGGGACGGTACTTTTCCCTCATCCTTCGGTGGGAGCGGTCTACTCCGCCTGTGCCGAGAAGCATGGCATCAAAGTGGATGCCCTTGAGTTGGAGGTAGCCTTTGCTTCAGCGTTACGTTCGGCCAATAAACAAGCTAAGGCGGAAGTCTTCTGGAGAGAAGTGGTGGAACGAACTTTTGGTGCGCACTTACCTGGCTCTCAAGCCGACGCGGTTTTCAAGGAATGCTGGCACGCCTTTGCGGACGCTAAGGCTTGGCGGGTCTGCCTGGGCATGGTCAGCGTTCTCGGAGCCCTAAAGTTTCTCGGGATCAAGGTGGCCATCTTGTCTAATGCTGATTCGCGGATGCGGCGGGTATTGGAGCAGAAGGATCTCGCACGACATTTTGACGGCATCTTCCTCTCCGAGGAAATGGGCTATGCCAAGCCAGACGCAAAGGCTTATGCGCATGCGGCCCGTAGCCTCGGCGTGGCACTGACGGCCTTGGTGCATGTCGGGGATAGTCCGGTCGAGGACGGGGAAGGCCCGCGTAATGCCGGCGCCGTGGGCGTGATTATTGGTGGACGGCACGCACCCGAGAAATGCCTCCGCGCGGAACGGCTCGTCGAAGTGCCTAAGCTGATTCAAGCGTTGCTCAACGAAGGCAAGACCAAGGGGAAGTTCTCGCGCCATGTCGTCAACCTGCTCGCCAACCTCCGCGGGGTCCCCGAGGACCGTGGGCGTTCGACTGATCGCGAATTAAAGACCATGGATGAAGCCATGGGGGAAGCCTTTAAGAAGATGCGGCTCGATAAGCCCGTCCCGGAGGACATGATCATCGCCCATTGGAGCGAACTACTCCCGTTGAAGTTAGCTCGGCGCTGTGCACCGCTCAAGATGGTCGATGGCGGCCGGCTCGTCATCCAGTGCGAGAACTCCGTCATCAAGACAGAGCTGCGGTTTCACGAGCGTGCCCTGTTGGCCAAAATCCGCGACCTGCCGGGCTGTACGGAGGTTAAGAGCCTAGCCTTTGTGAACGCCTAATCAGGCCTTCGCTTTGGGGCCGAAAGGCTTCAGGAAGGTTTCCTTGAAGTCGTAGACGCCGCAGAAGTCTTTGAGGTTGTCCTCTGCGGAGCGACCAAACAGGCCAGTGCTGATAATGTTGAACACGATATTGCCAACGTCGTCGGTCTTTTTGAGGCCCCAATTCTGAAGCAGTTGATAAGACATGGGACCATAGGTCTCGATGACATGCTGGCGGAAGCCTTCGAGCAGTTGCGGTCCGGTGACGTGTCGGTTGACCATCGCTTTACCTTTCTTGGGTTCGCCGTGGATGAGCTTCTGGGCGTGGTCAAGGCTGAGGCGGACTAGGTCGTAGGCTTGCGGGCTATAGCGCTGATCCTTTTCACGCACTTGCCGAACGGCGTCTTCGAAGTCCATCTTAGCGCTGGGTAAGCTCCGCGAGGAGGCGAGCGTTTTGGGCGGAGGTGCCGACGGTGAGCCGAAGCCAGCCGACCATGCCATAGCCACGGAGCGGCCGGACGATGACCCCAGCTTTCTGAAGACGCGTGAAGACCGCGTCGGCGTCGGGTATCTTTGCCGCTAGAAAGTTGGCTTTGCCGTCGATGTATTCATAGCCCAAGGCGGTGAGTCCTGCCGCTAACTGGGCTAAGCCAGTGGCGTTAACTTCACGCGTGCGTTGGACGAAGTCCGCGTCATCGAGGGCGGCTTCCGCCGCGGCCAAAGCCGGGAGGTTAACGTTAAAAGGTTGGCGGACGCGGTTGAGTAAGCCGATGACTTCAGCGGAACCCATCATGTAGCCAACGCGAAGGCCCGCTAAGCCATAGGCTTTCGAGAAGGTCCGCGAGACGACGACCTTGCGACCGGAGGCGATGAGCGGACGGAGGTCCGCCGAGGCATCGAGGTATTCGGCGTAGGCTTCGTCGAGGCAGAAGATGACGTGGTCAGGCAGGGATTGCGCGAGGGCGATGATTTCCTTGGGGTCATCCGTCCCGCCGGTGGGGTTGTTCGGGCTGGCGAGGAAAAGAAGGCGCGTCCGGTCGGTCACGGCCGCCCGCAGGGCTGGGAGGTCGTGACGGAAACCGGGCATCGGCACCTCGACCGCGGTGGCGCCAAATAGCATCGTGGCTAACTTGTAGACAATGAAGGCTTGGGAGCCAAAGACGACTTCATCGCCTGGGCGGAGAAAGGCTTGGGCGAGCATGATCATCACCTCGTTCGAGCCATTCCCGACGACAAAGTTATCGGGCTTCATGGCCCAGTGAGCCGCTAATTTCTCGCGAAGGAAAGTGCTGCCGCCGTCGGGGTAGAGGTGGCAGACCTGCAAGGCCTTCTGGGCTGCGGCCAAGCCCTTGGGGGATGGCCCCAGTGGATTCTCGTTCGAGGCTAATTTGATGACCGAAGCCGGGTCTAAGCCGAACTCGCGGGCGACGACCTCAATGGGGCGGCCGGCTTCATAGACGGGTTGCGACAGGACGGGCCGATTGGCCAATTCGGAATAAGTCGGCATGGAAGTTACTACCATGGCTACTCTTGACCGCTTTGGCAAGCGTGAGCCACATCCTCCCCGCTTGCCTCCGACCCTTCGAGTGCTACTTTTCCAGCGATGCGGATAATTGTCACAGGAGCCAATGGTTTCGCCGGCCGCGAGGTCGTCATTGCCGCTTTGCGGCGCGGGCACGATGTCTTAGCCGTCGGTGGTTCCAAGGCCGTGGTCGTCCCTGGCCTCCTACGTTCTATCACGATGGACCTCTGCGATATTGCCGCTGTCCAGACCCTCATGCTCGAGGAGTTTCCCCAGGCCGTGATTAACTGCGCTGCCCTTGCCACCATCGACGGCTGCGATCGCGAACCCGCCAAGGCGGAGGCCTTGAATATCGACCTGCCCCGTCGTTTGGCCCAACTCTCTTTCCACGTTGGGGCTAAATGCATCCATCTTTCGACCGACATGGTTTTTGACGGCGAAACTGGTCGTTACGCAAACACGGCGTCCCCGTCACCCTTACACCTCTATGGTCGGACCAAGGCGGCCGGTGAAGTGGAGGTATTAAAGTATGGCCGCGAGCATGCGGCGGTGATTCGGACGACTTTGCTAAATGGGAATTCAGGCACCGGCGACCGCGGCCTCCACGAACGGCTGTTCAAGGATTGGGCCGCCGGTAAGCAGACGCCTTTATTCACCGACGAGATTCGCCAGCCCGTGAGCTTGAGTAACTTAGCTGATGCGGCGGTGGAACTTTGCGAGCGCCCTAACCTTTCCGGGGTTTATCATTGGGCCGGCCTCGAGCCGCTCAGCCGTTACGACATGGGCGTTAAGGTCGCCGAGCACTTCGGGCTCGATCCTGAGAAACTCATTCGCGCCGCGCAACGGAGCGATGTGCCGCAACTGGGTCCCCGCCCGCGCGATTTGAGCCTGCAACTTCACCCGTTAGCCGGCAAGTTACGCACACCCGCCCAGCCGTTTGCGGATCAATTGAACGAGCTCCGCATCCCTCGTGGCACGGAAACGTGGTACGAACAGGCGACGGGTCGAAAGGTCGTGCGTTTGTTGGAAAAAGGCATAGACTTCTAGCATGGATGTACTTCCCCGCCAGGCTGCCGATGCCGTCGCAAACATGGCGGCGGACCTGCTCTTACTGGAGAAGTATTCGCACCCCGAGCGCGTGCGCTATCGTCCGTATGCATGGACGGTACCCGCCTATACTTTCGGTGTTTCCCAAAAATGGGAGACCTACCGAGCGCTGGTCCCTGCCAGCACTCAATTGGTCCGTCGGGCCACGGGTGGCGGCCTTGTTTCGCACTTGGAAGATTGGACTTTCGCGGTGGTGCTGCCCTCTGGACATCCGCTCTGCGAAGCGGAAGCCATGGCGAGCTACGAGGCAGTCCATCAGGCCCTCGCCGAGGCCCTCAGGGCTCAAGGTCAGCCGGTCAACCTTGCCCCCCTCCCTGCTGGTTCCAGACCCTTTCAGTCGCCTGATCACTGTGCCCAACGCGCTGAGCCGAATGACCTCGTGCGCTCCGATGACGGCCGCAAGGTCGCTGGCGCGGCCCAAAAACGGACCCGTCACGGCTTGCTCCTCGAGGGCTATATCTGGCGGCCTTTCCTTCCGGGCTGTGACTGGAATCGATTTGAAAAGGATTTTCCCGCCGCGCTGGGTCAGGTTCTAAACAGCCCGCCCGTCGCGGTGGCGGAGCCAATCTACGATCAGCACGACCACGAGGAAACTTGGGCCCGGTTCAATTCCGTCGACTGGAATCAGCGCATCTAACTTACCCGAAGAGGTCGAGTTCAGGCCCGCTCACATCTTTCTTCGGTGTGGCCTTGGGGACTTTCGATGTGGCCTCAGGTTTTTTCTGGGCGGCCTCTTGCGGCGTCAACGTGACCTGAGCGATTTCAACTGACTTCTGGACGGGTAAGCCCGCGCCGGTCTCCAAGCCTGATAAGATGTGCCGAGCGCGTGTAACGACGCTCGGAGGCATGCCGGCGAGGCGGGCAACTTGGATGCCATACGAGCGGTCAGCGGCCCCCGGGACAACGCGACGGACGAATACAATTTCGTCCTGCCATTCCTTCACAGCGACGGACCAATTACGGAGGCGCGGCAGGAGTCCGGTTAGCTGGGTCAGCTCGTGATAGTGGGTTGCAAAGAGGGTGCGTGGTCCGGCTGGCCCGGTTCCATGCAGGTGTTCGGCGACTGCCCAGGCGATACTGATGCCATCGTAGGTGCTCGTCCCTCGACCAATTTCGTCGAGGACGACTAAGGAGCGGACGGTCGCGTTATTAAGGATATTAGACGTCTCGTTCATCTCGACCATGAAGGTCGAATTACCGCGGGCGAGTTCGTCCGAGGCACCCACGCGACAGAAGATTCGGTCGACCAACCCGATGTGGGCGGCTTGCGCGGGGACCCAGCAGCCCAAGTGGGCCAGCAACGCGATTAAAGCGACCTGGCGAATGTAGGTCGATTTACCAGCCATGTTCGGACCGGTCAGCAAAGCGATTTGTTCACCGCTACTGCTCAGGCGCGTGTCGTTCGGCACGAAGGAGCCTGCCCCGGGGCGGGCTTGCAGCATGCGTTCGACGACCGGGTGGCGGCCTTGGGTAATCTCGAGGACATCGGAGTCATCGACGGTCGGGCAGACCCAGTTGGCCTCGCGGGCGAGTTCCGCCCAGCCTCGGAGAATATCGACCTCAGCAATCGCGTTAGCGGTCGCCAAGAGTGACTCCGTGCACGCGAGGACATCGGCTAGCAACGTTTGGAAGAGTTCGGTCTCACGGGCCAAGGCTTGTTCATCCGCCCGTAAAACTTCACGTTCCTTGGTGCGAAGTTCTTCGGTCGTGAAGCGCTCGGCGTTCACCATGGTCTGCTTACGAATGTAGTCTGCCGGGACCGCCGCCAAGTTCGCTTTGGTGATCTCAATCGCGTAGCCGAAGGCGCCGTTGTACCGCACCTTGAGGGATTTGATGCCGGTGCGGGCCTGCTCCTGTCGCTCGAAGTCAGCAATCCAGGTCTTACTGTCGGTTGCTAAAGACCTGAGTCGATCGAGTTCCACGTCGAAACCGGTGCGCAAGGCGCCGCCTTCGGTCAGGTCCACGGGTAGTTCCTCCGCCAGGGCGGCGGTGAGCTTTCCGAGGAGGGGTGATTCCAGTGAGATACGCTCCGCGCAGGCCTGCAGGGCACCGCCTGGCAAGGCGGCTAATTCTTCTTTCAATAAAGGTAAGGCCTGTAAGGTATCCTTGATGCCGCCGAGTTCGCGCGGATTACGGAGACGATTCTGGAGGCGGGCGAGGATGCGCGGAACATCACGGACGCCCTTGAGTGATTCGCCCAGTCGGGACGATGCCCCAGCGTGCTTGAAAAACTCACCCACCGCCGCCTGCCGCCGGTGGATGACGGTCAAATCAGTCGATGGTTCGGCCAGCCACAAGGCGAGCTGGCGCGCTCCGGCGGGGGTGGCGGTTTTGTCAATGGCTTCGAGTAAGGACGTCTCACGTGAACCGTTGGTTGCGGCAAAAAGTTCGAGGTTGCGCGAGGACGCAGCGTCGAGGAGGACGGCAGCTCCCAATTTAGCCTCGATGAGTCGAAAGAGGTTCTTGGGGCGATCGCAGAGCGAGTCGGTCACATAACCCAGCACTGCGCCCGCAGCCCCGAGGGCGGGATGCTCCTCCGTGAGGCCAAAGCCGGCTAAGCCATGCACGGCGAGCGTCTGGGCGACCAAGCGAGCGCCGGCGGCGACTTCAAAGTTCCATCCAGGTAAACGAGAGACTGCCCTGCCCTGCATGAAGACCTCGAAGGCTTCCCGGAACTCGGGCGGAGGTTCGAGCCCTTCGGGTAGAATCACTTCGCGTGGACTGACCGAATGTAACAAAGGCAGGAGACGCTGCGGGTTCTGGTCGGTGGCGAGTCGGAAGTCCGCCGTAGAAACATCGAGCCACGAGGCATGCCAGCCGTGCTTATCCCAAGAAAGTGCGGCGAGGTAATTCCCGCGACGCGAGTCGAGCTGCGAGTCCTCTAGGGCCGTCCCCGGCGTCAGGATGCGCGTGAGACCTCGGCGGACTAATTTCCCGGCGACGGGCGCCTCCAGTTGGTCGCAGATGGCAACCTTCCAGCCAGCGGTCAGGAGGCGGTTAACGTAAGCGGGGGCCGCATGGTACGGTAACCCAGCCATCGGGGTCTCGTGGCGCTTGGTCAGGGTTAGCCCGAGGACCTTGGACGCTATTTCGGCGTCTTCCCCGAAGACTTCGTAGAAGTCCCCTAAGCGAAAAAGCAGGATGGTCCCGCTCGCGAGTTTCTCTCGAAACTCACGGTACTGTCGCTGCATGGGGGTCTCCGGGGCCACACCGAGAAGCGAAAGCCCTCACGCAAGGTCGGCAAGGACGGACTGCGTTCCTCAGGGGGTTGCCCCGAGGAAGTTGCTCACATCAGCTTCGATGCTAGCTCGGAGAGCACACTGCGGACACCATGGAGCAGGCGGACATTGGCCGTGATAGTGTGACCTTTCATGCGCTCGTGCGTGTGAATGAGGCCGTTGACTTACCGTCTAGGTAGGGGGTGTCGACCTGATCAAGGTCACCATCAGGACGAGCTTGGAGCCTTCGCCGATACGCGTGATAACTGTCTTGGCCTCATGGGCGTCATGTTCTGTGCTTCGTCCACAATCATGAAAGCATGCCCGATAGAGCGACCCGCGGATAAAGGTCATGGCTTCGATACTCAATCAGGCCGAGTCGATTAACCACTGGTAGGGGCTTGCGCGGTTGGCCGACCTGCTGGAACTGGGAACCAAAGATGGGCTGGGCGGGCCTTCACTAGCCTGAGGCCTTCTTCTGTGTTGCGTAGGGGAGGCGGTGGCGACCAAAGCCTTGCTGGACGGTGCAATCTGCGGCGCCGCGGGGGCACCATTGCGAGAAAAGAGCACCTCGAGGTTATCAAAGTAAGGTTGAATATAAGGCGAGAGCTTCTCTTCCTTCGTGCCAGGTAAGGCACCGATATCTTTGCCGATCTGCACGACCGGACGGGAAACGTAGAGCTTCTTGTAAGGAGAGAAGTCACTGAGCACTTGGGAGAGCGCGGCCGCGATGGATAGGAAAGTCTTGCCGGTGCCGGCGCGCCCGAAGCAGGTCACCAGCTTGATATCTGGGTTCAGGAGGGCGTCCAAGAAGATCCACTGCTCAAAGTTCTTCGGAATGACGCGCATGCCGCGAGGCATCTGCAGGCCTTTCCGGGCGCCACTATCGGTCGAAAGGAATTCGCGGTACAGCCCGAGAGGGACAAAGACATTTTCGCCGACATGGCGGGCCGGTTCGCTCCAATCGCTCGAAGTCAGCATCACGTATTCATTCACCGAGGGGCTATCCTCTCCCTTGAGCTTCACTTCGACTTGGGCGAGTTCCTTAAAGTCGCGCATCGCCGCCGCGGTCACCGTGACAGTCTTGTAGTCACCGACGTCGCTGGTCTCGATCCGATCGTTCCGGTAGTCCTCTACTTCTAAACCCAAGGCTTGGGCTTTGAGGGCCATGCAGGCGTCCTTTGTGACGAGGATGACGGAGCCCTTGGTGGTATCACGCAGGTAGAGCGCCGAGGCGATGATGCGGTGGTCGGGGGCGTCGACCTGCATGAAAACCGCCCGCAGGCGTTCCGAACGTTCGCCATTAAAATGTTCGCGGATGAGGGAGTCGTTGATGACCACCCTTAACTCACCACCGTCCCGCAGCTTGGCGTGTAGGGCGCCTGGCTTGCCGGGGTCGCCTTCGGTGATTTCTTTCAGCGGACGGTTTTCAAAGAGCGCGCGAATCGACCGGTTGACGCGGCGCGCACTGGCACCGAGTTGGCCCGGTTGGGTCTTGAGTCGATCGAGTTCCGACAACACTTCTACCGGCACTGCCACGGTGTGTTCGTCGAACTTGAACAGCGATTCGGGGTCATGAATTAAAACGTTCGTATCCAACACGTAGGTTTTCTTCACGTGACGTATAGTTTTCTTTTTTGGCATATTCGCAATCCGTAATAAATTTTATTTCGCTTCAGACGCAATCGCTCGGAGGTAGTCCCAGCTGTAGATACCCGTGCGATGGCCATCGCTGAACTCGAAAGTCACAGCGTAGTTACCGATGCGTTGCATCCCCAAGACAGTGACCCCTGGGAACTGGCGTGGGCCATCGCCACCCCAGCGCTGGCCCAGGATGTCGACCTCGCCCATATTTTCGGCGCTGGGGGAACGTTCACGGAGGAACTCCCCGGTCAAAAAGTGTTCTTGGCCATCCTCCCAAGTCACCGCCACGAACGTTCCGACCAACTGGATGTCCCGAGGGGAAGCCATAGAAAAAGAGACTAACGCCTTTTCGCCCTACTCGCAAGCCGGGAGGTCAGTGGGTCGCCCTTGACTCATCGCCTAGGCTGGTCGAATGTGACGGCACTATGGCAGGCGTAGGCAAACTCCTTAAACAGGCCCAGAAGATGCAACGTGGCATCGCTGAGGTTCAACAGCGACTGGGCGACCAACGGCTCGAGGTCTCCCATGGCGGCGGCGCCATCAAGGTGACGGTCAATGGCCATGGCTTAGTCATGGGCTTGGCCCTCGACCCCGAGTTTATCAAAGAGGATAAGGCCATCGTGGAGTCTGCCCTCGTGGCTGCATTGCAAGAGGCTTCCACCAAGGCCAAGGAAATCTACGACGCTGAGATGTCCAAGGCGACGGCGGGCTTTTCCTTGCCCGGGCTCTAATCTAGCCCGTGACCCCGTCTTTCGAGAAAGTTCGTCAGCTCCTTCGCCTCCTCCCCGGCCTCGGACATCGTTCCGCGGAACGGATTGCCTTGCACCTTCTGGTCGAAAAGCCCGCCAAGCTCGCCCCGCTGCTAGCCTCCTTGGAGGCTGCCGCCCAATGCGTCCGTCGCTGCGACCGTTGCGGTAGTTTGGCCGAAGCCCCACTCTGTGAGGTCTGCAGTGACCCCAAGCGCGACCCCGCATCCCTTTGCGTTGTCGAGCAAGTCCCTGACTTAATGGCGCTCGAACGTTCCCTCGCCCACCGTGGCTCCTACCATGTCCTCCATGGTCGGCTTTCGCCGATTAATGGCGTGGGCCCCGAAGAGCTCAACCTGACGACCCTGGAGCAGCGCTTACGGGATGAACCTATTACCGAAGTCGTCCTGGCCCTGGGCAATGACATCGAAGGCGAAGCGACCTGTCATTATATTCGGGAGTGTATTCACGGTATCCGTGACACGATTAAGGTCTCCAGGATTGGCTTTGGCCTACCGAGCGGGAGCGGTTTAACCTTCGCTGATCCCGCGACTTTACGCAGCGCCTTGGAGGGCCGACGCGATGTCGGCGCCTGAGTCCGAACGTTTCGGTTACCCTCTCGCCGCCGAGCAATTCTGGGTTCGTCAAGCCGAGGTCGCCACCGAACTTTCCGGTGATTTAGCCTTAGAGCGCTTGATGCCCTACGTCGGCAGGCTTTCGGACCTCTTTACGACCGAGCGCCCCGAAAAGACCTTCCCCGACTACTTCGCCGAGCAGGGCTTACTCGCCGGCTACGGGGTTTTCTTCCTGCCGCAAAGCTTCACCCGGACTTCTTTTGCGCTATCGTATGCCATAGACTTTCGTGGCTGGCGACCGCCGACTGATCGCGCCCGGATCCTCGACCTTGGTTCTGGCCCAGGTTCTTGCGGGGTCTCGGTGGCCCATCGTTTGCTCTCGGACGGCGCCCGTCGCGTGAGTTTACATGCCCTTGATAAGTCGCCCTCCGCTTTGGTGGCACTGGAAAATTTCGCGGAGACCGTCTTGGGTGAGAAGGCTGACGTCTCGACTCGCGTGGGCGATGCGAGCCGGCCCGCGGCCTGGCCAGAGGAAACCTTTGACGTCATTGTGGCTGGGTTTGTACTCAATGAACTTAAGGAGCTTGATGCCGATGGTTTGATGCGCTGGGTCACTGAACTAAAACGCCGCCTTCATCCCGAAGGCTTGCTCATCATTCTGGAGCCGGCCTTGCGGGTCACTTCGGAGCGACTACAGCGTCTCAGCGATCGCGTGGCGGCAGAGGGTTTACTCACGCGCCTCGGACCAGACCTCGACGCCCTGCCCTGCCCCCAGTTGGCGCAAGGGCTTCATTGGACGCATGAGGCCCGTCGCTGGTCGGCGCCGGTTTCCACGGAATTCGTCAATCGCAAGCTCCACCGTGATTTACGGGAGGTACGTTTCTCTTTCGCCTTATTCTCGAATCAAGTGACCCCGCCCGTCGACCCGGCGGCAGTTCGGGTAGTCTCCGATGTGCAGATGATCAAGGGGATGCTTCGCTTCATTGGTATCCAGCATGGGGCCCTGCAAACGGTCGAAGTACCTACCCGTGGCCTTTCGAAACATGACATCAAGCTGCTGGCCGAAACCTTTGAGCGCGGCGACATCATCGCGCATGCTCAACCGCCCGCTCCGCGGGTCCGCTTAAGCGGCGTCCCAGAACTGCGAATTATTTATTCGGTCCGCGCTTAAGCCAAGCCCAGGTGCTTCAACGCTTCAGGTGTGGGTCCATCGAACGTCAACGTCGGCCGATTACCCACGTAACCTAGCTCCTTCATGCCTTGTGGCGTCGTGTAGTAGCCGCCGGCTGCGAGATAGCGGAACCGGTCGAAGAACTTAACATGTGGACGGTATTCTTTAGCGACCGGCGTGGCGCCGCAAATGGCATCAGCGATACCTGCTTGCTGCGAGGCGGGCAGGTCTGCAAAGAGGGCCTGGTGGCGGCTGGTAGCTTCCGCGTCCAAGAAGTCCAAGCCGGGCAAGATAGTCGGCTTATCTTTGGCGGTCTGGTCATACGGCGAACTGATCCACTCGTCGATGAACTCATGCACCGCGAGCTGGGACGGCTTGAGCCCGCCGTCATCAGGAGGGAGGATGAGGTCGGCAAGGGCCGCGGCAGCGCGCCGTTGGGCGGGGGTCATGAGGAGTGGCCACAGTTCGCCCGGCTTGTATTCTTTGTTAAGGACTGGGTCTGGGCCAATCGGCTTACCCGACTTAGTCGGGACTTGCGCGGCAGCCAGATCGACGCGGCCAGCTAGGGCCATGCCGGCAGCGGCGGCGGCGAGCCATTTTAAGGCAACGCGCCGAGGCATCTGGCGGGAAGAATTATCAGGAGTGGTCATCGGGGAGAAGTTTTAGAGGTTACCTTGACGCATCTCTTCGATGAGGTGGTCGCAGGCGCGCCAGGCGAGCGCCATGATAGTGAGGGTCGGGTTCTTATCGGCATTACTGCAGAAGGGAGCCGCGTCGTTGATGAGCAGGTTGGGCACATCCCAGCACTGATTCCACTGGTTAGTCACCGACTTCTTGCGGTCAGCCCCCATGATGGCCCCGCCGACTTCATGGATGATGAAGCCGCCCGGTTTGATTGCCTTCGCCCCTTCGGTCGCTGGTTTTCCGCCGACCTTACCGCCGATGGCTTCAATCATCTGGGCAAAGGTTTGGTGCATATGTAGCGCTTGCTTCAGTTCGTGGTCGGAGAACTTCCAGTGGAAGCGTAGCACAGGGATGCCCCACTTATCTTTGACGGACGGGTCGAGGTCGCAGAAAGAGTCCTTGTTCGGAATCATTTCGCCGCGACCGGAGAACCCGATGAAACTGCCGTAACTCCGGCGGAGATCTTCCTTAAAGGACTTACCGTAGCCCGGCTTGGCGGGACCCGCTACGCCAACATTGGGCATGCGTCGTCCGGTGGAGAACTCAATGTGGTAACCACGAGCAAAGTCGAGTTTGCCAGCTTTCTGTTCCTTATAGAGCCACCACGGAACATAGACATGGTCCCCTGCGCCGTCCTCGTTGTGCACTGGAAGATTTTCAAAGGCTGGTACTTGGCCGCCCAAGCTAGCACCCACGGTGTCCATAATATTCTTGCCCACTTCGCCGGACGTATTGGCCAAGCCGTCAGGGAACTTAGCGGATTTTGAGTTCAGGAGGATGCGGGCGGACTCGGCGGAACTAGCGGCAAGAATCACGACGCGGGCCTTCGCGGTGATTTCGCGTCCAGAAACCTTGTCGATGAAAGAGATCCCGTTTGCTTTGCCCTGCGTATCCAAGGTGACTGCGCGTGCCATCGCATTGGGCAGAATGTCGAGATTGCCAGTGGCCATGGCCGGTGGCAGATGCACCGTGGTCGACTGGTAGTTGGCCTTAATCGAGCAACCTCGGCCGCAATCGGTCGCCCAGAAGCAAGCGGCGCGCTGGCGCATGGATTCTGCCAGAATAGCTTGAGCCCGCGGGTTGCCCGGATGCAGTTTCGCAGGAATCGTGTCGGCGTCTTGTTTCGTACTGAGGATGGCCCGGTGGATGGGAATTACGGGGATGCCAAGCTGGGCGACATGCTTCTTGATGTAGAGTTCACCTGCACGGGCTTTGGGTGGCGGCAGCAGACAGCCTTCGGGTGAGTCCGGCGTATTTTCCAGGCCCTCATTGGAGCCATAGACACCGATCAGCATCTCGACTTTGTCGTAATAGGGCGCGACATCTTGGTAAGTCATTGGCCAATCCACGCCGAGGCCATCGCGTGAGTAGGGCTTAAAATCATAGGGTCCATTACGCAGCGAGATACGACCCCAGTGATTGGTGCGGCCACCGAGCATACGGGCGCGCCACCACCAGAATTTATTTTCCGCCTCGGTGGAGGCATTCGTATAGGGTTCATCTGGGACCTGCCAGCCACCGTCCACGGTGGCGTCATAAAACCCAAAGGGTTTATCTTCCACGGAAATGCCGCGCAGTGGGGCCGAGCTGGGCGTCTGGAACATCGCCGTCTCCGTCAGGGGGTCGTAGTTGCGACCGGCTTCGAGTAGCAAAACCTTCACGCCATTCATGGTGAGGGTGTAGGCCGACTGGCCGCCCCCCGCCCCAGAGCCAACGATGATAACGTCGTAGGAAGCTTTGAGTTCCTTTTCGGAAATGAGGGGCATGTCCCATAGACAACCGACCCAGGGGAAGGTTGCCAAGGCCGTGTTGCGAAGATGTTACATTGTGCAGGGTCAAAAACTCCTGTTTTAAGCCATTTTACCTATGGTTGGCACCTTTTTCCTAGAGGACATTACTGACAACGGCCCAAGGAGCGGCTAGGACTTAAGGCTGTCATGTTGAATCGCGAACTCAGTTGGCTCACCTTCGACCGCCGCGTTTTAGAACTGGCGGAAGACGACACGGTTCCGTTGCTGGAGCGGGTCCGCTTCCTTTCCATCGTCAGTTCTAACCTCGACGAATTCTTTGAGATCCGCGTTGCCGGCATCATGCAGCAAGAGGAGTCAGCCACGCACCCGGCGACGCGCGAATTCCTGCAGGAAGTGCTGCGGCAATCTCACGCCTTGGTCGACGCCCAACAAGCCTGCTGGCGTGACCAACTCCTGCCAGCCTTAGCCAAGGAAGGCATTGTCGTTAAAGCCAAAGACCAACTCAACGATGCCGATCGTGCGGAACTCTCCCCGCGCTTTGACCGCGATATTTTACCTGCGCTGACGCCGCTGGCCATCGATCCTTCACACCCCTTCCCGGTGCTCACGAACAAGGGTCTCTACCTGCAGGCGTTATTGCGCGACCCGGAGACTGGCGAACTCCGTCGGGCCGTCGTCCCCATCCCGCGCGTCCTCCCGCGCGTCTTGTCCTTAGGGACCAGCGCCAAGCGCTCTTTTACCCTGCTGAGTTTAGTCATCGAACTCTTTGTGGACCGACTATTCCCGGGCCTCGATGTCCTCGGATCGTGGGCTTTCCGGATTACGCGCAATAGCGACCTTTACGTCGACGAGGAGGAATCAGGTAACCTCCTTGAGACCATCGAAGATGAAATCCGTAACCTGCGAAAAGGTGCGCCCGTGCGGCTGGAAATCGAAGCGCAGGCACCCGATGAGGAAGTGACCTGGCTGCTCAAGGCGATTGGCCTGGGCAGCGATAACGCCTTCCGCTCGGCCGGCCCTGTCAATATGGTCCGGCTGAGCAGCTTGATTGACCAAGTCGGTCGCCCCGACCTGCTCTACCCCTCCTTCGCACCCGTACTTCCGTCTGAATTCACGGACCCCCAGAAGCTCTATAGTCGCATCGCGAAGCACGACCTCTTGCTCCATCATCCTTACGAGTCGTTCAACCCGGTCGTCGACTTCATCCGCCAGGCCGCCCGGGATGAGTCGGTCGTCGCAATCAAGTTGACGCTCTACCGCACCAGTGGCGATTCCCCGGTGGTTGAGGCCCTGAAAGAAGCCGCCCGTAATGGGAAGCAAGTTACGGCGTTGGTTGAATTGCGTGCCCGTTTTGACGAACTCAACAATATCGAGTGGGCCCGCCAGCTGGAAGAAGCCGGTGCCCACGTCGTTTACGGACTCTCTGGCTTGAAGACCCACTGTAAGGCTTGCTTGGTAGTCCGGCAGGAAAAGGACGGCCTCCGCCGCTACGCCCATCTTGGCACCGGCAATTACAACCCGAAGACCGCACGCCTCTATACCGACTTCTCACTCTTTACCGCCGACGAAGAAGTCACGGCCGATGTGGGGTTACTCTTTAACGTCCTGACGGGTAATCTCGCCAAGCCCAAGTTCAAGCACCTCCTCGTCGCTCCCTTTGACCTCCATCGTGGCATCATCGACCTCATCAATGCCGAAGCCTCGGCGGCGCAGCACGGCCGCAAGGCGGCCATTTTCGCGAAGGTGAATAGCCTCGTGGACCCTGATGTCATCAAAGCCCTCTGCATGGCCTCGCAAGCAGGCGTGAAGGTCGACCTCGTCGTCCGTGGCGTCTGTTGCCTCATCCCGGGGGTTGCCGGCAAGAGCGAGAATATCCGCGTCCGGAGCGTGCTGGGTCGGTTCCTCGAGCACAGTCGACTGTTCCGCTTCGAGAATGCGGGCGGCGACCCCGTCATCCTCATGGGGAGTGCCGACTGGATGCCGCGTAATTTCTTACGCCGCGTCGAATGTATTTTCCCCATTCGCAGCAAGCACCTCCGCAAGCGCGTTGAACAGGAGATTCTGGGTACCTACGCGGATCGCCAGGGTGACGCCCAGTTCCTGCAGGCAGACGGCAGCTACCGTTCCGCCCTTGAGGTCGGTCGCCGCGGACCGCTGGCACAAGACGCTTTCCTTGGGATGGCCAATCACCTGCAGCCCGAGACGGTCAGCGCTGCCCCGAAGGCCCGAGGCAGATCCGTTCGACGGCCGCGTTAAAGCCATCGCGGTCGCCGAGGATTTCCACCTCGAGGCGAATAAAGACTAGCGGGATAGGTGGGCGGAAACGCCCCTGAATGCGGACGGCATCTTTCTCCGTTGTTACAATCATTTCGGCCTTAGCGCGTATGGCCCGGTCGAGCACCTCATCTAAGTCTTCGTCGTTAAAGGCATGGTGGTCGAGGAAGCGACGGTTAGCGACGATAACGGCGCCCTGCCCACGAAGGGTTTCTTCAAAGCGCTCGGGTGTGGCGATGCCCGAGAAGGAGGCCACACGCTTACCTTGGAGCGTCGCTAAGGGCACCGCTAAGCCGGACTCGAGTTCGACCAATTCCGTGGCGGTATGGGCACACGCAATGATTTCGGCCCGCGGATTATGGCGCCGAATCAAACTCACCAAGGCTTCGGCCGGCGGTCCGGACGATTTGGTGATAAAGACGTAGGAGGCCCGGCTCAGGTTCGAAACGGGCTCACGGAGAATACCGCGAGGGAGCATCGCCCCATTCCCGAAAGGATCATGGCTGTCGACGAGCAGTAGGTTAATCTGCCCGCGCAAGGGCAGGTATTGGAGACCGTCATCGAGTAGGATGGTGTCCACCCCGAAGCGGCGGAGCGCAAACCGCCCCCTTCGACGCGATCACGATCCACGATGACGACCACCCCGGTGCCCGTGAGATTAGTAGCCATCATATAAGGCTCATCGCCGGCCTCATCGGGCCCTACGAGGACACTTTTACCGTCCGATACCACCAGAGGGTCGGGGCGACTGCCTTGGGTCAACCAACGCCAAAAGCGCTTAGCCATCGAGTCGGAAGCCCCTTTGTACCCACGGGAGAGAATCGCCACTTTTCGGCCACGCTGGGCCAGCACCCGGGCCATTTTCATCACGATCGGGGTCTTCCCGGTCCCCCGACGGTTAAATTTCCTACCACGACCACCTTGCACCCCAGTGGGGTGTCCCGAAAGAGGCGGTGACGGTAGAGCCAAAGTCGCAGTCGGACCAAAAGCCCAAAAATCCATGAAAGCACTCGTAAAAAGCCGCCTAGGAGAGTCGCGCCGAACCCTTTTCGACGCTCATAAACGACGTCCACGGCGAAGCTCGCCACGGCCTCGCCGATGGATGAAAATACGCCTCGATGTTTGGCCGCCATGTGACGTCACGATGCAAACTTGTTTGACGCAGGCAAGCATCCCGAGTGAGAAGGAGAACTTAGCGCCATGCTTTACCACCTGTTGCGCACCAAGCTGCTCCGCGCCGAAGTCACCGGTGCTCGCCTCGATTACGAGGGTAGCCTCGCCATAGACATCGAGCTCATGAACCTAGTCGGGATGCTGCCTTATGAGAAGATCTTGGTGGGCAACCTGGCCAATGGGGAGCGCTTTGAGACTTATGCCATTCCGGCCCCCGCCGGCACCCGCGAGATTTGCCTAAATGGCGCCACCGCCCACCTCGGTAAGCCCGGCGACCTGCTGGTCATCATGACCTTCGCTGAGCTAACCCCCGAAGAGGCCAAGAACTGGAAACCCAAGACCGCGACCTTGGCCGAACGTAACCGCCGCGTGGTGCGCCTCGATAACCCTGAGGTCCCCGTTGACCTCCTGACCGCTTTCCAAAGATGAGCAACCGTCTCTATATCCCTGGCCCCCTGACCGTCTCCGAGGACATTATCCAAGCGATGCGTAAGCCGATGATCGGCCACCGCTCCAAGGACTTTGTCGCTCTCTATGAAGATATGCAGCCTCGCCTGCAGAAGATGTTCTTCACCCAAGACCCCGTCTACCTTGGCACCAGCTCAGCATGGGGTGTCATGGAAGGTGCCCTGCGTAATGTCTGCCGTAAGGGCGTGCTTAATTGCATGAACGGCGCGTTTTCAGACAAGTGGAACGACGTCGCCAAGCGTTGCGGCAAGTACGCCGAAGCCCTCCAGTTCGACTGGGGTAAGCCCATCGATCCCGAGGCCGTCCGCCAGGCGCTGGCGACTGGTAAGTTCGACTGCATCACTTTTATCCATTCCGAAACTTCCACGGGGACCCTTTCGCCGATTGCCGACATCATGGCCGTCGTCCGTGAGTTCCCGGACGTGATTTCCATCGCGGACTCGGTCAGCTCATTCTCGACGCTGCCCATCGCCAAAGACGAGCTGGGCATCGACATCCTTCTGACGGGCTCCCAAAAGGCCCTCGCCCTCCCCCTGGTCTGGCAATTTTTGCCGTCAGCGAACGCGCTCGCGAACGTGCCAAGCAGAGCCCCGACCGCGGCTACTACTTCGACCTCATCGAATTCCACGATAACCATGTGAAGGGCATGACCCCCTCCACCCCTTGCATCTCCCTCTTCTACGGCCTGCAGGCCCGCCTA
This sequence comes from Verrucomicrobiota bacterium, assembly GCA_003569205.1. GTDB lineage: Bacteria > Verrucomicrobiota > Verrucomicrobiia > Opitutales > UBA953 > UBA953. Next base: position 1,577 of record BGOK01000010.1, on the reverse strand, counting down.
CATCAGGTGGACGCCGAAGGCTTGGAGAACCGCTTCGAGCGTCACCGCCGCCTCAATGAGCGCGTCCGGGCTTGGGGTTACGGCAAGGGCTTCTCCCTCCTGCCGGAGGTGAAATTCGCCACCCGGGGACTTAATTGCTTCAAAAACGACCGCAACGCCGACCTCGAGCGCCTCAACAAGACCCTGAAGTCCCGCCACCAGCTCGTCATCGACGGCGGCTACGGTAAACTCAAGGGGAAGACGTTCCGTATCTCTAATATGGGCGACGAATCCGACGCCACGATTGCTACCCTCATTACCGCGCTCGACGACGCCCTCGCCGAGCAAGGGATGTGACCGACGCTTGACACTCGGTTATCATCCTACGCATGCGCAAGAAAACCTCCAAGTCAGTCGACACCGTCACCGCCGCTCCCGGCTCCAAGTCCCTCGTCATCGCGGAAAAGCCTTCCGTGGCCCAAGACCTCGCCAAGGTGTTGAAAGTGCCGAAGGTCGGGGAGATCTTCGAAAATGACCAATGGGTGATCAGCTCGGCCATCGGCCACTTAGTCCGACTCAAGGACCCGCAGGACATCGATCCTAAGTTCAAACGCTGGACGCTGAAGGACCTGCCGATCCTGCCGGAGAAGTTTGATGGGACGGTTTGCGACGATATTCTGAAAGTCATCGAGGGCGAACGCAACGATGGCAGCCGCTATAAGCTGCTGAAGAAAGCTCCTGCTTCGTAAGGACGTCGGTTCCGTGGTGAATGCTTGCGATGCGGGCCGCGAAGGCGAACTCATCCTCCACAATATCTACACGCTGACGGGTCGTAAGTTGCCGCTCCAGCGCCTCTGGCTGACCAGCATGACGAACACGTCGATCCTCGCTAGTTTCGCGAACTTGTTGCCCGAGTCCGCAAAAGAAGGCCTCCGCGATTCCGCCGTGGCCCGCTCTCAGGCGGATTGGTTGGTCGGCATGAACGCCACGCGTTTCTCGACCATCCGCATCGGCGGCGCCTTACGTCGCGAGTCCTATTCCGCTGGTCGCGTCCAGACACCGACGCTCATGCTCATCGTTGAGCGTGAGCTCGAAATCCGGCGCTTTGTCCCGAAGACCTTCTGGAAGATTGAAGCTAACTTTTCCGTCGCCGCTGGACAGTTACCGCGGCGTCGCCCAAGTCCCTGGCGTCACCGACCGTAAAGATGCGGAGCGTTTCTTTGAAGAAGTCGCCGGTCGCAAAGTCGCCGCTGAAGCCGAGCAGATTGGTGTCGGCAAAGTCAGTGATGAGCGCAAACCCAAGAAAGAAAGCGCCCCTCGCCTGCTAGATCTGACCACGTTGCAACGCGAAGGTAACCGCCGCTTTGGCTTCTCGGCCAAGACGACCCTCTCCGCCGCTCAGCGTCTCTATGAGCACCATAAGGCGCTCACCTACCCGCGAACGGACTCCCAGTACCTCCCGGAAGACCACGTCGCCACCGCCAAGGAAGTCATGTCATCCCTCGTCGGCGGGCATTCCGTAGGCCAGCACGCACGTGAAGTCCTCAGTAAGGGCTGGGTCGACTCGGCCGGGAAGCGCGTCTTCGATAACAAGAAGG
>BGOK01000009.1 GCA_003569205.1 Verrucomicrobiota bacterium | reverse complement strand
CCAGCCGGCGTCATCGACGGCATGCTCAAGATTCACCAGTATGGCATCATGTGTGCTTCCATCATCAGCCAGGAAGCTGCCGTGGAGGCCCTGAAGAACGGTCGTGAGTCGATGCTCCACATGCGCGACAAGTACCGCGAACGCCGTGACTTCATCGTCCGGCGCTTTAACGAACTCGGTCTGCCGTGTCACTTGCCGCGCGGCGCCTTCTACGCGTTCCCTAATATCACCAGCACGGGGCTAGACTCCATGACCTTTGCTTCCCAACTGCTGGCCGCCCAAAAGGTCGCCGTGGTGCCAGGAACCGCCTTTGGGGCTGCTGGCGCAGGCTTCTGCCGTGCCTCTTTCTCGACCAGCTACGAGCGTATTCACGAGGCGGGCGAGCGGATTGCCCGCTTCTTGGACACTTTGCCGGCCCGGAAGTAAGCATCCTTGCTTGCTTGCGGGGCGGGAGGTCGTGACTGTCCGTGCTCATGGAACGGAACACAGCACTTTCCCGGGCAGTAGCCATCGTGGGCCGTCCCAACGTCGGCAAGAGCCGGCTTTTTAACCGCATCGTCGGTCGGCGCATCTCGATTGTGCACGATCAGCCAGGCGTGACGCGCGATTTACTCACGGCCGATGTCTCGGAAGGGCGTTACACCTGATGGATACCGGTGGTATCGGTCTCTATAAGGCTGAGCTGACACCCAAGGTCGTTGCCGCCGCCGTGGAAGAGCAGGTGGATTTCGCCCTCGCCGCCGCCAGTCTCGTCCTGCTGATCGTTGACGCCTCCGAAGGCTGCGCCCCGCTCGACATGGAAGTCGCCGCAAAACTCCGCCAAGCCGGTAAGGACGTTGTCGTGGTCGCCAACAAGGCTGACACCGAAGAACGCGACCGCCAAGTGGGCGAGTTCTACGCTTTGGGTTTCGGCGATCCATTCCTCGTCTCGGCCGAACACGGTCGGGGCATGGCGGAACTTTGCGCCCTGATTATTAAGAAGCTCGGTCCCGCCCCGGTGGAGCCGACGACTTCCACGCCGCACCCGATTCGCCTCGCGCTCGCCGGTCGTCCGAACGTGGGCAAGAGTTCCTTAGGTAACCGCCTCCTCGGCAGCTCCCGTCTCATCGTCAGTGAAATCGCTGGCACTACCCGCGATCCAGTGCGCTCGCGCCTCGCTCGCGCTAAGTCTGACGGCTCCAAGACCGAATTCGTCCTCGTCGACACGGCGGGCCGGCGCACCGCGAATAAGCGTGATACGCTCGACTTCTTCTCGCAGGTCCGCTCCAACGAAATCCTCGCCGACACCGACGTGGTCTTCCTCGTGCTCGACGCCCAGCAAGGCGTGACGCGCATCGATAAGCAGCTCGCGGGTGAGCTGGCCTTGATTGGCTGTGGCCTCGTCGTCGTGGTTAATAAGTGGGATTTGGCGAAAGAGGCTTTCCGCGCCGACGCCATCAGTGGCTTCGAAGATGAAGAAGAATTCCGCGCAAAGTTCCGTGCCGCCGTCCGCCGCGAACTCTTCTTCCTCCCTGATCCGCCCATCTGTTTCGTCTCCGCGAAGACCGGCCTCCGTGCCGATGACCTCCTCGACGCTGCCGAAGGGTCTATATCCGTGCGGGCGCGACGATTCCGACGGGCCGCATCAACCGTGTGATCCAGGACCTCATGGTTAAGCGTCCGCCGCGCATGGTCTCCGGCCGCCGCTTCAAGTGCTACTACGTGACGCAGGTTTCCCGCCGGCCAATCCGCTTCCGGATGTTCTGTAACTCGGAAGAGCGCCTTGAGGAGGCCTACCAACGTTTCTTAGTCAAAGGCCATCCACGAAGGTTTCGAACTTTCCGGCGTGCCAGTCTTCATTGATGTCGTGGGCAAGCCCAAGCAGGAAGGCCGTAAGTATTTCGCCCCTCCGGGTACGCGCCACGAGGGCGGCTCGACCAGCATCGAAGGATCCGCGGCACCTGCGCACATTGCTAAGCCGGCCCCTGGGGCTAAGGCTCGTCCGGCCAAATCAGCCGGTCCGGCCGCCAAGGGCAAATCCGCGGCAGCAATAGCGGCAAAATTGGTAAGGGTGGCTCGAAGGCCTCGAACAAGAAAGCTTTCACGCGCTGGGATAAGCCCCGTTCCCTCAAGGGACGCGCGGCCCGTCAGGCTCGCAAATAAACGATGCGGCACCGCCTCGTCCTGCTGGGTTCAGATGAAATCGCGCTGGCGGCGTTTATCGCAGCGCGGGCTCTCCCAGCAGTCGACGTCGTGGCCGTCTATTCTCAGCCCGACCGTCCCTCGGGACGCGGGCAAGAGGTGCGGCCTAATCCCGTGGCAGCGTGGGCACGGCAAGAGGGTTTACCGCTCCTTCAACCCGAGAGACTTTCGGCGGAAGATGCCGCGTACCTGCAGTCCTTGGACGTCTCCCTCGGCGTGGTCATGGCCTATGGGCAGATCCTGAAGGACGATTTTCTGCAGGCGCCGCGCCTAGGCTTAGTGAATTTCCACGGCTCCTTGTTGCCGGCTTTGCGTGGGGCGACGCCCGTCGAGGGTGCTTTGGCCGCTGGCTTAGACGTCACGGGTATTTCGCTCCAGCAAGTCGTGCGGAAGCTGGATGCGGGTCCCTTGCATGCCTCGGCCGCGTTGACGATTGCCCATATGAAGGCCGCGCAGCCTTGCGTGCCCGCTTGGGCGACCTCGCGGGGGAACTGGCGACCCGCGCCTTGCCCGCAATCTTGGCGGGCACTTCCATCCCTGTACCGCAGGACGAAGCGCAAGTCAGTTACACCCGTCGCCTGACCCGTCAGGATGAGGCGCTCGATTTTAGTGCGGACGCCCGGCTGCTCGCAGGTCGTATCGCCGCGATGGAAGGCTGGCCGGGGAGTACATTCGTTTGTAACGACGTGGTCATTAAGGTCGGTGCCGCCCAAGCCGTGAGCGTTAGTGCCGTGGCACCAGCGGGCACCATCCTGGCGGCGGACAAGTCTGGGGTGCTCATTGCTTGCGGGTCAGGTGCCTGTTTGTTGACGCACTTGCAACGGCCCGGTGGCAAGATGTTGCCAGCCGGGGAGTTCTTGGGCGGCTTCCCGTTAGCGATTGGTACACAGGTGCCCTCGGTGGCGATGTCTCCCTTGATTGCCCCGGCGCCGTTTCCGCGCCTGCCAAAGGCATAAGCGCTTGATTTAAAGCCCGTGCTGGGGTGTCATTACGCATGCGCGCCACCTGGTTGACTTTGCTCCTGTCGGCGGGGCTTTGCGCACAGCAAAAGGAAGTGACGTTTCAAGAAGTGACCAACGCTGTTGTTGCTGGTTACGCCGAGGACGCGAAGGCCGAGAAGGCCTGGGAACTCCGCTCCGCTTCGATGAAGCCAACGGCCGAGGCCGGCACTTGGGATCTGAACAAACTCGAAGGAAAGTCGTTTAAGGACGGCAAGGTCGTCCTGTCTTTTGCGAGCCCTTACGGGACGCTGATTCCTGCCAAGCGTCTCGCCCGCGGGCCGGCGTCTTTTAGTGCCCGCTCGCCTTCGTTCGACCTAAAGGGCATGGGCTGGAGTTGGCTCTCTGATCCGAAGGGCGACGTGTTCACGATTGAGTCCGACGTCGTCGCCGAACTTGATCTTGCCAAGCCCATCACTAAGCGTCTGCGGATTCGCGCCGAGCGCCTCGACGTATCGCCCCGGTCCGACGGGACGCTTTTGATTTTCGCGGGTAAGGTGGTCTTGGAACGTCTCGGCGAGAAGCTCACCTGTGAGCGCATCGAATGCGTCCTCGATGATGGCCCGAAGGGCGACAAGACCTGCCGTTCACTCCAAGCTAGCGGGAAAGTAGTGCGTACGCTGAATGGTCAGACTCTGCAGGGCGACACGGCTTTCTTTGACCAAGCTAACGAGCGCCTCACGGTGACTGGTGCGGTGCGTTTGACGGAGCCTGGTTTGCAGGCCGAAGGTCAGCAGCTCGAGCACGACGCCAAGGCCAATCTGACGCGCTTGGTCGCCGCCGAAGGGAAGCGGGTCTACCTCAAGTCCACGCGGCTCGGGCGGGAGGCTTCCGAGGCTTACGGTAAGACGGCCTTAATCACGCGTGATGTAAAAGCCGATTTGCGAGTCCTCCAGTTAGATGGTGCTGCCGAGTTCACTTCGGAGCAGGGCAAGGTCTCTGCGCAGCGCTTGATTGCAACCGATTCACGGCTCCAAGGCGAAGTGCTCACCGGCGAAGGCGACGTGCAAGGCTCCGCCGACGGCAACCTCTTCAAGGCTGGTAAGGCTCGCTGGGATCGCACTCGCCAAGAACTGCAGTTAGATGGGCGTCCGCGTCTGATCGAACCCCGTGGTTTCGAGGTCACCGGTGCTTCCATTCGCTCCGATACCCAGAAGCAGCAGGTTTCTGTGACGTCCTCGCCCGAGGAGCGCGCCTCCGTCAAGCTGCCTGCCGATGACGTCGATGGGCCCATGGGCTTGGCGCAGGCCGACCGTATTTTTCTGAGTAATGAAGCCGACGCCGCGGAAGTCGACCTCGTCGGGAACGTGCTCTACGCCGCCGGTGATGTGCATACCGAGTCGCAGCGCATGGTTGCCTATGCGGCGGCGCCGTTGATTAAAGGTAAGCCCAGCCGTCTAGTCTTACAGAAGGTCTTCCTGACCGGTGCGGTCCGCTATGGTCAGCCCGGGTTACGCTGTTCCGCCGAGCGCATCGATTACGTGCCGGCCGTCCAAATCGAAGAAATCCTCAAGAAAGACAACTTACTGGGTCAGCCACGTCTCTTGACCCTGAGCGGTGGGTCCGCCGAAACCCGCCCGCGGCTCGGGGTGGACTTCAGTAACGGAAAATCAGCCGAGTTCATCGCGGATGCCCAGGAAATCCTCGCAACGCCCAAGATGACGAAGTTCTTCCTCCGTGGTGCCGTGGGGATGCGCACCGAAGGGACCGATGCCACCTGTGACCTCTTGGAGGGGTTGGCTGAGCCTGACGCCAAGGGGAAGCAAGCCGCGCGTCTCATCGTCGGTCGTGGTAACGTCAATGTCTTAGCCGGCGGCACGACGGCCTACGGTCGTACGCTGGAGGTCCAGCCGGAGGTCGGTGTGGCCAAACTCTTTGGCGATGCCCGCATCCGCGATGCACAGGGCAGGGAGGGTATTCCGGCTAAGGAAATCACTTACGATATGAAGAAGCGGATTTGGCGCATGGATCAAGCTCCCGACCCCAACCTGCCTGGCCAGGTCGTCCGCCCGAAGATTTTCCTCGGCCAAGACTTCACGCTCCCGCAGGTCAAAAGCCTCGACAAAGGACGCTGAGGGCTTCCTCATTTAACCATGGTAGACACCAGCGAAAAGGGCGTGGTCCGCGTCGAGTCGCTCGCCAAGCACTACGGCCCGAAGGTCGCTGTGCAAAATGTGAGCCTGCAACTCAAGGCCGGCGAAATCGTGGGTTTGCTTGGCCCGAACGGAGCCGGCAAGACGACGACATTCTACATGGTCGTGGGCTTGATTCCCGCGACCGCTGGCAAGGTGTTTCTCGACGGGCGTAATATTACCGAGATGCCGATGTGGCAGCGCGCGAAGTCTGGCCTCGGCTACCTGCCGCAGGAGGCCTCCATCTTCCGCAAACTTTCAGTCTGGGATAATGTGATGGCTGTGGTGGAGACCTTGAACCTTCCTGGTCGCGAGGCCCAGTCCCGGACGGCGCAGCAATTGGCCGACCTTGGTTTGGAGCGCCTCGCCCGCCAGCCCGCCTTCACGCTTTCCGGTGGCGAGCGTCGCCGGCTGGAAATCGCCCGCGCCTTGGCCACGGGCCCGCGCTTTTTGTTGATGGATGAACCCTTTAGCGGGGTTGACCCCATTTCCGTGGCAGAAGTCCAATCCATCGTCCGACGCCTCAAGGAAAGGGGCATCGGTGTCCTGATTACTGACCATAATGTGCGGGAAACACTCTCAATCGTGGATCGGGCCTACCTCATTCACCAAGGACGCGTGCTTGTCTCCGGCACCCCGCAGGATATCGTGAATGACCCTGAAAGCCGCCGTCACTACCTGGGCGAAGGCTTTAAACTCTAATCCGCCATGTCCGACCTCGCTCCTGAAACCCGCCCTGAATCTGTTTCGGTTCGGGAGTTCTTCGATTCCTTCCGTGACATGCTGCAGATGGAACTCCTCGCGGGCGCCGACGGCCTCGACAACGTCATCTCCGAGAAGTCCATCAATCGTCCGGCCTTGGCGGTCACGGGCTATTTCAAAGAATTTGCTAATCGTCGACTACAGCTTTTCGGTGCCGGCGAAATGGCCTACCTGGCCGACCAGCCGGACAGCTTGCGTGAGAAGCTCGTGGATGACGTGTTCTCGAAGAAGGTTCCCGCCGTCGTGGTTTCGCGCGGCCTGCAGGTGGATGCCATGCTGACGCGCTTGGCTGATAAGCACCATATCCCGATTATTCGCACGCAGTTAAAGTCGAAGGACTTCTCGGCCGAAGCCACCGTCCTCCTCGAGGAAAAGTTTGCCCCGCGTACGAACCTGCATGCGACCTTGATCGACATCCGTGGCGTCGGCGTCCTGCTCCGGGGTGCCTCCGGCGTCGGGAAAAGCGAATGCGCCTTGGCGCTCATTGAACGCGGACATTCTTTGGTGGCAGATGACTTTGTTATCGTGACGCTCATTGGTGACCGTGAACTGCAGGGTACCGCGAAGGAACTGAACCGCGGCTACATGGAATGCCGCGGTATCGGCATCATTAATATTGCCTCGATTTTCGGGGTCCGTTCCGTCCGCCGTGAGAAGCGCGTCGACCTCGTCGTCACGTTCGTGCTCTGGCAGCCAGGGATGGACGAAGAGCGCTCAGGCTTGGAGGTCGAGACCTTCGAAATCCTCGGCCGTAAGGTCCCGCATATGACGATTCCGGTGCGGCCGGGCCGCGATATGGCCCGCCTCGTCGAAGTGGCTGCGATGGTGCATGCCTTGCGTGGGATGGGGCACGACTCCGCCAAGGAGTTCAGCGACCGCCTCATTCAGCACATGAGCCGCGGCGATCAGAATAAAGCCTAAGGCTTAGCTTTTCGAACCGTCCCAGCGACAGTCGGCCATCACGCGGAGGCAGATTTCGCGGAGGTCGAAGAGGGTGGCTTCTAGTTCGCTGGTAGCTTCCGCGGAGCTCAACCGGGCTTCGTCTGGGATCTGTGCGAGCAGGCCGATAGAATAGTTAATGGCCGAGAGGCCACGTTTCATGTGGACCAAGGCGAGGGACATATCGCCGGTGTCCGTGGCGTTGATCGCCATGATCATCTGGTGCTCCACGTCCCAGAAGGAGTGCATGAGGTCGGCAGCGGTGAGCGCGTTGATGGCTAAGCCCGAATCTTGACAGAGTTTTCGGAAGCAGACGGTCAACTGAATGCCCAAAGCCCGCGCCACGATATAGACCGGGTGTTGGTGGATACAGTAGGGGAGGTCGGGGCCGTCATTATCTTCGTCCGTCACGTCGTCCGGAGGGTCACCGGGACCCCAATCCGCATTTTCCCAGCCCATGCGCCGTGCCGAGATGTCGAGGCGATCGGGGAGGGGTTTAACCTCGTTATAGTAAGACAGGAAGCGACCGACCTCGTGGTCATTACGCAACAGGTAGCCCGCCCAGTCGGCTTCGCCCCAAGAGGCATTGCCGGAACCGTCGAAGTCGCCCTGAGGCTGGTCGCCGTCGTGCATGGGTTTACGATGGGTAGGAAACTAGGGGATGCAAACCCCTTGTCGGATAAATTCCCCTTGTCCCGACCCCTTGTCCCGTGGCTAATCGTGCCATGGACCTGCCTAACCTCACCCAAGCCCTCGTGGCCGGACGTTCCTTGACGCCCGCCGAGGCGGCTTCGGCGGCTGCTGCGATGGTCGCAGCGGATGTAACCGATGCCGCGAAGGAAGCCTTCCTGCTGGCTTTGGCCACGCGGGGCGAGACCGCGACGGAGGTCACGGCGTTTGCCCAGGCCTACCGCGGCTTGGCTCGGCAGATTGATTTCGGCGACGTTCCCGCTCGAGCGATCGACATTGTCGGAACCGGGGGCGACCGCTCGGGTAGCTTTAATATTTCTTCGGCGAGCGCACTCATCGTGGCCGCCGCGGGCGTGCCGGTCATTAAGCACGGCAATCGTTCAATCACCTCGAAGTCCGGCAGTGCCGATTTTCTCGCCGCCTTGGGCGTCGTGCTGGAAGCAGACGCGGACCAGCTGCGCAAGGCCTTGCGCGAAGCAAATTTCTGCTACCTTTACGCCCCCGCTTTTCATCCGGCTTTCAAGGCCATCCTGGGCGTCCGTAAGAAGATCGCCGAAAGCGGGACCAAGACGATTTTTAATGTCCTGGGTCCGCTCATCAATCCCGCCCAGCCAGCGTATATGTTAGTCGGCGTCTATGACGTCCGTTGGGTTGAGCCTTTGGCCGCGGCGCTGCAGGAGCTGGGCGTGAAGCGTGGCCTCGTCACCCACACCACCGCGGGTGGTGGTATGGATGAAGTCACGACGGCTGGTCCGGTGCGCGTGCGTGGTTGCGGGGAATTGGCCCACATTGACGCGACGTGGTTGCCCGGTGATTTTGGGTTCACGCAATGCACGATCGCCGACCTGCGGGGCGGCAGCCCGGAAGAGAACTTTGTGATGTTCTCCGACCTCTTAGTCGGCGGGGTTTCCGACGGCCTGTTGGACACCCTGTGCCTCAGTGCGGGGACGGCTTTGTGGGTCGCCAACGTCGTCAAGGATCCCGCGGCGGGGGCAGCCATGGCGCGGCAGATTATCCTCGGTGGCGCTTTACGCGACGAGGCCATTAAGCTGCGCGACGCCTACCGCAGCTGAGCCATGATGGCTTGAGCGGTCCGGTGCGAGGCCCCGCGATTGGACGCGTGCCATTCTTGGCCGGCTTGACCCATGCGGGTACGGGTCGCGGCGTCGCGGGCTAAAGCGAGCAGGGTGGTCAGGGTGTCGGCGGCATGAGCGGCCTTACGGGCAGCACCGACCCGTTCGAGTCCTTGGCAGATGGCTTTAAAGTTCGTCATGTGCGGTCCGTAGACCACGGGGACGCCTGCGGCAGCGCATTCGACGGGCGTCTGGCCGCCGTCGTGCGGGGCGAGGCTCTTACCGGTGAAGGCAAGGTCGGCGGCACGCGTTAGCTGGCGGAGTTCGCCCGTCGTGTCAGCGAAGTGTACCACGGTGCCGACGGGGGCGGTGGTGCCTTGCGTCGAGCGTTGATGAAAGGAGAGTCCACTAGCGGCGAGCAAGCGGACGAGTGCTTCGCGGCGTTCCGCGTGACGCGGGGCGAGCAGAAGGCGCGCATCGATACCTTCGCTGCGCAGCGTCTTCACCACATCAAGCAAGAGTACCTCTTCGCCTTCCCAAGTGGATGAACCCAGCAGTACCAGGCTACGTTCCAAGCCATCGAAGCCCAACGCCTGTCGCAGCACGAGCCGTTCGCCCAGCGAGAGCGGACCATCGGACGCTACATCAAATTTCAAGTTCCCGGTCACGTCGATATTCGCGGGTTCAGCACCGAGCGACATTAAGCGACGGGCATCTTCTTCACTGCCCGAGCCGATCCAGGTGAAACCAGCGAGTAAGCCACGACTCGCTCCCTTGAACCGCTGATGCCGCGCGAACGAACGATCGGAGAGCCGAGCGTTGATGAGGAGCGTCGGTAATTTCCGCGCCCGTGCTTGCCCCAAGTGTTCGGGCCACAGCTCGCCCTCCGTTAGGACGATGGCGCTGGGTTGGAGGCGGCGATAGGCCAAGGCGCTACAGGGCCAGAAATCTAAAGGGAAGATGCCGATGAAGGTGCAGACCTCGGCATAACGCTCGCGGGCTAAGCGGTAGCCGGTGCTTGTCGTCGTGGTCAGCACTAAGTCGACTTGGCCAGACGCCTTGAGTTCCTTGAGCAGGGGGCCAATGGCCTCGATTTCACCGACCGAGACCGCCTGTATCCAGACGCGCTTGGGGTGGGCAGGGAGGGCAGGGAGGAAGCCGAGTCGCTGGCTAAAACCCGCTCCATACCCCCCACGGCGGACCATCCGCCATAAATAATACGGCGAGGCCAGGAGCAGGAGGGGGAGGAAGAGGATGCGGTAGGCCCACAACATGAACTACGGAAAGTGCCTCCCCCTTCTGGATTGTCAGCCCAAAACACCCCTTTTTCCCTTGCCAGAGGGGGGTGGGGGTGTTTGAAAACCCATTCCACCGTTGGAAGCTACCGCCGATTGCTTCCGACATCCTAATCAAAACTGCAGTTAACTACACCTGATCCAATGTCCTCTCCTTCGGCAAGAAGCGGGATACGGAGCTAAAAATACCATGAACATCACCGTAAAAGACCTCCTCGACGCTGGCGTGCACTTCGGCCACCAGACCCGTCGCTGGAATCCTAAATCCCGTCCGTTTATTTTCGACCACCGTAATGGCGTGTCGATCATCGACCTCGAGAAGTCGCATGCGTGCCTCGCCGCCGCTGCCGCCTACCTCGAAGACATCTCCGCCAAGGGCAAGGAAGTGCTCTTCGTCGCGACCAAGCCTCAGGCTCAGGAAGTCGTCCGCGCTGCCGCTAAGGCGACCGGTATGCCCTTCGCCGTTAACCGCTGGCTCGGTGGCACGCTCACTAATTTCACGACGATCAAGAAGTCGCTCGAGTCCTACCGCACCTACCTGAAGATGGAGCAGGACGGTTCCCTCGCCAAGATGCATAAGAAGGAAGGCGCCGCCGTCCGTCGCGAGATGTCCCGTATGCAGCGCAACTTCGAAGGTCTCCTCGAATACCGCGAGCTCCCCGCCGCGATGATTGTCATCGATACCAAGCATGAAGCCATCGCCGTCAATGAGGCCAACCGCCTCAAGATTCCGGTGATCGGCCTCTGCGACTCGAACTCCGACCCTTCGGTCCTTAAGTTCCCGATCCCAGGCAACGATGACGCCGCTAAGTCTATCCGTCTCGTGGTCGAAGTCCTCACGCAGGCTGTCCAGAACGGTCAGGCTCGCCGTAAGGTCGACGCTAACCCGCGCAAGACCGTGACCCCTCTCTCCCGTGGTGAAACCACGGAGAACGCTCAGCCGGAAGTCACCATCTCCGATGAGCTATTGAAGGCCTCCGAAGGCTCCGAAGGCGAAGCAGCCCAGGGCGGCGCCAAGGCTGTCCGTCCGCGCAAGACCACTAAGTAATCTCGCCATGTCCGTTATCACCGCCCAGACGGTCAACGAGCTGCGCCAGCGTACCGGCGCGGGTCTCATGGATTGCAAGAAGGCCCTCACCGAGGCCAATGCCGACATGGAAAAGGCCGTCGAAATCCTCCGCATTAAGGGGATCGCGACGCGAAACAAGAAGGCTGACCGCAAGGCCAGCGAAGGAATGTTCGCTGTTAAGGTTGAGGCCTCCGGTTCGTCCGCGACACTCCTCGAACTCAATTGCGAAACGGACTTCGTCGCCAAGAACGAAGCCTTCGTCGCCCTCGCCAAGGATCTCGTCGGTCAAGCGGCTCTGCACGGTGTCGACAACCTGCTCGACCAGCCCTACCACGCCGACGCTTCCCGTAAGGTAAACGACTACCTTAACGACCAGGTCACCAAAATCGGCGAGAACCTCAAGGTCTCCCGCGTGCTCAAGTTTGCCGCTTCCGGTAACGGTCGCGTCTCCGCTTACGTCCACACGGGCGCTAAGATTGCGGTCCTCATCGAGCTCTCGACGAAGTCCGCCGCGGGTGCCTCGCACGCCGACGTGGCTGACTTCGCTCGCCAGATGGCGATGCAGGTCGTGGCCAATAACGGCCGTTTCGTTCGTCGTGAAGAAGTTTCCGCAGAAGTCGTCGCTAAGGAGCGCGAAATCGCTCTCGAGTTCACTAAGTCGGAAGCCGATAAGGCGATCGAAGAGTGCAAGCGCGTGATCGAAGACTATAAGGGTCAGCTCGTCGAACAGCAGGAAGCCAAGAACGCTGAGGTCATTGCCGAACTCGAAAAGCGTATCGTGGTTGCTGAAAAGCAGTTCGTCGCTTCCGAGGCCCGCAAGAAGGCGCAGCTTTCGAATATCGAGAAGATCATCTCCGGCCGCGTTGATAAGTACTTCGCGGATGTTTGCTTGCTCGAACAACCGTTCTTCCGTGACCCAGATAAGAAGGTCGCTCAACTCCTCGCCGAACTCTCCAAGCAGGTCGGCGAAGAGGTCTCGGTCGTCCGCTTCTCCCGCTTCCAGGTGGGTGAGACGGCCGCTGAATAAGCGACTTTAGTCCGCACACTTGGGCCGGCTTCCGCAAGGAAGCCGGCCCTTTGCTTTACATAGGCCGCCCGAGACTTAACATCGGGGGGTGGCTTTCCGACCTGACATCTTCCTTCGGTGCGTCCGCGGGCAATGTCCTGATTGCGGCCAGCCGGTGCGTCCGATGGCCGTCAAAGGGTTTTGGAGCCGTTTCTCGAATACGCCTGCGGCCTGTGGCCACTGCGGGATGGTGCTCCGGCGGAAGGAAGGGTTCTTCCTCGGGGCCATCGTTTGGAACTACGGGCTGACGGCTTTCGGGGTCCTCCCGATTCTTTTGTTCTGCTTAAGTCAGGGTTGGGTCAGTGGCCTCACGGCGATGAAGATCGCCGCCGTAACGGCGCTCATCGTGCCGCCGTTTATCCATGCGTTCGCCTGGCGGTTATGGCTAGGGACTTACTACGGATCTTTGCCGGAGCAACTCCCCTCGGCGTCGCTCCGGACGGACGACTAGCCCTCGCCGCTTAGCGGTCGCGACTGGCCATGCGCGTGATCAAAGCGCACAGGAAAGCCGTGTCGCCTTGGCAAGCGGCAAGGTGTGTGTTGGCTTCAATCGTCAGTGCTTGGATACGGGCCTGCGTGGCGGGGATGCCATGCAGGCTGGGGTAAGTAAATTTTCCGTTCTGGGCATCGGCGCCGACGGGTTTGCCGAGCTGCGCGGTATTGGCGGAGCCATCGAGGAGGTCATCGACTAACTGGAAAGCGATACCGGCGGCCCGACCCGCGCGACGACAATGCTCGACGTCTGCCGCGGAGGCTCCGCCGATGAGTGCACCCATGGCGAGCGGGGCACTAAGCATCGCGGCCGTCTTGCCGAGGAGGATGAATTCGAGGCGCTCAGCATCAGCGCCCGCGGCGAGTCCGCCCATATCTTCGGTCTGCCCGCCGACGAGGAGTGTTGAGCCTGCGGCGTGCGCAAGTTCTGCCACCAGGCAGCGGGCGAGTTCGGGTCGATCGGTGTAGCCTTGAGCCAGCAGCGCAAAAGCCAGCGGCAACAGGGCGTCCCCCGCGAGTAGGGCCGTGGCATCGTCGAAAGCCTTGTGGCACGACGGACGGCCTCGCCGGAGGTCGGAGTTATCCATGCACGGTAAATCGTCGTGGATAAGGGAATACGTATGGATGCACTCTAGGGCGGTCGCCGCATGGCGGGCGTCGGCACTAGGCTGGAAGGCTTGGGCGGCGGCGAGGCAGAGGACGGGGCGCAGTCGCTTGCCGCCGGCCTCGAGCGAGTAGCGCATGGCGGCGTGGAGGCGGGTAGGGCGCGTCTCAGCGGCCGGCGTCAGGGTGCGCAAAGCCAATTCCGCGGCCTGGATCAGGGAGTCGTGCTGCGACTGGAACCTGGCGGCGTCCATCGTTTATTCGCCGTCGTCTTCGGCGACCTCAGCTAACTTAAAGAAAGTCGCCGTACGGCCAACGTTACCGATAACCTCGCTGCCGGTTAGCCGGGCGAGCTCCTGCATCTGGGTTTCCATCACGTCACGCTCGGCGGTGAACCGAACCTTCACAAGGTCGGCCTTGTCGAAGGCCTGGAGGAGAAGTTTGGCGATGCCCTCGTTAATGCCGGCCTTGCCCACGAAGACCTTGGGGTCGAGGGTCTGCGCGAGGCTGCGAAGTTTGCTGCGTTCCGCCCCAGTGAGGCTTGGTTTATCCGTTGAGCCGTTATCCATGGCGCCTATTCCGCTTTCGGAAGGGGAGGGAGTCAACGGGCTAATCAGGTAAGCCCCCGCTTGCCTGCTGGCCAAGGTTTCATAGGTTGCGCGGATGAGCCCTGCAGCGGAGACCACGACCTCGGTGCGGCCGGAGACGGCTGAGGAAACCTCGGTTCAGCCGATCGAGCCCGTCGTCGTGCACGTCCGCATCCCCGCATACACCACCGAAATGGTCCGCGTGTGGCAGAGTACCTTCCTCCTTGATCGCGACTCGAATCATACCAGCCGGTTGCTGTCCTTTGAGAAGATCTCGCTCTACCCGCATTGGACCAAGCTCGACTATACCAAGCCGCATGTCTTCACCCTAATCTTTGAAGGCTTACCGGCTTCCGTGCGGTCCTTCGACCTCGCTGAAATTATCCCCGACCCGAATGGCTTCCGCATTGAGGCCATCGCGCGCCGGCCAGGCGATGTCTACGAAGTCGACGTGGCGTTCTAAGGCGGTTCACGCTGGACGAGGGGAGGGGTTCTTGGGAGAAGTCGGTATGCAAGAAATGCCGCCGCCCCTCCCGTCTTTATTATCCCGTTCAACCTTCTTCATCCGTGAGAAAGTTAGTTTCCTGAAGTTGACGGATGCTTACGACATCTTGGATCCGGTCACGGGCGCCCAACTCGGCCTCGCCAAGGAAGAGCCCAAAGCCGCGTGGACGCGTTTGCTGATTAGCAAGGCGCTCTTGCCAACTACGGTCATGGTCTATGAAGCCGATGGCCAGACGGTCGCCTTGCGGATTGAGAAGCCCTTCACCTTCTGGCGGACTCGTCTGAGCGTGTACGATGCCCAAGGGCGTTTCGTCGGCCTCCTCCGCACGAAGTTCATTTCTTTCAAGCGCGAGCTCCTCGTAGAGGATGCCAACGAGCGCCCAGTGGGCAGCTTTAGCGGGAAGTGGCTGAGCTGGACACGTGAGCTCGTCGATGGCTCCGGTCAGGTCATCGGCACCATGGACAAGAAGTGGGCCGGACTGGGCAAGGAGTTCTTCACCTCCGCCGATAACTATCAACTGACCCTCGCGCCGGCCGCCGCCAGCCAGCCCAGCCAAGTCGCCTTGCTTTTGGCGGCTTGCCTTGGCTACGACCTAATTTTCACCGAAAACTGACCCAGAAGCGGGTGTGAATAAGTCCCGCAGGGGGGTGGTTTCCTGCTTGCCTCAAGGGGGGCGACCTGTCACCAATTCGGCTTCACTTCGTTAGGGAGAAGGGTGGACCCCTTCTCACGCTGGCCGAGGAACGAAAGTTCCTTCCAGACGGAGGCACCGGCCGACTGGCTGGTCCTCGGGAATTTCTCCCAAGTCGGCCAAACTCAACCCAAACACCCATAAAAAGTCATGTCGTTCGATAAGTCTGATATCATCAAGAAGCACCAGCAGGATGCCAAGGATACTGGTTCGCCTGAAGTTCAGGTCGCCATCCTCTCCGGCCGCATCAACCACCTCACGGATCACCTTCGCACCCACCGCAAGGATTTCCACTCGCGTCGCGGTCTCATCATGCTGACCAACCGCCGACGCAAACTCCTTGCTTACCTGAAGTCGAGCGATCTGGACCGTTATAACGCCCTAATCAGCAAGCTCAGCCTGCGCAAGTAAGCCCGCCGCCGCTGCGGTCGGTCTTACTTGTACGTCCCAGCCACCGCTGGGACGTCCGCTTTTCACCCCCCAACCAAAACCGCCGGGCAATCCCGCCTGGCACAACGCACAAACGCAAAAATACAATGAAACAGAAACACTCAGTGACCATCGATGAACTCGGTATCACTATCAACACCGGTTCTATCGCCCGCTTGGCGAATGGTGCCGTCACCATCAGCAAGGGCGAAACGACGCTCTTCGTGTCGGCTACCGCCGCCGAAGATCTCCGTTCTCCCGACCAGGACTTCTTCCCCCTCACCGTCGACTACCGCGAGAAGTTTGCCGCTGCCGGCCGCTTCCCTGGTGGTTATTTCCGTCGCGAAGGTAAGCCTTCCGATAAGGAAATCCTGACCTCGCGTCTCTGCGACCGTCCGCTGCGCCCACTCTTCCCTGAAGGCTTCCTTAACGAAGTCCAGGTGATCGGCCTCCTCCTCTCGGCGGACCAGATTAATGACGCCGACGTGCTCATGGTGAACGGTGCTTCCGCTGCGCTCCTTTGCTCGGACATTCCTTGGAACGGCCCCATCGCCTGTATCCGCCTCGGCCGCGTCAACGGCCAGTTCGTGGTTAACCCCACGCACGAAGAGCAGTACCAGTCTGACCTCGACCTCATCTACGTCGGTAATGAAAAGGACATGATGATGATCGAAGGCTCGGCCGACCAGCTGCCCGAAGTCGACTTCATCGCCGCCCTCGAGTACTCCCAGAAGGCTATTCAGCCAATCATCGCCGCCCAGCGCAAGCTTGCTGCGATGTACTCCAAGTCCAAGCGCCAGTTCCCGCTCGTCGTTTGCGAAGCCAAGGCTCTCGCCATCTGCGAACGCGTTGCCAACGAAGGTGACCTCCTCAAGAAGGCTATCTTCCTCGCTTCCAAGAAAGAGCGCGGCGACGCCGTCAAAGCAGTGGTCGAGAAGGCTAAGGCTGCTTGTAAGGCTGAACTCGGCGACGTCTTTGACTCCCGCCAGATCAAGATGGCTTTCGAGAAGCTCCAGGAAAAGGTCTACCGTAACGCTATCATCCAGAACGGTGAGCGCGCTGACGGCCGCTCCCCGAAGGATCTCCGTGCGATTTCTTGCGAAGTCGACGTGCTCCCGCGCGTCCACGGTTCCTCGCTCTTCCAGCGTGGCGAAACGCAGGGCCTCGTGCTCGCGACCCTCGGCACCTCTAAGGACGCCCAGGAAGTCGACGCCATCACCGGCGGCCCGAGCAAGCGCTCGTTCCTCCTGCACTACAACTTCCCTCCGTTCTCCGTGGGTGAAACGGGTCGTTTCGGCATGACCAGCCGCCGCGAAACCGGCCACGGTAACCTCGCTGAGCGCTCGCTGCTCTCCGTGCTGCCTTCCGAGCAGGACTTCCCGTACTCCATCCGTCTCGTCTCCGAGATCATGGAATCGAACGGTTCCACTTCGATGGCCTCCGTTTGCGGTGGGACCCTCGCGCTCCTCGACGCTGGCGTGCCCATCAAGGCTCCCGTGGCCGGCATCTCCTGCGGTCTCGTGACCGAAGACCAGAGCGGTCAAATCGTGAAGTACCGCGTGCTCACCGACATCATCGGCGCCGAAGACCACTACGGTGACATGGACTTCAAGATCTGCGGTACCCGTGAAGGCATCACCGCCTTCCAGCTCGACCTCAAGATCCACGGCCTGCCAATCGGCATCGCCAAGGAAGCCATTGCCCAGAACAAAGTCTCCCGCGACGCCATCCTCGACATCATGGGTAAGGTGATGCCGACGACCCGTCCAGAACTGAAGCCCTGCGCTCCCCGCACCCACCGCATCAAGATTCCGTCCGACAAGATCGGCGCACTCATTGGTCCAGGCGGCAAGAACATCAAGCGCATCACCGAGTACACCGGTTGCCAGATCGACATCGACCAGGACGATTCCGGTTGGGTCACAATCTTCGCGACGGACGGCGAAAAGCTGGCCCGCGCGGTCAACGAAGTGAACCTCCTCTCGGCTCAGATCGAACTCGAAAAGACGTACAAGGGTATCGTGCGCTCGGTCAAGGAATTCGGCGCTTTCGTCGAATGCCTCCCGGGTCAGGAAGGCCTCGTGCACATCTCCGAACTCGCTGACTTCCGCGTCGAGCGCGTCGAAGATATCTGCAAGCTCGGTGACGAGATCATCGTGAAGTGCGTCGGCATCGACGACAAGGGCCGCGTGCGCCTCTCGCGCCGTGCTGCCATTGCCGAGAAGGAAGGTCGCGAATACGCCCCTGCCCCGAAGCCGATGGACCGCCCTCGTGGCGACCGTCCGGACCGTCGCTAAGCCCCGGTTAAATAAACAGACAAGGCCTCGGCTCACCCCGAGGCTTTTTTGTGCCCGCTTACTTCGAGGGCATATCTGCCGCTGTCACGCGATCGAACCACGCGCGCGCCACGCTGGTTGCCGTACTATCGCGTAGCGGCCAGCGGTCGTTGTGCGGGTGCTTCACGAAATCATTGGGGAATTTCTCGAAGAGCACGCTCATATCGATGGTGAGGTAGTCCACATTCTTGGGGGCGATGGGCTCGATGAAAGCACGCGTCTGATTGCCAGGGTAAGCCTGACTGATCAGCACGGGTCGTCCCTGCAGACGACGCAGGCGGACAGTGGCCTCTTCGCGGTACCGGGCGAGGGGCGAGCCCCACGGAGTATTCCATGCTATCACCCCGTCGAAATGATCGTGCGCCCAGAGACCGCACCAGAGCTTCGCGACCTCGTCGTCATGCAAGCCGAGGAACGAGACGCCGATGGCCCCACGGGAGAAGCCACAGAGCACTACCTTCTGTGGGTCGCCGCCGAACTCCGCGCAGATGCGTGGGACGTGCCGTTTGGCATAGGCCACGGTAGCATCGATGTCGCCCCACCACGTGACCTCGTTACGCCGATGGTCGGCGGCGACGTAGGGTAGGACGACCCAGATAGCTTGGCCGCGGCTAAGGCCGAACCCTAAGGCGGCGCCTTCCACCTCACCCGTGGACCCTGAAGCCGGATGAAGGTTGCCCGTGTATTCGACGATGACGGGCCAGCGCTTGCCTTGGGCTCGGGCTTGGGGACTCCAGTCTGCTGGCAACGCGACGATATGGTGCACCTGGGTGCCCGCGTATTCTGGGGGCGTCACCGCCACGCGTTTCCCCGCCGTAGGTTCGCCGGTCGAGAGTGGCGGCAGTGGCAAGTCCGCCGCCGTGGCGAGCACGGCGAGTAGAAGGGCGGCCAGAGGGGTACTCCGCATGCTTAGACGCATAGCTGGTCCGTGGCAGACCACAAGCGTTCAAGCCTATCTACTCCTTCGGCGGGAGGCTATTCTTGCTATCGGTGACGTAAGTCCGCGAGAGCATGTCGTGCCAGCTGCGGCGGTCGTAACGGAAGAGCGGCACGTGGAAATTGATGATCCCGATGACGATGGTGATCGGATTGTAGAGCGTCACGAAGGACGCTTTCCAGAACGAGCGCAGTAGGCAGGCCATGAACGTGGGCGTCGCCTGGGTGGCGTGAGCGACCGTGCGGAGGTTAAAGATGCGCTTGCCCAAGGTCTGGCCGCGCCAGAGCCATTCCTGCAGGAAGAGACCGAGGAGCATGACGAAGAAACAGACTTCCCCTTGGTAGACATGCCAATCGACATAGGCCTGGATATCCTCTTCAGCGGGGTGCAGGATTGAATCCATGAGCGTGCTTTGAGCCCGTGGGGATGGCTTAGTCAGGGCCTGCTCGTAGAGCTTGAGTAAGCGCTCTTGGTATTGGTCGCTCTTGGCGCGAGCAGTCTGGAGCTCGTCCCCCGCGAGATGCCCAGCAATAAAGAGGCCGAGCACGAACAGCGGAATGAAGTCCGCAAGAAAAGCCAAGGACCGCCACCAAAAGCCAGCCGGTGGGAGGGTGAGGGGTGGCGGCTTGACCTCAGCCACGGGCTTGAGCGCGTTCGCAGGCGTCGAGGGTGTTCTTCATCAGCATGGCCACGGTCATCGGGCCAACGCCGCCCGGAACAGGGGTAATGGCCTCGCAGAGTGGGGAGACGGCGTCGAAGTCGACGTCGCCGACGATGCGGTAACCAGTCTTCTTCGTGGCATCGGGCACACGGTTGATGCCGACGTCGATGACGACCGCGCCGGGTTTGACCATGTCGGCGGTAATGAAGCGGGGCTTGCCGATAGCGGCGACAATGATGTCGGCTTGGCGGACAATCGCCGCGAGGTCCTTGGTGCGGGAATGCGCGATGGTAACCGTGCAGTCGCAACCCTTGGCGAGGAGTAAGAATGCCGCAGGCTTGCCGACGATGAGCGACCGACCGACGACGACCGCGTGCTTCCCGGCGGTTTCTACGCCCGAGCGACGGAGGAGTTCGATGACGCCCGCCGGGGTGCAGGCGGCGAAGGCGCCGGGGACTTCTTGCACGAGTCGACCGATACTCTGGGTGCCGAAGCCATCGACGTCTTTGTCGGGTGACACACGGTTAAAGACTTCCGTCTCAGGTAAGTGCTTGGGGAGGGGAGCCTGGATAAGGATACCGTGGACCGAGGGGTCGGCATTCAGCTGATCGAGGTGGGCAAAGAGCTCCTCCTTAGTGACCGTTTCGGGAAAGAGTTGCAGGCTGGCGCGCATGCCAACCTCAGCTGCGGTCTTTTGTTTCTTCGTGACGTAGGACACGGAAGCGGGGTCGTCACCGACGCGCACGAAGGCAACGTGTGGGACGAGCGGGGCGAGTTTGTCCACGCGGGCCTTGACTTCGGCGAGGACTTGCTGGGCGGTGGCGTTGCCGTCGATGAGGCGCATGGCACCTATTTGGGGGGAGTCGGCGGGGAGGGCGAGAAAAGTTATCGTTTCGCCTCTGCATTGATTGTCTCGCCCTCTGCCCCCGGAAGGGTCTAGTCGTGTGGGCGTGTCTGAAGGCCCCATGCGCATCCATAAGTTCCTCGCCCAAGCGGGGCTCTGCTCCCGTCGGGATGCGGAGCGCCTCGTCGCGGAGGGCCAAGTACTCATCAACGGTAAGGTCGCCGCCACTGGGCAACCCGTGGATCCGGCGGTTGACGTCGTGCGCTGCCAAGGCCGCGAGATTAAGCCGCTCGGCCGAACGGTGGTGCTGATGATGAATAAGCCGAAGGGGTTCCTCTGCACTAACGATGATTCGCACGGGGGCCATACCGTCTTTGAGATGGTGCCGCCCGAATACGCCCCGCTCCGCCTTTTCTGCGTGGGTCGCCTAGACAAGGATTCCGAAGGCCTCCTGCTCCTAACCAACGATGGTGCGCTGGCTAATAAGGTCATGCATCCATCCGGTGGCGTCGTTAAGCGCTACGAAGTGCACCTGAATCGCGACTACGACCCGAAGCTCACCCCGCGACTGCTTAAAGGCGCCGTGGAGGAAGGAGAGCGGCTAAAGTTTAAGAAGGTGATACGTATTCCGGATGCCCCCACCCAGCTGGAGGTGCATTTGGACCAAGGACGTAAACGAGAAATCCGCCGTCTGTTTGAGATCTTTGGTTTCCACGTGAAGGTCCTCCGTCGCTTCCAGATTGGCAGTTTGGTCCTGCGCCGGATGCCCTCGGGGGATTGTCGGCCGCTTTCCCGCAAGGAAATCGACATGATTTTTGAGAATTAAGCGGGCCAACTCGCTTGCCTTCTCCTAGAAAACTTCTTGTTTAGAGGTGTGCCTGTTACCCCCATGCGACACCTGCCTTTGTTCTTAGCTTGCTTGGCGACCACCGTTGGGGCCGCGCCCAATGGGGGGATGAAATTGGTTTGGACCGAGAACTTCGATGGTCCCGCAATCGATGAGACCAAATGGAACGTCCATAACCGCAATACGGGTTCCGTCAGTATCAAGGAGGGGAAACTCTACTTGGCCATGCTGCCCGGCAAGGAGTCCACCTACTGGCAGAGCACCGGTATCAGCACGGCCAATAAGTTCTCGCAGGCCCAAGGGTATTTCGAGGCATCGATGCGCATGCTACAGACCGCTGGTCGCTCGGGCCGTTTCGAGGTCCGCAATAAGAGCCTCGATGAACCGCCGTCGGCCCGCATCTTCTTTGAGAGCTGGGGCGATGACCATATCTCACCCACTACGCAGGTCGCCGACTTCACTGGCATCCGTATGCTGCGCCCCGTGAAGCATGATATTAATTTAGACGGGGGAACGTCCTATCGGAAGTTCCATACCTATGGTATCCATTGGACGCCCAAGTACTTTGCTTGGTATGTCAACGGGAAGCAGGTCCATCGCCAGGATCTCAAAGCCGCGCCGACCACGCCGATGTTCGTAGAATTCGTTCACCACACGGCCGAAGGCGGCATCATCAAAGCCTTCCCCGATCCCGCCAACCCGCCCGAGGCCCTCCAGATCGACTGGGTCAAAGTCTATAAATAATCTTTATGAAGTGCTTCTTGGTGCTCTGCTTGACGACGGCCGCCTTGTGCGCCAACCCGCCCTCCTCGGCCATGAAGATGGTGTGGTCCGAGGAGTTTAAGGATGCCGCAATCGACGAAGCTAAATGGACATTTGAAGGCGATAAGCAGGCCCTGATAATCAAAGACGGTAAGCTGGTCATCACGTTACGTGAGCGTCCGGATGGCTGGCAGGGTAGCGGCCTCAGCACGCGCGAGAAGTTCACCCAGCAGCAGGGCTACTTCGAGGCCTCCATTCGTTTCCCCGTGACCAAGGGCCATCATGGTGCCTTTGTCATTCGCAATAAGCCCACCAGCGAACCGCCGGCCGCCGCCTTGCTCTTTGAATGCTTTGGCGATGACCGGCTCATTCCCTGGGCCAAAATTGGTGACTCTAAGGGTGTGCGCGAGCTCCGCCCAATTAAGACGGACTTGAACAACAAGCCGGGCCAAGTTTCGAAAGGGTTTAATACTTACGGCTTCCTCTGGACGGAGCGGCAATATGCTTGGTACTTTAACGGTAAGTTGGTGCATAAGCTCGATAAGCCCGAGGTAAAGGAGCCGATGCATCTTTTT
Source organism: Verrucomicrobiota bacterium (assembly GCA_003569205.1). Taxonomy (GTDB): domain Bacteria; phylum Verrucomicrobiota; class Verrucomicrobiia; order Opitutales; family UBA953; genus UBA953. Next base: position 68,599 of record BGOK01000009.1, on the reverse strand, counting down.
CTGGGCCATTGGGTCTCGGATTTCGAACGCAAAGACCTGTTGCCAGCCAAGTTACCCGATGATGTCGAAGTCGACTGGGTGAAGATCTGGAAGTAGCCCTTCCGGCGTTTTTAGGATTGTTGGCAGGGTGGGGATGGTTGCATCCTGCGGCTTCGCTATGTCCGCTCCTTACGACAAGAATAACCCGTTCCCGGCCCGCCTCGTCGACCGCCGTCGCCTCAGTGCCGCCTCGAGCCAGAAGGACACCCAGCACTTTTCAGTCTCTCTGGTTGGCAGCGGCCTGACCTATAAATGTGGCGATTCGCTCGGCGTCTTTCCCGCCAATAACCCACTGACCGTCACGGCAGTGCTGAAGGCCGCTGGCTTCACGGGAGACGAGCAGGTGACCATTCCCAAAGACACGGCCCCCATTTCCCTGCGACAGGCTTTGTCCAAGCGTCTGTCCCTGAACGGCCCGACCTACAAATTCGCCCAATTACTGCATGACCGTGCCACGGACGCCGGCGAGAAGGCCCGCTTGGCCGCCGCCATCGGTGAGGTCGACCCCGAGAAGAAGAAGGCTTGGATGGAGCAACGTGAATTCCTCGATCTCTTAGAAGAGTATCCTTCGGCCAAGCTCGGTGCCCAAGAGTTCAGCGAGCTCCTCCGCAAACTGATGCCACGCCTCTATTCAATTTCCTCGGCGCCGTCCAAATACCCTGACGAGATTCACCTGACGGTTGCCGTGGTCCGTTACGAAACCAATGGCCGCCTGCGTGAGGGCGTCTGTTCGACCTACCTTTCCGAGCGTACCCAGCTAAACGAACCCGAGGTCCCGGTGTTCGTCGCAGACTCGCATTTCGGCCTGCCCGCCGACGATTCTATTCCGGTTATTATGGTCGGCCCCGGCACGGGCGTCGCACCGTTCCGTAGTTTCGTCATGGACCGCGCCACCCGCGGCGCCAAGGGCAAGAACTGGCTCTTCTTCGGCGACCAGCGCAAGGACAGCGATTTCCTTTACGCCGACGAATGGGCGGCTTACCTGCAGTCGGGCGTACTCACGCGACTCGACCTAGCCTTCTCCCGTGATCAAGCGGCTAAAATCTACGTCCAGGATCGGATGCGTGAGAGCGCCGCTGAACTCTGGCAGTGGCTCCAGGCTGGGGCCTATTTCTATGTCTGCGGTGACGCCAAGCGCATGGCCAAGGATGTGGATGCGGCTTTACATGCTATCGTCGCCGAACAGGGCGGGCTGACGCCCGAAGCCGCCGTGGACTGGGTCAAGCAGTTCAAGAAGGACGGGCGCTACCAGCGCGACGTTTACTGAGCGGGCAGGCCATATTCCAACTGTTTTTCTGAGAGAAACGGGGGATGCGGCTATTTTCGCCACTTGCCTAGCGGCCAACTTCCCTGCACATCAAAGCCGATGCAACTGACGCATAATCCTCGGGTAGCTTTGGTGACGGGTGCCGGCCGCGGTATCGGTAAGGCCATCGCTGAACGCCTGGCTTCGCACGGGCACACGGTCCTTTGTATCTCGAAGTCCGAGACCTGCGTCGCCGTCGCCAATGACATCATCGCCAAGGGCTGGAAGGCCAAGGCCTTCCAGGTCGACGTCTCCGACGCCGCCGCGGTCGCCAAGGCCTGCGAACAGATCAATGCCGAGTTCGGCGCTGTCGAGATTCTCGTCAATAACGCGGGCATCACCCGCGACAAACTCGTCATGGCAATGTCCGATCAGGATTGGAACGACGTCATCGCCACCAATCTTTCCTCCGCTTTCTATTGGACCAAGGGGCTCGTCCGCCCGATGACCAAGAAGCGCTGGGGTCGGATTATCAGTATCTCGTCCGTCACGGGCGTTCAGGGCAATGCCGGCCAGGCTAACTACGCCGCCGCCAAGGCTGGCCTACATGGCCTCACCATGACCCTCGCCCGCGAACTCGCTGGCCGGAGCATCACCGCCAATGCCGTCGCGCCCGGTTTTATCACCACCGACATGACGGGGGAACTTTCCGACGAAATTAAGCAGAAGATTCTCGGGGTGATTCCGCTGGGCCGGTTCGGGTCGGTCACCGATATTGCCGCTATGGTCGATTTCCTCGCCTCGGAAGAGGGTGGCTATATTACGGGGCAGGTGTTTTCGGTGGACGGTGGCATGGCTATTTGAGGCCTCCGCCCGGAGGGTCGGGCTCGCTCCACGGGGCAGCCGTTCGAATAAGGCCCATCATTTTTATCGATACACGCAAACGGGACATGTCTGCTATCATAGCCCCAGCGCCTCTGCTGTCTGATTGGGATTCAACTGGGTTCCCTGAAGGCACTTTGGGGCGGAGTATTTACGACTTTTCTAAACTTGACCACCCCCCGCCTATCTGACACCCAGTTCCCACCCCCCTAATCACCACTTTACCATGCACGAAAAAAGCGAAAAAAGCGTTAACAGCCCTGAAAACATCGAACAACGCGTCACCGACATCATCGTCAAGCAGCTCAGCGTGAACCCTGAACAGGTCACCGCCACCGCTGGCTTCCAGACCGACCTCAAGGCCGACTCCCTCGACCTCGTCGAGATCATCATGGCTTTCGAAGACGAGTTTGGGATCGCTTCAATCCCGGAAGATAAGGCCGCCTCCATGAAGACCGTGGGCGACGCCATCGAGTTCATTAAGGCTAACGCCACCAAGTAATTTTCGCGGGTTTTCATAGCCCGTCACTGTGAGCACCGCTAGCCAGTCCCGCAGAGTCGTCGTCACCGGCATCGGTTGCCTGTCGGCGCTCGGTCCGGATACGGCCAGTTTCTGGGACGGCCTGATTAAAGGGCGTTCTGGTATCTCCCGTCTTACCCGTTTTGACCCCACGGACTTCCCGTCCAAGGTCGGCGGCGAAATCCGTGATTTTGACCCGGGTAAGTTCATGGACCCGAAGGAGGCCAAGCGTAACGACCGCTACACGCAGTATGCCGTCGCCGCTGCGCGGATGGCCGTCGAAGACGCCCAGGTCGATACGACCAAACTCGATGCCGAGCGCTTTGGCGTGATCATCGGCTCAGGTATCGGCGGGATGGAGACCATCGAGAACCAGGCCCGTGTGCTCATCGAACGTGGCCCCAGCCGGGTTTCCCCTTTCACAATCCCTTCCTTGATTGCCAATATCGCCTCCGGCGTGGTGGCCATTGAGTTTCAGGCTAAGTCCGTCAACTTTGGCGTCGTCTCTGCTTGTGCCTCGGGCTCGCACGCCCTCGGTGAAGCGATGCGCCATATCCGTGACGGCCACGCTGACATCATGCTGTCCGGCGGTTCGGAAGCCTGCATCACCCGCCTGAGTTACGCTGGTTTCTGTAACATGAAGGCCATGTCGACCGATTTCAACGACACGCCCGAAAAGGCATCTCGCCCGTTTGACAAGCTCCGCGATGGTTTCGTCATGGGTGAAGGCGCTGGTGTCCTTGTGATCGAGTCCCTCGAACACGCCCAAGCCCGCGGTGCCCGCATCTATTGCGAACTCGCGGGTTACGGTGCCACCTGCGACGCCTACCACATCACCGGCCAAGATCAGGAAGGGAAGGGCCTCGCGCTCTGCCTAAACCGCGCCTTATCCGAGGCTGGTGTCGCGAAGTCCGAAGTGAGCTACATCAACGCCCACGGCACCTCGACCCCAATTAACGACCGTTGCGAGACTCTTGCTATCAAGCGCGTCTTTGGCGAACAGGCCCCCAAGATTGCCATTTCCTCGACTAAGTCCATGACGGGTCACCTGCTGGGTGCTGCCGGTGGTGTCGAAGCTGCCGTCTGTGCCCTTGCTATCCGTCATGGCATTGTTCCTCCGACGTTGAACCTCGAGAACCCAGACCCAGATTGTGACCTCGACTACGTGCCTAACCAGGCCCGCAAGATGACGGTCAACGTGGCTATCTCGAATAACCTCGGATTCGGCGGACATAACGCCTCCCTGGTCTTTAAGGCGTTTAAATAAGCCCCACAGGTGGAACTTTTGGGCTTTTTGGGGTTACACTTGTAACCCACTCTCTCCCCATGCGCCTCCCTTGCCTCGCTTCCCTTGCTGTGCTGGCTTGTCTGCCTCTCGCTGGTTGGGGGCAGGAAGTTGCCGCCCCCACACACATCCAAGTAACAACGACGTTCACCCGAAAGGACGCCAGCGGCAAGGTCGACACCATCACCTCTCCTACGGTGGTCGCGATCTCCGGCAAGCAAGCGACGATTGGCGTGGGCGGTCCTGATGGGGGGATTAATTTCAGCGTCACGCCGACGGTAGGTGCCGATGGGTCGATTGCCCTGAAGATGGATACGCAGGTCAAGAGCAAGGCTGATCCGGCGACCCAAAATCCCGACGAGGTGCGTCGGAAGCAGAAGGAAGCCGCGCGCCAGAAGTCCACTATGCCCATTTTTCATTCGGCGATTCCCACCGAAGGTCTCTATTCCATTGAAGATATCGCCGGTGCCCGTCGCTGGTTGAAAGTTGGTCGCGTGGTCGATGGCTGGACCATCAAGGCCTATGACGAGAAACGCGAAGTGCTCACTCTTTCCCAGCTCGGCAAGGTCCAGGAGCTGTCGCTGCATAAGGCCATTGTCGATGGCCTAGCGGTGACCCACGGAAACAGTAACACCGCTTCGGTGAAGTCGGGTGAGTCGACCAAGTTCACCACCCCCGAAGGCGTCGAGGTCGAGGTGAAGGCGGAAGTGCTTCAGATGAACAAGTAGGCGTTCACTCAAAGGGTTTAAAATAAAACAGGCCGAGGCATATTGCCTCGGCCGGTTTTGTCTCGAAGGGGGTTGAGCTTACTGATTGCGCCCGGCCATGACGCCGCCATCGACGTCCCAGATCGCACCGGTGACCCAGCCAGCTTCTTCGCTCAGCAAAAAGGCGATAACGGCACCGACGTCCTTCGGCTGGCCCACCCGGCCAATCGGGTGGAATCCGTTGAAGCCGGCCAAAGCCTCAGGGATCTTCTCTTCTTGGATAAACGCCTTGTAGATGGTGGTCACGACCACGGCTGGGGAGACGGCGTTAACGCGGATTTTGTGATCGGCCAGTTCCATCGCCAAGTGTTGGGTGAGCGCATGGAGGCCGGCCTTGGCCATGGAGTAGGAACTGGAAGGCGTAGCCTTGACCGCTTGCTTAGCCCACATCGAGCCGATGTTGACGATGCTCCCGCCGCCGTGGGCTTTCATGTTCTTAGCGACGGCTTGGGTGGCCAAGAAGAGGGCCTCGTTGAGGTCGAGGTACTGCCGGTAGTCGGCCCGGCTTTGGTCGAGGAAGGCTTTGGGTGCGAAATAGCCGGCGGCGTTGACGAGGCCACGGATATGGCGGGTGTCTTGCGCAATTTGTGCGCAGAGTTTGTCCACGCTTTCGGCTTGGCTGAGGTCACACGAAATCGTGGTGACTTCGGGGCAGCCGAGTTGGGTGAGTTCTTTGGCCACGGCGGTCAATTCACTGGCACCGCGGGCAATGAGGGTCAGGGGCTGCTTCTGCTGGGCGAGGCGTTTAGCGATATCGAGGGCGATGCCTTTGGAGCCGCCAAGGAGGTAGGTGGTGTAGGAATGGGTCATGGTCCATCACTATCGTCCCAAGGTTTTCTTGAACAAGACTCAAAGCCTTTAAATGAATAAGGTTAATCGCCTAGACATTCCCTCCACAGGCTGGCCTCTCCAGCGATTCCGTGGGCATGGAGTCCGGCGGTGATTTCCGCGTGGGTGGGTTCGGTCACCGCATGCTTAGGGTCGCCGGGAAGGTCCGGCCGGGCTTGGCGAGTGACCGCCCAAGCCGCCCAGGCCCGCCACTTTTTGATGTCGGCACGTTCGCCGCGCACGCGGTCGGCGAGGTGCTGGTAATGCACGCGGGCATTACCGGTGAAGGCGTCGCTGGGTTGGGAGACGAGCCAGCGGATGGCGGCGTAGGGTAGCGGATAGGCCTGTAAGACTTCAGCCGATGCCGCGACGTCGCAGTACAGCGCGCGATCGACGGCCAGTAAGGATCGGGCAGGCAAGCCATCCAACCAGAGCTGTTGACCGTATTCTAGGCAGAGGCGGTAGAGTTCCGCGCCACCTTCTTCCCTGAACTCAGCGAGGTCGCGCCAACTCAAGGAGCGTCCACAGGAGGGCAGGAAAGGGCAGGGCTGGTTCACGCTTAAGGCTTCGCGTAAGGATTCGTCTGCTTCTCGTGACCGACCGTCGTGCGCCCACCATGGCCAGGGTAGAGGACGGTCTCATTCGGTAGCGTGTAGATGCGCGTCCGAATAGAAGTCAGTAGCTCGTTCCAGTTGCCATTAGGTAGGTCAGTCCGGCCCACGGAGCCACGGAAGATGGCGTCGCCGCAGAAGGCCACTTGCTCGCTGGCACAGGAGAACAAGAGGCTGCCCGGGCAGTGGCCGGGGACGTGGCGCGTCTCGAAGGCCTTGCCGGCCGCGACGAACGTGGAGCCCTCTTCCAGCCAAGTCGTGACCTTGACGGATTTGAAATCGGCGTCGGACAGCTCAGGAAGCATTGCGAGGTAGCGGTCCTTGTAGGCTTCGATATTCTCAATCAGTTCGCGATCCGCTCGGTGCGCGAGGACCTTGGCGCCAGCGGCGGCGAAAGCATGGGCCTCGCACATATGGTCCCAGTGCCCGTGCGTGAGTAAGAGGTGCGTGAGCTTGAGGCCCCGGTCCTTGATTAACGGTAAGAGCTTTGCGGCCGCCCCTTGCGGAGCGTCGATGACGATACACTCTTTGCCGTCGTCCGACGATAGGAGGTAGGCATTAGTCTCGAAAGGCCCGAGCGAGGCGGCTTCAATTTTCATTAGAATGGGTTAGGCCGGACCAAAGGCTTTAGCCAAGGCCGTTTCAACGATTTCCGGCGGGCGGATAGCTTTGAAGTCGCGGCTAACAAAGGCATGCACGGTGAAACCTTCGACGAGAAGTTCGTCCCCGCGCTCAACTTTGTAGGTCAAGTGGAGCCGCGCCCTGGGTTTCTCTGCTAAGGTGACGGTGATGCGGACGCTGTCATCGAAGTGCGAGGGGCGGTGGTAGGTCAGGCCAGTTTCAAGCACGGGCAGGAGGAAGCCTTGTTTTTCAAGTTCGCGATAGGGGCAGCCGAGTTGGTCCAGCAAAGCCACGCGCGCCATCTCGAACCAAGGCAGATAGTTGCCATGGTAGGTCACGCCCATGGCATCGGTTTCGGCGAAGCGAACCCGAGTTTCGACGGTGGCCTGTGGCATGGGCTTGTTCTGGGTTAAAGGTCGGTGCTTTCCAACCGTAAAGGCTCCCGCCGGGTCGCTTCTCCTTGCCCCCGGCGGGGTGGTCGTGAAGATGGGACCATGGGTCAGCGCGAGCGATGGATCTTATTCTTGGTCGGAGCTCTGATGGGCGTAGGCGTCCTGTGGGTCGTGCAGACCAATAGCCAGCCCCAGCGTGACGCAAAACGGCAAGTCCGTGAGGGGCTCAATCTCCCTGGGATGATGTATGACTTCGCGGTGATGCAGAAGGGGTTCTATGGTCATTATGTACTCTGGGAGTCCGTGGAGACACGTCCTGATGGCTCCAAGGTACGGTCCATTGTCACGGGCGGGCGCCGTCGCTACGAGGCCACGGGCCGTGAGCTGGCACAGGAGTATCTTTGGGTTCGGGAAACTTACGCCCCCGGCACGGCGCTGGCGGAGCCAGGTCCGGTCACGGACTACGGCTTCCAGTTCGCCGATCGCGTCGCCCTGAAACTAAAGCCCGGGCATCAAGCGGCGGAAGTGAAGCTGCCGAGCGGTGACATCGCCCAGCCGGTAGTCGGTAAGCCCGACGAGGCTTTTTTGGCCTTAAAGCAGTGGCATGAGCCGCTCGAGAAAACGCCGTGGGCCGACTTGCCGAAAGTTTTGGCGGCCTTGCGCGCCGATCCCGCGGTGGCTTCGGCCGAACTCATCCCCATCGATTGGAAAAAGGAAGCGGATATCATCCGCGCCAATAGCGGACAGAAATGAGCACACCGCTGCAGCGCGAAGGTACCTGGACGACCAGCCTTAGCTTGGCGGTCAATGTGGTCTTGGCTGGCGCTAAGCTCAGCGTTGGCGTCATTGCATCATCCCAAGCCCTTATCGCCGACGGTATCCACTCCTTGGTGGATATTGCGAGTGATATCGCTGCCATCGTGGGTTTGCGTTTTTCCCATCTGCCGAAGGACGACGATCATCCTTACGGCCATCATCGTTTCTCGACCTTGGCGACGATGCTCATCTCGTCGCTCGTACTTATCTTCTGCGTCGGCCTAGCTTGGCAGTCGCTTGCTGCTTTGGTCAGTGGGGTCGACGTCGTCCAGCCCGGTCTCGCTGCCGCCTGGGTCGCCGGCGCCGCCCTAATCATCAAGGAAGGTTTCTACCAGTATGCGCGTCGACAGGCCGAGCGTCTCGGTTCGCGGTTGTTGATGGCCAATGCCACCGATCATCGGGCGGACGCCATCGCCTCGCTGCTCGCGCTTGTCGCAGTCGTCGTCGCCAATGTTTATCCCGAATGGAAGGCTCTGGATAAGGTCGTTGGCCTCGTGCTTGCCGGCTGGCTGGGTTCGGAGGGTATCAAGTTATTCAAAGGGAGTTGCGAAGACCTCTTGGATACCGCTCCGGCCGCCCACGTCCTGCGTGATCTGAGTGAGCACATCTTGGCCGCCCCGGGCGCCAAGGGATTCCATGCTTTCCGGGCCCGTCGCTTGGGCGATCGGTTCGAGGTCGATTTCCACCTGCAGGTCGCGGAGACCGCGACGGTCGCCGAAGGCCACGCCATCGCCGGTCGTATTAAGGCAGATATCCTGCGTTTGCATCCGGAGGTCATTGCCGTACTTGTGCACGTCGAGCCCGACCATCCGGAGCACCTTAAGCCCGATGGGCACCACGGTTTGGCCAACTGAGTTCGGATTGTTTTGATTAGGTCCGGCTCTCGGCTATCACCTAGGCATGCCCCGTTTCTTCCTCCTTGTCCTTGTGGCTTTGGCGGCCTCTGCCCAAGCGGCTAAGTCGCCCAATATCGTCTTCATCTTTGCCGATGACCAACGCGCGGATACGATCGCGGCTTTGGGTAATGCGCATATTAAGACCCCGAACCTTGATCGCCTCGTGCAGCGCGGGCTGTCCTTCACGCGCGCCTACATGCAGGGCGGTAATAACGGCGCCACCTGCGTGCCTTCCCGCGCAATGTTGATGTCCGGCCGTCCCTATTTCCACGTCGACGAAAAGCTCATGCGCGACGAGACCTGGCCGCATGCCTTTGGGGGGGCTGGCTACGCGACCTTTGCCGCCGGGAAGTGGCATAACGGACCTGGTTCGGTCGGACGCTCCTTCCAGACCGCGAAAGCGATGTACATCGGTGGGATGACCAACCCGATGAAGGCACAGGTCTGTGATCTCTTGCCGACGGGTAAGATGGGACCTGAGCGCCTTTCGCCGAAACACCTCTGCGAAGAAGCGACGGACGAGGTGCTCGGCTTTATCAAAGCCCACGACCCAGCGAAGCCTTTCTATGCTTACCTGGCTTTCGATGGCCCGCATGACCCGCATATCGTGCCTGACGGTTTTCCGGTGACCTACGACCCCGCCAAGATTCCTTTGCCGGCTAACTTCCTGCCACAGCATCCGTTCAATAACGGTGATATGACGCTCCGGGATGAACTGCTCCTACCTTGGCCGCGGAAGCCCGCGGCTATCCAACAGATGCTCGCAGACTACTATCGCTATATCAGTTACTTGGACCTGCAGATTGGTCGCATCCTCGATGCCGTCGAAGCCTCGCCTCAGGCGGCGAATACGGTGATCGTTTTTGCGGCGGATTCCGGCGTGGCCCGCGGCTCCCACGGCCTCATCGGTAAACAGAATCTCTACGAGCATTCGATGCGCGTGCCCCTCATCATCGCCGGACCAGGCGTTCCGAAGGGCCAGCGGACCGATGCGCTGTGTTACCTTTTCGATGTGCTCCCGACGCTCGGTAAGGTCTGTGGAGTGGCGGCCCCCAAGACCAGCGAGGGCCGCGAGTTCAGCGCCCTCTTTACCACCCCCGCGTCGGCCCACCGTCCGCAACTCCTCTTTGGCTACCGTAATATCCAGCGTGCCTTAAGCGATGGTCGCTGGAAGCTCATCCGCTATCCCCAAATCGACCGAACCCAGCTCTTTGACCTCCAGGCCGACCCGTTTGAGATTACCGACCTCTCGGCCAAGCCAGAGCACGCCGCGCGCGTTGCCGACCTGCTGGCACGTCTGGCCGAAGAGCAGAAGGCCCTCGGCGACCCCTTGCCCTTGGTCGTGGCTAAGCCACAGCCCGCGGACTGGGTGCCTCCGCAGAAGCTGCCCAAGCCCGGGCAGAAGTAAGCCTAACCGCGCGGCCTTATACGCCCGCCGCGGTGTAGGACTTCCGACCGTATTTCTTCGCGAGGAATTCTTGCAGTTCTACAAAATCGGGCGGCGGAGCGACTTCAATGGTCAGTGGCTTGCCAGTCTGCGGGTGGAGCAGGGTGAGGCGGTTCGCATGCAGCATGACGCGCGGCATCGGCCAGCCGTCAAAGGCAGGGTAGTCGAACTTGCCGTAGGTGCGGTCGCCGAGGATGGCGTGACCGATGTGCGACAAGTGGACGCGAATCTGGTGCGTGCGACCCGTGTGCGGGAAGGTGCGGAGCAGCGCGGCATGGGCGCCATACTTCTCTTCGACGCGCCAGTCGGTGATGGCCTCGCGGCCGTCTTCGCGAACAGCCATGCGCACGCGGACGGTGCGGTGGCGGTCGATCTTGGCGTTGACACTTCCGCCGAGCAGGCGCGGGCACTTGTCGACCAACGAAAGGTATTCCTTTTGGGCCGTACGCTGGGAGAATTGTTCGACGAGGTTGTGGTAGGCCTTGTCGGTCTTCGCGAGGACGATGACGCCCGAGGTCTCGCGATCGAGGCGGTGAACAACGCCTGGGCGCGGGGCGCCGCCAGCCGGGGCCAGTTTACCCTTGGTGTGATGGAGCAGACCGTGGACCACCGAAAGCTCGTCGGAGCCTTGGACTGGATGCGTCAGCAGGCCCGAGGGCTTGTTGATTGCGATGAGGTGGGCATCTTCGAAGAGGACTTCCAACTTCATCTTCACCGCCGTGGCGGTGGGCTCTTCGGGCGCCGGAAGTTCGATGACGATTTGGTCGCCGGGGTTCAGGACGGTGCGGCGGTCGATGGGCTTACCGCCCAAGGTGATCAGGCCGAGGTCGAGCGCCCGCTGGACGCGGGAGCGGCTGACGCCTTCCATGAGGCCAGAGACGATTTTATCGGCACGGGCAGCGGGCTGTTCGTCGGAGACGCGCACCTTGAACTTTTCGTTCGGCTTGGCCTCCGTAGCGGGCGCCCGGCGTTCCGGGTCGCGGGAGGCCCGGGTGGTGCGACGCGGTTCTGGCTGCGCCCGTGGCGCGGCCTTGCGGGTTTGCGCTTTGTTTGCGCTGATAGGCTTGATCGAACCGGGGGAGGGCTTCGAAGGCGTCTTATGCTTAGACTTGGCCATCTTAGCGTTTTTTGCCGAGGAGGTACTCAGGATTCAATTTTTGGAGGGCTTTAGGCACGAAGATACCATCCTTACGAATGACCTTCCCGTCAAAGCGGATTTCACCGCCACCGTATTCTGGGCGCTGAATGCAGACCATATCCCAATGGATGGACGACTTATTGCCGTTGTCCGTGGTCTCGTAGCACTTGCCTGGGGTGAAGTGGAAGGAGCCCGCAATCTTTTCGTCGAAGAGAATGTCCTGCATCGGGTTGAGGATGTGCGGGTTGAAGCCGATAGCGAATTCGCCGATGTAGCGGCCCCCGACGTCAGTATCGAGGATTTCGTTGAGGCGCTTCGTATTGTTGGCGGTCGCTTCGACAATCTTCCCCTTCTTGAAGACGAGGCGGATGTTCTCGAAGGACACGCCCTGGTAGATGGTCGGGCAATTGTATTGGAGCACGCCGTTGACGGAGTCGCGGATTGGCGCCGTGAAGACCTCGCCGTCCGGGATGTTGTATTCGCCGCCACAGGGGATGGCGTTCATGCCCTTGATGTTAAACTTCAGGTCAGTGCCGGGGCCCGTGATCTGTACTTCGTCGGTGGCCATCATCGCCTGTTTAAGGGCTTCCATGCCTGGAATCATGCGCGCGTAGTCGAGCGTACAGACGCGGAAATAGAAATCTTCGAACGCCTCGGTGCTCAGCTTGGCCTGCTGCGCCATGGAGGACGTCGGCCAGCGGAGTACGACCCACTTCGTCTTGTTGACGCGCCAGTCCATGAGCGGCCGGACGGTTTCGCCAAGGAGGCGGGCGCGGTCGGCAGGGACATCGCTGGACTCAAAGATATTGTTGGCCCCGCGGACGGCGATGTAGGCGTGCATCTTCTTCATGCGGGCGAGTTCATGCTCGGCGAAGAGTTTGAATTGCGCGGCATTGCCTGCGCGGGTCATCTCGCGGGACACGCGGGCCTGCTGGATGTTCACCATCGGGACCGCCCCGTGCTTCCGGACGGAGCGGATTAGAGCGATGACGAAATCCTCGGGGGTTTCAGCGACATCGATGAGGACTTTCTCGCCCTTTTTGAGACGGGTCGAGAAGCCACAGAGGACGTCAGCCAGTTGGGTGTAACGCGAATCCATATTGAGGCGACACTTGCGACCCTCCGCCTTATTTCCAAGCGTGAAAGCCACGCTTGCACGAATCGTCCACCCGGCCAAGTTGAGTGCCATGGAATCCGCCAGCTCGATGGAACGTGCGCAAGCCCTCAGTGCCGAAGCCTCGTTTGACTTCGCGGTGGGCGACGAAGCGGCGGCTTTAGTCAAGTTGGCAACGGCGGTGCAGCTCGAGCCAGCCTGCTTCGAAGCTTGGCTGGCCAAGGCCGAGGTCCATTTCGCCCTGCGCCAGCTGGATGATGCCTTGCAGGCCGGGGAGGTGGCCTTGGCGCTTCGGGCCAAGGACATCCATGTGCACACTTCGCTCTCACGCATTTGGATGGAGCGTGGCGATAAGCCCAAGGCCGAGCACCATGGCGCCCAAGCGAGGTTGCTGGGGTGGGGCGACCAACTGAAGCAGCCCGAGGGTGGTTTGCCGGGCGAGATCGGCTAGCCAGGGCGCTAGGGAGGGGCACATTGGTCAATTGTCTCACCCCCTGCGACAGGCTGTCCCTTGAAAAAGAGGGAACAAGGCCCTCCAAAGGGGGTCAAGACCTAGTCGACCCCCGAAAAGCCCCTTAATCGGTTGCTAAACCCCGCCAAAACCATTTTGGCATCTGTTCTGCAAATCGCATTCGCCCGCTCAGGGCAAACTCTACCCAACCACACTATGGCCAAAAATACCAAAATCACCGTAAAGCCCCTCGCAGATCGCGTGCTCGTGCAGCGCATCGAGGAAGCTGAAGAAATCAAGGGCGGCATCATCATCCCTGACTCCGCCAAGGAGAAGCCGCAGGAAGCCAAGGTCGTTGCGCTCGGTACTGGCGCGGTCGACAAGGACGGTAAGAAGATCCCCTTCTCCGTGAAAGTCGGCGACAAGGTTCTCATCGGCAAGTACGCCGGTTCGGAAGTGAAGCTGAACGACGAGATCTACCTCCTCCTCCGCGAAGAAGAAGTCCTCGCCGTCATCGAATAATCCCCCTCTACCCAACCCTCTCAAACCACATCCACTATGTCTAAGAAGCAAATCCTGTTCGATGAAGCCGCTCGCCGCAAGGTCCTGAACGGCGTCTCCATCCTGGCCCGCGCGGTCAAGGTCACCCTCGGTCCAAAGGGCCGCAACGTGATGATCGATAAGAAATTCGGTGCACCGAAGGTCACCAAGGACGGTGTCACGGTCGCCAAGGAAATCGAATTGAGCGACCCCTATGAAAACATGGGCGCCCAGATGGTGCGTGAAGTCGCCTCCAAGACCGCCGATAAGTGCGGCGACGGCACCACCACCGCCACCGTGCTGGGTGAAGCCATCTACAAGGAAGGTCTTCGTTACGTCGCCGCTGGTGCTAACCCCATCTTCGTGAAGCGCGGCATCGACAAGGCCACCGAGGCCGTCGTCAAGGAGCTCGCTAATATCTCGAAGAAGATCAAGACCCGCGAAGAAATCAAGCAGGTCGCGACCGTCTCCGCTAACTGGGATTCCTCCATCGGTGACATCATCGCCGAGGCCATGGATCGCGTCGGCAAGGATGGCACCATCACCGTCGAAGAAGCCAAGACCATCGAGACCACCCTCGACGTCGTCGAAGGCATGCAGTTCGACAAGGGTTACCTCTCGCCTTACTTCGCGACCAACGCTGAGACGCTGGAAGCCATTATCGAAGACGCCTACGTCCTCCTGTACGAGAAGAAGGTTTCCTCGATGAAGGACCTCCTCCCGATCCTCCAGGAAGTCGCCAAGGCCGGTAAGCCTCTCCTCATCATCTCCGAAGAAGTCGAAGGCGAAGCCCTTGCGACCCTCGTGGTGAACCGCCTCCGTGGCACAATCAACGTCTGCGCCGTTAAGGCCCCAGGCTTCGGCGACCGCCGTAAGGCTATGATGGAAGACATCGCAGTCCTCACCGGTGGCCGCTTCATCACCGAAGACCTCGGGATCAAGCTCGAGTCCGTCAAGATTGCCGACCTCGGCCGTGCTAAACGCATCGTCGTCGACAAGGACAATACCACGATCATCCAAGGCGCCGGCAAGTCCGCCGACATCCAGGGTCGCGTGAAGCTCATCCGTCGCCAAATCGACGAAACCACCTCCGACTACGATAAGGAAAAGCTCCAGGAACGCCTCGCCAAGCTGGCCGGTGGTGTTGCCGTCATCCACGTGGGTGCTGCGACCGAAACCGAACTGAAGGAAAAGAAGGACCGCGTCGACGACGCTCTGCACGCTACGCGCGCCGCCGTTGAAGAGGGTATCGTCCCTGGTGGCGGCGTTGCGCTGCTCCGTACGGTAAAGGCTATCGATGGCGTGATCAACACCCTCGTCGGTGACGAGAAGATCGGTGCCCAGATCGTCCGCAAGGCGATTGAAGAGCCGCTCCGCACGCTCTGTTCTAACGCAGGGGTCGAAGGTTCCCACATCGTTCAGGAAGTCCTCCTGAAGCATAAGGGCGCCCACGGCTACAACGTCGCTACGGGTGTCTACCAAGACCTCGTCGCCGCTGGCGTCGTCGACCCAACTAAGGTCACGCGCACCGCGATCACCAACGCTTCCTCCGTCGCCGGCCTGTTGCTCACCACGGAATGTCTCATCACGGACGTTCCCGAAGACAACAAGCCTTCGGCAGGCGGCGACCACCACGACCACTGAGGTCGTTAAGGTTCGCTCTACGAACGGCGCCCAGTGGGCGCCGTTTTTTTGTGCCTACCACCCAGTGGGGTAGGGTGTGCTTTGGTATTTTTACGCCAAAGTGCTGGGGTTTGCCCGACAAAAGCACGCCGTTCTAATTCTCCGGGTTGCCCTCTCCCACCAAAGGGATTGTTTCCAGTCCTTCCCCCATGCGTGTTTTCCTAGCTCTGTTAACGTTCTTAGCTTTTTGGCCATCCGCCCTGCGCGCAGCCGAACCTTCCGATGGTGCCTTGCGCGTCTTGTATTTCGACGCCCTCGGCTCGGAGCAGTCCGCCAAGGGTACGCTCCATGACTACATGGCCGCGCTCGGGCGTGACGCTATCTGGTTTGATTACGCTGCGGGTCCCACCCCTTCCGCCGCGACGCTTGGCTATTACGATGCTTTGCTCGTCAAGGGCGACGTTCCTGGCCTCGGCAGCGCGGTGAAGCTGCCCGACGGTAAGATGATCGCAGTCCTGCGTTTGTCGGCCGACGCGAATCCCGAGGGCTTCCGCAAGGAACTCTTGGCGAAGCTCAACCCCGCCCGGGTCTCGGCTTGGGAAAAGTTCCTGGCCCAACGCGAACCCGAAGTCCGCGAAGAGAATGCGAATGTCGCCAACTACGAGCGTCGGCCGAAGGCCCTGACGCTGCAGAAGCCTTTCTCAGTGAAGGGAAGCATGGAGCGTACCCAAGTCCCCGCCGATATGAAGTTAGTCCTCTTTGCTTCCGAGCCGGACATCATGAAGCCGATCGCATTTGCCTGGGATAATCGCGGTCGCCTCTGGGTAGCCCAAACCAGCGACTACCCACATGGCGTTTCTAAGGACGGGGCCGGCAACGATAAGATTATCATTTGCGAAGACACCGATGCTGACGGTAAGGCCGACAAGTTCACGGTGTTTGCGGACCGCCTTAATATCCCGACGAGCTTCACCTTCGCTAACGGGGGGATTATTGTTTCGCAACCTCCGCAGTTCCTCTTCCTCAAGGATACGAATGGCGACGACCAGGCGGATGTCCGCTCGACGGTCATGACGGGCTGGGGCGTCAACGACACCCACGCCCAAGCCAGTAGTTTGTCCTACGGCTATGACAACTGGCTCCGTGGCGCCGTCGGTTACAGCGGCTTCAACGGTGAAGTCGGCGGCCAACGCCTCGGCTTCTCCCAAGGTAGCTACCGTTTTAAGGCCGATGGTTCCGCCCTCCAGTTCCAACACCAGTTCACCAATAACACCTGGGCGCAGAGCAATAATGCCGCGGGCGATGACTTCGGTGGTACGGCCAATGGCGCCCCCATCTTCTTTGGTGGTATCCCGTTGAACGTCACCGCTAAGGGCGTTCGCGTGATGTCAGCGAAGAAGATCAACCTCGTCGACCAGGCCCATACCATCACCCCGAACTTTCGCCAAGTCGACGTGATGGGCGGCTACACCGCCGCAGCTGGTTCCAATTTCATCTACTCCGCCCAGTTGCCGGCCCGTCTGCAGGGTGCGGCGATGGTCTGTGAGCCGACCATGAAGTTGATTAATCTTATGAACGTCGTCCCGCAGGGCGCTGGCTACGTGGCCAAGGATGGCTACAACATCGTGGCTTCTTCGGACGAGTGGATGTCGCCGGTCTTCGCCTCCGTCGGTCCCGACGGCGCTATCTGGTTCGCTGACTGGCAGAACTTCATCATTCAGCATAACCCGACCCCCAGCGTGGGCCGGGGCGGTTACGACGCCAAGACGGGCGTCGGTGGTGCGCACGAGAATTCCCTCCGTGACCATACCCGCGGCCGCATTTACCGGATCGTCTCCAAGACGACCCCGAGCGTCAATCCGGCCCAGCCGACGGCCGACGCCGCTCTCCTCGCGGGTCTCAAGGGCTCGACGCAGTATGGCCGCCTTCGTGCACAGCAGCTAATCGTCGAAGGTAAGAAGACCGCCTTGACCGCGGACCTCCTCGCCCTCGTTCTAGCGGCCCAGCCGGACGTCTCCGCCATCCATGCGCTCTGGTCGCTCCACGGCCTCGGTAAGCTCGACGCCGAGACCCACCAGAAGGCCCTGCTGTCTGCGGACGCTGCCCTCCGTCGCAATGCCATCCGTGCGCTGGGCGAAGACGCCGCCGCACAGGCACTCTTCTTCGGTGCCGGCGTCATCGCCGATAAGGATCCGACTACCCGTCTCGCCGCCATGGTCAAGCTGGCCGAATTCCCCACCTCGCCCGAAATTAAGACACTCGTTCGTGGCTTGGCGGGCGATGCCGCCGTGCAGTCCGACGAATGGCTTAAGGAAGCGTCCAAGGTTCTCGCCAAAAAGCACCAGACCCAAATCTACGTCGAAGGTCCCAACCTCCTGCCTAATCCTGGCTTCGAAGATCTCGCGGGCGCTTTGCCAGTCGGTTGGCAGCGTCGCGACTACGGCAACTCGCCCGGCAACAATGGTGCCAAGTGGGATGTCGTGACCGACGCCGCGATGGTGCACTCGGGTAAGCGTGCCGTCCGCGGCATCACCCGTGACCCAGGCGATACCAGTTTCTACGCAGAAGTGGCGATCAAGCCTGATACGGAGTACCGCCTGAGCGCCTGGATTAAGACCAAGGCGTTTCGCGGCAAGGCCAGCCTCAACGACCATATTGGCCGCGCTGAAACCAGCACCATCACGCGCGACACCGATTGGGTTGAGGTCGAGGTCGTCTTCAATTCGGGTAAGCGCACGCGGTCGTCGATTAACCTGCTCCATGTGGGCAAGGGTGATATTTACTTCGATGATGTGAAGCTCTGTGAGCTGACCGTGGCGGGCGAAGCCCCCGTGACCGAAGGGTTGGCTGCCCGGGGCGAAGAGATTTACTGGAAGCACCCCGTCGCCGCATGCGTGAATTGTCACATGGTGAAGGGGAAGGGCAGTGCCATCGGCCCCGCGCTGGATGGCCTCGCCACCCGGGCGACCGCTGCGTATATCCATGACTCTCTCATCGAGCCCAATAAAGTCTTGGCCAAGGGCTATGAGCAGTTGGGCGTGTCCCCGATGCCACCGATGGGCCTGATTCTTAAGCCGCAGGAGCTTGCCGACCTTAAAGCCTTCCTCCAGACGCTCAAGTAAGCAGCAGGGGGGTTCTATTGGATTGATTCAGCCGTGGGCGGGGGCTATCCCTCGCCCATGGCTGCTGTCAAACTCCACAAGGAATCCAACCCCATCGTCACGTTACTCTCGTTGATGGGCGTCACGCTCATCACCTTGATCATCTTGTATGCGGGCCTCCCAGGCACCGGCTTCCATGGCCTCAAGGCAGGCGTGCATTTCGATATGGAGTCGGGCTTCGAGGACGCCCGTTTTATGGATAACCGTATTATCTGCGAGTCCAAGGATGCCTTGAAGGACATCCAGGCGGCCCTCGTCGCGGTGAAGTCCGATTATCCGACCGCCCGCGTCACGCTGAGCCTCGAGAACTACGCTGCGGGTTATAAGTTCAAGGTGCGCTACGTCACTTACTACGCCCAGCGTTTAAACCTCTTCGAAAAGGGGAAACTTTTCCGCCGCGGCTCGGAAGTCGGCGACCCCGACCTCGATGCCGAGGTGAAGGCGAAGGACGACGAACTGGAAGCCGCGATCCGCAAGGCCCTCGAGAATTATTTCAAGTCCAAGGGAGCCCAGTAATTACCCGGACGGCGGCGCCATCCGCCCAAGGAAAAGGCCCGGATTGCTCCGGGCCTTTTTGCTGAAAGTGGGGTGATTGAGGGGACTTGAACCCCCGACCCCTGGTACCACAAACCAGTGCTCTAACCAACTGAGCTACAACCACCGTTCAGTCTTCCTTGCGGAAGGGTGTTAACTGCAGGTTAAACGGCCTCGTCTGTCAATCTCGGACGAAAAGATGGCCAGCAAACACCGATTATTGCGCCTCCGGGGAGAATTTCTTCATTTGTTCTTCCCCTTTCCTAGCCCGCCCGCCTTTCTATTCTGACATCATGCCTACGTTTACTGAAATTGGCCTCCCTGAGCCAGTCCTTCGCTCGCTCGCCGATTGCGGTTACGTGAACCCCACGCCCATTCAGGAGCAGGCCATCCCCGTGGTGCTTTCCGGTCGCGACCTCATCGGCGCTGCCCAAACCGGCACCGGTAAGACCGCCGCCTTTGCGTTGCCGACACTCGCCCGCCTCGGCCCAGCCGCCGGCAAGCCTCGCTGCCTCGTCCTTGTCCCAACCCGCGAACTCGCCGTGCAGGTCGACGAAAACTTCCAGAAGTACGGTAAGTATCTCGGCACCAAGACGGCGTTGCTTTACGGCGGCGTCGGTTACGGCATCCAGGTCAAGGCACTTGAACAAGGCGTCGATGTCGTCATCGCTACGCCGGGTCGCTTGCTCGATCTTCATGAACAGAAGATTTTGGACCTGAGCTCTATTCAGGTGCTCATCCTCGACGAAGTGGACCGCATGCTCGACATGGGCTTCATCGAAGACGTTACCCGGATTGTTCGCTACTGCCCGAAGGACCGCCAGACGTTACTCTTCTCCGCCACGGCCGATGAGCGCGTGGGTAAAATCGCGAGCTGGGCCTTGCGCGACCCCGTCACCGTCGACGTCCGTACCGGCCTCGGTGCCGCCGACACCGTCGAGCACGCCATCTACCCCGTCGATATCTTCCAGAAGTACGACCTCCTCTTGGCTTTGCTGGCGAAGAGCGGCTACAAGTCCGTCATCGTCTTCACCCGTACCAAGCGTGATGCCGACCGCATCGCCGAGTGGATTGAAGGCCACGGCACCCCCGTCGCCACGATGCATGCCGATCGTTCGCAGACCGAGCGCGCCGCCGCCCTCGCCGGCTTCAAGTCTGGAAAGTTCACCATCATGGTAGCGACGGACATCGCCTCCCGCGGGCTAGATATCCGCGGCGTGACCCACGTCATTAATTACAACGTCCCTGAGCACGCGGAGGATTACGTACACCGGATCGGCCGGACGGGTCGCGCTTCCGCCGAAGGCGAAGCCTTCACGCTCTATTCGCCGGATGAGATGCATCACCTCCAGCAAATTGAAATCCTGCTGGGTCGGGGCATCGAGCGTCGGAAGCTCGAAGATTTCCGTTACTACTCGGAACCGCAACTGACCCCGGGTGGCCCGAAGGCCGCGGCGGTCTCCCGCAAGCGTAACCGCTAAGCCGTCGCCGATGTCGCCCGAGCCCCCGATGCGACGAGCCTTGGAGCTCGCCCGGCAAGCCTGGGGGCGCACCCATCCTAATCCGATGGTGGGCGCAGTGCTTACCGAGGATGGCGTCATCGTCGCCGAAGGCTTTCATGCAAAGGCGGGGGAGCCGCACGCCGAGGTCATGGTGCTGCGCAATCTCGGGCGTCGGCCGAAGCCAGACGCTATTCTGCACGTCACTTTAGAGCCGTGCTGCACGCATGGCCGCACGCCGCCGTGCGTCGACGCCATCGTCGAGGCCGGTCTTCGTACGGTCGTGGTGGGGGCGTTAGATCCCAACCCCGCTCACGCGGGCCATGGGCTGGCGTTGTTGCGGTCGAAGGGGGTGGCCGTGGTCGAGGGTGTCCTCGCCACCGACTGCACGGACCTTAACTTAATCTTCAATCACTGGATTGTCGCCCAGCGTCCACTGCTTGCCTTGAAGGTCGCGTCCTCACTGGATGGTCGCTTGGTTCCTGCGGATGGCATGTCGCCGTGGATCACGGGCGAGGCGGCCCGCGCCAACGTGCAAGAATGGCGGGCGCTCTTTCCAGCCATCGCAGTGAGCGTCGATACGTTGCTTAAAGACAACCCACGCCTGACCGCTCGGTTGCCCGAAGGCGAACGCTGCGGCATTCGCTTCGTCCTAGATCGGCATTTCCGTTCCGCGGGTAAGGCGGGCCTAAATCTTTTCCGTGATGCCTATAACGACCGCACGGTAGTGGTCGGCCTGCAGAGCTCCGTCCGGACCGCCGACCTTCGTTGGTATGAAGCCGAAGGCGTGAGCTATTGGTGTCTGCCCGGCGGCCCCGAGGACTTCTTGACGAACTGGATCGCCCGCTGCGCGCTCGAGCAGGTCACGGGTGTCATGGTCGAGGCGGGTCCCCGCTTGGCGGCAGGTTTAATGGAAGAGGGTCGGGTGGACTACCTGCTGGCCTATGTGGCTCCGATGTTCACGGGTAACCCCGACTCGCCAGTCTGGGCCTCCAGTGCGGTTGGTCAGCTAATCGACCCTCGGGTAGAGGTCTTTGGTCAGGATGCCCTCTACCGCGGTTATTTGGCCTAAGGCGGGCAGGGCACGCGCCCGGTAGCCCCTTTTGCCGTCTCTAGTCGCCCAAGCACTTGTAGGGCATTTTCAATAGCTTTACGGCCTTTTAGGGGGGTCGTGGGGGTCGCTTGGCTCTTTTGGCTCGACTTTTCAATAAAAACTTTCATTAAAGGGAATCCGTCTCCCTTTCCCAAAGGGCGTCCACCTAACCACTTTAACTCGAACCACTTATGGCAGACAAAATCACGGATATCAGGAGGAAGGAAAAGCCTTCTTTCACGTCTCTCATCGAGAAGAAGCGCGATGGTGGCGAATTCAGCGCGGACGAGATCCGGCAGATCGTCGATTCCGTCATGGACTCGGAGATGCCCGAGGCGCAGCAAGCCGCTTTGGCGATGGCGATTTTCTTCCGGCAGATGTCGGCCCAGGAAACCGCCATGCTCGCCGAAGAGCTCCGTCTTTCTGGCGAAGTCATCGACCTCGACCGCCTGACCCAGCCCAAAATCGCCAAGGTTTCGACCGGTGGCGTGGGTGACAAGACTTCGATGGTGCTCGGTCCGCTCGGCGCCGCCGCTGGCGTCATCATGCCAGGCATGAACGGTAAGGACGAAGAGTTCTGTATCTCGACGGTCGAGAAGCTGCGGTCGATTCCTGGCTTCAACGGCAAGGCCACGCTTGAGCAATTCCGCCAGCAGCTCGAGCGCGTGGGTTGTGCCATCACCGAACAGTGCAGTGACATCGCTCCGGCCGACGACCTGCTCTACACTTTGCGCCAGAAGACCGGGACGATTCCTTCGTTGCCGCTCATCACCGGTAGCATCCTCTCCAAGAAGCTCGCCGAAGGCTGTGAAGGCCTCGTGATCGATGTGAAGTGGGGCAATGGTTCCTTTATCCGCGACCTCGAACAGGCCAAGCAGTTGGCCCGTATCGTCACGCGGGTGGCTCGCTCGCTGAACCGCAAGTGCGTAGCCCTCGTCACCGACATTAACCAACCCCTCGGCGACTCGGTCGGCACCGGCTTGGAAGTCCTCGAAGCTGTTCGTCTCCTCAAGGGCGAAGGCCCCGAAGACCTGCAGGACCTCGTGCTCAAACTAGGTATGGAAGTCGTGCGCCTCGCTGGCGTCGCTGGTTCGACCCTTTCCGCCAAGCAGACCGTCGAGAAGCATCTCAAGGACGGTTCGGCCCTCGAGAAGTTTAAGGCCATGGTCCGCGCCCAGGGCGGCAAGACCGATTGGATCGACGATCCCTCCAAGTTCCCGCACGCGAAGTTCATTCGCAAACTCCCAGCCCCCAAGCGTGGCTACGTCCATACCATCGACGCGGGCAAGATCGCCCAAGGCGTGCGCCTCTTGGCCACACTCAAGGACGGCACGCTCGACCCGTCAGTCGGCGTCACCGAGATCCGCAAGGTCGGCACGCAGGTCAAGCAGGGCGAGCCTCTGATCATGATCCATTACAACGACGAGGCTAAGGTCGACGCCGCGCTCCCGTATTTCCGCGACGCCTACCGCCTCGCCCCGAAGCGCCCGAACATCCCGCCGCTCGTCGTCGAGCGCGTGGCGTAAGTCAGGTCGATGAGAGAAGCAAAGAGCCGCGGAGAAATCCGCGGCTCTTTTGTTTTCAGCCTTCGCTTGGCCGCGTGCCTTCGGCGCCGAAGCGAGCGGCCTTCATTTCAGGGGTAGCGGAGCTTCGACGACCTGGTGGCCTTCGCGTCGGTGGCGCAGCAGCCACGCGTAGAGCTCGGGGGCACGGAAGCTGTCGGCGATGCCATGGCCCTTGCCCGCCAACAGCGTCAGCCTGACTTGCTTGGCCCCGGCGGACTTGAGTAGGTTGTGCATGCGCTCGGAGCGTTCGGTTGGGACGACGTCATCCCGGTCGCCGTGGAAGATCCAAATCGGCAGCGGCGCGAGGCGCTTGGCCCAGTCGGTGAGATCGGGCGATACGGCCCGGGGGCCGCCAAAACCGAGGCCACCAGCGTGCGGGGCCAGGCCGGCGAAGCGCTCGGGGTGGGTGGAGCCCCAGAGCCAGGTGCCGAAGCCGCCCATACTATGACCGATGAGATACACCCGGGTTTGGTCGAAGGGCTGTTCTTTCACCAATTGCTTGAAGAGGACTTCTAGGTCTTCGGCGCGCCACTCGTCTTTCTGGCCTGACTTATCGGGGGCGCACTGGGGTACGACGATGAGAAAAGGCTGTTCGGTCTGTTGGTTGAAATACCTGATGGGCGGGGCGGACTTCAGCTGGGTCAGGTCCGTGCCTCGTTCGCCAGCGCCGTGGAGGAAGATGATCAACGGGGTCTTCTCGGTCGCTTTGCCCGCAGCCGGGGTGGCGACTACATACTCGGGATTCAGGAACTTGGTCGCGGCCGCCGTGACGTCCGGCAGACGCCTCACCTCAATCTTCATTGGCTCTGCTCTGGCTCCCGAGATCATGCATGCGAAGGTCGCTAACGACAGGATGAGTTGGGCGAAGGATCGGTGCATGGTAGTGAGTGGCTTGATGCCTAAGGGGCTTAGCGACCGAGGGCGCACCGGAATGATTTCCTGCCGCCAGCCTAGGCGAATCAGGCGAGGCCGCGCTTCGTGCCTTGGGCGAAGGCAACGAAGTTTTGGACGACCCGGGACGAGGCTTCAGGCAACGCCCTGGCTTTTTCGATGGCCTGAGCGGTGTTGAGGCCATCGCGATAAAAGAGGCGATGCAGGGCCTTGGCCGTGGTGATCTCGTCGTCGGTGAAGCCCGAGCGTTTGAGGCCGACGGCGTTGACCATCTTGGTCTCGCAGGGGTTGCCGTCCGCGATGACGAATGGCGGGACGTCTTGCACGCACTTCGAGCAGGCCGCAACCATCGCATAATCACCGATGCGGCAGAACTGGTGAATGCCAGCGTTCCAGCCGATATTGACGTGGTCACCGACGTGGACGTGTCCGGCCACGGCGGAATGGCTCGAGATGACGAGGTGGTTGCCAATCACGCAGTCGTGCGCGATGTGCGAATAGGCGAGCAGGGTGTTATCGTCGCCGAGGATGGTCCATTCACCTTCCTGGGTGCCGAGGTGCACGCTGACGAATTCGCGGAAGGTGTTACGGGCGCCGACCTTGAGGCCGGGCTTACCGGGGCGGGCTTTCAGGTCCTGCGTGCGGCCGCCAATAAAGGCATACGGAAAAACTTCGCACTGTGGGCCGAGCTGCGTGTAGCCCTCGACCGTGGCGTGGTGATGTAAGGTGCACCCGTCGCCTAAGGTGACATCCGCGCCCACAAAGGCATACGCACCAATCTGCACACCCGCTCCAAGCTTCGCGCCAGCTTCGACGATGGCTGTGGGATGGATTTGGGAACTCATCCGGTCTTCAGCCTTGAGCGACCGAATCGGCGATGGCGAAGAGGAGCTCAGCGGAGGAGACCGTTTCGCCGTTTACAAAGCACTCGCACTCAGCGGCGGCAATCCGACCACGAATCTTTGTCAGCTTGGCGCGAATCTCGAGCGTGTCTCCCGGAGTCACGGCCTTGCGGAACTTCACCTTGTCTGCGCTCATGAAGAAGACGACCTTTGGGGCTTCGTCGGCGGCGCCGCGGCGCAGCATGATGAGCCCAGCGGCTTGTGCCATGGCTTCGATTTGCAGCACGCCTGGCATCACGGGCTGGCCCGGGAAGTGGCCTTGGAAATAGGGCTCATTGATCGTGACGTTCTTAATCGCCACGAGCGAGTCTTCGGTCAGCTCGACGACGCGGTCGACCATCACGAACGGATAGCGGTGGGGGAGGGCGTTGAGAATCTGGCGGATGTCGAGGGCGTTACCAGAGGGAGCCGTGGGGGCTTCGACTTTCTTTGTCAACGCGGCCTTGGGCTTCGGGTTTTTCGACTCCTGCCACTGCTTCCGCACGGCTGCCGCGAGGCGGGCGTTCAGGGCGTGCCCAGGACGGACCGCGATGATGTGGGCTTTGAGGCGGATGCCGGCGAGGACGATGTCGCCGATGACATCGAGAATCTTGTGGCGGACGAGCTCGTCCTTGAAACGCAGGGGTTCCTTGCTGACGACTTTGTCCCCCTTGAGGATGATGGCCGAATCCAGCGAGCCGCCTTGGATCAGACCTTTCTTAAGGAGCTCTTCGATGTCCTCGTAAATCGTGAACGTGCGGGCCGGCGCGATTTGTGCCTCATACGTCTCGGAATCGATGTCGATGGTGAGGTGCTGCGTGTGGATGCCGCGGTCGTCGGCTGAGGTGCAGGTAATGCGTAGGCCGTCAAAGGGCAGGGCGATGATGGAGCGGCTGCCTTCGTTGATCGTGATGGGCTGCGTGAGCGTGAAGACTTCGCGCTCATCGGCTTGATCGACGATGCCACATTGATGGATGAGTGTGGTGAACGGACGGGCCGAGCCATCGACGATGGGCGGTTCTGAGGCGTCGAGTTCGACAATCGCGTTGTCGATGCCCATGCCGCTGAGTGCGGAGAGGACGTGCTCAATCGTGTGCAACTTAACAGCATCGGACGAAACCGTGGTCTTGCGTTCCAAGTCAGTCACCATTTCGGAGACTGGACGGACCTCGGGTTTGCCGAAAAGGTCGATGCGGCGGAAGACGAGGCCAGTGTTGGGGGCGCCCGGTTTAAGAGTCAGGGTGACCTCTTGGCCGGTGTGGAGGGCCTTGCCTTTGACTGAGGCTTCTTTTCCGAGGGTGCGCTGTTTCATACCGTGCACATAGTTATTCACACCCCCCTTGCTCTGTAAAGTCATAGTTTCAAGGGGTTTGTGCGGCTATTCGAAGTGTTCGCAGGGAGGGGGAGGCTTGACCGGATGTGAATCGTTTGGGTTCCTTCCCTAGGGGCCTTACGGCCGAATGGGTGGATAGGCCGCTAGCCCCATCAATGCAGGACAGAAGCCACCCCCACCACGGCCAATTCCAGTCCCGAAAAGTGGGTGCTCGGGTCACGCGCTGGCACGTCGGTTTACCCCTTGGGGTGGCCGCGGTGGGACGGAGTTTTTCGTCCCTGTGAAGTCGCGTTGCGAACAACTTCGCCAGCTCCGCAGTTGTTCACACGTTTGGGCGACTCCTTGACACTTCGGCGAGCGAGGCAAATCGTCAGCCTGTGCTCCTGGTCATCGATAACTACGACTCCTTCACCTACAACCTGGTGCAATACTTTGGCCAACTCGGCGTGGAGCAGAAGGTCTTCCGCAATGACCAGATCACGGTTGAGGAAGCGCTCGCGCTCAACCCCGACCGCGTGATGATTTCACCGGGCCCGTGCTCGCCCGCCGAAGCTGGTGTGTCGTGCGATATGATCCGCGCCTTCGCTGGCAAGAAGCCGATACTCGGCGTCTGCCTCGGCCACCAAGCCATCGGTCATGTCTACGGCGGCCGCGTTCTTCGTGCCCCGAACCTGATGCACGGTAAGACCTCCCCAGTCTTCCATAATAACACGGACCTCTTTCAAGGTCTGCCTAATCCCTTTAATGCGGCCCGCTACCACTCGCTCATCGTCGAGCGCGAGACTTTCCCGGCCTGCCTCGAGGTTACGGCGTGGACCGAAGACGGCCTCGTCATGGGCCTGCGCCACCGCGACTTACCTATCTGGGGCGTACAGTTTCACCCCGAATCTTACGCGACGCAGAACGGACTCGCTCTCCTGGCAAACTTCCTTCGCCTCTGACCGATGTATTGTCCGCGCTGTAATCACGAAGACACCAAGGTCCTCGAAACCCGTCTCGGTAAGGGGAATCATTCCATCCGCCGCCGCCGCGAGTGCCTCGCTTGCTCCCATCGTTTCAGTACGATGGAGGAAATCGTCCGCGAAGGTTTGGTGGTCGTGAAACGCAATGGCGCTCGTGAAGATTTCGATATCACCAAGATCGCGTCAGGGATTCGCAAGGCGACCGATAAGCGCCCAGTCGAAGTCGAACGCGTTAACCTGCTCATCTCGGAAATCGTCGAAGGCCTGCAGAAGAAGTTCGAGGAAGAAGTGCCTTCCAGCGCTATCGGCGAGGAGATCATGACCCACCTGCAGTCCGTCGATCAGATTGCTTATGTTCGCTTCGCGAGCGTCTATCGTGAGTTCCGTGACATTGACGAATTGGCCAAGGCCATCGACCAGCTCCGCAAGGCGGCAAAGCCAAGTGACTTCTGCTTCCGCCGCACCCGCCCGCCCAGCTCGTCTGCGCACGCTCAATGCGATGCTGGCTTCCCTGGTCGGGACGGAGCCCACGTTGCGTCGCGACGTCGACGCCGTCGTGCGGGTCTTTGAATCCGACGAGTTTTCGGCCCCAGGCTTGGACGCCCGTGGGCTCGCGAACGCGGCCGAGCACCTGTTGCGTCTGTTGGCTCCGGATGCCGTCCTGCCCGCCATTGCCGTCTTAGACCACCGGGATGAGCCTTTGGAGCCCCTTTGGGCTCCGGAACGTATCGAGGCAGCCTTGGCGCAGGTCGGCGACGCCCCGGACGTCCTTCTATGGGTGGTGGGCTTGCAGGATCACTATTTGGCTGGTTCCAAGGCCCGCTCGGTCAAGGCCCGGCAGGCCTACGATGAGGCGGTCGAGTGTGTGAACGCCTATGCCGCTCGCGTGCAGGGTCGTGGGCGCCTAACAGTGGTCGTGCTATAATCACTCTTATGAGCATCCCGAAGACGCTTTTCCAGAAAATCGCGGACCACGAGATTCCCGCGAAGTTGATTCACGAAGACGCCGTGTGCGTGGCATTCCACGATATCTCCCCGCAGGCTCCGACGCATGTGCTCGTTGTGCCGCGCAAGCCCATCGTCCGCGTAGGCGAGGCCACCGCGGAAGATCAGGCTACCCTGGGACATCTGCTACTCGTGGCCGCTCAGCTGAGCCGTCAGCTCAACCTCGCCAAGGGATTCCGTATCGTGATCAACAACGGTCCCGACGGCGGCGAATCCGTCCCGCACCTGCATGTGCACTTACTCGGTGGCCGCGCCCTGAGCTGGCCTCCAGGCTGATGCCTATGGCACCCGCCGAACCGTGCCTCGTGCTCGATGGCTCCGCCCGTCACGGCGTGCGCGTCGGCGTGCTGCAAGGCGGTCGCTGGATCGCTGAGGCGCATTCTGATGAGGGTGCCTTAGAGGCGACCTTCGCCTGTGCAGAACAAGCCTTGGCGTCCGCTGGACTGAAATTTGCTGACCTGCGTTCCTTCGCCGTGTGCGTCGGTCCAGGTTCCATGCTCGGCATCCGGGTCACGGCGATGGCTGTGCGCACGTGGGCGGCACTACAGCCATGCGAGGTCTGGGTCTGGGAGCCGCTGGTCGCGCTCGCCGCCGTCGTGCGCTTGCGTGGTGAAGTCGGTGCTTTCAGCGTCATCTCCGAATCCCGACTCAAGCGCTGGCACGTAGTTTCTGTCGATGCTGCTGGCTTGCCGAGTCCGGCCCGCGAATGCGAGGTTGAGCAGGTGACGGCCTTGGCGGGACGTATCCTGACCACGGCGGTCCAAGCCCCGCAGGTCTTACCCGATGCCCAAGTGGTGCCCGAGGTCTGGCCTGACTTACCGAAGGTCTTCGGCCACGTGGGAGTGCTCCGACTCGAGCCTAAGCCTGAGGCCTTGAATGCGGCCGCCGATTTTGCAACGTGGTCGGGCGAACGCCACCGCGGCACGCCATGAGCACCCCGTTTTCCCAGTCCCGCGCTTGGGTCGAGATCGACCTACCCGCCATCGACCGCAATGTCGGCCGCATCAAGCAGGCCTTGCCGCGGCATGTGCGTTACGTCGCGGTGGTGAAGGCCGATGCTTATGGACATGGGATGCCCGAGGTGGCCCGTCGCTTACTGCAGGCCGGCGTGGATGCCTTTGCGGTCGCCAATGTCGCCGAAGCGATTCGCCTCCGTGAAGTCGGCCACGAGGGGGATACGCTTTTACTGAGTCCAACCTTGCCCGATGAAGTAGCCCGGGCGGCGGAGAACGGTTTCGACCTGACCATCAATTCGCTCGAAGAGGCCAAGGCCTTCGACGCGTGGGGTTCGTCTCACGGCCGCAAAGTCCGTGTGCACGTCAAGGTCGACACGGGTATGGGCCGGGCCGGTGTCTGGCATGAGTGCGCCCGCGAAGTGTTTGCGCAGGTGCTCGCTAGTCCGGGCTTGGAGTGGCGCGGTGTCTACACGCACTTCTCCGACGCCGATGCCGATACGGCTTACACGTCGCAGCAGCGGCGGATCTTCTTGGACTTGCTCGAGTCGATTCCCGCCGAAGTCCGCGCCCAGTTACTCATCCATGCGGACAATAGCGCTGGCTTGGAAAGTTTCTCCGCAGCCGCGCCTTTCAATGCCGTCCGCATTGGCTTGATGCAGTATGGCCTGCCGCCGTCGGCGGGGTCGTTCTTGGCCAGCCTAAAGCCTGACCCAGTCTTGTCCTTCCATGCCCGCGTCGTGTTGGTCAAGGACCTCCCGAAGGGTACTGCCGTCAGTTATAATCGCACCAAGACTTTAGCCCGCGATTCACGCGTCGCCATCGTGGCCGTTGGTTACGGGGACGGCGTGCCGACCGCAGCGAGTAATCGTGGAGTCTTTCTGGTCCGTGGGCAGCGTTGCCCGATTCTCGGACGTGTGACCATGGATCAGACCGTCGTCGACGTCACGGACGTCCCTGATGCTGCCGTCGGTGATATGGCTACTATCCTCGGGGCACAGGGTGCGGACCGCATCACGGTCGCCGAGTTCTGTGCGTGGTCGGACTGCATTCCATGGGAAGCCTTGTGTACGCTCACGCAACGCGTGCAGCGCGTCTACCGGACCGACCGAACTTAAGTCCTTAGACCGACTTCGCGGCGGCTGGCTTAGCGCCAGGGGCAGGCGTCGTCGCGGGGGCGGCCTTGGCATCAGCCTTCTCGGCGACGCTCTTGACCGCTTCCATGAAGGCGGCGCCGGAGGGGCTGCCGTCGAAGACGAGCTTACCTTTGTTGTCGAAGACGAAGACCTTGGGGATACCAGAGAACTGAATCGGCGTCTTGGTGATGCCAGCGACGATGGCGTACTGTACGCCGGCCTTCTTGGTCACGACGGCGATTTCCTTGGCGGTGTGGCCTTGGCACTCGGCACCGATGACGACGAGGGTGTCCTTATACTTCTCGGAAAGTTCCTGGAGGTGAGGCAGGCTAGCGATGCAGGGTGGGCACTTGACGCCCCAACCTTCAAGGATCACGGCTTTACCGGTGAGCTTGCCCATGGTGACCGTCGGACCGCTGATGGACTTACCCCAAGCGAAGTCGCGGAGGCTGAAAGTCTTTTCCTTCTTGTCGGCGGCAAAGGCCGGGATCACGAGCAGGGCAGCTAGGAGGGTCAGGAGGCGCATGGCTTTATCTGATACGCACTCGGGTCGTTGGCAAGTCCAACTCAGCCTCTGTAAGGGTCTTTAAGAGAGAAAAGGCCCCTTAAGACGGGGGATTCATCTCCCGCGAGATATCTCGGGTGAGGCCATAGGCAATCATCGCACCCACGCCGCCGGTTTGCCAGAGGAGCGAGTGGTAAGGAACCAGATCTAGCTGGAGGAAGCCGATTACAGACCAAAGACCAATGGAAGCGAACGGCGCAAAGGTCCAGAGGCCGGTGCCGATGGCCTCGGCGTCCATCGGCACGGAGCGCCGGAATAGCATGAATAGAATCCAGGCGGCCGAGGGTAGGGCACACCAGTAGGATTCAGTTTCGAACAGGAAATCAAATGGCGCGGTGAAATTCGCGAGCGTGGAGAGAATGAATAGTCCCGTGCAAGTCGCCTTGAGTATGCGTTCAAAGGCCGTCAGTTCACGTTTACGGACCAATTCATCCTCACCGAAGCCGCTAGCTCCTTTGGTCGCCGGGCCTTGGAGGCCTAGGCCCCAGAGCAGGCAAAGAAAGAATATCTGGAAGAAGCCAAAAAGCATAGGGGCGTGATTATTCTCGACCGCAGGGCCCAGAAGTCAAACCAGCCATGATCAGCCGCTTAGGCCTTGAAGCCGAAGTACTGGCGAGCGTTACGGTAGCAGACGTCGGCAACGAGGCGCTCGTTCCAGTCCTTACGGTCAGGGATACGGCCGGATTCGACGTCCTGGCCAACGAGGTCGCACAGGATGCGACGGAAGTATTCGTGGCGCGGATACGAGAGGAAGGAGCGGGAGTCGGTGATCATGCCGATGAAGCGACCGAGGAGGCCGAGGTCGGAGAGCATGTTCATCTGGTCACGCATGCCGCGTTCTTGGTCGAGGAACCACCACCCCGAACCGTACTGAATCTTACCCGGCGTGATGCCGTCCTGGAATGAACCGGGGAGGCAGGCGAAGAGGGCGGTGTCGGCGGGGTTAAGGTTGTAGAGGATGACTTTGCCTAGAGCGTTCTCTCCCGAGAGCGTGCCGAACCAGCGGATCAGGCCGGGGCCTTGGCGGAAGTCGCCGATGGTGTCGCAACCGGCGTCAGAGCCGAGGCGCTTGAGTAGGCCGAGGTTCGGGTCGCGCACGGCGCCGAGGTGCAACTGGGTGGCCCAGCCCTTGGCGTGGTTGAGACGACCGACGTGCAACATGATGAAGGCCGTGAATTTCTCGGACTCCTCAAGCGTGGCGGCGTGACCGGCCATGGCGCGTTCCCAAATGGCCCTGGCTTCCGCCTCAGTGCAGCTGGCGTCGGGCAAGTAATCGAGGCCGTGGTCGGTGGCGCGGCAACCGGCGGCGGCGAAATCATCGTGGCGCTGGTTGAGGCCAGTAATCAGGCCAGCAAAGGTGTCGGCACCCTTGCCCGTGGCGGCAGCGAGGCGCTTGGCCCAAGCTTTCACGCGTTCGGGCTGACGGACCTTGAGGCATGCGTCGGGACGGTAGGTCGGGACGACGCGGGTGGCGCAGCCGGACTTCGCGATGGCGTGGTGGAGGTCGAGCGAGTCAGCGGGGTCATCGGTCGTACCAACGACTTCGACCTTCATCTTCTTGAGGATACCCCGGGCCGTGAGGTCGCTGTGCTGGAGCTGGTGGTTGGCTTCGTCCCAGATTTTTTGGGCCGATTGGCCGTCGAGGATTTCGGTGATGCCGAAGTGGCGGCGTAGTTCGAGGTGTGTCCAGTGAAAGAGCGGGTTGCGTAGGGTGTGCGGGACCGTCTCGGCCCAAGCTTGGAACTTCTCGCGCGGGGACGAACCCGCACCGGTGATGAGTTCCTCGTTCACGCCGTTAGCACGCATGGCGCGCCACTTGTAGTGGTCACCTGCCAGCCAGATGGCGGTGAGATCCTCGAAGCGACGGTCGTCGGCGATGTCCTTCGGGCTCAGGTGGCAGTGGTAATCCACAATCGCCTGCTCTTTCGCCGTGCCGTGAAACAGCTGCTGCGCCGTGCCGGTCGAAAGGATGAAGTTGTCGTCCATGAAGGCCATCGTCGGGGAGGTGGGTTAGATGGACATCGCCGCGAAACCGCCATCGACGACGATTTCGGAGCCGGTGATGAAGCTGCCGGCATCGGACGCCAGCAGGAGCGAGGCACCGATAAGTTCCTTGGCTTCGCCGAAGCGGGCCATCGGGGTCTTACCGAGGATCGAGGCCACGCGCTCGGGCGTGAGGACCTTACGGTTCTGTTCAGCAGGGAAGAAGCCTGGGACGAGCGTGTTAACACGAACGCCCTTGGGCGCCCATTCGCGGGCAAGGTTCTTCGAGAGGTTATGTACTGCGGCCTTAGAGGCCGAGTAGGTGAAGACGCGCGAGAGGGGCAGGATGGCCGACTCGGAGCCGAGGTTGATGATCGAGCCAGAGCCAGCCTTGACCATCACTTCGCCGAAGACCTGACAGCCGAAGACAACGCCCTTGATATTAACGGTCAGGATGCGGTCGAGTTGGGCTTCGTCGATTTCGAGGAACGGCGTGGGCGAGTTGACGCCGGCACCATTCACGAGGATGTCGACTTTGCCGTGCTGGGCGAGAATCTCGTCGCGCAGTCGGATAAGGTCAGCCTTGTTGGTCGCTTCACCGACCTTGAATTCGCCGGAGCCCCCCGCGGCCTTAATCTTGGCGAGGCGAGCCTCGGCCTTGACGGAGTCACGGCCGACGAGGATCACGTGCGCACCCGCGCCAGCGAAGCCTTCGGCCATGGCGCCGCAGAGTTCACCGGTGCCGCCGATCACGACGGCAGTGCGACCTTGGAGAGAGAAGAGGGAGGACATGGTGATGAAGGGGGTAGTGGGTGGGGGATGGCGGTAAGGGGGATAGGGGATAGGGATAGTGGGATGGGGGAGGGACGCGGATTAGCGGACGACGCGGGCTCCACCGCCGGAGAGCTGCTTCTCGACTTCCTTGCGGGTGACCATCGAGGTGTCGCCCGGGGTCGTGGAGGCCAAGGCGCCGTGGGCGGCACCGTAGTTCACGGCCTTCTGAGCGTCGTTGTGTTCGAGGAAGCCGAAGACCAGGCCCGAAGCGAAGCTGTCGCCGCCGCCGACGCGGTCGAGGATTTCAAGTTCAGGGAATTGGATGCTGTCGTAGAACTTGCCGTCGTGCCAGCAGATGGCACTCCAGTCGTTCTTGGTGGCCGTGATCACGCGACGAAGCGTGGTCGCAGCGACCTTGAAGTTCGGGAACTGTTTCACGGCCTCGCCGATCATGTCCTTGAACGCCTGCGTCTCAATCTGGGAGATATTGTGGTCGACGCCCTTGACTTCGAAGCCGAGTGACGCGGTGAAGTCTTCTTCGTTGCCGATCATCACGTCGACATACTTGGCGATCTCACGGTTGACCTCTTGGGCCTTCTTCAGGCCACCGATGGTCTTCCAGAGCGACGGACGGTAGTTAAGGTCGTACGAGACAATCGTGCCGTGCTTCTTGGCGGCTTTGACGGCCTCGATGGTGGCTTGAGCCGTCGTCTCGGAGAGGGCCGCGAAGATGCCGCCCGTGTGGAGCCAGCGAACGCCCTTCTTGCCGAAGAGGTCTTCCCAGTCGAAGTCACCGGGCTTGATTTGCGAAGCAGCGGTATTACCGCGGTCCGGGACGCCCACGGCGCCACGGATGCCGAAGCCACGCTCGGTGAAGTTGAGGCCGTTACGGACGGTACGGCCGATGCCGTCATCCTCGCGCCACTTGATGTAGTCGGTGTTCACGCCACCCTGCATCACGAAGTCCTCGAGCAGGCGACCGACTTCATTATCGACGAAGGCCGTAGCGACGGAGGTGCGCAGGCCGAAGCACTTGCGGAGGCCGCGCGCGACGTTGTATTCGCCGCCGCCTTCCCAGACCTGAAACTGGCGTGTGGTGCGCACGCGGCCTTCGCCTGGGTCTAGGCGGAGCATGATTTCACCGAGGGAGACTTGGTCGAAGGCGCAGGCCGAAGTGGGCTTGATATTGAGGGACATAGTCGGAAGGAGGAGGTGGTGAAAGAGGATGCTTAGCCCGTGGGCAGGGTGGCGAGGTCGAACGGCTGGTGGCCGATGTGGCTGGCGATTTCATTGAACGCTTCAACTTCAGCCTTGGAGAACAGTAAGCCTCCGGCCTTTTGGCTCCGCGCGGCGAAGGTCGCTTCCAGTTGGCCGGGGAGCATGCACTTCTCGTTGCCGTGGCCGAGGACGTCGTCGATGACGGCCTTGACGTTCTGGCCTTGCGAACGGCCTTGGGCGAAAGCACCCGAGCTGATGGCCTCGGGGTGAATCACCTGGAAGAAGAAGGCACAGGCCTGCTTTTCGCCAGGAACGTGCGTGCGGCTTCGGATGGTCGGGAGCGAGCCACCGATGAAGCCGGCGACGATTTCGTTGATGAGCGAGAGGCCGTAACCCTTGTGCGCGCCGAACGGAATGAGCGAGACTGCTTCGTTCGGGTCGAGGGTGACCTTGCCGTCCTTATCCACGGCGGCGTCAGGCGGGAGCAGCTTGCCTTCGCGCTTGAGCACTTGGACGCGACCCATGGCGATGACGGAGGTGGCCCAATCGATGACGATCGGGAAGCCGAGTTCGTTCGTCGTGGGGAAGCCCCACGAATGCGGGTTGGTGCCGAGGGTCGGGAACTTGCCTTGGAAGGGGACGACTTCGGCGAGGGTGGCGGTGCAGTTTGTGTAAGCGATGTAACCGCGCTTGGCGGCATCCATCACGTAGCCACCGCCCCAGAGGTAGTGGAAGGCGTTATCGACGGAGACCGTGCCGACGCCGTATTGGTCGGCGAGCTCGATGCAGCGTTCGATGGCGTCGACGGCGACGGCCTGACCGAGCTTCTGGTGGGCGTCCCAGACTTCCGTCGCGGCGAAGCGAGTAGCCTTCTTGGTCACGGTGGCGTTAGGCGTGCAGCCGGGAACTTTGGCGCCGGAACCGAAGAGTTCGTCGAGGTGGAGGGCCTTCAGCGCGTTGTGCGTGCGGATGCCGTGGTGCGTGGCCATACTGGCCATCTGGGCGGCCTGCACAGATTCCTTGGCACCGAAGCCACGCTTGACGTAGGCGGCGGTGACGAGCGCCTCGTGGGCGACGCGGGGGATGACGTAAAAGACTTCGCTCATGTTAAGGATGAAAGAGGAGGGTTAGACGACCTTCTTGACCGGGACTTCTGGGTTAATCTGGGCGAGTGGTTTTTCGCCATGCATCGCGCGGATAAGGTTGGTGACGGCGGCCACGGCTTGGCGCTGGACGCTTTCGGCGGTGCGGGAGCCGATGTGCGGCGTGACCACGCAGTTAGGTAGCTTGGTCAGTGGGTGGTCGGCGCGCGGCGGTTCTTCGTCGAGCACGTCGGTGCCGTAACCGCCAACTTGGCCGGACTTCAACGCAGCCGCGATGTCGTCGGTGTGGACGATTTCGCCGCGGGCGCAGTTGAGAATAAGCACGCCCGGCTTCATCTTCGCGATGTTCTCGGCGCGGATCAGGTCACGCGTCTCAGGGGTTAGGTTGGTATGTAAGGAGAGATAGTCGGAAACGGCGAAGACGTCATCCATCGTGGCAGCACGCTGCACGTCGTATTGCGCGGCGAACTTGTCGTCCCAGTAAAGGTCGAAGCCAATGACCTTCATACCGAAAGCGCGGGCGCGGATGGCGACTTCCTTGCCGATGCGGCCCATGCCAATGATGCCGATGGTCTTGTCGAGTAACTCGCGGCCGGTCTTGCGCTTCCAAGTCCCCGAGCGGGTGGAGTCGGTGTGGAAATAGAAGTTCTTCTCGAGCGCAAGCAGGAGGAGGAAGGTGTGTTCGGCGACGGTCGTGTGGTTGACGCCCGGGGTGAAGAGGAGGGGGATGCCCTGGGCGGTGAGCGTCTTGACGTCGATCTTGTCGACCCCGATACCATACTTGGAGACGACCTTAAGGCGGGGTAGGGCTTTTTCGATGACGGCGGACGTGATCATGTCATCGCCGCAGATATAACCGTCGAAATTCCCCATGAGGGCTAGGGTGTCCGCCTCGTTGAGCGGGCCGCGGGCGGTGACGACTTCCCAGCCCGTTTCGGCCAGTAGCTTATGGTGTTCGCCAGGGGTGTCTTGGAAAGAGGTGGTCGTGAGCAGAATACGAGGCTTCATGGGTGCCATCCACATGAACCCGCCTCCCCTCGGGAGTCAAAGAAAGTCTAGTATGGACAGCCCAATGCCGTGGGTCATTTAGTGCCCTATGCAAGAGGTTACCCCTGCCCCCCGTACGAACTACCGTTGGATGATCTGCGCGTTGCTGTTCTTTGCCGCCACCATCAACTATATCGACCGCCAAGTCATCGGCCTATTGAAGCCAGCCTTGGAGAAGGAGTTTGGTTGGGACGCGCGCACTTATGCGGCCATCGTGTTCAGCTTTCAATTCGCCTATGCGATTGGGATGGTGCTGTCGGGGCGCATCATTGACCGCATCGGTATCAAGAAGGGTTTCATCATCTTCGTCGGCCTTTGGAGTTTGGCCGCCATGGGTCACGGCTTTGCGCACCTCTTGCCAGCCTTTAGCCTGCCGTGGATGCAGATCGACGCCAAGACCGGTTTTGCCTTTGTGACGTTAACGGGCGCGGCGGCGGGCTTCGCCCTGATGCGTTTCATCTTGGGCTTGGGTGAGGCCGGTAATTTCCCCGCCTCCATCAAGGCAGCGGCGGAATGGTTCCCGAAGAAGGAACGGGCCCTTGCTACCGGTATTTTTAATTCAGGAACGAACATTGGCGCCTTGGCCGCCCCGCTCATCGTACCCTGGATTTTGGTGACCTGGGGCTGGGAGTGGGCCTTTATCGTCACCGGCGCGATTGGTTTTGTCTGGGTCATTTGGTGGCACTTCGCTTACCATTCTCCGCGTGAGCACCCGCGCATTTCCGAGTCCGAACTCGCCCACATTGAGTCCGACCCGCCCGATGAGGAGGGCAAGGTCAGCTGGATTAGTCTACTGAAGTTCCGCCAGACGTGGGCCTTTGCCGCAGGCAAGTTTATGACTGACCCAGTCTGGTGGCTTTACCTGTTCTGGATCCCGGGCTTCCTAGTCGATAAGCACAATGTTGACTTTAAAAATATTGGTTGGCCGCTAGTCACAATTTACCTGATTGCCGATGTGGGCAGCATTGGTGGCGGCTGGGTCTCCTCCCGTCTGATTAAGGCCGGCTGGACGGTCAATGCCGCCCGTAAGACGGCCTTGGGTATCTGTGCAGTGAGCGTCATTCCGATCGTCTTCGTCAACGATGTCGGCATGTGGCCTGCGGTCTTGCTCGTCTCGTTGGCCGCCGCCGCACACCAAGGCTGGTCGGCCAATATCTTCACGACGGCTTCGGACATGTTCCCCCGCAAGGCAGTGGGCTCAGTTGTTGGCATCGGCGGCATGGCTGGCGCGGTCGGTGGTATGCTTTTGGCTTTCGTCATCGGTGAAGTGCTTCACCGCACCGGTTCCTATGCGATTCTCTGGTTCATCGCAGGTTCGGCTTACCTAATTGGCCTCGCGATTTTCCATCTTCTGGTGCCACGGATGGAGCCCGTAAAGATGGAAGATATTGCCGAAGTGGAAGCCAAGTAATCGGCCGCAGTTATTGCTAATAAAAAAGGGCCCCAGTCGGGGCCCTTTTGTTTGGAGGAGTGGTCGAGGCTTAGCCGGCCACCACGAGGTTCACGATACGGCCGGGCACAACGATCTCCTTCACGATGGGCTTACCTTCGAGGAACTTCTGCACGCTCGGGTCAGCCTTCGCCATGGCAAGGAGGGCTTCCTTGGTGGTTTCCTTGGGCACCCTCACAGTGGCGCGGACCTTGCCGTTCACTTGGAAGATGATCTCAACGGTGGTTTCGATCAGCTTAGCGGGGTCGAACTTGGGCCAGGCGGCACAACTGACGCTTTCCTGATGGCCGAGGCGCGCCCAGATTTCTTCGCAGACGTGCGGCGCGAAAGGCGCGACCAAGCGGACAAAGGTCTCGACGGTCTCGCGGCGTAAGGCCGGGGCCTTCTCCGCAGCGTTCATTAAGATCATCATCTGCGAGATAGCCGTGTTGAACTGCAGGGTCTCGATATCCTTCTCGACCTTCTGGATGGTGCGGTGGAGTTCGCGGACGAAGTCCTCGGGCTCCTGGGCCTGCTCGTTGAACTTGGTCGAAGGGCCGCCCGTGGCTTCGTCGACGGAGAGACGCCAGAGGCGCTTGAGGAACCGGGTAATGCCAGAGATGCCTTCGGAGCTCCAAGGCTTGGAGGCTTCGAGCGGCCCGAGGAACATCAGGTACATGCGCAGCGCATCGGCACCGTGGTCCTTGACGATGGAGTCGGGGTTGACGACGTTGCCGCGGCTCTTGGACATCTTCTCGCCGTCTTCGCCCATGATGAGGCCTTGGTGGAAGAGCTTCGTGAAAGGCTCGGCCGTTGGCAGGACGCCGATGTCGTGCAGGAAGCGATGCCAGAAACGGGCATACAGGAGGTGGAGCACGGCGTGCTCGGCCCCGCCGATGTAGAAGTCTGGGCAACCCCAATACTTGAGGGCCTCGGCCGAGGCGATGTCCTTGGCGTTCTGGGGGTCGAGGTAGCGGAGGTAATACCAGCACGAGCCCGCCCACTGCGGCATGGTGTTGGTTTCGCGGGAGGCCTTGACCCAGAGCGGACCCGGTTGGGCCAGGGCTTGCGAGATGGTGGCGCCGCTGGCGACGTCGTACCACACCTCGGTCCATTCCGGTTCCTTCGACAGCGGTGAATCGCCGGTTGGGGAGGGTTGGTAGGATTTTACGGTTGGGAGCGTCAGTGGGAGCTGCTTTGACGTCAGCGGTACGGCGCAGACTTCCACGCCATTGAGTTGGCAGGTGACCGGTTCCTTGGGCAGGAATTCACGGACCTCGGAATCGGCCGGAATCTTGGCGTAGTCTGCGCGCGAGACCCACAGGAGCGGGAAGGGCTCGCCCCAGTAGCGTTGGCGCGAGAAGAGCCAGTCGCGCAGCTTGAAGTTCACGGCGAGCTTGCCTTGGCCCTTGGCGGCGAGGTCAGCGGTGATCTGCTTCTTGGTCTCCGTGGCGGAGAGTCCATTGAATGGACCGGAGTTCACCATCGGACCGTCTTCGGTCCATGGTTGCTCATTGACGTCGATGGCGTCCTTGGAGCCGACGACCTGAACGATCGGAAGCGCGAATTGCTTGGCGAATTCCCAGTCGCGTTCATCGTGGGCCGGGACGGCCATGATGGCGCCCGTGCCGTAGGTGATGAGCACGTAGTCGGCAGTCCAGACCGGGATCTTGGCGCCGTTGACGGGGTTGAGGGCGTACGCGCCCGTGAAGACGCCGGTCTTCTTCTTGTCGGCGAGGTCGGTCCGCTCAAGGTCGCTCTTATTGCGGACCGCGGCCACGTAGGCCGTGACTGCGGCCTTCTGTTCGGCGGAGCTGATCTTCTCGAGCAGCGGATGTTCGGGAGCGATGACCATGTAGGTCGCCCCGAAAAGTGTGTCCGGACGCGTCGTGAAGACCGTTAGCGTGTCGGCGTGGCCATCGAGTTTGAAAGTGACCTCGGCACCTTCGGACTTGCCGATCCAGTTCTTCTGGAGGCGCTTGGTGGAGTCGGGCCAATCGACGTGGTCGAGGCCTTCGATGAGCTTATCAGCGTAGGCGGTGATGCGCAGGACCCACTGGCGGATCGGGCGGCGCTCCACGGGGTGGCTGCCGCGTTCCGAGCGCGGGCCTTCGGGTGTGTTATGCACTTCTTCGTTTGCGAGCACCGTGCCGAGGTTGGGGCAGAACCACACCGGCTTCTCGGAGACGTAAGCGAGACCGTGGCGGAAGAGTTTGAGAAAGATCCACTGCGTCCAGCGGAAGTAGTTCTCGTCGGTCGTCGACAGCTCGCGGTCCCAATCGATGGCGAAGCCGAGCATCTGCAGTTGGCGGCGGAAGTTGTCGATATTGCGACGCGTCTGCACGGCCGGGTGTTCGCCGGTGGCGATGGCGTGCTGTTCAGCAGGCAGGCCAAACGCATCCCAACCCATCGGGTGGAGAACGTTGAAGCCCTGGGCTTTCTTGTAGCGGCCCAAGATGTCCGAAGCGGTGTAACCCTCGGGGTGGCCGATATGGAGGCCAGAGCCGGACGGGTAGGGGAACATGTCCAGGACGTAGTACTTCGGCTTACCGCTGGAGATGGGCTCGGTGCGGAAGGTCGCGTGCTGCTTCCAGTAAGCCTGCCAGCGATGCTCGCAGGCGGTGAAGTCGTAGGTCCCAGGCAAAGTTTCCATTAAGCGCCCAGATAGGAGAGTCCGAGCCGAGGTGGCAAGGTTTTGGATGGGCGAGCAGGGCTATCCCGCTTGCCTGAGCCCTCTGGCGGGCTTATCACGCAGCCACGCTGTCATGCCAAACCACCTCCATCCCTACTGGCGCATGCAGTATATCCAGTCCCGGAAGGAGCCTGGCGCCGGCAGTCCGTTTGCGGCCTTGTGGGCGGCGGGGGATGACCGGGCGTCGTTGATTGTCCACCGTGGTCGGACGTGTTTCGTCATCCTGAATAACTTTCCGTATAACCCGGGACACCTAATGGTTCTGCCCAATCGTGAAGTCGGCGATTTGGCCCTGCTGACGGCAGAAGAACGGGCCGAGATGATGGACCTGTTGGTGAAGTGCCAAGCGGTCCTCACGAAAGTCATGTCGCCTTCCGGTTTCAATATGGGCCTCAACTTAGGTAAGGCCGCTGGCGCTGGCATCCCAACGCATCTCCATTTCCATATCGTCCCACGCTGGGATGGGGACCAGAACTTCATGCCAGTCGTCGCGGAGACGCACATTCTGCCGCAGGCTTTGGATGACCTGTGGGCCCGCCTCCAACCCGTCTTTGCTACGGTCTAAGATGCCCCGCTCCGTCGCCATTGCTAACGAGTACGCCAAGGCTAAGGTCTCGGCGGCTTCTGCGGTTGCCGTAATCCAGACTCTGGACCGGATGCGTGCTTGGCGTTGTCCGCAGGGCGAGCTCTCGGTCGTCTTTCTTGGTGATAAGGCTATCGCCAAGATCCACGCGGATTTCCTCGATGACCCGACGGTAACGGACGTCATTACTTTCATCGGCGAAGACCATCCGGTCGAGCCCTTCGCTGGCGAGATTTGCATCAATGTCGACCAAGCCAAGCGCGCGGCCAAGGAGCATGGCACTAGCCTTGAACACGAACTCCGTCTGTATCTAGCACATGGCTGGCTGCACCTAGCGGGGTTACTGGATAGTACGAAGGCGCAGGCCGCGAAGATGCGGGCCGCCGAGGTCGTTGCCCTCAAGCACCTCGACAAAGCCAAGGTCCGCCTGAAGGTAGCGGTTTAAGAGACTCGCCCTCACAGGTTTTTTCCGACACACCAGCGGCAGGATGAAACGCACGGTCCTCATTCACTCGGGTGGCATCGACTCCACCGTTCTCCTTGGTCATCTCTTGGCTGAGGGGCGCGAGGTCTATGCTTTGAGTATCGATTATGGCCAGCGCCACCGCCGTGAGCTGGTGGCTGCCCGCCAAATCTGCGAACACTATGGCGTGAAGCATCAGGTGGCCGATCTCCGGGCCTTGGCGCCGCTCTTCGGTGCGAATGCGCTCACCGACTCCCATGTCGCTGTGCCGGAAGGTCACTACGAAGAAGCCTCGATGAAGGCCACCGTCGTACCCAATCGCAATATGCTACTCATTGCCGTCGCGGCCTCCTGGGCGATGTCGCTCAAAGCTTCGTCGGTGGCCTATGGTGCGCATGGGGGCGATCACGCCATCTATCCGGACTGTCGCCCAGTCTTTGCGGACGCCTTAGATAAGGCTATCCGTCTGGCGGACTGGCATGAAGTCTGCCTCGAGCGTCCTTTCGTGGGCATGGATAAGACCAGTATCGTGCAACGTGGTGTCGAGCTACGGGTGCCGCTGGAATTGACCTGGTCCTGCTATGTCGGGGGCGATAAGCACTGCGGCAAATGCGGAACCTGCGTTGAGCGTAAGGAAGCCTTCGTGCGTGCGGGCATAAACGACCCGACGGACTACCTAGCTTAAGCCGCACGTTGGTGCTGCTTATAGCGGGGGAGGGGCGCTGCTTTCGGATTGCGAGCCCGTCTGCGGCTGGGGAGGGTGCGGTGTGCTCGGAAGTTTCCGCATCTTCGTTGCTTGGGTCGCGATAGCGGCTTGGGCGATGGCGTCGGGATTGTCTTGGGACCTCTTGCAGGTGGTCGCGTGGGTGAACATGTCCGCCGCTAATGCGCGTACGATGTCCCCTGGTGCCGCGATTGCGAAGACGTTGACCGATGCCGCCTGTCCATTGTGTAAGGTCGCCAGTGACGGCCGTGCGCAGTCGGAGCAGACGCCGCTCGCCAAGCAAGAAGCGGTGAAGGCGAAGGTGAAGGTCGACGCCGCGTTGCCGCTCGTTACTTTAGGTTTTACTGCGCTCTGGGCGTATCGGCTTGAGGTCGGTGCCGAGCGCTGGGCGGTGATTACGCAGCTACGCGAAGTCCCGGTCCCACCGCCGAAGGTTCGGGCCTGATCACCGTGGCGGGCTGCGGTTAGTTCGGCTCGCATGTGGCTTCATTCCCTTCCCAAGTCGCTCCTCTTCAGGATGCGCAACCCTGCCTTGACGGTGGCTTCGCCACACCCCGTCGGGGTGGAAAAACAACCTTAACATCATGAAAAAGAACCTCTTCCTCCTCCTTGCCCTCGGCACCTACACGGCTGCGCAGGCCTGTCCGTGCGGCTGCGTCAAAGTCTGCGTCGATACCCTGGCCGATCGCCCAGCGGCCCCCGCCGGCGCCTATACGCTCGACCTACGTCTTGACCTGATTGACCAGTCCGAGCGCAACAGCGGTGCCCATGCTCACTGGTATGGCACGCACGATATCCTCACGGCGACCGTGGAAACGACCTTCGCGGGTCAGACCTGGTCGTTGTCCGTCCCGCGGATCGAACGTCGTCTGAATACGGATAAAGTCCCGACCTTGGCGGTCCCGAACCCCACGCAGTACCACCAGCAGGTCGTTGGTCTCGGCGATATTGTCGTCGCCACTCGGCTGAATTGGTCAGGCTTCACGGTGAACGCCGGCGTCAAGTTGCCCACGGGTAAGGACAATGTCGTCTTCGCCGATCCTGCGGGGGGACTCTCGCGCAAATACCTACAACCAGGCACGGGTTCGTCCGATCTTCTCGCTGGTATCCGTAAGGATTTCGGTGCTCCGTCGGACAAGCTTACGGAGTTCGTCTCGCTACAGGCGCAGGTGACGGTGCTCAGCGACGCGCACTTCCGCCCCGGTTCGACGGTTTCGCTGAACGGCGGAGCCCGTTGCCAGCTGACCGAAAAATTGGCGTTCTCGGCGCAGGCTTCGTTGCTGCGTCAGTTTCGCGACAAGAACACTGAAGCCACGGTCAACGCGCAATATGTGGAAGACCTCGAGACGGGCGGACTCAC
The DNA here is from genome assembly GCA_003569205.1 of Verrucomicrobiota bacterium. GTDB lineage: Bacteria > Verrucomicrobiota > Verrucomicrobiia > Opitutales > UBA953 > UBA953. The sequence goes on along the minus strand of BGOK01000009.1, from coordinate 24,429 downwards.
GACGACCTTGGCCGCGGGCCTGACCTATAAGGTCGCGGCCGGCACCAATGCTTATGTGTACTTCAGCAAGCCGGTGGAAATCCGCAGCTATGTGCCGAAGTCCGCGACCGCCCTGGTGAATCCAGTGCACGCTGCCGACGTGTGGTCGGTCGGCCTCTCGCATACGTTCTAAGCAAGCGCATCATAGCCTTCGAGGCCTAACGCATGGGGATGCGTTAGGCCTCTTTTTGGGCCGTTTGGCTGGCGAGCCGACATAATGTGCCTTGCGGCGGGCCCATGGCCTCGCCTAATCCTTCTTTGCGCATGTTCACCTGCAGCAAAACCTATCGGGATATCCCGTTCGCCCATCGCCAGCATCGGCATGAGGGGCATTGCTCTTTCCTGCATGGCCACAACTGGGCCATCGAGATCGAGTTCGGTTGCGAGCGCCTCGATGAGCGTGGCTTCGTGGTCGATTTCGGCGGCCTCGGTTTTCTCAAGCAGTGGATTGCTGAAAACTTGGACCACGCTTGCCTCTTCGCGAAGTCCGACCCCGTGCGCGAGCAACTCCTCAAGGACTACCCCAAACTGTTTCGCCCGCTGGTCATCGAGTCCGTTTCCACGGAAGGTATTGCCCAGCACCTTTTCGAAACCTTTGACCCGATGGTTCGCCAAGAGACCGCCGGCCGCGCGTGGGTCCGTCAGATCATCCTGCACGAGGATACGAAGAACAAGGCGAGCTACCAGCCGAAGGCCTGACCATGGCGGACCCTTATCCGGTCAATGAGACGTTCCTGAGTTGGCAAGGGGAGGGTGTCCATCTGGGTCGCAAGGCCTTCTTCATCCGCCTCCAAGGCTGTCCGGTAAAGTGCGCTTGGTGCGACTCCGCCTCGACTTGGCACCCGCAATACGTCCCTAAGCAGGTTCGCAAGGCTACCGCCGCTGAATTGGCCGACGAAGCCAAGGCCTCTGCGCCCCAGTTCGTGGTCATTACGGGCGGAGAGCCCTGCGTGCATGACCTGGGCCCGCTCGTGGCTGCCCTGAAGTCCGTCGGCCTAACTGCCCACCTCGAAACCTGCGGGGCTTATCCCATTGCCCCTGGCATCGCCTGGGTGACCGTCAGCCCCAAGTGGGCTAAGCTCCCCTTGGCGGAATCCCTGCAGCGGGCGGATGAGGTTAAAATCATTGTAGAAGCCCCCGACTCCATCGCCCGTTGGACGGAGGCCGTTGGCGGTCAGTGGGTGGCCCCCAGCGTCTGGTTGCACCCCGAATGGTCCCAGCGGGCTAACCCTGCTGTCCTGAAGGCCATTACGGACCACATCAAGGCCGTCGGCGGCGCTTTCCGGGCGGGTTGGCAGGTTCATAAGCCTTATTCGGCCGATGCTTTGGATGCTCGCGCCCGTCCGCCAGTGCCTTTGGGCGGCGATCCGGCCAAGGGTCTCTAAGTCCCGAGTTCGGTCGTTTGGACGATTGTTCTCTTTTTTGCTTCACACGGAGGGCGTTCGGTCATTCAAAACGGACTCATGACTCGCCACGCTGTGCTCGCTCTTGAAGATGGAACCATTCTTCGGGGCAAGGCGTTTGGGGCGGAAGCCACCCTCTGCGGCGAAGTGGTGTTCAACACCAGCATGACCGGTTACCAGGAAATCCTTACGGATCCCTCGTACTACGGTCAGATCGTCACCATGACCGCCCCGCAGATCGGCAACTACGGCGTGAATGAAGAAGACCTCGAGTCGGCCCGTCCACACGTCGCTGGCTTCATTGTCCGCGAACTCTCGCCGATTGTTTCCAATTGGCGCGCCACGACCGACCTCAGCTCCTGGCTGAAGAAGTACGGCATCCCTGGTATCGAAGGCCTCGACACGCGTTCACTCACTAAGAAGCTCCGCTCGGCCGGCGTGATGAAGGCCTGCCTTTCCACCGAAGGTTTGAGCGACGAAGAAGCCCTCAAGCGTGCGCGGGGTTGGACTGGTACGGTCGGCGCTGACTTCGTCAAGGAAGTCACCTGCAAGGCTGCCTACAATTTCAACGCCACTGCCGGTGACTGCGAAACCTTCACCGTTCCCGGGACAAACCTAAACAAGCCGAAGAATCGTCCGGTGCGCTACCGCATCGCCGCTTACGACTTCGGCGCTAAGACCTCCATCTTCCGTCGCCTCGTGGCCTCGGGTTTTGACGTGCAAGTCTTCCCGGCCACGACCCCGGCCTCGGTCATCCGTGCCTATAACCCCGACGGCGTTTTCCTTTCGAACGGCCCGGGCGATCCGGCGGCCCTCAAGTATGCGCATGAAGCCGTGAAGGATCTCATCGAGACCTACCCAGTCTTTGGTATCTGCCTCGGTCACCAAATCATCACGCACGCCATCGGTGCGACGACCTACAAGTTGAAGTTTGGCCACCGTGGTGGTAACCAGCCGGTCAAGAATACCGAAGAAGACCGCGTTTCCATTACCGCCCAGAATCACGGCTTCGCTTCCAAGGCCGATGAGCTCGACCGTTGCGGTGCCATTGTCACCGAGGTCAATATGAACGATAACACCGTCTCTGGCCTGCGCCTCAAGGATAAGCCGGTGTTCTCGGTGCAGTATCACCCCGAAGCCGGCCCTGGTCCGAACGACGCCGACGTGCTCTTCGACCGCTTCTACGCCCTCGTTGCCAAGAGCAAGGGCGCTAAGTAAGGTTTCCCATGAAGTCGCGCGCAGCCATCTGGATTCCGATGGCTGTTTTGCTGTTGGCGGCTTGTCGGACCGTGCCGACGACCAAGGAAGACGCCTTACGGTTGCTGATTGCGGATATCGCGGCAGGCAGGGTAGAGGCGGATCCGCACAAGGCCGTGACCCCGACCGACCCCGTGCAATCCGAGCTCTTTCTGTATGTTGAGGAGTGGTTAAACGTGAATGCTGAGGCCCTCACGCACGTCAGCCCGGCCCTGTCGCCGGAAGGACCTTTTACCTTCACGCGTTCGGCTAATGGCCGTATCACCTACCTCATTAGTGATGGCTGGCCCGGCAAGCAGGTCCGCACCAAGGCCCTTCGGCCAGTGCCCGGCACGCGGATCACGATGCTCGGTTGGCCCGACCCGTTGCCGTGGGAGCAGCTCGGCGCCGTCTGCGTGATTGAAACCCCGCGGGAGATGGCCGACGAAGAGAACCACCCCTGCACGCAGGCATTTGTCTTTCGCTTCGAAGCCCCCGCGCGCTGAGCGCTTAGAGTTCGACCTGCATGCCTAGCTCGACCACGCGGCCAGGCGGCAGGTTGAAGTACGCCGTCGCCGAAAGGGAATTGCGATTGAGCACCTCGAAGAGCTTTTCCTGCACCGTATCGAGGGAGAAGCCAGACGTGGCCCGGACGATCGTCTCGCGGCTGAGGAAGTAGGTGGTGTCGAGACCGCTTGGGTTGATGCCCAGTTCCTTAAAGGCGGCCTCTTGGACGGTGAAGACGTCTTGTTTTTCACGGAACCCAAAGACACCCGTGACCGAGAGTACGGCCGGGAATTCTTCGTGGCCATCGAGGCGGCAGAATTTTGGTCGGCGCATGTCAAAGCGGACGCGCTCGGCCGTTGGGACGATCGCGCGACCATCGTCGACCTTGAGCGTCACGATGATGATGTGGTCGTGTAGTACCTTATTGTGCTTTAGGTTATGTGCTAAGGCCATCGGCACGGCCTTGGTTGAGCCCGCCAGGTAAATGGCGGTCCCCTTGACTCGGCTCATCTTGCCTTGGTTGAAATGCTCTTCGACGCTGTCGAGGAAAAGGCCGCATTCTTCGTTACCCGCCCCAAGCTGCAGCTTCTGCTTCATCGCAATCCGCCCCTTGTTCCAAACGCTCATGAGGTAGTAAACCACGACCCCGATGGCCAAAGGCATCCAACCATTGGGGAGCACTTTGTGAGTATTGCCCAAGACGAAAAGAAGCTCGAGGATGATGAAAGGGGAGAGGAGGGCGTAGGCCGCCACGGACGGTATCTTGAGTTTATGGCGCACATACTGCCCGAAGAGAATCGTCGTCACAAGCATCGTGAGGCTCACGGCGATACCGTAGGCACTGGCGAGGTTTTCCGAGTTCTCGTAGTGTAGGACGAGGTACATGGAGCCAATCATCAGCAACCAGTTGATGATCGGCACGTAGACTTGGCCTGATTCCACATCGGAGGTTTGCTCGACCCGCATCCGGGGAAGGTAATTGAGCTGGATGGCCTGCATCGTGATGGAGAAGGCACCCGCGATCAGGGCTTGGGACGCGATGATGGCGGCGAGCGTCGCAATGACCACGAGGGGAATCTGGGCCCAGTTCGGTGCCATATTAAAGAAGGGATTGAAGCCCGCGGTCAGCAACTCATCCGGGTGCGCGAGCGCCCAGGCGCCTTGGCCGAAATAGTTTAAGATCAACGCCGGGAAGACGATGAAACTCCAGGCGGCGCGAATAGGTTTTTGCCCAAAATGCCCCATATCTGCATACAGGGCTTCCGCCCCAGTGACCGAGAGGAAGACGGCCCCAAGGATGAGGATACCCATGGTCGGTCGCTCCAGTAGCATTTTAATCCCTTCGAGCGGGTTCAGGGCCCAGATGATTTCGCCGAAGACTTGGCTATTGAGTACGAGGGCGAGCGCTCCGAGTCCGCCGATGACGAGGAACCAAATCATCGTAATGGGACCAAAATAAAGACCGACCTTGCCGGTGCCGATTTTTTGCAGCCAGAAAATCCCCCCGAGGATGAGGATCGCGGCGGTGGGGATGAAGTATTTTAGGAATTCCGGCCCCAGCGGGCCATGGAGGCGTTCGTTGGCTTCTTTGACCCCTTCCAGGGCAGAGACCACGGAGATAGCCGGCGTGATGACGCCATCCCCATAGAGTAGGGCCGCCCCAAAGACGCCCAGTAGGACGAGGAAGCTGCGGTGCTTTCGTTTGCCCTTGGCTGGGTCTTTACTGGAGGCCAAGGACACTAAAGTCATGATACCGCCTTCGCCGTCTTCGTTGGCTTCCATGACCAAGAGAACGTATTTGAACATCACCACCAAGATCAGGGACCAGATGATCAAGGAGAGGGTTGGGACAACCATACTGACCCCTACGAAATTACCCGCCGCGTCTTTAACCCGGAGACACTCCTTAAAGGCGTAGAGAGGGCTCGTGCCGATATCCCCGAAGACCACGCCAAGGGCGGCGATGGTCGCTGCAAGCGTGAGCGGCTTGGCTAGCGCATGGGGAGCAGCTGAATCGGGCTCCGGGGAGGCTTCGTTCATGGATTGAGTTATTCACACTGACCTCCTCTGAGGGGGTTAGCAAAACCATTCCGACCCGAGCTGGGGCTTGCCTTTTTGCCTTTCCGCCTCATTTCAAGGGGTTCTCAGCCCCCATTTCCAAACAAAACAACAATGATTAACATTCAAACCATTAGTATTCAAGTACTTGCGGCAGATGCGGCAGCTGCTCCCTCTCTGGGGGATTCGCTGCTGAGTTTCGCCCCGATGCTGCTCTTCATCGCAGCCATGTACTTCTTCTTTGTCGCCCCCCAGCGTAAGCTGCAGAAGGAGCGCGAAAAGCTGCAGTCCGAACTCGCGGTCGGCGCCGAGGTCATCTTGGCCAACGGCATCTTCGGCAAGGTCTACCACCTCAAGGATGACCGCGTGACCATCGAACTCGAGAGCGGTCGCATGGTCGTCCATAAGTCGGCCATCGTCGGTAAAGCCGACGAAGCCGCTAAGGCCATCCAGGCCTAATTCGTTCACCCCTTAACCACGACATACCCATGACATCCAGGACTTGGTTCTGGAAGGTGGCGGTATCGGTTCTCGCACTGGCAGTAGCCGTGTACGAGTTCTACCCCCTCTCTCCAACCCCTCTCGAGGAATTCATCCCGACGCAGGTCATCAAGGATCAGCCGGCCTTCGAAAAGATCCACGCCGAAGCCAAGAAGCGCTTCCGTGACTACAAGGATGCGGCCGTGCCGGCCGATCAAAAGTCGGTCTCCTATTACCAGGCTCTCCGTGATATCGGTGAAGGCAAGGGCCGCGCCGGTGGCGTGGATCTCCTCCCGTTTTTCTATAACGAGAAGGATTTTGTCCGCGAACCCGATCAGTCGAAGCGTAATATCCTGGTCCTGAAGCAGCAGCTGCTCGCTTCGCAAGGTAAGCTCAAGCTGGGCCTCGACCTGCAGGGCGGTGTCTCGTTTACCCTTAAGGTTGACCCGTCGGGCGTAGAGTCGGGCGAGAAGTCCAGTAGCGATAAGACGAGCATGGCCCCCGCCCAGATGGTGGCGCAGGCTATCACGGTCATGGAGCAGCGCGTCAACGCCTTCGGCGTCGCCGAGCCCGTCATCCGTCCCGTCGGCGACTTGTCCTTGGAAATCCAGTTGCCCGGCGAAGACGCCGCCAACAACCCCGACATCATGGACGCGCTCAAAAAGCCGGCCAAATTGGAATTCCGTCAGGTCTACCGCGGCGAGCGCCCAGCGGCTACCGACCGCGAGCGTTCGACCAAGGCGCTGCAGGATGAGAACGGCGCCATTGCCACCTATGAGGTGCTGACCGAGCGCAATGTTGACCGCCGCACCGGCGAAGTCACCACGCAGCGTTACTACGTCCGCAAGAAGGCCGACGCCACCGGTAAGATCATCAAGTCTTCCTCGGCCCGCTCCGACGACGGTCTATCGTTCTATGTCAGCATGAACTTCACCGACGAGGGGTCGAAGAAGTTCGGTGACCTCACCGCGAAGATTTCAGAAGCCAACAACCGTGGGGTCGGCCAGCTGGCCATCGTTCTCGACGGTCAGCTCCAGTCCGCTCCGACCGTTAAGGAAGCGATCCGCAGCACTAGCGCCCAAATCACCGGTTCCTTCTCGCGTGAAGAGGCCCTCGAACTGGCTTCCGTCCTCAATAACCCGCTCGAGTTCCCCCTCATCACGCAGGACGTGACCTCGGTCGGTCCTTCGCTTGCCCAGGACGCCCAGTCGAAATCAGTCGTCGCCTCGTTGGTCGCCATCGGCCTCGTCATTCTCTTCATGGTCGGCTTCTATGTCTGGGGTGGCTTTATCGCCATTCTCGGGATGGTCCTCAACCTGATGATGATTCTGGGTGCCATGGCTTTCCTGGGCGCAACGATTACCTTGCCTGGTGTAGCCGCTCTCGTGCTGACGCTCGGGATGGCGGTTGACGCCAATATCCTGATCTTCGAGCGCGTCCGCGAAGAAGCCGCCCTTGGGAAGGATCGGGCCGTGGCGCTGCGCGAGGGTTATGCCCGCGCCACCTGGACGATTATCGATGCTAACCTGACGACGCTCTTGACGGCGTTGATTCTCGTTTTCATGGGCTCAGGCCCTATCCGCGGTTTCGGTGTCACTTTGACCATCGGTATCTTCACGACCGTATTCACCTCCTTGATCACTTGCCGCGGTCTGCAGGAGCTCGCGCTGTCGCGCGGTGTGATGAGCCGGGTCTTTGGTTTGCCGGTCTTCCGTCCCACGATTGACATCCCTTTCCTTAAGTACTCCCGCATAGCCTTTATTGGGGCATGGGTTGTCATCGTTTTCGGCTTCGGCCTCCTTTTCCAGAAAGGCAAGGATGCCTTCGGTAAGGACTTCAAGGGCGGCGAGTCGGCCTTGGTGGCCGTCGCTCCTGGCGCTAAGGTCGACACGGGTCGCGTGGTTCGCCTAGCAGAGGGCTTAGGCCTACCCGATACGACGGTATCGGTGCAGATTCCAGTCGGCGGAGGCGAACCGACCTTACGCATCGAAACCGAGCTGACGAAGGATCGGACGAAGGGTGACTTCGCGAACGTTACCTCGATTGTGTCTACCCTTAAGTCCCAGTACCCCGAGTGCTTGAAGGACGCCGCGCGTCCAGTCGACCAGTTGATGCTTTCGCGCGAGGCCGTCGGCGGTTCCGTTAGCAGTGAACTTCGCATGAATGCGATTTGGTCCGTGCTCCTCGCCTTGTTAGGCATCGGCATCTATGTCACCTTGCGTTTCGAGTCTGGCTTCGGCGTCGCCGCTATGGTGGCGACCTTGCACGACGTCTTAATGACGGTAGCACTGTTCGTGTTGTTTGGCGGCCAGTTCAATGCGACGCTCATCGCTGCAATTCTCTTGATCATCGGTTATTCGATCAACGATACCATCGTCGTCTTTGACCGTATTCGCGAGGAACTGGACAGTAACCCCAGCCGTTCGCTGCGCGATATCATCCACATGGCGATTAACCGGACGCTGTCCCGTACGATCCTCACGTCGGCGACCGTCTTCCTCTGTGCCGTGGCGCTCTTCGTCTTCGGTGCAGGCGATGTCCGTCTCTACGGCGAAATCTTCATCTACGGTGTCCTCACCGGTACTTTCTCCTCCATCTTCATTGCCAGTCCGATTTTCTACTGGTGGCACAAGGGTGAACGCAAAGGCGTCGACGACGCTGAACTACCCAAAAGCTACTCGTGGGAGGCCGGTTCTGACGCCTGAGGTCAGGTCGTAACCTACGTTTATGGCCGCCTGGTTATACCGGGCCGCGGATGCTGGGCTTGCCCGGCGTATCGCGGTCTCGCTTGGAGTCAGCGACCCTGTCGCCTTTGCTCTCGCCCGTGCCTTCCCCGACGAGGCGGAGGCGGAGCGTCACCTGCGTCCGCAGCTGGCACATGTCTCCGATCCTTTCGCGGTGGGTGGGCTCCGAGAGGCCGCCGAACGCATCGTCCGTGCCGTTAACCAAGGCGAGCGTATCGCCATTTTAGGCGACTACGACGTCGATGGGGTTTCCAGTACCGCCATGCTGGTGCACATGTTGCGCCGTCTCGGTGCGGACCCCGCCCATTTCGTGCCGCGTCGTTTAGAAGAAGGCTACGGCCTTTCGATGGCCGCGCTGGACCGCGTCCTAGCCGAAGCTAAGCCTTCGTTGTTCATTGCCCTGGACTGTGGCACGAACTCAAAGCCCGAAATCGATCGCCTGAAGGCCGAAGGCGTCGATGTCATCGTGGTCGACCACCATACGGCCAAGGAGGCCCGGGTTGGTTGCATCTTAGTTAACCCGCGCGTGAATGACGCCCCTGAAGCGGCCTGGCAGTCCCTCTGCACCGCTGGCCTCGTCTTTAAACTCGTGCATGGCCTTCTTAAGGTGCTACGTCTCGCGGGGGACGAACGTGGCACGCAGATTCAGGTGAAGGATTACCTCGATCTAGCGGCACTCGGCACGATTGCTGATCTCGTGCCGTTGGTCGCCGAAAACCGTATCCTCGCTGCGCATGGGTTGCGCGCTCTCGGGGAAGCCCGCCGACCGGGCGTCCGCGCGCTCATCGCCGTCAGTGGCATGGAACCAGGCGGAGTCCTGACCTCTGTCGATGTCTCTTATCGCATCGGCCCGCGCATCAATGCCAGCGGTCGCTTGGCCGATGCTTCCTTGCCTTTGAAGCTCCTGCTATCCTCGTCACCCGCGGATTGTGAACGGGACGCCGCGCAACTCGACGCCATCAATCGGGAGCGTCAAGAATCGATAAGCGCGTGACCGAAGAGGCGACGGCCCAAGCCGAAGCCATGGGTGACCTGCCCGGTTATGTCGTCCACGGGGATTGGCACCCAGGCGTCGTGGGTATCGCCGCTGGCAAGATTTGCCGAGCCTTAGACCGCCCCGTGATTGTCCTCGGTAAAGAAGGCGCCGTCGCTAAGGGCTCCGGCCGCAGCGTCCCGGGTACGAACCTCGTCGATGCTTTGACCGCCTGTGCGGACCTCCTCAAGACCTTTGGCGGCCACCCGATGGCCGTAGGCGTCTCTTTAGCCGTAGCCGATGTGGAGGCCTTCCGGGCCCGTTTCGCGACGGCCATTGCCGCGCAGAAGGTCGCGGGTGCCGTCGTGGTCGATGGCCGTGACCTGGATATTGTCCATTGGATCAAAGCGACGGAAGTCACTGACCGTTTGCTGGATGACTTAGAGTTACTCCCAGCCCTACGGCGAAGGGAACCCGGAGCCTCTCTTTGGCGTGAAGTCTTTTGTCTTTGAACGCACCCCGACGGCTTTTGGCGAGGGGAACTTTCGCTACCAGAGTTCGCCGATTGCTGGCCGTCGCCTAAACTTCGTCGCTTGGCGCATGGCCAACCGCATGCCCGAGTTGGGCCGCTCGGTTGATCTCGTCGTTAAGCTCCAGTGGAATCGCTGGCAGGGGCGGAAGCTCCCGCAGGCCGAAATCCTCGACTGGCGCTACAGCGCGTAAGCTTTACTTGGACGCCGCTTTGCCGCCCTTGGCCGCGCCCGCATTAGGGTCGAGGACTGGGTCGGGCTGCTTACGTTCTTCGATGCCCTTGATGTTGATCGAGTGGCCACCGGCATCGCTCGGCAGGAGGAAGAAGAGGGTGCGTACATCGGCCTGCTGGTAAGTGCGGGCGATGTAGCCGATTTGGAAGCCGTCTTCGCCTGGCGTCAGGATCTCGCCTTGCGCGTAGGTGTCATTGGCCACCGGTGCACTGATGACAGCCCGGCCATTTGGTGCGATCGGCGTGGACTTACCATTGTAGCGGACCTCGACCGGCTTGCCCGTCAGGTTGATGTATAGGTAGGAGCCGAAGGGGAAAGTGCCTTCCTTATCTTCGATGGCCATGATACGCTTGTCCTTGTCGGCACCGGCGAAGAGGAGGATATATTTCCCGTCCGCGGGGAAGGTGTAGGAAGCGAACGGTACTGGCGGCACGAACGGCCCTTTGGGATCTTTGCCTTTGTCGGCGGCGGGGGCCTTAGTAGGGGCCTTGCCCTTTGCGGCCTTAGCGGACTTGGCTTCCGTCAGAGCCTGCTGGTGGTCGCGTTGGCGGTTGTTTACCTCCGTTTGGGCGTCATCCGCATCCTTACTCGCTTCCGCCATAATTCGGGAAAGTTCGCTCAACTTCGCTTGGGCGGCTTCTGCCTCGGCTAATTCGGATGCCGAGATTTTACCGGCTTGGCCTTCGCGGCTGGTATTTGCGACTTTGGCGATCACGGCACTCAGCCGCGTGTATTCTTCACTGGCCTTGCGAGCCCGCTCTTGGGCGGCGGAACGGCGACCGTTGGCCGCTACGATTTCGAGGGGGACTTCGGGAGCCTGCTTGGCGAGGTCATCGACCATAACGAAGGCGATGGTCGCCAGGCCACGGTAGGTCTGTTCGCCAGAAAGAAAGTCATTACTGATGTCGAGCCGCTTGGCATCGCGTCCATCGAGGAAGCCCGAACCAATGATGGGGGCGTCAAACGAAAGGGCGCGAAACTTGACGTCGACCTTCTTGGTCGCTGGGTCGTTCGCCTGGGCGAAGAGGCTGGCCGTGGCGACGGTGAGGGAAGCGAGGAGGAAACGCATTACAGTTCTTTAGGCGAGAGGACGCGGACGGACACAATCTGGAAGCGGCGGCCCAGAATCTTATTCGTGTTCTTCAGGAAGGGATTGTGCAGGCCACCATCGGTCGGGCTACAGACTTCAGTTTCGGGCGGTTGGCTGGCGTCGCAGAACTCGGGGGTACGCTGGACGACCGCTTCGACCCAGCAGCTACCCAGGCTGACGTTAGAGCCAGGGCGTTCACTGACATCGCCGTAGGCTCGGATGGTGAAGGTGTCCGAGCGAGTCGTCAGGGCCGAGCCGATGACCGAGAGGATGTCAGACTGCATCAGCGAGGCTGGGCTAGCCTGATGCATGTGCGCGCGGTTGGTTCCACGGGTGCGCGGGTCTTCAAGGACGATATTTCCGTCATAAGCAGGGTCGATCCAGGGCACCATGCCTGGGGTTGCCCTGGGGGCTTGTGCGCCGACGCTTGAGACCGGGGCAGGGACTGCGGCGCGGTTGGATAGGTTGGCACCGTCGACGTCGGCGCGGACGATCGCATTCTGCAGGCAACCAGCAAAAGAAAGTGGCGGCTCGGCGCCGCAGAGCCAGCGGTTCACAAATTGCGCCATCCCAATGTAGGGGACTGGGACGGTCTGGCCACGGAAGACGACTGGGGCGTGCACGTCGAGCCCCGGCTGCATGTTCACTTGGTTGCGGTGGTTATTTGTTAGGCGCTTACGGGTCTCGTCCACGATGGATTTCGCCAACAGGCGGATCTGGTCATCGTCGAGCGTGGCCAAGCCCGACCACGCTGATTTATCACTGAACGGCTTCTTGTAGTTGTAGTCGGTGACGTCGGCCCCGCGGGCGGCGCGCGGGTAGCGAGCGTTTTGGGTCTTGGCCGGCTGGTCAGCGGCCAGCTTGCCCATGGCAATCTTCTTGGAGCTCGCGAGGATAGTCGTCCATGCCTCAATCGAGGTACTGTTGACGTTGAACGCACCATCGGTGCAGGTGGCGCCCGCGATTCGGCGGTGGTCTGCGACCATCGCGCGGGTGGTCGCGGCATCGCGGAAACTGAAGAGCTTGGTGCGCGGGTTAGCGAGGGAGCCCGTCCCGGCAACGAAATCGTCGAGTACCTTGATTAGCGTCCGTTGTTGGACGCCGCGGAAGAGGTCAGGGGCGGCGCCCGATAAGAAGAAGCGGTCATAAATGGCAGCGTTGGAGAGCCAGACGCGGTCCATGTCCGACCAGTTTTCGGCAGAACGGTAGTTTGAGATGTTATTCAGGGGCGAGTAGAGGGGGGCGAAACTATTACCAATCATGAACAGGGGGTCCTGGTCACGGATGTGCATGTTGGCGTGCGTGTACTGAGCGAGCGAGACGGGTGGCCCGAGGGGGATTTCGGTGAAGACGGCGGCGTTAACGCCCGAGGAACGGACGGAAGAGCCGCCAAAGGCGAGGGCAGGGTCTTGGCCGGGTTCGAAGACCTCGGCCCAATTATTGGCCCCACGGACGACGAGTTTGAAACTATTGGAGGTCGTGGCGTAGCCCGCTGGCATGGAGCCGGGTCCGATGCCGGTGGCTTCCGGTCGAGTCATGGCCGCCGTGGGGTTTGAGTGGACGAAAATCGGGAAACCAACCGGATCACCACCCCAGCGCACACCGTAGTCGAAAACGGCGAGCACTTGCGGGGGTTGGCCAGGGCCAGGGAGGGCCGCGCCGGGCGGGATCACCTTGGGTGGGGCGACGCCGCTGCGGTAAGCGCCATTAGGGTCCTGGCCCATGGAGTTTGACAGCAGTTCGGTGACTTCGCTGCAGACATTATACAGAGTGCCGTCGCCGGAATTATTAGTCTCCATGATGCTGTCGCCGGGCCAGCAGGTGAGGAGGTGGCGGATGTAGAAGGGGCCGGTGCTGCGAACGCTGACGGTGAAGGTATCCGAGCCGTTGAGCGTTAGTGGAGACTTAGAAGCGTCGAGACAGTTGGTGTAGAAGCAGCCGGTGAAATCGTAACGATTTACCGTGGTCGCGAGGCGGTTAAACGGAATCGCGCCGGCGGGTAATGTGAAGACGCGGAACTCACCTGGCTGCAGGGTGATTTCCGGAATATAAGTACGGAAGCTTTCCGCCCAGTTGGGCGAAGAGTCTGTCGACTGCGCGAGCGTGAGCATGTCCCAGGACCAAGTGTTGGTTCCGCCGCTACCGTTGCGTGCGAAGTCCATCCACCAAGCTGACCAAGCGCGGTAGGAGAGGCGCATGGCCGCCGTATCCGTCGTGTTCTCACGCTTGAGGCGCATCGCGACGTTGTAAGGGTTGTGGAGGACCGTAATCGGCGAGAGTGTCAGGCGCAGGACACCGCTATTATTTTGCAGACCCCAGACGAGTAATTCACGGGCCACGTAGGGCGTGGCGCCAACCTTGGTCGGCTGGGGGCGAGGGTTGGTGGACGTGTAGACGTCCTCGCCCGTGTCCATCCGGTTATACATGTGTCCGTAGTGCGCCGTGCCGCCGTAATGAGGCTTGAGGCTGACGGTGTTCGGGAAGTGCGTGCGGGCCCGGAGGGTCGGTGAATTCGTGATCGGATTGGTCGAATCGTTCCAAGTGACTTCCTTGTAGAGGCGATGGTAGTTGCGGAGCGCGTCCCAGGTCGGGCCGCGGATGGTGCGGCCGCCGTAGACGTAAGTGTAGAGCGTGCCGATATTGTGCGAGGCACCATCATACTTCACGTCCACCTTACTATCGCTGTAAGCGGTGCGGTTAGCACTGCCGTTGGGGTTGAAGGTGTAGGTCACGCCGCTGAGCGGGTTACCACCAGAATCACGCGGGGCGGGGCCTTCGCTGAACTCGCTCGCCTTCCAGGCAACATCATCTTTTTCGAAGGCGGACGAGAGGTCGACCTTTAGGCCGCCCCACTGGGAGTCGGTGTTTAGCCCGCGGGAGACCATCGTCAGGCTGGGCCAGGCCTTGCGGGCGATGGTCGGTGGGGTGGTTTCGGTGAAGACCGTGGCATCGAGGAGATCAAGGTCGTCGAGCTTGGTGGCACGGCTATCGATACCGCCGAGGGGGATGTTCTCGAAGCCTTTCAGGATTTCGATGCCGGTCCGGGCGGTGCCGCGTAGCGCCATGATAGTGTTATAGCTCTGCTGGTCAGTGCTGACCGTCGTCGTGGCGGGCGGGGTGATGCGTGTGTCCGTGAGGTTTAACTTGGCCTTCACGCCTTCATCACCGACCCAATAGCAATAAGAACCGGCCACGTTGGCGTCGGGCAATTGAACCTTGGGCAGGTTAATGCGACCATCTGGACGGCCCGGAGTGGTCGGCCAATTCATGAGCTCGGCGGGCATGGCCGTGGCATTCCCCACGAGCGTGATCATCATGGGGCCGACCGTCGGATAATAGTCGGACTGGAAGGGCACCCAGTGGTCAGCCTCGTAATCATTTTTACCGAAGAGGTTAATGCTTTGCGAGTTCGCGGGGCGGTCATGGCGACCACTGACGATCCAAGCCGGGGGTTGGGTCGGGCGATCGCTGCGCCAGACACCCGTCCACAGGGGGTTCCGGATGGTTTGCCAATTCCAACCTGGCTGATTGCTGTCTGCTCCGAGGTTCGCTTGGGCGGTCATGCGGCGGTCCGGCCCGGCCTCCTGCTGCAGGTGCGCAAGGGCGAGGCGGAGTGAGACCAGCGCATGGAGCTTGCTCTGCGTTCGGTATTGGGCGGCCTTGGCTAACTTCGACTCAACGCTCAAGAATGCTGCAAGAACAATGACGATCATGACCATCATCGCCATGATGGTGAGGGAGAGAACGAGGCTAAAGCCGCGTCGCGACACAGGGTGGGGTGCTATGCTCATTAGCCTAGTTGGGGAACTGCCTAAATTGTCAGTCCTTTCGACCCCAATTCCAAGATTTTAAGCGGACTTTTGAGGGGGGCGGGGGTGTGAATAACTCCCCCTAGAATGTAGCCTAGATTTAACCTACCTACCGGCCGGCTCGGGCAGGCGGTAACGGTCTTCCACGCCTTTGATGATGACCTGGCCTTCGCTTTCGGCTGAGGGCATGATGAAATAGAGCGTCCGGAGGTCGTTTTGCTGGAAATAGCGGAAACTATAACTCAGGGATTCTTGGTCATCGATGGCTGAGCGCGATTGGATGGCGCCCTCGAAGTAGGTCCCGTCGGGCGCGTTCGGGCGGACGACCGTGCTGCCTTTAGGGCCTATCTTGGTCCGGCTGCCAGGAATCTGGATTTCCACGGGGTGGGGGCAGAGGTTATAAAACCGAATCGTCCCGTATTGAAACGTCCCCGGGGCATCGTCGATGGCTAGGATGCCACCCTTGGGGTCGCCTGGGTTAACCAAGAGGATCAGGTGATGAGGGCCTGGGGTGGTTGGTAGGTCAATCCAAGCAATGGGTACATTCTCTTTGTCCTTATCGGGCTTCTTGGGTGGTTCGACCGACACGGGCACGAAAGCCGCCAAGCGTTTTGCTCGTTTTTCTTCCGGAGAGAGGGTCTTTTGGGCGCCCGTGGTTTTTTCCGGGGTGTTTGACTTGAGAGAGTCGCCCGAACGAATCGGGTCGGCAGACCTGACGGGATCGGCGGACTTGGTCGGGTCAGCAGACTTGAGTGGGTCCCCCGAACGGATGGGGTCGAGCGTCTTGGTGGGGTCGGCAGAAGCCCGTGGGTCAGTAGACTTGCGCGGGTCGGACGATTTGCGCGGGTCGGGTCCGACCTCGAGAAGGCTTTTCTTGGGGCCGTCTGGCTTCGCAATCGTGTGAGGAGCGAACGGTGACTTAATACTGAGGTCGCTGGGCTTGCCGGTTGGGTGGCGAGCGAGTAGTTTGGCGATATCCTCGGGATTAATCGTGGCCGTTAGTGGTAGAAGCTCAAAGTGTGGATTACCTTGGTAGGTGAACTCTTGCGTGAAGAAGTCAGGCGCAATGACTAAAGGCGAGACTTTGCCATCCTTGCGGTAGCCGTGTCCCAGAATGGGTCCATCCAAGGATAGGGCGCGCAGTTTCACGGTCACTTCAACGGGCGGTTTCTCCGCGGCGAAACCGGGAGCAGCCAAGGCGAGCGCTAGCAGTAGTCCGATGTTAGATTTCATTCGGTTTGAGGGTACGGAAGGAGACGATACGGAAGCGCCGTCCGAGCACATTATTGATAAGCGTTAACTGGTTGCTGGTCGTCACGTCGCTGGTCGTGGTGCTGCCAGGAACGAGGGTCGCGGGATTCTTCGGTCCGGCCGCCGCGGTCTCCGCCGCATTGGTCGAGTCCATGAATTCCGGGATGCGTTGGATCACGGCTTCAATCCAGCATTTAGCACTATCGCCGGAGGTGTTCCAGGCTTCGCCGTAGGCTCGGATGGTAAAGGTGTCGGACCGCGTGGATAGAGAACTGCCGATGACTTCCAAGAGGTCGGACTGCAGGAGGTTGCCTGGCGCCCCCAAGGCGGCATGGGTGACGTTCTGGCCGACGGGGTCGGGGAGTTCGATGTTTTCCGGATTGGCAAACGGGCCAGCCGTCGTTGTCGAGAGGGAGGCGACGTCTACTTTACCAATCGCGCCCTTGTTGGAGAGTCGGTCCGAGAAGCGGTCAGAGTTATCTTCCTTTGTCGCATAATATTTATCGGCACGGAAGATGGCGGACTGTAACGCGCCGCAACGGGCGACCTGTGGGTTCGGGTGGAGGAAGCGATTAACGAATTCCGTGAGACCAAGGTAAGGCGTGGAGGCGGTCAGCTGGCCGCGGAAGATGCGGGCCGCCGGCGGGTAGTTCTGGTCGCGTTCGGTGCGGGCGAGCACCTTAAAGCGAGCCTTGTTCTCTTCGACGATGGCTTTGGCGAGGTTGCGCACTTGGTCGTCGGAGAGGTTCACGAAGCCCGACCAGTTCGAGGCGTTAGTCATCGTGCCAGCCGAGACAGCGGAAGTGCCTTGCGGGGTGGCCCGTGGGTAACGCGTATTCTGCGGCTGAATGGGTGTGCTCGTGGTGTTGGGCAGGTTGGCGGCATACTTCGTCGTGGCGATGGCCTTGGCCGAGCCGAGGACGGCGGTCCAGGCTTCGACCGACGTGCTGTTCACATTGAAGGTACCGTCATGCAGGAGCACGGAGGCCGAACGGCGATAGTCTCCCATGGCCGAGCGGAGGTCCTCGCCGCCATGGAATTCACCGAGTAGTCGCATGCGCGGGTTATTCAGCGGTTTGACCCCTTTCACGAAGTCATCCAAGACTGTTGTCAAAGAGCGGGTTTCAGCCGGCGTCGAGTTGGGATTCCCGTTGCCGCTGGCGTTGGCATTGGCGTTCGGGTTAGCCGTGGGGTCGGCGGGCGTGGGATCCGCCGGTGCGGAGGCTTTGGTCATCTCTGGCGCCGCACCCGAGAGGAAATACTGATCCCAGACCGCATGGTTGAGTAGGTAGGCGTTATCGTAATCGGTCCAGTTGGGGCTGTTCAACTGTGTGGTGCGCTGACTGTTGACCTGCGTATGCGCGAAGCTACTGCCGATACCTAGAAGCGGTTGCTGGTCGCGCATGCTGAGGTTGGCGTGCACGTACTGGGCGAGGCCGGTCGGTGACGCCAAGGGAATCTCCGTCTGGACCGCAACCGTTGTGCCCGAACTGGTGTTGGAGTAGCCGCCGTACCCCAGGCCACTGGTGGTCTGCAGGATTTCAGACCAAGTGGACGGCCGGAAGAGGCGCATGCGGTAGCTGGGTGACGCACCGACGAAGCCGTTGCCTTCCCCGAGGTCGGTGCGGCCCGCGCCGTCCGCACGGCAGGACGCGGCCATCGGGTTAGAGTGGGTGAATACTGGGTAGGGTGAGCCGCTCCAGTCGGCGGTCTTCACGGAGAGGTCCATCACCGTGATGACCGAAGGCGGTAAGGGGGCGCCGCGGCCATTGTACTTGGGGGCGATCCAAGTGTAGTTGGGGAAGAACTTCTCGCCTGCGGCGCCGACCCGAGTGGGGTTAAGGTCGCGGTAAAAGAGCTCAGTGTGTTCGCTCGAGCGGTTGTAGAAGTTGGCGGTCGAGGCGGTCTTGTTGATGATATCCCCGGGCCAGCAGGCGAGGCCTTGACGGATGCGGAAGTCACCCGCCGGGAGGACTTCAAAGCCGAAGGCGTCGTCGTAGTACCAGCGGGACGACTCACCAAAGCCCCAGTCGTTGAGGGTATCGTTGAAGCCGCCGGTCACGTTAAAGGTGTTGGCGAGCTCAACGACACGTTTCCAGTCCTGCATGTTGGCTGAGCTGCAAGAGAGCACTCGGAACTCACCCGGCTTTAAGGTGAAGTCGGGGAGATACAGACGGAACATGTCATTGGCGTTCGCCAGCTGGTCATCCTGCTGCATGAAAAAGGAACCGAGCGGGATTTCGTAGGTTGAGGTGGGGCCAGTGCCGTAGGCGGCGTAGCGCTTGAACCGAAAAATCCACTGATCCCAGTTTGTGAATGAGACCGCGAGGGCGTAAGTGCCGGCCGCCCCGTTGCGGGCCGCGAACGTCATGGCAACGTTATAGGGGTTGTGGACGACGACGATGGGGGTGAGGTTGAAGTAGATCGCTGCTCCGCCGTTACGGGGGTAATCGATGTTGATGCTGAAGACCATCATCACGCGGTGAATGTAGGGGGTGGCGGCGACATTCAACGGGCGGGGGACGGGATTCGTGCCGAGGTTCCAGAAATTACCGAAGTCCATCGCCTGAGGATTCAGGTTTGCGTGGTCGCCATTATAAGTCAGCGAGTAACTATAGGTAGTCTGCCGGACGTTATTCGGATCGGCATTCGCCGTCGGTGGCATCATGCGGCTGGCGTTGGGGTAGAAGGTGCGAGCTTTGAGCGTCGGCACGCCACTCGTGTCCCACCCGATCTGCTTGTAGAGTCGGTGGTAGTCGCGTAAAGCCCACCAAGTCGGCCCACGGACTTCGCCTTCTAGGGTGGAGCGATTGAAGACGGGCGTGGAAAGCAGGGAGTTGCCGTCCAGCGGCACCCGCATGGAAATAACCTCTACGCCGTTCGCCGTACCCGTCGCAGCGGCGCCGACTTTACCAGCGCCGAACTCGGTTTGATTGAAGTCGGCATCGCTCAGTTCGAAGGCCAAGGAGAGGTCTCGCTTTAGACCTCCATGATAGGAGTCGGCCAGGACACCCGCAGAACTGGCGGTGAGGTCGTGGAAGAGGCGGCTGGAGTTGCGCGTCGCCCCGGTGCCTTCGCTGAAGCCAGTGAGGTTGGGGATGTCATCGATGGTCAGGCTGCGGGCGAGGCCGTCGTTGGGGGTGTAGTTCTCGAAGCCCGCGAGGAGTCCGAGACCAGGGGTGACTGGGTTGCGGAGGGCTTGGAGGTTTCCGGGGGAGTTAGCCGTACCAGTGGTGCGTACGTCAAAGAGGTTGAAGCGCGCCTTGATGCCTTCGTCACCGACCCAGTAGGCGTATTTACCGAAGGCATCATCGTCGGGTAGGGGAAGTCGCGGTAAGGTTACCAACCCGCTCGGTTTGTTACCCTCGGCGATACTGGCGCTGCCGGTACCGACGAGCGGTATGAGGTTACTCGGCGTCGGGGTGTAGTCTTTTTGCCAAGGTAGCCAAAACGGAGCAGGGTAGTCGGATTCTCCTGACAGCGAGACCATCTGCGCACCGGCGCTGAGGTCGTCTCGTCCGCTAATGAGCCAGTGGGGAGGTTGATTCGGTCGCTGGGTATTCCAGACGCCCGTCCACATCGGGTTGAGTAAGTCGCTGACGGCGACATCGGGTTGGGCTAAGTCGGCCCGCGCTGTGACGCGGCGATCAGGTCCGGCTTCCTGTTGGGTGTGAGCTAAGGCTAAGCGCAGGGCCACTACGCCATTCAGCCGTGCGCGGAGCGAGAGGTTGGCATGGCCAGCCAAGCGGGTTTCGACCGAAAGGAAGGCCGCCACCATGATCACGGACAAGATCATGACACTTAAGACCACCAGCGAGAGCAGGAGGCTGAAGCCGGCTCGCTTTGCGACGGGCCGGGGGAGGGGCTGGGACGAAGGGCGCGGCAAGGAGGTATAATTAATATGAGCAGGGGGTGGCTTCCGCAAGTCCCCGCTGGGGATTCGTGCTAATTGTCACTCATTTACGGTTTGCCTCCGGCGTTTAGACTTATATAAAGATAAAAATTACGGGGGCACTCATCACTTACACTTCGTTAGTTCTCTCCGCCGCTGTCGTCACTGGTGTTAGTACGACCACCCCAACTACCCCGGTGGTCACGCCGATGAAGCCTACTTCTGGGTCCTGCCAGAAGTCTGAGTCTCCGCACTAAAGAAGAGCGAGAAGAAGCGCGCTCCGAAGCCAGCCCCGATCAAGTCGGCTTCGCTTGCTTGCAAAAAGTAATTAGTCTAAGCGAACGACTGCCTTGAAAGCCGGACCTTGGTCCGGCTTTTTATTGGTGCAGTTCGGCCTGAGCACGTTTTGTTCGGTCTATCGCCATGGCCTCGTTCCCATATCTCTTCTGGTTGCGCATGGGCTTGCTGTCCTGGGGTGGACCCGCCGCGCAGATCGCCCTACTGGAGCAGGAGTGTGTCGAGAAACGTGGTTGGCTGACTTCGGCGGCCTTCACGCGGGCGCTAGGTCTCTGCCTGTTCTTGCCGGGCCCAGAGGCACAGCAACTCGTGGCCTGGATTGCCTGGCGCACGCATGGCTGGCGCGGAGCCGCCTTGGCGACGCTGGGCTTTGTGTTGCCTGGGTTAATCGCCTGCGGTGTCTTGGCTTGGCTTTATGCAGTGGGTAGCAGTTGGGAACTCTTGCCGGGCGTGTTTGCGGGTGCCCGCGCGGCGGTGGCGGGGGTCATTTTAGTGGTCGGGGTCAAGATGCTCATCCGGACCTGCGAGGCCTTCCCTCGGCGGATAGCGGCGGGCTTGTCGTTTGGCGGGTTATTCTTTGGGGCGCCTTTCGTTTTCATCGCCCTGTCGGCTGGTCTGCATGGGTGGTATATACGCCCAGACGATGAAGATGCCTTACCGCCCGTGAGTGATACCCTGCGTTCGGCGGTGAAGTGCTTGGGGCGTTACCTCTTGCCCGTGCTGCTCGTCTATTTGGCCTTATGGTTATGGCTTAAGCATAGCCATGGATACGTGCAGCTCGTCGAGGTCTCCCTCTTCGCGGTGCTGACGTCTTTTGGGGGTGCTTACGCGGCCCTGGGTATTTGGCGCGTGCGGGCGAACGCGTTGGGCTGGCTCGGTGAGGTCCGCTTCGGGGATGCCCTGGTCGTGGGTGAGGCCACCCCGGGGCCCTTGCTGCTGGCCGGGAGTTTTATCGGCTTCTTGGCGGGGTTCAACGGCCAGCTCTTTGCCGATCATACTGGGATTGGGCTCGGTCTACTGGGTCTCGTGACCGCGGCGGTTTTTACATTTGTGCCTTCGACTTTAATTCTTTTGGCCTGCGCGCCTTTGGCGGAGGAGGGGGTGGGTGATCGCCGCTTTCATGATGCGCTCGGCATGGTCTCAGCCGTCGCCGCGGGGGCTATTCTTTTCTTAGGCTATGAGCTGTGTTTGACGCAAGTTGCTCAACCCCTGTTCCTTCTGGTTTCAGCCGGGGCAGCTTGGCTCTTCTATAAGCAGAAGCTCTCCGTGCCGGCCTTGGTCGGGGTGGGGGCGGTCATCGTTTGTTTAGTGCCAGGTAAGCCAAATCTGCTTGATGTGACCAAAAATGGCTCCATTAAATAAGTCACCATGAAGAACTTCCTCCGTCTCCTCGCCCTTGTGGCCGTTTGCTCCTCGCTGGCTATCGCCGCCACTACGCCGGCTGCACCGGCCGTGGATAAGTCCAAGTTCAAGTCGGGTGGTTGCTGCGATAAGGCTGAAAAGGGTGGCAAGCCCTGCGCCCACCCTTGCTGCGTCAAGGCCGCCAAGGACTCTAAGGTCTGCGAGAAGTGCAATCCTGTCGCCAAGGATGCTCCGGCTCCGGCCAAGGACGCTCCAGTCACTAAATAATCTCGCCGTTGCTTGAGAAAGGCCGGACCCGTGGGTCCGGCCTTTTTTGTTGGTCGGCGTCTTGCACTGGCTAAGGAGGGTGTTTAGACCTTAGTGATGAAACGTCACCCCGTCCTGAGTTCAATGGTGCTGCTAGGCTTTGCGGTCGGCTTGTTCTTCTGGACGAGGCCCGCCCCGAGTCAGGCTTCCGCTGCTGCTGCTTCGGCCGCCACGCCTACTGGACCCGTTTCCGCGGTGCCACAGTATGGCACCTGTAAGGCTTCGAGCGATGGCATCGGCAAGACCTACCACGGCCGCGAGATTTCTCACGTGATGGGTCACCCAGGCATTGGCTGGCTCGAGCGAACGGAGCGCGAGAAAGAAGAGGCGCCGTCCAAAGCCATCGCGGCCCTTAAACTCGCCCCGGATGCAGTCGTCGCCGATATCGGTGCAGGGTCGGGTTACTATACTTTCCGTTTAGCACCGTTGGTACCGCAAGGCCGGGTCGTGGCCATCGATATCCAGCCCGAGATGCTGGCATATATGAACGAGGAAATGCGGGCACGTGGCGTGAAGAACGTTCAGCCGCATTTGGGTTCGGTCACCGAACTCAAGTTGCCCGATGCCTCGCTCGATGCGGTTCTCATGGTCGATGCCTACCACGAATTTGACCACCCTGCGGAGATGCTGATTTCAATTAAGGCCGCCCTCAAAAAGGGTGGTCGTATCTACTTAGTGGAAATTCCGCGCCGAAGATCCCAAGGTACCCATCAAGCAGCTTCACAAGATGTCCGAGGCCCAGGCTCGGAAAGAACTCGAAGCCGCCGGCTTCCGCCTTCCTCGAGAACCGTCCCGACTTACCGTGGCAGCCATCTGATGGTCTTCGAGAAGCCTTAAGCAGTATCTAAGCCCTTGGCAGGGGCGGGAGGGGTGGTATGTCTTAGGGCATGCCCCGCTTTCTTGCCCTCTTACTATGCGTAGTTGGCCTGCCGCTCGCTGCGGCTGACTACCGTCGTCCTGGTTTCGAAGGAGACACAGGCGGGACGCAGGCTGGGCCAAGGTCGTGGACCGACTCCAAACTAAGTATCAGGCTCAGGTCCTGACTTATCAGGCCGACGTGCTGGAGTGCCAGACCGCGCTCCGTCAGGCCCAACCGCGCTGGGTCTGTTGGGTGGCGCGTCCGGTGGAACTGGGCACAAAGTCAGCCTACGCCATTCACCAACTCGCCCGGGACAACGATTCTGACCCCTATGAAGATTTCCAGTGGGGCATCATCACCGGCCGCACCGCTGAACTGGCGCTCAAGCTGGCTGCTCCGGCGGAGCCCTTGACGATTCGTAAAGTCGGCGCTCGACCGCCTTCGCTTCGGATGCGTCTCCAGAGTGGTTACTGGTTCTCCGAATTCAAGCCGGCGAGGTTTGGGTGAAGGACGGGACTCCTTTAGCGGTTAAAGGGCAGGGGGCGCGGATTCTACGGAGTCCAGCGTGCAGCGACTGAACGAATCCCAGACCGATTGCTTTAATCACTTCGGGCCATGCGAGCGAGACGGAGTGGCAGCCTGGCTACCGTTACCGCAACGGCATCTTCACCCACCGGCGACGGCGTGCTCGTGGCAATTCGCTCGATGGTAAGATCCATGAGGTCCGCTCGCCTAATCCGAAGGTCTACCTCGCGGTCGGTAACTGCCTCATCGGGTAACGTCCCTAAGAAGGAGGACTGCATGGCCTTGGCTTGGATGAATACGGCGGGGCCTTGCAGATGCTCGGTTACGTCGACGCCGACCTGGTTCGGCTACGCCGGGTGGGGGTGCTGGATTACTTTGTTGAGCAACCTGGTCGTTTCAAACGTCAGCGAGGCCCGCCTCGCTAATCACCATGCCTGCTCTGGACCTTGGGTGAGGCCAAGGCTGGCCGTCTGAAGGCCAATATCCGCGGCCTTGAGTTCGACCAGAATGTGACCGTTCTCTACGGCGACCCAAGTGGTCGGCGAAGATGGCGCCGGGCCCCCTCCGCTGGAAGAGGACCTCTGGTTGAGGGCACGAACGGGGAATGGACCTGGACGATCACGCCGAAAGCTGGAGCGGGGACGTTTACCCCGGTCGATACGAACGGCTCCGAGCGGGGCGGTCGCCCGCTGGTCGCTTTTCTGCCCGCCATGCCGCGGGCTGGGAGGTCTTGTCGGGTCCGGAGCGGAAGCCAATCGCCGCCGACGATTTTGTCCTCCTGCCGAACCCTGGTCCGGCTTGGCCAGCGCCCGAGCGCCTCGTTATCCGCCTGCG